>NZ_MVHD01000149.1 GCF_002086635.1 Mycobacterium alsense | reverse complement strand
GGGCGGCACCGGCGGCGGGTTCGGGGGGGCCGGCGGCAATTCGGGATTCCTCTACGGGTCCGCCGGCTCGGGCGGCACCGGCGGCACGGGCGGCACCAGCGGGGCGCCGGGCGGGCCGGGCGGCAGCGCCACTGGGCTGTTCGGCGACGGCGGCACGGGCGGCGCCGGCGGGATCGGCGGCACCAGCGGCGCCAGCGGCGGCGCGGGCGGCGCCGCGGGCATCCTCTTCGGCGCCGGCGGGGCCGGCGGCATGGGCGGTGCCGGCGGCACCTTCGGCGGGACCGGAGGGGTGGGCGGCGCCGCCGGTCTGCTCTGGGGCAACGGCGGGGGGCGGGGGGGGGGGGGGG
>NZ_MVHD01000148.1 GCF_002086635.1 Mycobacterium alsense | reverse complement strand
GCCAACCTGGCGGCCAATTTCTTGGCGTCGTTGCCGGGTCTGCCGGCGATCGCGATTCCTAACCTGGGTGCGCTGGGTGTGGAGTTGTCCGCGGCGCTGAACGGGTTGGGTGCGTCGCTGGGCGCGTCGCTGAATGCGGCGCTGAATGGCAGCTTGAATTTGGGGGCCAACCTCGGTGGTTTGATCCAGACGGGTGAGGCGTTGGCGGCCAGCTTCGCGGCCAACCTGGGCAACCTGGCCGGTGCGTTCCAGGCCGGCATCAACGGGGCGATCCAGACTGGTGCCAACCTGGCGGCGAATTTCTTGGCGTCGTTGCCGGGTCTGCCGGCGATCGCGATTCCTAACCTGGGTGCGCTGGG
>NZ_MVHD01000147.1 GCF_002086635.1 Mycobacterium alsense | reverse complement strand
CCACAATCTCCCCCTCCCCCCTCCGGGCGGCACGCAAGAGGGGAAAAAAAAACACCCCCCCCCCCCCGCGCCCCCCCCCCCCCCGCCGGCGCCGCCGGTCCCGTCGCTACCGGACCCGCCGGTACCGCCAGAGCCACCGTTGCCTCCGAGCAGGCCGCCGTGACCGCCCGCACCGCCGGCCCCGCCGGTCCCGGTAATTATGCCCTGTCCGCCGCTGCCGCCGGCCCCGCCGGAACCGAACAGCCCGCCGCTACCGCCGGTGCCACCGGTGCCGCCGGTGGCATTTTCGATGCCGTCGCCGCCGCTGCCGCCGGCGCCGCCACCGGGACCGAAGAGCCCACTCGCCCCGCCGGCGCCACCCGTCCCGCC
>NZ_MVHD01000146.1 GCF_002086635.1 Mycobacterium alsense | reverse complement strand
CACCGGCACCGAACAACAGGCCGGCGCCGCCGCCGTGACCGCCGTCCCCTCCAGTGGTGACGCCTTGCCCGCCGCTGCCGCCGACGCCGCCGTTACCGAACAGCGGGGCGGCGTTGCCGCCGGGGCCGCCGGCACCTCCGGCACTGCCGGCTACAAGGCCGAACCCGCCGGTGCCGCCCGCCCCACCGGCACCGAACAGCAGGCCGGCGTTGCCGCCGGCACCGCCGGCCCCCGCAATGGTGACGCCCTCCCCGCCGGTGCCGCCGACGCCGCCGTTGCCGAACAGCAGGCCGCCGTTGCCGCCGGGGCCGCCGGCACCTCCGGTCGTCCCGCTGGTGCTGCCGCCGACCCCCCCGGGTGCGCCGGGACCGAAC
>NZ_MVHD01000145.1 GCF_002086635.1 Mycobacterium alsense | reverse complement strand
GCCGCCGGTGCTGCCCGCGCCGGTCCCACCGGCGCCGCCGCCGCCGCCGTTGCCGCCGTTGCCGATCATCCCGGCGGCGCCACCGGCGCCACCCGGGCCCCCGATGCTGGTGCCGGCGGCCCCGCCCGTGCCGCCCGCGCCGCCGGAGCCACTGAGCATGCCGGCGGCGCCCCCGGCTCCGCCCCTGCCGCCGTTCTGGGCGCCGAACCCGCCGTTTCCGCCGGTCCCGCCGTCGCCGAAGAACATGCCGCCGTGGCCGCCGTCGCCGCCGGCGCCGCCGAAGCCGCCCGGGGTGACGCCCTCGCCGCCGGTGCCGCCGGCGCCGGTCCCACCGGCGCCGCCGCCGCCGCCGTTGCCGCCGTTGCCGATCATCCCGGCGG
>NZ_MVHD01000144.1 GCF_002086635.1 Mycobacterium alsense | reverse complement strand
GGGTCGGGGGGGTCGTTGCTGGGGACCACGCCGACGCTTCCGCCGTCGCCGCCGTCGCCGCCGGTGCCGCCCCCGAAGCCACCCTGGCCACCGTCGCCGCCGGCCCCGGCCGCGCCGGGCGCCGAACCGATAACGTCGCCGCCGGAGCCGCCGTTGCCGCCGGTGAAGCCCGGGCCGGCGGTACCGCCGTCGCCGCCGGCGCCGCCGAAACCGTCGCCGGGCAGGGTGCCGTTTGAGCTTTGTGGACTAGCGGTCCCGCCGTTGCCGCCGTCGCCGCCCGCGCCCAGGGTGGCCGACCCGCCGTTGCCGCCGTTGCCGCCGGTCGCGGTGGGTGTGTGGCCGCCGATGCCGGCGCTGCCGCCGAACAGCAGCGGGGCCCGGCCCCCGGCCCCGC
>NZ_MVHD01000143.1 GCF_002086635.1 Mycobacterium alsense | reverse complement strand
CCCTCCCGCCCCGCACCCGCCGCACACCAGGATCCCGGCGGACAGGGCGGCCGTGGCCGCGATCGTTCGCCTCCCCAACACGGGTCCGACGCTAACATCCGCCGACTTCAAAGGTATTTACGACAGTTTGTAGGACCAGCCCTGACTGCGAGTTGTTCGAAGGTTAAGATTCGTGTCAATACTGGGTTCGGGCCCTGACCGATACGGATGTTTGGAGGAGCTGTTGACAGCCGAAGCCCCCCCGTTGGGAGAACTCGAGGCCGTCCGTCCGTACCCGGCCCGGACGGGTCCCAAAGGGAACCTCGTCTACAAGCTGATCACCACGACCGATCACAAGATGATCGGCATCATGTACTGCGTCGCCTGCTTCATCTTCTTCTTCATCGGCGGGTTGCTGGCGCTGTTGATGCGCACCGAGTTGGCCGCGCCCGGGCTGCAGTTTTTGTCCAATGAGCA
>NZ_MVHD01000142.1 GCF_002086635.1 Mycobacterium alsense | reverse complement strand
GCGCAGACGGTGGAGGACGAGGCGCGCAAGATGTGGGCGTCGTCGATGAACATCGCCGGTGCGGGCTGGAGCGGCCAGGCGCAGGCGACCTCCTACGACACCATGGGTCAGATGAATCAGGCGTTCCGCAACATCGTGAACATGCTGCACGGGGTGCGTGACGGTTTGATCCGCGACGCCAACAACTACGAGCAGCAAGAGCAGTCTTCGCAGCAAATCCTGGGCAGCTAGTTCCGGGTCTCGATCTTTTCATTTCAGGAGGACGCAAAGATGACCATCAATTACCAGTTTGGCGATGTGGATGCCCACGGTGCGTTGATTCGTGCCCAGGCCGCGTCGCTGGAAGCCGAGCACCAGGCCATCGTGCGCGATGTGCTGGCCGCTGGTGACTTCTGGGGTGGCGCCGGTTCGGTGGCCTGCCAGGAGTTCATCACCCAGTTGGGTCGTAACTTCCAGGTGATCTACGAGCAGGCCAACGCCCACGGGCAGAAGGTGCAAGCCGCCGGCAACAACATGGCCAGCACCGACAGCGCCGTCGGGTCCAGCTGGGCCTGAC
>NZ_MVHD01000141.1 GCF_002086635.1 Mycobacterium alsense | reverse complement strand
GCGGGGCCGGCGGGGCCGGCGGCAACGCCGGCATGTTCAGTGTCGGGGCGCCCGGCGGCGCCGGCGGCGCCGGCGGCGAGAGCATCACCCCGGTGGGCGGCATCGGCGGGGCCGGCGGCGCCGGCGGAACGTCCGGGCTGATCGGCAACGGGGGTAACGGCGGCAGCGGGGGCACCGCGCAGGGGGCCGTCAGCAGCGTTGGTGGCGCGGGCGGGGCCGGCGGCAACGGTGTGCTGATCGGCGACGGCGGCAATGGCGGCAATGGGGGCCTCGGCCAGACGCGGGGCGCGATGGGCGCCGGCGGCACCGCGGGTCAGCTGCTGGGCCTGGACGGCTTCAACGCTCCCGCCAGCGCCAACCCGCTGCACGCCCTGCAGCAGCAGGCCCTCAATGCGATCAACGCGCCCATCCAGGCGGCGACCGGCCGCCCGCTGATCGGCAACGGCGCCAACGGCGCCGCCGGGACCGGTGCGGCGGGCGGGGCCGGCGGCATCCTGTTCGGCAACGGCGGCGCCGGGGGTTCCGGCGCGCTCGGCGCCACCGGCACGCCCGGCGGCAACGGCGGGGCCGGCGGGGGGCTGTTCGGTTCCGGCG
>NZ_MVHD01000140.1 GCF_002086635.1 Mycobacterium alsense | reverse complement strand
GGTCGCGATCCGGACAGGTCCGACTGCGCTGGCGATCGCGGTGGCGTCGACGACGACGCCGGTGCCGGCCGGGACGAACGGGCTGCGCACCACCGGCAGGTCCAACAACATGGGGGCGGCGTCGTGCGTCCCGGCACCAAGGAGTGCGGCGTTGTATGTGGTGCCGATCTTCAGCTTCCTGAGCGCGGCCCATGACTGCGGGTCCAGGATGATGTGGGATGGCTTGGAGCGGTTCGCCTCAAGTGTCGCGACCAGGTCCACCAGGTTGTCGAGACTGTCGGCGACTTCGGTGCCGTCGATGACATCGGCGGCGTGCAGTAGCCCGATCAGCGGGTCGGTGTTCTCGCCGAGGAAACTGGCGTCGGCCTTGGCGATCAGGTCGGTTGCTACCGAGTTCGCGATCGCGGCCGCGGTCTGCTCTTGGTTCCACTGCTCCGAGGACAGGTTGACCAGCCGGTAGAGCTTCTTGGTTTTGATCTCGACTTCGTCCAAGCCGGGCGGGTTTTCGGTCCCGGCGGTGTCCTCGTCGACGTACTCGGCGTCGAGCTGGTCGACGACGTAGGCGACGTGCAGGCTCGGCTCGTCGCCTTCGATGTCGCCGGACACCATCGTGCA
>NZ_MVHD01000013.1 GCF_002086635.1 Mycobacterium alsense | reverse complement strand
CCCCGCCCCCGGGCTGCAGACCCCGCCGGGACCGCCGAACGCCTACGACGAGAACCCGGTTTTGCCGCCGATTGGCCTGCGGGCGCCGCAGGTGCCCATCCCGCCACCTCCACCGGCGCCGGGAGTGGTCCCGGGCCCGGTCGCGCCGACACCGGTGGCCGCCGCGACGGGAGCGGGATCGTGATCGGCACACAAACCCGCCAAACCGTAAAAGCGCTGTGCGCGTCCGCCTCTCGCGCTCGGCACCGGGCCTGGCGGGGACTGGTCCTGGCGAGCGCCGCGGTGGCGCTGACGTCGTGCGCGAAGTGGCACGGAATCGCGAACGTGCCGATGCCCGGCGGCCCCGGCTCCGGTCCGGGCAACTACACCGTCTACGTGCAGATGCCGGACACGCTGGCCCTCAACAGCAACAGCCGGGTGCGGGTGGCCGACGTCTTCGTCGGCACGGTGCGCGCGATCGAACTGAAGAACTGGGTCCCGACACTGACGCTGCGGCTCGGCAAGAACGTCAAGTTGCCCAGGAACGCGAACGCCAAGATCGGCCAGACCAGCCTGCTGGGTTCTCAGCATATTGAGCTGGCGGCGCCAGCCAACCCGTCCCCGGAGCCGCTGAGGGACGGCGACACCATCCCGCTGAAGAATGCGTCCACCTATCCCACCACCGAGCAGACGCTGGCAAGTCTCGCCATCGTTTTGCGCGGAGGCGGCATCCCGAACCTCGAAGTGCTGCAGAACGAGGCCTACAACATCGTGCACGGGCGCGCCGACCAGATCCGCGCCTTCCTCGGCAAGCTGGACACCTTCACCGCCCGGCTCGACGAGCAACGCGCCGACATCACCCGAGCCATCGATTCCACCAACCGGCTGCTGGCGTACGTGGGCCCCCGTTCCGACGTCCTGGATCGCGTTCTCACCGAATTTCCGCCGCTGCTCAAGCATTTCGCCGACAAACAGCACCTTCTGATCGACGCGGTCGAGGCGACGGGACGGCTGGGAGCGCTCGCCGACCAATACCTGTCGGCCTCGCGCGGCGACCTCCACCAGGACCTGCAGTCGCTGCAGTGCCCGCTGCGGGAACTCGGCCGCTCGGCGCCGTATCTGATTCGCGCACTCAAGCTGATCCTCGTCCGGCCGTTCGACATCGACGCGGTGCCCAAGGCATTTCGCGGCGACTACTTCAACCTGTCGCTGACGCTCGACCTGACCATGAGCGCCGTCGACAACGCGGTCCTCACCGGTACGGGGTTCTCCGGGGCGCTGCGCGCGCTCGAGCAAGCGTGGGGCCGCGACCCCGAAACGATGATCCCCGACGTCCGCTACACACCGAACCCCAACGACGTCCCGGGAGGCCCACTGGTGGAAAGGGCGGACCGGCAATGCTGACGCCCTTCATCAAGCGCCAGCTGGTCATGTTCGCCGTCCTGACCGCGGTCACGGCGGTCGCACTGGGCTGGTACTACTTGCAGATCCCCAGCGCGGTGGGGATCGGCCACTACACGCTGATGGCGGAGCTGCCCGCGTCGGGCGGGCTGTACAAGACCTCCAACGTGACGTATCGCGGTGAAACCATCGGCACGGTCACCGCGGTCGAGCCCGCCGCGACGGGCGCGCGGGTGATCATGAGCATCGGCGATCGCTACCAGATCCCGATCGACGCGTCGGCGAACGTGCATTCGGTGTCGGCGGTCGGTGAGCAGTATCTGGACCTGGTGTCGGAGGGCAACCCGGGCCGATACCTCGCGCCGGGCCAGACCATCAAAAAGGGCACCATACCCACCGAGATCGGGCCGGCGCTGGACGCGGCCAACCGCGGCCTGGCCGTGCTGCCCAAGGACAAGATCGCCGCGCTGCTCGACGAAACAGCCCAGGCGGTAGGCGGTTTGGGCCCGGCGCTACAGCGACTGGTCGATGCGACGCAGGCCATCGCCGGCGACTTCAAGGCGAACATCTCCGATGTCAACGACATCGTGCAAAACGCCGGGCCGGTCATCGACAGCCAGGTCGACTCCGGCGACTCGATCGAGCGCTGGTCGCACAACCTCGACATCCTGGCCGCCCAAAGCGCGGAAAACGACCAGCACGTGCAGAGCATCCTGACCCACGCCGCACCGACCGCCGATCAGGTCAACGAGGTCTTCGGCGACATCCGCGAGTCGCTGCCGCAGACCCTGGCGAACCTCGAGATCGTGCTGGACATGCTCAAGCGCTACCACAAGGGCGTCGAGCAGCTGCTGGTCGCCTACCCCCAGGGCGCCTCGGAAGGCCAAACCGTGACGTCGGCCTTCCCGGGCTACGCCTCGCTGGGCACCTCCCTGACCATCAACCAGCCCCCACCGTGCCTGACCGGGTTCCTGCCGGCAGCCCAGTGGCGGTCTCCCGCCGATACCAGCCTGGCGCCGATGCCGTCCGGAACCTATTGCAGGATCCCCCAGGACGCTCCCGCCAACGCCGTGCGCGGGGCGCGCAACCTCCCGTGTGTCGACGTGCCCGGTAAGCGCGCGGCGACGCCACGGGAATGCCGCGACCCCAAGCCATACGTCCCGATGGGCACCAACCCGTGGTACGGCGACCCCAACCAGATCGTGACCTGTCCGGCGCCGGCGGCCCGCTGCGACCAACCCGTGAAACCGGGCCTGGTGATACCCGCCCCGTCGGTCGACAACGGGCTCAACCCCGCCCCCTCCGACAGGGTCGCGGGCACACCGCCCCCGGTCAGCGACCCACTGCAGCGGCCGGGGGCCGGCACCGTCGAATGCAATGGGCAGCAACCTAATCCGTGTGTCTACACCGCCGCCGTGCCTCCCCCGGCCGTTTACGTCCCGCAGAGCGGCGAACTGTTGGTGGGGCCCGACGGGGTGAAATACTCCGTCGAGAATTCACGCACGACAGGCGACGACGGATGGAAGGACATGCTGGCGCCGCCCACCCAGTGACGCCATCCGTACACAAACGCTTAACCCTGCTCTCGCACAACGATTTCCACTGGTCCGCGCGATGCGGCCGGCACTCGTCCCGGCCCTGTGGTTGACACTGACCGCACGTACAGTCATAATTGTCGCGTCGGGCGCGCGGACGCACCTACCCATGGGCGTCCCGAATTGGAGTGACATGCGGACAGTGATCGGCCTCGGCCAGCTTCGGAGCGACGCGTGTAGCTATCTCGAACGGGTGGCCGCCGGGGAGACGATCGACGTCGTCCGTCGCGGCAAGCTCGTCGCGCAGATCCTGTCGGTCGGGAGCTGGAGGGCGGCCCCCATACTGGCGCGACCGAACACCAGCGGATGGGTCGGGCTTGACGAACTGCGGACGCGCGCCGGGCGATGCTTCGATCGGGTCGCGGCCGGGGAGACGGTCGACGTCGTCCGCGGCGGCCGGCTGGTCGCTCGCATCGTCTCGGCCGCGCCGTCACGCTGATCTTCCGGCCGGCTGCGTCACGAAGTCGATGAGCTCCTCCACACGCCCGATGAGCGCCGGTTCGAGATCGCTCCAGTCGCGCACCCGCGAGCGGATGCGCCGCCACGCCCGCGCGATGTCCGCCTGGTTGGCGTGCGGCAGGCCCAGCGCCGCGCACGCCCCGTGCTTCCACTCCATGTGGCGCGGGACCTCCGGCCAGGCCGCCAGGCCGAGCCGCTGCGGCTTCACCGCCTGCCAGATGTCGACGTAGGGGTGCCCCACGATCAACGTGTCGGCCCCGCCCGGCCCCCTGCGCACCGCGTCGGCGATCCGCGCCTCCTTCGAACCCGCGACCAGGTGGTCCACCAGCACCCCCAGCCGGCGCCCCGGGCCGGGCCCGAACTCCGCGACGATGCCCACCAGGTCGTCGACGCCGCCGAGGTGCTCGACGACGACACCCTCGATGCGCAGGTCCTCCCCCCACACCTGCGCGATCAACTCCGCGTCGTGCCGGCCCTCGACGTAGATCCGGCTGGCGCGCGCGACCCTGGCCCGGGCACCCGGCACGGCGACCGAGCCGGACGCCGTCCGGGCCGCGGCGCGGGGTGCCGGGCGACGCGGTGCGGTGAGGATCACCGGGCGGCCGTCGATCAGGTAGCCGGGGCCGAGGGGAAAGCCGCGGGTGCGGCCGTGCCGGTCCTCCAGGTCGACGCGACCGTATTCGACGCGCACCACCGCACCGACGTAGCCGCTTTCCGCGTCCTCGACCACCAGGCCGCGCTCGGCCGGGTGCTCGGTCGAACGGGGTTTGCGCCGGCCCGGGGCGAGGACGTGGGTTTTCGAGGTTTCATGGCGATCCTGCACCCGGCAATACTAGGAAGCGTTGCGGCCAAACGCCGTTACGGCACGCCTGGAAGGCACCAGAAGTCCCAGGAACCCGAAATTGTTAAAGCGCTAAGGATTCGGGCGCAAGACTGAAAAATTCATAAATAGTCGTAAGTAACTGCGTTGTCTTACCGGGCAGTTGGCGCTGCCGCTGATAAGTTGCTAGATGCCGCTAATGCACAGCGTGTGGCGGTGAGTGAGGTGACGTTATGGACCTGTCCCATTGGGTGTCGAGCTTCGTCGCTTTTTTGCGCGCCGGCTACGTCCCGCCGACGGTTTTGCCGCATCGGCGCGTATCCAATGACGAGATCACCGCCATCACAAGAGAACTGATCATGCGCAGGTGCCGGCCGATCAGCGCCGCCGACGTCGGGGTGGCGATCACCTACGTCACCAACGAGCTGCCCTCGGAAGGCGACATCGCGCGCGTGCAGCGCCGGCTGCATGCGATCGGCTGCGCGCGCGACTAGGGCCGGCTCGATATCGGGCGCCCAACGTCGACGTGTTGGGCAAAATCGCGGAAAGTCGGCCCCACAACTCGACGTTCGGCGCCGGGCGGACGGAGACGATGGTCACGAAAGCCGCCGCCCGTCGGTGCCGAAGAAATGCAGATGGGCGGCTTCGGGCTGCAGCCGCACGCGGCTGCCCTTCTCCGGCGGGTGGCGCCCGTCGGCGCGGGCCACGACGGGCTGGCCGATCACATTGCCCGAACCCGTGATTCGGCCGTACAGGTAGGCATCCGCGCCGAGATCCTCGACCACGTCGACCTCCATCTCGACGCCGACACCCCCCAGTTGGAAGTGCTCGGGGCGGACCCCGACGACGACGTCACCCGCCGTGCCGGCGATCTCGCGCGGCACCGGGATCGGCCAATCCCCCAGCGAGACCGACGCACCCACGATCGGAAGGGTGAACAGGTTCATCGCCGGTGATCCGATGAATCCCGCGACGAACACGTTGGCGGGGTTGCGGTAGAGCTCGCGGGGCGTCGCGAACTGCTGCAGCACCCCGTCGCACAGCACCGCGACGCGGTCACCCATGGTCATCGCCTCCACCTGGTCATGGGTGACATAGACCGTCGTGGTGCCCAAATGCCGTTGCAGCGCGGCGATCTGGTTGCGGGTCTGCACCCGCAGTTTGGCGTCCAGGTTCGACAGCGGCTCGTCCATCAGGAACACCTGCGGGCGGCGCACGATCGCGCGGCCCATCGCCACCCGCTGCCGCTGCCCGCCGGAGAGGTCCTTGGGTTTGCGGTCGAGATAGGGTTGCAGGTCAAGCAGTTTCGCCGCGTCCAGCACCCGTTCGCGGATTTCGGCCTTCGGGGTCTTGGCGATCTTCAGCGCGAAGCCCATGTTCTGCGCCACGCTCATGTGCGGGTACAGCGCATAGTTCTGAAAGACCATCGCGACGTCGCGGTCCTTGGGATCGACGCGGCTGACGTCGCGGTCGCCGATCAGGATGCGCCCGGAATCAAGCGTTTCCAGGCCGGCCACCATCCGCAGCGAGGTCGTCTTGCCGCACCCGGACGGCCCCACCAGCACGACGAATTCGCCGTCCCCGACCACCAGGTCGAGGCCGTCCAGCGCCGGCCGGTCGGCTCCCGGGTAGCGCCGCGTCGCCCGCTCGAAGCTCACGGAGGCCATGGCTACCCGTTCATCCCGGTGACGGCGATGCCGCGCACGAAGGAGCGTTGGGCGACGGCGTAGATGACGACGAGCGGCACCATGATCACGATGGAGGCGGCCATGATCACCGGCCACCGGGCGACGTATTCGCCCCGCAGCCGGACCAGGCCCAGCGTCAGCGTCGCCAGGCTGTTGCGCTGCAGCATCAACAGGGGCCACAGGAAGTCGTTCCACACGTTGACCCAGGTGAGCACCGCGAGCACCATCACCGCCGGCCGCGCGTGCGGCAGCAGGATGCGCCAGTAGATCTGCCACGGGGAGCAGCCGTCCAGGGTCGCCGCCTCCTCCAGATCGGTAGGGAGCGTTCGGAAGAACTGCCGCATGAGGTAGGTGCCGAACGCGCTGCCGAACAGGCCCGGCACGATCATCGCCCAGGGGGTGTCGACCCAGCCCAGCGTTCGCATCAGGATGAACTGCGGGATCACCGTGACCGTCAGCGGCACCATCAGGGTGCCGAGGTACAACACGAACAGCGTGTCGCGGCCGCGAAACTTCAGTCGCGCGAACGCGTACCCGGCCAGCGAGCAGAAGAAGACCTGCCCCGCGGTGACGCACCCGGCGTACAGCACGGTGTTGAAGAACATGCGCCAGAACGGCATCAGCGTGAAGACGTCGGTGTAGTTGGACCACCGCGGGTGGGCCGGCAGCAGCCTCGGTTCGGCTACCTCGCCCTCCCTCTTCAGGGATCCGGAGACCGCCCAGGCGATCGGGAACAGCCAGCACCACGCGACGCCGAGCAGCGCGGTGTAGACCAGGACCGCGCGAAGGGCGTGGCGCGTGAACACCCGCTCAGCCGAACCCACCGGAAGCCTCCAGCGATCGCTGCCGGGTGAGGCGCAACTGCACGACGGTCAAGACCAGCAAGATGGCGAACATCACCCAGGCCAGTGCCGACGCGTAGCCGAATTCCAGGAACGAGAACGCGTGCTGGAACAGCATGATGCCCAGCACATAGGTCGCGGTTTCCGGCCCGCCGTTGGCGCCGTTGAGGACGTAGACCAGGTCGAACGCCTGGAACGCGTGGATGATCGAGATGACCGCGACAAACGACACCGCGCCCCTGATCAACGGCACCGTGATGAACGCGAACTGCCGTATTTCGCCGGCTCCGTCGATCCTGGCCGCCTCGTAGACGCTCTCCGGCACCCCCTGCATCGCCGCGAGCAGGATGACGGCGGCGAACGGCACGCTGCGCCACACGCTGACGATGCACAGCGAGATCATCGCCCATTGCGGGTCCACCAGCCATGGGATGGGCCCGATCCCGACCCAGCCGAGCATGATGTTGAGCAGCCCGTTGTCGGTGTCGAAGACGAACTGCCACACGACCGCCATGACCACCGACGAAATCGCCAGGGGCAAAAAGACGATGGTGCGAAAGACCCCGATGCCCTTGATCTTCCGGTTCAGCACACCGGCCACCACGAGGCTGATGAGGACGGTCGGCACGACGGTGCCGATGGTGAAGACCACCGTGTTGCGGACGGCGATGAGAAACAGCGGGTCGGAGGTGAACAGCTCTTGGAAGTTTTTGAGGCCCACGAACTTCGGCGGGCTGAAGATGTCCCACCGCTGAAAACTCATGTACAGCGAGAACCCGAGCGGAAACAGCATGAACACCGCGACCGCGGCCAGGTTGGGCGCGACGAACAGCCGACCCGCCCGGGCGCGCCGCCGCGAAGGACCGGAGCCGCTGGGCCCTTGGCGGGCAATCGATGTCATGGGCTGCGCAGCACCTCGTCGATGGCGGGAGACATCGCGGTCAGCGACGTCGCGGGACGGGATCCGCGCAACACCGGACCGAAGTTGCGGTCCATCAGCGCAACGATCTTCTCCCACGCCGGGGTGACCGGCAACCCGTCGGAATACTCCGGTCCCTCGGTGAGCACCGCCTGGTTGCCGACCCTGTGGTGGGCCGCGGCGAAGCCGGCAGAGCCGAGCGCCGACCGCAGTACCGGCACGAAGAGGTTGGACTCACCGATCAGCGCCTGCCCCTCCGGGCCGGTCGCGAATTTCACGAATTCCCATGCCTGTTCCTTGCGGCGGCTGCTCGACGAGATGGCCAGCCCGGTGGAGCCGATGTTGGAGCGCGCGGGCTGCCCCTGGCGGCGCGGCCCCACCGGCAGCGGGGCGACGTCGAAATCCAGGCCCTCGGCGCGGACGAAAGTCTGGTGGCGCCAGTGGCCGCCCAGCGCGATCGCCGCCTTGCCCGAGGCGAACAGGTCCGGCGTGGACATCGACTGCACGTCGGAGGCGTTGGGCGCCACGCGGTGCTTGTTGGCCAGGTCGGCGTAGAACTGCACCGCCTCGATGAAGGCGTCGTCGCCGAAGTTGAAGTGGGCCGGGTTTTTCAGCGGGGTGGACCACGGCACGCCGTTGTTCATGGCGAACAACCCCGCCGAATAGTACGAAACGAACACGTTGACGAACCCCCACTGGGTGGTGCGCCCGGATCGGTCCCGCTTGGTGAGAGCGGTTGCGGTGTCAAGGAATTCGCCCCAGTTCCATGGTTGGTCCCACCGTCGGGGCGGCGCCGGGACGCCCGCGTCGGCGAACAGCCTTTTGTTGTAGAACAGGTAGTTCCCGGACCACTGCTCCGGGAGCGCGTACTGCCCCCCGTTGAACGTGAAGGTCTCGTACAACGACGAGATGCCGTCCGCGGCGAGTTGCGTTGCGAAAGCCCGATCGTGGGCGAGCATGGTGTCGAGGTCCAGCAGCACCCCCCGGGCGGCCAGCTCGGCGTAGGTCAGGTCCCAGGCCATCAGGACGTCGGGGCACCGGCCGCCGGCGCAGAACGTCGACAGCTGCTGCATCACGCCCGGGGCGGACAGGACGGCCCGGACCTTGATGTCGGGGTGGCGGCGCTGGAATTCGTCGACGATGCGCATCCTGGCGTCGCGCTCCTCCGGGTTGGCCGCGAAGAAGAACGTCAGCGCGTCGTCGTCGGGGGCGCAGCCGCCGACCCAGGGGGCGGCCATCGAGGCCGCCGCGAGCGCCCCGGCGCCCCGCAGCAGCCCGCGCCGCCCGAACGGCCTATCCGGCATCGCGCGCCCCCTGGGCTGGTGCGGGGAGCGCGAGGACGGCCCGGCGCAGGTCGTCGGGATTGCCGGTGATGTCGACGGTGTGAATGCGGTCGTCGGCCCCGATGCCGATCCGCAACAGGACCTGCGGGCGCCCGCGCGGGGCGATCACGATGCCCGGCAGGCCGTCGACGAGCAGGACGGCACCGGCCCGCGCGCGCCCGGCGAAGCGGCGGGTCTCCTCGGCGACGCGCCGCGCCCCGCGCAGCTCGGTCGGCACCTCCTTGCCGACCAGCGCCGGATCGACCCGGCGGACCACGTCGGGAGCCAGCAGTTCGAGCAGCGTGGCGATGTCGCCGCCGGCCGAGGCCGCCAGAAACGCCTGCACGACCTCGAGGTGCCGGACCGCGCGGCCGGGCGGGGCGGCGGGAGGGGCGTGCAGCCGCGCGCGGGCCCGGCTGGCGAGCTTCTTGGCGGCCGCCGGCGAGCGGCCCAGCAGGCCGCCGATCTCCTCGAACGGCATGGCGAACGCGTCGTGCAGCACGAACGCGACACGCTGCGCGGGCGAGAGCCGGTCGAGCACGACGAGCAGCGCCTGACTGACGGAGTCGGCCAGCAGGGCGGCCTCATCCGCGGGCGCCGCGGCCGCGGCGAGCCGGTCCAGCTCATCGGGATCGGCGAGGGGTCGCTCGGCGCGCCGCTTGCGCACCCGAAGTTGGTCGATCGCCTCGCGCGCGGTGATCGTGGTGAACCATCCGGTGAGGTTGGTGATCTCGCCGGCGTCCGAACGACTGGCTTTTAGCCACGCCGCCTGCACGGCGTCGTCGGCGTCTGCCGCCGAGCCGAGCAGCTGATACGCCACCGACCTCAGGTGTGGTCGATCCGCGTCGAACCGTCGCGCGAGATCCACAAGTCCCCGGGGTGCGCTCATGGGTCACCTTTCCTGCGTGGGAGTCGTCAAGAAGATGACCGCATCCATCGAACTCTCTGTCGCAAAAAGGAGACCAGCACCATGACCCTATCGATTGTGCGTCGCGGCGTGCGCCGTCGCCATTCGGCTCGCCGTTGCCGAAACACCGGAAACAGCTGTCAGCCAAGGGGTTGAGATCCGATGTCGCACCTGAACACCGCGTACCTCGTCGTGACGCTGGCGACCGCCGCCGTCACCGCCGCCATCGCGGTCGCCGATCTGATCCCCGCCGGATTCGTTGTGGCGAACTCGGCCGAGGTCGGGGTGCCGCGGTCGTGGTTACCGGCGCTGGGCTGGGTGAAGCTGGCCGGGGCCGTCGGGCTCGTGACCGGGCTGCTCGGGCTGCCGGCGCTGGGGATCGCGGCCGCCGCCGGCCTGGTGGCGTTCTTCGTCGGCGCCGTCGTCACGCATATCAAGGCCCGGGTCCTCTACAACATCGCGTTTCCCGGCGCCTACCTCGGCCTGTCGGCGGCGACGCTGGCGCTGATGGTCGCGCGCTGACCCGCGCGAACGGGCGGCTTATCAGGCGGGTTAAGCGGGAAAGTAGCGGACCGCGTCGATCGCGTTGGGTCGCCGCGCCACGTCGACGAACAGAATGCCGCGCCCGTGTGCCGTGGTGACCGACGCCGCGACGGTGCTGCCCGCGCCGATCACCTTGGTCCAGCTGACCCCTTCGAGCCGCTCGACGAGTTCGGCGGCGTCGAGCCGGTCCCCGTGATCGGGGTCGCCCAAAGTCATTGCGGCCGTTGAGGACAGCGGCCGCAACGCGCCGGCTTCGTCGTTGGCGGCGACGGCGCCGAGGAATGCCTCCGCCAGCCTCTTGTGCCGCGCGCCGGCCCGCCGGAAGCCGGCCAGGAATCCGAGGCTCCCCCGCAGCCCCTGATTGGCCAGCAGTCCGCGCGACAGCTGCACGGCGGGCGCGGCGGCGCGCGACCCGGTTCGCAGGAACTGCTGCACCATCGCCGGCAGCTCCCAATAGGCGCGCAATCGGGCGATCCGCCAGTCCCCGTTGGCCTCTCGGAGGTCGTAGCGCAGCAGCGCCGGGATGTGCATCGTCACCGCGGCGCTCATCGACACCTCGAGTTCGAGGTCGCGCAGCACGGCGGTGCCGAACACGATGTCGAGGTCGCGGTGGAACGTGATGTCGCGCGGGCCGATGAAAGTGTCGTAGAAGCGCCCGATCTGGGCGTGCCCCACGTGCGGGCGCGACCCGACCGGGTCCTCGACCCGGCCGTCGTCGCTGAACAGCCCGGTCCACCCGGCGCGGTCGTGTGCCGCGGCCGCCTGCGGCGACCGCTCCACCGCGGCGAGCAGGCGTTCACGATTCAGCGGCACCACCATCACGGGCCGCCGACCAGTTCGACGCCGGCCGACCGCATCGCCGCCAGCGCCTCGTCGGCCGACTCCGGCGCCACGGCCGCGGTCAGGTCCAGCAGCACCCTGGTGGTCAGGCCGGCCCGCGCCGCGTCCTCGGCGGTGCGCCGGACACAGTGGTCGGTGGCGATGCCGACCACGTCGACCTCGTCGACCTCGCGCCGGCGCAACCATTCGAGCAGCGGGGTCCCGGTTTCGTCAGCGCCCTCGAAGCCGCTGTAGGCCGCCGCGTGGGCGCCCTTGCGGAACACCGCCTCGATCCGGGCGGGGTCGAGCTCGGGACGGAAATCTGCGCCCGGGGTTCCCGCGACGCAGTGCGGGGGCCACGACGACGAGTAGTCGGGCCGGTCGGAAAAGTGGTCGCCCGGGTCGATGTGAAAGTCCTGTGTCGCCACGACGTGGTCGTAGCCCGGCCCGCCGACCACGTATTCGTCGATGGCGGACGCCAGGCGCGCGCCGCCGCGCACCGGCAGCGAGCCGCCCTCGCAGAAGTCGTTTTGCACGTCGACGATGATCAACGCTCGCACGCGCTCCACCCTATCCTCGCGCGGGCGGCCGCGAGCTGGGCCGATACGCGGGCGGTTTGTTTGCGGGTCGTCGGGGTAACCCAGCTGCCATGTTGTTCCGCAGAATCGCGAGGCCCCTTTTGTCAGCGGTGTTCGTCGGCCAAGGCATCGACTCGCTGCGCAATCCCAAGCCGGCGGCCGAGGCCGCGGCGCCGACCGTGGATGGCCTGCGGGCGCTGCCGGACCCCGTGGGCAGCCGGATTCCCAGCGATCCCCAGACCTTCGCGCAGATCACCGCGGCCGTCCAGATCGGCGGCGGCTTGCTGCTCGCCACCGGCAAGGCGCCGCGCGCCGCGTCGGCGGCCCTCGCCCTGACCGTGCTCCCGGCCAACCTCGGCGCGCACATGTTCTGGAGCGAGCGCGACCCGCAGCTCAAAGCGCAGAAGCGCAAGGACTTTCTGACCGACCTCAGCCTGTTGGGCGGGCTGATGATCGCGTCCGCCGACACGGCGGGCCGGCCGTCGCTGGGGTGGCGGGGCCGCCGGGCCGCCGAACGGCTCTCCGAGCGGGTGTCTTCGGCGCTCCCCGGATCCGCGGAGTCCCACGCTTTCGACGCCGACTTCGGTGAGCTCGGGGAGAAGATCGCGCGCGGCCTGCACGTCGGCGCCGAGCGCGGCCGCGAACTGGCCGGCACCGCCGCCGAGAAGGGCGCGCCCTACGCCGGGGCCGCGCTCGAACGCGGGCGCGAACTGGCCAGCACGGCCGCCGAGCGGGGCGCCCCGTACGCCGAGGCCGCCCTCGAGCGGGCCCGCGAATTGGCCGAAACCGCCGCGGAAAGGGGTGCCCCGCTGGCGAAGAGGGCGCGCAAGCGCGGCGAGGAACTCGCGGGCACGGCCGCAGAGCGGGGCGCTCCCCTGGCGAAGAAGGCGCGCAAGCGCGGCGAAGAGCTGGCCGACGTGGCCCGCGACCGCGGCGTTGAACTCGCGGAGATCGCGCGGCTGCGGGGCAGCCAGTTCGCCAGCGAGGCCGCCGCGCGCGGCAGCCAACTGGCCGACGCCGCGCGCGAGCGCGTCGAGGACGGGGTCAAGCCGTCCCGTCGCCGGCGCCCCTGGTAACCACGCGATCGATCGGCTTTAGCGGGCGCTAGCGGCCGCGCACGTACAGCGCCCACGACACCGCCACGAGAGCGAAAGCGGCGAGCTGGACGCCCACCAGCCAGCCCGCCGGATAAAGCGTTCCGGTGACGTAGTGGGCGATGAAACCCCCGGGTGGCAGTGGCGGCAAACCGGCGTGGTGGCGGGCCCAGCGTTCCGCCCACGTCAATGGGCAGTCCGTCCGGTTCGTGGCGATGGCCGCGCCCCAGAGCACCGCGGGCACATGCAGCCACATCGTCCACCGCCAGCGCAGCGCGAGGAAGCCGCCGGCCACGACATACCCGATGAAGGCGAAGTGCGATGCCACGATGAGCCCGACCGCGAGCGTGTACATCGATTAGTCCCCCGCCACGAACGCGGCGACGATCGCGTCGACGCCCCGACCGGCATCGACGGTCATGCCGTCCTCGTCGGCGCCCAACGGCTCCAACGCGTCGAACTGCGAGCGCAGCAGCGCGGCCGGCATGAAATGCCCGAGCCGCGCGGCCAACCGGGCGCCGATGAGTTCCGGTGAACCGCGCAGGTGCAGGAAGGTCACGGGCGGGCAGTGCGCCCGAAGCCGATCGCGGTAGGTGCGTTTGAGCGCCGAGCAACTCACCACGCCGCCGTCGCGGTGGGCGGCCAGCCATTCGCCGACCCTGTCCAGCCAGGGACGGCGATCGTCGTCGGTGAGCGGCTCACCGGCGGCCATCTTGGCGATGTTGGCCGGCGGGTGCAGGGTGTCGGCGTCGATGAAGGGCACCCCCAGCCGCCGGGCCAGCGCCGCCCCCACCGTCGACTTGCCCGATCCCGAGACGCCCATCACGACGACGGGTGGCGCGGCGCCTACTCGGCTCGGTGGCGGTTCCATTCCACCCAGCCGACGCCGCTGCGGCCATCCGCGGTGCGGACGCTGGCCCAGGCGCGCGGAAACTGGCTGGCCCGCCCGTCGTCCGCGGTCAGGCGCACCGGCGCGTGGCCGCGCACCTCGAGGTCCGCGGCGATCTCGCCGGGGCTCAGGTTCAGCGCCGCGTCCAGGGGTAACCCGTTGGCGTCGAAGGCCTCCCGCGAGGCGACGGTTGCCAGCTCGGTGACCGTCACGTCGGCGCCGCCGGGCTTCTGGGCGTAGCCGATGCTGAACTCCGGGGCGCCCGGAATCCGGATGTTCACCCCGTGCAGGTGGGTGCCGTCGTCGAGGTGCAGCGCGGTCCAGATCCAGTCCATGCTCCACCAGTCGCGCACGCCCCACGAGTGATCGCGCTGCCCGGGGACCGCGTCGAGCCGGTAGCTGGTGCCGTCGACCGTGACGGTTCCCGATACGGTGCAAGGGATCTCGTAGCGCGTGGTCACCCGGTACTTGTACGGCGCGCCGTCGGTGGTCCACACCAGGTTCATCGTCACCTCGACGGGGGTTCCCGGCTCACCGCGCAGCAGCGCCGACGGGTCGGGGTAAGCCTCCCCACGCCCGCGCACGTCGACTCGGTAGGCCCGCAGCGGGACGGTGGCGGAGTGGCCCGCCTCGAAGGCGTCGGTGCGCACCGCCCACGGGTCGGTCGGGAGCGCGACCTCGGCGTCGGCGACGGCCACCGTCGGCATCTCGGGCCCGCACAGCAGCGCGTGCACCCAGGCCTTCTTCTGATTCGCGATCAGGCCGATGCGGAACCAACCGCCCAAACCCTGTGCGGCGTCGATGAAGTCGGCGTACCAGCTCTCGCTCCACAGCGGTTCGGCGGTCGGGGCGTGCGCGAGTTCGTCGTCCTCCGACGGGCGCAGCGGCTCGGGCGCCGCCGCGTCCGGCGCGGCAACCGGCAGCGTGGCCAGCGCGTCGGTGTCGAGCACGTGGTCGCAGTTGCGTTGCAGCATCGTCATGAACATCCGGTCGCCGCGGTCGGTGCGCTCCACCAGCATCGACGAGACGATCGCCATCATCACGCCGAAAAAGCTTTGGCGCCGCACGCCTTCGGCGACGTCGGCGAGGCCGATCGGCGGGTGGGTGCCCAGCGCCTCGTGGTAGGCGCCCAGCAGTTCGTCGTAGCGCTCGCGGCGGTCCTCGGTGCGCAGGGCGCAGCCGAGGAAGTAGGACAGGTCGGTGAGCGCCGGCCCCCAGGCGACGGTCTGCCAGTCGACCACCGTCAGGGCGCGGTCGGCACCCGCGGTGCCGAACAGGAGGTTGTCCAGCCGGTAGTCGCCGTGCACCAGCCCCCGGATGCGGTCCGGCTCCGACTCTTGGGCGAGGTAGCCGTCGAACGCGGCCACCAGGCGCTCGCACACCACCCGGTGCTCCGGCGCGATCAGGTCGCCGTACCGCTCGACGAAGCCGGCGTACAGCGTCGCGATCATGGCCTGGTTCAGGGGCGCGTCCCGGTTCAGCCAGGGCGCCTCGGCCAGCGTGGTGTCCCCCAGCAGCGGGCCGTGCAGCCGCCCCAACTCGACGACCGCGATGTGGGCTTGTTCGGTTGTGGCGCCCGCGATTTCGTCACCGACGACGGCCGGCCCGGCATCGCCGAGCAACAGGTCGAACACGCCCGTCGCGGTGTCGAGGGCGGCGTGGTAGCACGGCGCGATGGGCCCGCCCAGCCGCGGGGCGATGTCGCCGTAGAAGCGGACCTCGCGCTCGTAGAGGCCCAGCGCCGACCCCGTCTGCCGGCTCACCGGGTCGGAGGCCGCGACCTTGAGCACCACCGACGCGGGCCAGCCGGCTTCTTGATGTGCGTAGGTCAGGCGGACCCGATAGCACTCGCTCATCTGGCCGGTGCCGATGCGCTCCACAGCGAAATCGGAAATGGGTCCGGTCCCGATGGCGGCGGCCAGCCAGGCGGCGGTGAGATCACCGGGGCGTTCGATGACTTGCTCGGTGTCGGCGTGCATGAGCGTCAGCGTGCCAGGTCACTGGGCAAGGGAGAAACCGTCCCAGGCGATTCGGCGGTGCGGGTGGGGGTCGAACTCGACCCGGGTCTTGCGGTCGAAGACCATGACGGCGCGGTCGGCGAGGGTGTAAGCGGGCCAGTCGTCGCCCGGCGACCCCGTGCGGCCGAACGACCGCCACCGCCGCTGCACCTCGTTGCTGACCCGCAGGGCGGCGCGACGATCGGCGGCGGCGGTCAGCAGCGCGCCGAACCGGGTGCGGTAGACGTCGAAGACGGCCAGCAACTCGGTGGCGTGCGTCGCCCCCAGGCCCGTCCAGCGCAGGGTGCGCGGGGCGTAGTCGTACCGGTACAGGTAGGTGGGCGCGTGGCCGCAGTGGGCCTCGGCGAGCTGCCAGGCCGCCGAGCTGAACGCGAAGTCGCCGCCGAGCTGGATGCACGCGGCGGGCGCGGGATAGTCGGGGTAGGCGGCCGTAATGCGTTCGCGGGCACCCGGTTCCGTGTCGGCCAGCAGTTCCTCGATCATCGACTCGTTCGTCGGCAGCATCTTGAGGAACCGGGTGAACAGCCGGCCCTCCTCGGCGTTGGTGCCCACGATGAGCGGCACCCGGTGCGCCCGGCCGCGCCGTATGGCCTCGACGGGCTCGACGGGCAGGGTGTCGTCGCCGAAGCTCGGGCCGATGGGGAAGGCGCCCAGCCGGTTCTCCATGCCGTCGTCGATGAGCCGGTGCTGGGCCGCGACGATCTGCGCCGCCGACGCCCGCATCAGCGCGTCGGCGGCGTTCCCGGTGCGCGCGCCGAGCAGGCGGGCGAACCGGGTGGCGAATTCGTCGGCGACCTCCTTCGGGCGCACCAGCCCCGACGCCGGGCTCTCCGAGATCGCCCGGGCGAACAGGCCCTCGGCGGCGGGCACGGCCAACAGCGTGGCGGTGATGCACGCCCCCGCGCTTTCGCCGAAAATGGTGACATTGCCCGGGTCGCCGCCGAACTCGGCGATGTTGTCCCGCACCCACTGCAGCGCCAGCACGAGGTCGCGCAGGTACAGGTTGCTGTCGATGGGGACCTCGGGTGTCGACAGCGACGACAGGTCCAGGCAACCCAGCGCGCCCAGGCGGTAGTTGACCGACACGTACACGCAACCGCGCCGCGCCAGCGCGGCGCCGTCGTAAAGCGGCGTGGCCGAGCTGCCCAGGATGTAGCCGCCGCCGTGGATGAACACCATCACCGGCAGCGGCGCGTCGGACGCGGCCTCCGGGGCGACGACGTTGAGGGTGAGGCAGTCCTCGCTCGTGGGCTGGTAGCGACCCAAGCCCAGCATGGTGTAGCGGCGCTGCTGCGGCGCGCAATTGCCGAAGCCGTGGCAGTGGCGCACGCCCGACCACGGCGGCGCCGGACGCGGCGCCCGCAGGCGCAGCCGCCCCACAGGCGGGCGGGCGTACGGGATGGATCGCCAGCGGTGCACGCCGTCGCGGGTGAAGCCCTCGACGATGCCCGCGGTGGTGCGGGCGCGCGTGGTGCGCTCATGCATACCAGTGACGGTAACCGACACCGCGGGCGCACCGTGCGGGTAGCGGCCGAATCCCGGCGCGTGGCGGCTAGCCTGGCGGGATGCGGATCGCCGCGCTTCTCGCCACGACGTTGCTGCTCGCCGGATGCTCGCACCCGGGGAACTCGGGTCAGCCGCAAACCACCACGCCGACGTCGGCGGGGGCATCTCCTTCCGCCCCGGGCACGACCGGGCCGTCGGGCGGCAAGCCGCCCGCCCCGTCCGCCGCGCCCGCGGCCGGCGCCGCGGTCTCCGACGTCATCGCGTGGATCGAGGCGGGTCACCCCGCCGACCCGGGCCGCTATCACAGCGCGACGCGCGACGGCGCCAGCACCCCGCTGGGCGCCGACATCGCGCTGGCGGCGGCGTCCGGCGCCGTCTCGTGCATGACCGATTCCCAGCACACCGGCGGCGCGCTGGCGTGCCTGGTGAACCTGACCAACCCCCCGCCCCGCCCCGAGACTGCCTACGGCGACTGGAAGGCCGGCTGGGTCGATTTCGACGGAACCAGCCTGCAGGTCGGGTCGGCACGCGCCGACCCAGGCCCCTTCATCAACGGCAACGGGCCCGAGCTCGCCGACGGGGATTCGCTGTCGTTCGGCGACTACCGGTGCCGCGCGGACCAGGCGGGCCTGTTCTGCGTGAACTACGCCCACCAGTCGGCGGTGCGTTACGCCGCCGCGGGCATCCAGCCGTTCGGCTGTTTGAAGCCGGTGCCGCCGCCGGACGGCGTCGGCGCGGCGTTCCGCTGCTGAGCGCCCCGAGGCCCGGCGTCGACTTGTTGCGAGAAATCCGCCGTTTCCGCCTCAACTACTCGACGTTGGGCGCCGCGAGCGTGGCGAACAGCTCGCGCATCTCGTCGGCGGGTCCGCCCGGCACGGTGTAGCCGGCTTCGTCGCGGATCTCGTCGAGGTGGTCGCGCACGTCCTCGACGGACAGGCCGTCGCGGTGGAAGCCCCGCGTCCTGCCGATGAAAAATCGCGCGACGTGCCCGGCGCCGACGGTGAAGATCTCTCCGGATACCGGGCACTCGCGGTGCGTCAGGAACGCCGCGACCGGGGCCACCAGTGCCGGGTCCAATCGCCGAAGATACTGTCCGACAAGGTCATCCAGCACCGCCTGGGCCGCCGCGTCGCCTTCGGCGACCGGTCCGCCGGTCGCGCCGTCGACCGAGTGCGCCATCATCCGGGTGGAGGCGATCGGGGCGATCGCGTTGACCTTGATGTGGTGCTCGGCGCCCTCGGCGGCGAGCGCGCGGGTGAAACCGATCAGGCCGGTCTTGGCCGCCCCGTAGTTGCTCATCCGTTCGGCGCCAAGGATTCCGGCGGCCGAGCAGGTGTTGAGTATGCGGCCGTAGCGCCGGTCGCGCATCACCGTCCACGCCGGTCGCGTCACGTAGAACGCGCCGTTCAGATGCACGTCGACCAGGGGGTCGAGCCGATCGGAGGTCATGTCCTCGAAGGGCGCGTCACCGACGATCCCGGCGTTGTTGATCACGATGTCCACCCGCCCCCAGGCGCGCAGCGCGGTGTCGATGATCGCCTGCCCGCCTTCGGGGCTCGC
This sequence comes from Mycobacterium alsense, assembly GCF_002086635.1. Classification (GTDB taxonomy): domain Bacteria; phylum Actinomycetota; class Actinomycetes; order Mycobacteriales; family Mycobacteriaceae; genus Mycobacterium; species Mycobacterium alsense. The sequence goes on along the minus strand of NZ_MVHD01000013.1, from coordinate 99,151 downwards.
CACGCTGTGTGCGTCGGCAACCGCCTGGCCGCCGCTGCGGCGGATCTCCGCGACCACGGCGTTCGCCGCCTCACCGTCCGCGCCATCCCCGGTCACCGATCCCCCGGTGTCGTTGACGACGACGCGCGCGCCCCGCGCCGCCAGCAGCAGCGCGTACTGCCGGCCCAGTCCGCCGCCGGCGCCGGTGATGACGGCGACCCGGTCGTCGAAGCGCAGCTCGGGGGATGACATCGTCACCAGCTGACCGGGAGCTCCTTCAGGCCATAGATGTTGGCCCGCTTGAACTGCAACTCATCCAGGGGCACCGCCAACTTCAGGCCGGGCAGCCTGCGCGCCAGCGTGGCGAACGCGACCTGCATCTCGACACGGGCCAGGTTGGCCCCGATGCATTGGTGCACACCGTAGCCGAAACCCAGGTGTCCGCGGGGGTTTCGGTCGGGGTCGAACGTCTCCGGGTCGTCGACGAACTCGGCGTCCCAGTTCCCCGCGGGCAGGTTCATGATGACGAACTCCCCCGCGCGGATCCGCTGGCCGCCGATCGTGAGGTCCTCGGTCGCCACCCGGTCGACCTGGCTGTGCACGATGCTGAGATAGCGCATCAGCTCCTCGACGACGTTGGCGATGACGGCGGGGTCGTCGGTGCGTCCGAGCCGTTCGAACACGTCGGGATGGTCAAGCAGCGCAACCGTTCCCAACCCGATCATGTTGGCGGTGGTCTCGTGGCCGGCCTGCATCATGATCACGCTGTTCATGGCCGTGGTGGCATGGTCGAGCTTGCCCGTGGCCACGTATTCGGTGAGCAGGCGGCTGATCAGGTCGTCGCCGGGTTCGCGCTCCTTGCGCAGGATCAGCTCCTCGATATAGGCGTACATCGCCGCGAAGGCGCGGCCCCTCTCCTCGTCGGCGCACTTCGGGTCCAGCCCGACGGTCGTGTAGTGCTGGAAGAGCGCAAGATCCTCCGGCGGCACCCCCAGCAGCAACGCGATCACCAAAGACGGCACCGGCAAGGCGAATTCGCGCACCAGGTCGGCCGGTGCCCCGGTTGCGACCATCTCGCCGAGATAGTGGTCGACCATTTCCTGGATCTGGGGGCGCATCGACTCGCAGCGCCGGAAGGTGAAATTGGTGGTCAGCATGCGCCGCAACCTATGATGCTCGGGGTCGTCGGCGCGTGCGAACATCACCGGGACCTTGTTGTCGTCGTCCGTCGGCATGATGGAGTCCGGAATGGTCTTGGCGGACAGGCGCGGATCGAGCAGCGCCGCCCTGATGTCGTGGTAGCGGCTGACCACCCAGATCGGGTTGCCGCCGAACATCGCCCGGCGCAGCCCGGGCCGCGCCCGCCACTCCGTGAACTCCGCCGGGGGCGCCAACGGGCAGCGCGAGTCCCGCTCTATGGGCAGCATAGGAAGATCGGCGTCCCGACCGCATTCGGACGACACGGAAGGTTCGGAAGGCTCGTAAGGCTCGGAAGGCATTGCCATAGGCCGCATTTCCCACTAACTGTCAGGTGTCTGCCAGTTCTACAGGGTAGAGTGAAGGCTTGTTGGCAGTCAACTGTCAGTTAGGCTGGGTCCATGACGACGGTTGAGGAGGTCGAGGATCGGCCGTTGCGGGCGGACGCGGCCCGCAACGTCGAGCGCATCCTCCGTGCGGCGCGCGACGTCTACGGCGAGCTGGGGCCCGACGCGCCGGTGGAAGCGGTCGCGCGGCGCGCCGGTGTCGGCGAGCGAACGCTCTACCGCAGGTTTCCGACGAAGGCCGACCTGGTCCGGGCCGCCCTGGACCAGAGCATCGCCGAGGATCTCACGCCGGTGATCGATGCCGCCCGCCGCGCCGACGACCCGCTGCGCGGCCTCACCCAATTGATCGAGGCGGCGATCTCGCTGGGGGCCCGCGAACACAACCTGCTGACCGCCGCGCGCCGGGCCGGCTCCCTCACGCCCGACATCTCGGTGTCGCTCAACGCCGCGCTCGGCGAGCTGGTCCGCGAGGGCCAGCGCGCCGGCCGGGTCCGCGCCGACCTGGTGGCCGACGACCTCCCGCGCCTGGTGGCGATGCTCTTCGGCGTCCTGTCGACGATGGACGCGCGCAGCGACGGCTGGCGGCGCTATGTCGCCCTCGTCGTCGACGCGATCTCCATCGACGAGCGCCTGCCGCTGCCCCCGGTCGCGGAGCTGCGCTATGAGGTGGGCCCCCACAGCTGGCCGCTCTGACGGTCCTAGTTGATGGTCACCCCGGCGTCGACCTTGAACTGCAGCCCCGTCACATACCGGGACTCGTCGGAGAGCAGGAACAGCACCGCGTTGCTGACGTCGGCGGGCTCGACGGCCGGCGTGGGCATCGCGTTGACGAAGATCGGTATCAGGTCGGGCCTTTGCTCGCCCAGCGCGACGCCGAACGACGGCGGGATCATGCCGGTATGGCAACCGGTGGGAAGCACCGCATTCACGCGCACGTTCTGGGCGGCCAGTTCGTTGGCCAATCCCAATGTCAAACCCACGACACCATATTTCGCGGCCGTGTAAGGCATCTGTAGCGGGAAACCTTTCATGGCGCCCGCGGAACTGATGTTGACCAGACTGCCGCCTCCCTGCTCGAGCAGGTGCGGTATCGCCGCCGCGCAGGTGTTCCACACCCCGATGAGATCGATGTCGACCACCGTGCGCCACTGATCGAGTGTTGTTCTGTCCCAGGGCGCCGACGTCAACACGCCGGCATTGGCCACCGCACCGTCCAGCCCGCCCAGCTCGCTGACGCCGTCATCGACAGCCGAGCGCAACTCCACGTCGTCACGGACGTCGACGACGCGGCTCACGCAGCGACGGCCGAACTCCCTCACCAGTCGTACGGTCTCGGCGAGGTCGTCCTCGCTGGCCAGCGGGTAGTCGATCTGCGGCAGGGATTGACAGATATCGACCAGAATGAGGTCAGCGCCTTCTTCCGCGAGGCGCACGGCATGGCTGCGGCCCAAACCGCGGGCGGCGCCGGTGATGAGCACACGTTTCCCGGCAACCCGCCCCGGCGGCGAATTCGTCACCGCCCGTTCCACATCAGGCCGCGCATCGTCGCCGACAGGGGAACGTCATCCACGGCGATCAGACCCCGGGGCGCGCGGCACACCCAATCGATCGCGTTGACCACGCGGCCCGCCGTCGAAATGCAGCCGGCGTCAGTGGAATCGAACAGTGGGTGGCTGACGTGGGTGTTGATCTCCACCCGCGGTTCGCCCTCGACGACGACGCGGTGCACGCCGGTGTGCCCGTCAGGCGGAAACTCCCAGTCCGGCGCCGCGGCCCGGGTGAGCCTGGTGACGTGCTCGAGGGTGATCACCGGCGTGCCGTCGCGCACGCCCTCGGTGGCGAACCGCACGGCGGCCATCCGCCCGGGCTCCACGGTCATCATCGTGCAGTCGATGCGTTCCGGCGTGTACCAAGGTTCGACACGTTGGCGCACGTCGTCCAGTTTGATGTCGAGATTGTCCGCCAGGCTGCGGACCTGACCTCCCCACATCGACACGATCACCCCGGGCAGAAACATCATCGGCGAGTCGTCGTCCGGCGCGGAGCCGAACCCCATTGCGGCACCGGTGAACTCGGCGTCGTCGTAGTTTCCATAGTCGAAGATCTCCTGAACGGTGATCGACGAGACGCGGGTGGTCAGGCTGACCGCCGAGTGCACCAGCGTGTCGCCGGAGAAGCCCGGGTCGATTCCGTTGACGTACAGCGACGCGTCGCCGGCCTCGCACGCCTGTTCCAACGGCACCCGCAACCAGTCCTCGGCGTGGCGGGGCGTGACCAGCCAGACCAGCGACGTGCCAACCACGTTGGTTCCCGCCGCGAGGAACTTGGCCATCTGCTCGATGGCCTCCATGGGCCGCGTCTCGCCCTGCGAGGTGTACACCACGCAATCGGCGCCGAGGCCCACCAGGGCGTCGACGTCGTCCGTGGCCAGGACGCCGGTCGGCTCGTCCAGCCCGCACAGCTCGGCCGCGTCCCTACCGATCTTGTCTGTGCCGGCGGCGTGCACGCCGACCAGCTGCAGATCCGGCCTGCCGATGATGGCGCGCAACGAGTGCCGCCCCACATTGCCCGTCGAGAACTGAATTACCTTGCGCACCGCCCGCTTCTCCTTCGCCAGGTCACCTCAGTAGTCCGGTATCGGCAGCGGCGAGTTGTTCGAGTCGATGCCGCCGTCGACGTGGAAGATGGCGTTGGTGGCGTAGCAGTCGCGCGTGCACAGATACACCGTAAGGCGCCCGAGGTCCTCGACGTCGCCCAGCCGATGCAGCGGCGTGGCCTCCTGCATCTTCTCCAGCGAACCCGGCATCAGGTCCAGGCTGCTCTGCAGGCCGTCGGTGGCGAACGAACCGAGCGCGATGGCGTTGACCCGAATCTTCGGCGCCAGTTCCTGCGCCATCGCGCGGGTGAGCGATTCCAGGGCGCCCTTGGCCACGCAGTAGGCGGTCAAGGCGCGAATGCCGAACCGGGCGGAACCCGACGAGATGTTGACGATGGAGCCGCGCCCGGCGGCGAGCATGTGCGGGGCCGCGAGCTGACTCATGATGAAGGCGGAGGTCACGCACCAGTCGAAGGTGTGCCGGAAATCCTCGTCGGTGATGTCCAAAAACCGGGCGTACGTGGAGCCGCCGACGTTGTTGACGAGGATGTCGATCCGGCCGAAGCGCTCCATGGCGGTGTTCACGACCCGTTCGCCGTCCGGGCGGCTCATCGCGTCCGCGACGAGCGCCAGCCCCTTGCCGCCGGCGTCTTCGATCCCCTTGATCGTGCCGACGATATCCGCCTCCGTACGTGCCGTACCGACCAGCGTGGCGCCGGCCTCGGCCAGCACCCGGGCGATGCCGGCGCCAACCCCCTTACCGGCGCCCGTGACGATCGCTACCTGGCCATCCAGCCGGAACTGCTCCAACGCCATGCTGGCTCCTTTAATCGACGGCGACGGGGGCGGGGTCCAATCTAAGGGCGCTTTCTGACTAAAGTCAACGAATGTGCGGCGCGCCGATGAGATACTCTCGAAGCTGTCGGACGAGCCGGGTCAACCGTGAGGACTGAAATGGCGGTGGCGGACAAGCTATCTGCGCGTGAGGCGAAGCGCCTGCAGACCAGGGAGCGGTTGTTGGGCGCCGCGATCGCCGAGTTCACCAGGTCCGGGATGACCGACGCCGACGTCAGCACGATCGTCGCCGCGGCCGGGGTCGCTCACGGCACCTTCTTCTTCCACTTCCCGACCAAGGAGCATGTGCTGCTCGAGCTGGAGCGCCGCGAAGAGGAGCGCATGGCCAAGCAGCTGGCACAGTTCCTCAAGTCCAAGCACGACCTCTCGGCGACCCTGAACGAGGCCGTCCGGATGGTGGTCGGGTTGGAGCGCCGGCTGGGCGATCTGCTCTTCAAAGACTTTCTGGCGCTGCACTTCTCACCCACGCGGCCGCCCGCCGAGGACGGCCGGGATCACCCGTTGATCGTCGCGGTCGCCCAGGAGATCGCCGACGCTCAGGAGCGCGGTGAGACGGCCGCCGACGTCAACCCGATGAACAGCGCGGTGTTCTTCCTGCTGGGCCTCTACGCGCTGTTGGTCACCACGACCGGGTGGCCGACGGGCAACGCGCTGCTCGAAGACTACGTCGCGCGGACGCTGCGCAGCCTGGCGCCCTAGGAGCGCACGAGGCCGCGCAGCGACACCAGCCCGAGTTCCTTGTGCGTGAGGAACCCCGGGGCGGCGTCGCACACCGCCGGAATCGTGTTGGCCGGGCCCATCGCGGTCCAGGTGTACCCGGGCTTGGGATAGTTGCCGCTGGCATCCGGCGGTGCTTGCAGGATCAACTCGGTGGGCTCGTCGCCCCGGATCACGATGCGGTAGTGATAGTGACCGCCCCAATCCGGTTGCGGCTCAATGGCGTCGTATTCGTCCATGGTGTACATCTCGTGGAACGTCATGAAGGGCCTGCCGTCCACCCACGTCGTCCACTTGTGATGCTGGGAGGCGACGGTGCCCTTCTTGATCACGCCCTTGAAGCCCGGCATGTCGCTGGTCGGCCCTCCCTCGAACGGGATGTCCCGCGTCGCCGTGCCCAGATCCACCTCGGTCGTGTACTTGTCCACCACCTTCCCGAACCCTTCGGCCACCATGGCCATCGACTGGGCGAACAACGGCCATGCGTTGCCCAAAAGATTTGGCCCGGACCGAAACTCGTCGGGGTCGCTGCCCATCCCCATCTCGTGCAGATACTTCAGGGTGTCCTTGCCGAAGTTCACCACCTCGTAGATGTCGATGGCGTCGATCCGGCTCACGATGCGGGCCAGGGTCAGCACGAGCAGGTCCCCGGCGAAACCGGGGTTGATGCCGCCCGCGTGGAACGAGACGCCGCCCTCGCGGCAGGCCGCGTCGATCTTGTCGATGTCGGCCCTGCTGTGTTCGGTTGGGTACCACCAGGCCCCGCCCGAGGCGACCACGTTTTTGCCGCCGCGCAGCAGGCGGCAGACCTCGTCGGGATCCGACCACAGCGGCGCGTAGAAGACACAATCGGCGTCGAGCGCCTCGATGGCGTCCTTGTCGGTGGTGGCGAGCACGCCGATGGGGGCGGTGCCGACGAGCTCGCCGGCGTCCTTGCCCACCTTCTCCGGGCGGTTGCACAGCACGCCGACCACCTCGTATGCGGGGTTGCCGATGAAGTGGCGCAGCGCCACCGATCCGACATTGCCCATGCCCCACTGGATCACGCGATATTTGCGGTCGGTCGAAGATTCCAACGGCTGCAACGACATTGCGACTCCTCGGCTGAGCGTTCGCACAGCGTAGGCACGCCGCCGAGCCGATGTCAACGGTCGGACCGGCTGACTGATGTCAGTTTGGGGATACAACCGCTCCGATGAGGAGTGCCACATAGCCGCTATGTCACAGACGCATCCGCCACCGGTCTTCCCGGCCGCGCGCTTACGATGACTATAGTCAGTTTGTTATGGTGGTACCCGCACTTGATCTGCCGGCGTTGACGGCGAGGAGGGCCCGTGAATCTGGCGCAGGCGCAGCAAGGCCACGTCGCGTTGGACGACCACGTGGAGCGGTCGGCGCTGGCCCAGCGGCAGGCCGACAAGTGGCTCATCAGCGGGAGCCTGTTGATCGGCACCGCCGCCCTCGGCGTCTTCGGCCTGCCGCTGTTCCTGCGCGGCGTGTGGCTGCTGCGCCGGGGACAGCGCGAGGGGCTGTCGGTCCGGCCGATGCTCGTGACCCTGATCGGTTATCTGGTCATCATCGACGCCGCGATCAACACCGTCGGGTGGGCTCTCGACCTGGTGGCCAACCACACCCTGCTGGCCCGCGTGCTGCTCAACGGCTGGGGCAACATGTTCGACGCCGGCTACTTCTGGCACTACAACGAGCTGTGGGTCGGCGGCGCCGCGGGTCCCGGGGAGAAGGCCTGGGAGGTCGGCCTCATCCTGACCGTCTTCACGATGCGGATCGCGGCCGCGATCGGCTTCCTGCAGATGAAGCGCTGGGGCCACCAATGGATGGTGATCACCTGCTGGATGGGCGTGGTGATCTGGATCGGCTACGTGTTCAACATGACCATGTTCGCGGACGTGCGCTACGCCGGCGTCGTGCTGCCGGTCGTCGGGTGGTGGCTGTACGACATCTTCTACATCACCCCGTTCCTGGCGATCCCGTACCTGCACAGCGTCAACCGCGAGATCTTCACCGATTGACGTGGCGGCCAACAGGTATCACCGAATGTTTCGCATGTTTCGAATGTTTCAGTCCTTCGGCACAGGGGCGGTGTGGAACCCGCCATCGAGGAGGTCGGATCGTGGCTTATGTCTGGGAGATCCTTCGTTACGTCGCCGCCTGGGGCGGCACCGGGCTGGTCATCTGGTTCTGGTATTGGCTGTTCTCCAACATCGGGACGTTCTAGGCGGTTCGGCCCATGGCTGACTGTTCGGATGCGGGCGCGATGGCGGTCGAACGGAGTTGCGCCGTGACCGCGGTCGCGTTCAGCGAAGGCCGCCGCGAGGGCGCCCGCCTGGTCACCGGCGAACGCCGCGCGTTCGGCCTGAACGGGAGCCTGGCGTTCGTCCACGTCCCCTATCCCGCCCCCGACTTGGGCCCCGATTCGGCCAAGCCCGGCTGGACGCGCCGCACCCTGACATGCGGTGTGGCAATGCAGTGTTCGCCGTCGAAGGAGCGCATCACCGACTACCGGTTGAACGAGCTGTCGACGCGCGAGCTGTGCGCGCTCACGTTGGTCGAAGCCGGCGTCGCCCTCGGCTGGATGGCGCGGCGCTGGCCGGGCCTGCTGCCGGAGCTGCGGCGGGCGGTGCCCGACCTGTGCGCCCGCGACGCCGACCTGGGCGCGGTCGAAATGCTCAACCTGGCGATATCGCTGGCCCGGACGACCCGCGCCCTCACGGTCCATCCGCTGCTGGGCGGCCTGCCGGCGGCCCACACGACACCGCGCGGGCTGGCCGACAACCTGCGGCGCCGGTTCGGCAGGATGCCATGGACCTCAACGCAAAAGCGCCTGCCGCAGCCCTACTCCGTTCCCGTCGGCGGCGACGGCGGCATCCGCAATCCCAACTTGCCGCCGCCCAGCAGGCCCCAGGACGACGACGCCGGCGTCTCCCCCGAGAACCGGCCCGGCATCCCGTACCCCGAATGGAACATGTGGACGCAGCGCTTCCTGCCCGACCACGTGGCCGTCCTCGAGCGCGCGCACGCCCGCCCCATGCGGGACCCGGCACCGGTCACCGTCGACGTGCGCAAGTGGTTCGAGGAACACACCCATCGCGCCATGACCAACCGCCGCGAGGACGGCTCGGACCTCGACGTCGACCAATACGTCAGCCACTACATCGATCTGGCGACCGGTGAGGCCGGCGAGCCGCGCATCTTCCGCGAACTGCTGCCGAGTGGCCGCGACGTCGCCACCGCCCTGCTGCTCGACGGCAGTTCGTCGCTGGGGGTGCACGGCGGACGCATCTTCCGGCTGGAACTGACTTGCGCCGATGCCCTTTCGCGGGCCATGACGCTCGCCCGTGAGCGCCACGGCGTGTTCGTGTTCACCGGCAACACCCGGCACCGGGTCGAGGTGCACTGCCTCAAGGACTTCGAGGACCGCCGGTTCGTGCCGCCCAGCGGACTGGGCCTGCGCACCAGCGGCTACACCAGACTCGGTGCGCCACTTCGCCATTTGACCAGCCGTCTGCTGGCGCAGCGTTCCGAGCGGCGGCTGCTGATCGTCATCGGTGACGGGCTCATCTCCGACGAGGGTTACGAGGGCCGCTACGCCTGGGCGGACGTCGCCCACGCGGTCGAGGAGGCCGGCGACGCGGGGGTGTCGATGTACTACGTGGGCGTCGGGCCCGCCCGTGTCGATCCCCTGCCGGACGTGTTCGGGCCGCGCCGCTCCCAACGCATCCGGCGGGTGGAGGACCTGCCGCGGGTGCTCGCCCACGTCCATCGACAACTCGTCGCCGCATGACCGCCCACCACCGCCCCGTCACCGCAAGAACGACGCCAAGGACGACATGACCACCGACACCTACCTCGCGAGCGGCAACGAAGTGCGGCTGTTCGAGCAGGCCTACCGCCGCCGCATGCCCGTGATGCTCACCGGCCCAACCGGTTGCGGCAAGACGCGGCTGGTCGAGCACATGGGGGTGCTGCTGCAGCGACCCGTCGTCACCATCAGCTGCCACGACGACCTGACCAGTTCCGACCTCGTCGGCCGGTTCATGGTGACCGGCGGCGACGTGGTCTGGACGGACGGCCCGCTGACCCGGGCGGTCAAGGCCGGTGCCATCTGCTATCTGGACGAGGTCGTCGAGGCCCGCCACGACTCGCTGGCCGTCCTGCATTCGCTGACCGACCACCGCCGGTCGCTGTATCTGGACCGCGCCGGCGAGGTGGTGCGCGCCCCGGACACGTTCATGCTGGTGTGTTCGTACAACCCGGCCTATCGCAGTTCGCTCAAGGAGCTCAAGCCGTCGTTTCGCCAGCGGTTCGTCACCCTCCCGATGACGTATCTGGCGCCCGACCGCGAGGCCGAGGTGATCGTCGCCGAGGCGGGCATCCCGATCGCCGCGGCGCGGCGGCTGGTCCGGTGCGCGGTCGCGATCCGCACCGCCGACCAAGCCTTTCACTTCGAGCCGCCGTCGACCAGGGTGCTGGTCAGCGCCGCGCACCTGATCGCCTCGGGCGCGGACGAACTGGACGCGGCGGAGGCCTGCATCCTCGCGCCGCTGAGCGTCGACGGCGCGGTCACCGACGGTCTGCGCGAGGTCGCGGCCGCCACCCTGGCCGCCGCCGAAACGTCAGCAAGTCAGACCACGTAAGAAAGGGAGCCGATCGTGATCGACCAGAAAGAACGCAAACGCAAGAGGGCGCTCATCGTCGTGCAGGTCGCCATCTACGGCTACCTGCTGACGATGTTCCTCATCCAGCTCTACATGTCGTTCGCCCGGGGCTGGTGGAATTTATGAATCCGCCGTCGGTGAACCACGTTTCGGCCGACGCGGGCCAAGCCGCCCCGGTCGGGCTCGACGATCACTACGAACGGTCCCGTCGATCGCAGCGCCGGGCAGACAAATGGATGATCGTCGGGGCCGCGCTGATGGGAATGTGGGTCCCGGGGCTGATCGGGTTTCCCATCTTCGTGCGCGGCGTCTGGTTGCAGCGGCAGGCGCTGCGCGCCGGGCTGTCGGTTCGCCCGATGATCGTGACCCTGATCGGGTATCTGGTCCTGATCGACGGCTGCCTGAACAGCCTCGGCTGGGCGCTGGACCTGGTGGCCAACCACACCCTCATCAACCGGGTCTTGATGGTCGGTTGGGGCAACATGTTCGACGCGGGCTACTTCTGGCACTACAACGAGCTGTGGGTCGGCGGCGCCGCGGGTCCCGGGGAGAAGGCCTGGGAGGTCGGCCTCATCCTGACCGTCTTCACGATGCGGATCGCGGCGGCGATCGGCTTCCTGCAGATGAAGCGCTGGGGCCACCAATGGATGGTGATCACCTGCTGGATGGGCGTGGTGATCTGGATCGGCTACGTGTTCAACATGACCATGTTCGCCGACGTGCGCTACGCCGGCGTGGTGTTCCCCGTCGTCGGCTGGTGGCTCTACGACATCTTCTACATCACCCCGTTCCTCGCGATCCCCTACCTCCACACCGTCAACCGCGAAATCTTCACCGACTGAACACTTTCGAAGGAGCACCCACCGTGACAGCCACACCGGCCCCCGCACCCGACGAGGAAAAGAACCCGGCCGAGGAGCTGCCGCCGGGCACCACGCCGTACTACGCGCGGATGCACAAATGGATCAAGCGTGCGGTCCTGGTCTGCCTGGTCGCCCTGGTCATCGAGGGCGCGTTCACCCTGCCGTTCATGGCCGTCTACTACGGCTACCCCACGCTCAGCCTCACCGAGATCTGCAGCGAGCTGCTCAAGGTGCGGTACTCGAACGACACGCTGGAATGCAAGTACCCCTACCCGCCGTTCGGGCCGCCCGAGGGCGCCGAGGGAAAGGCCACCGCCCAAGACATCTGGGGAATCCAGCCCATCCCGAAGTATCACCGCCTCGGATTCCGCGAACTCGTGAAGATCCACGACGACCGGCTCGCCCGCCAGGCGGCCCGCGATCACGCGGCGCCGCACCCGTGAAAGGGCCGGCCGGTTGACCTATCGGGTCGTTCAGTGGACGACGGGTAACGTCGGCAAGGCTTCGGTGCGGGCGATAGTCGCCAACCCGACACTGGAGCTCGTCGGCTGCTATGCCTGGTCGCCGGGCAAGGCCGGGCGCGACGTCGGCGAGCTGTGCGGGATCGAACCCATGAATGTGAAGGCCACCAACGACGTCGACGCCCTGCTGGCCCTGCGGCCCGACTGCGTGGTCTACAACCCGATGTTCGCCGACGTCGACGAGCTCGTCCGCATCCTCGGCGCCGGCATCAACGTGGTGGGCACGGCCGGCTTCATCACGGGCCACTTCCTCGGTGCGGGTCGCGACCGCATCGCCCGGGCCTGCCGCGAGGGCGGGGCCACCATATTCGGCAGCGGCATCAACCCGGGCTTCATCCAGCTGTTCGCCATCGTGTCGGCGGGCCTTTCCGACCGGGTGGACAGGGTGTCCATGCTGGAATCCGTTGACACGACTATTTACAACTCGCCGGCCACCGAAATACCGATGGGCTTCGGTTATCCCATCGACCAACCGGACCTCCCGGCGATCACCGCGAACGGCTCCGGGATCTTCCGCGACGGCGTGCTGCTGATCGCCGACGCGCTGGGCACCGAACTCGACGACGTGCGCTGCGCAGCCCAGTACGCCCAGACCACAGAGGATCTCCACCTCCCGGGAGACTGGACGATCGGGAAGGGTTGCGTAGCCGGCGTCGACGTCCGGTGGCAGGGCATCGTCGGTGGCCGAGAGGTCATCGAGATCCGCGGACGCTGGCGCAAGGGCCAGTCTCTGGACCCGGACTGGCCGCTGGACATGGGCTACACCATCGAGGTCCAGGGGCGGCCGACGATCAAGACCACGCTGAGCTTCCTGCCACCCCCGGACTTTGCGGGCGAAACGTTGGACGACTACATCATGCTGGGACTCACCATCACGGCCATGCCGGCGATCGCCGCGATACCGGCCGTGGTCTCGGCTCCTCCCGGCATCCTGACCTACACCGATCTGTGCGGCGTCCTGCCGCGCGGAGTGTTGACCACCGGCTGAAGGAGGCACGATGCCCGCCGAAACCCAATCGTCGCTCCACCACGTCGTTTTCGCGGTGGCGCCGGAGCGGCGCGCGGCCACGGCGCAACTGTTCACCGATCTCGGCTTCGCGTTCGAGACCCTGCAGCTGGCCGAACTCGGTGTCGACGTTCACCTGGATTGGAACCGCGGCGTCGAGCTGATCAGCCCGACCCCCGGCTCGGACGCCGCGGTCGCCCGATCGGTCGCCGAGTTCCTCGACCGCCACGGCGACGGGATCTACACGGTGGTGCTGCGCGTCCCGGACGCCGCGGCGGCCGAAGCCATCGCCGAGCGCAACGGGGCCACAACGCGATTCCGCCAGAGCTTCTCCGGTGAGGGCTCCTATCTCGACGAGATCGACCTGTCCGTTTTGGGTTTGCCGCTGACCTTCCTGGCGACCAACATCCCGTGACCCCGCCGAACGAAGGGAACAGACGGCATGGCCGCGACGCGTGACCCCAGGGGGCTCCCGCAGCTCGACCTGGCCGACCTGCCGATGCCCCGCCTGCAGCTGCGGATGCTCGCGACGGAGCCGTCGTGAGTGAGCTCAGGTTCGACGGAAGGGTCGCGATCGTCACCGGCGCCGGGGGGCGGGAGCCGAGCCTGGGCCGGTCACACGCCAGGCTGCTCGCCGAGCGCGGAGCCAAGGTGGTCGTCAACGACCTCGGTGTCGGTCCCGATGGGCGAAACATACTGCGGGCCAACGCCGAACAGGTGGCCGAGGAGATTTGCGCGGCGGGCGGCGAGGCGGTCGCCGACCTGCACAGCGTCGCCGACGAGGACGGCGCACGCAGCGTCGTCCAGACCGCGCTGGACGCGTGGGGCCGCCTCGACATCCTGATCAACAACGCCGGGATCTGCTTCATGACGCAGTTCGACGAGATCACCGACGCCGACATCCGCAGGGTCATCGACGTGCACCTGATGGGAACGGTGTGGATGTGCCGGGCGGCGTGGCCCCACCTGCGACGCGCCGGCTACGGCCGCATCGTGAACACCACGTCCGGGGCGATGTTCGGGGTGCAACACCTGTCCATCTACGGTGCCGCCAAGGGCGGGATATTCGGCCTGACACGCGGCCTCGCCCTCGAAGGCGCCCCGCTCGGCATCAAGGTCAACGCGCTGGGCCCGGCCGCCAACACCAGCGCCATAAGGCATTTCAACGACCCATCCGCGTTCACGAAGCTGATGGAGGATCACTTCCCGACCGGTTTGGTGTCACCGGCCGTGGCGTTCCTGGCCCACGAGGATTGTCCGGTGTCCGGCGCCAACCTCGAGGCGGGCGGCGGAAACGTGAGCGTTCGCGTCTTCGGTCAGACCACCGGCCACTACGACTCCGAGCTCACGATCGAAAAGGTGCGGGACAACTTCACCGCGATCGCCGACACCGCCACGGCGAGGTTGATGCCGGACCTGCCGAATTCCGGGGAGCTGGCTCCAGGTGAGGCCATCGCGGCACCGATCGAAGTCCTTCCCAAACGCTACCAACCGGGCTGATCACAACGCTTCCGTCGCATAACGCGTTGCGCCACAAAAGGAGTCACGATGACCGTCGGCACCGCAGCACCCAGCGTCTTCGACGCGGGACTCCCGACCCTGCACTACGACATCACCGACACCGTGCACGAAGTCGCCCCGCGCATTCACGAGGTCCGCGAGCAGTCCCCGATCGCCATCGGCCCGCTGGGTCCCGAGGTACTCGGCTACGAACTGGCCCGCGGGATACTGCGCGACCCCCGATTCGTGTTCCCGCCCGGCATGCACATGACCGCGCGCGGCATCACGTCCGGCCCGCTCTACGACAGGGTGCTGGGCACCATCCTGGGCATGGAAGGCGAGGAGCATCGGCGATTGCGCAGCCTGGTGTCGAAGGCCTTCACGCCGCGGGCGTCGGCGCGCATGGAAGGCACCATCGCCTCCGTGATCAACGAACTGGTGGATCGGGTCGCCGACACCGGCCGATGTGATTTCGTCGCCGACATCGCCCGGCCCTACCCGATCCCGATCATCTGCGCGCTGCTGGGCGCGCCGCCCGAGGACTGGGAGCAGTTCTCGCGATGGGCCGAGGACATCTTCAAGATCGTCCGGTTGGACTCCGACCTCGTCGGCGAGCAGGACGTCGTCATGCGGGCGTGGGACGAGTTCGACGCCTACATCGACGACATGATCACCGAGCGGCGCGGCCGGCTGACCGACGACCTGATCTCCGAATTGATTCGCGCCCAGGACGGGGGCGACCGACTCAGCGACGCGGAGATGCGCATGCTGGCGTTCAGCATTCTCAGCGCCGGCACCGACACCACCCGCAATCAGCTCGCCGCGTCCATGCACGCGCTGTGTGACCATCCCGATCAGCTGGCGTTGCTCCGCGACGATCCCGGCCTCGCGATGCAAGCGGTCGAGGAATGCATGCGCCACTCGCCCGCCGTGTGTGCCACGCTTCGCACCGTCCTCGACGATGTCACGTTCGCCGACTACACCTTTCCGGCCGGCACCTTCATTTCGGTGAACACCTACGCCGCCAACTGCGACCCGGAGGTCTATCCGAACCCGGACCGATTCGACATCACCCGGACCGACCCGCCACCCATCCTGACCTTCGGCGGCGGCGCCCACTACTGCCTGGGCGCCAACCTCGCCCGAGTCGAGCTCGCCGGGGCCCTCAAGGTCCTCGCCCGGCGCATGAGCAACCCGCGCCGCGTCGCGGTGTCACCGTGGAAGCCGATGCTGGGACTGAGCGGGCCGCTGGGCCTGGACATCGAATTCGGCTAGCGCACCGTGTCTTCCGCGGCGAGCTCGAGCACCCGGATCTCGCCGGTGGCGCCGTCGACCTCGACCATCGCGCCGGGTGGCAGCGACTTGGTGGCCCCCTGAACGTCGACGACGCACGGGAACCCGAACTCGCGCGCGACGACCGCGGCGTGCGACATCGGGCCGCCCAGCTCGGTCACCACCGCGGCGGCGTAGCAGAAGGCGGCGGTGTAGCCGACGTCGGTGACCTCGGCCACCAGGATCTCGCCGGGCTGGAGGTCGTCGATGGTTTCGGGCCGCACGATCCGGACCCGGCCGCGAACCCGCCCCCCACAGACGCCGACCCCGCGCAGGGTGTCCCCGCCGGCCAGCGCCGGGGACGACGTGCCGGTCGGCTGCCAGCTGCCACTGAACACCGTCGGCGGCACGACGCCGGCCAGCCTGCGTTGTTCCTCGCGCCGCCGGGCCACCAGCTTCGCGACATCCGCCGGCAGGGCGTCGATCTCGTCGACCAGGAGGTAGAACACGTCATCGGGGCCGGCGAGGGCGCCGGCGCCGGCCAGCCGGCGCCCGCATTCGCGCAGCAGCGCGCGCAGCACCCAGTTGGCCCGCACCATTTTGTCGCGGCGGACCTCCCGGTCGCGCAGTTGCCGGGCGAACAGCGCGGCGACGGGCCTGGCGCGCAACGGGATCCGCGGGTGGGCCGGCTGCGCCGCCGCGGGCGCGCTCATCGCGCGGGTGACCATCCGGATCAGCAACTCGGGGTCGTCGGCGTAACTGGTGGACAGCATCTCCAGTTCGGCGGGGCCCCGGTGCCCGATCAGCCCCAGCTCGTCGCGCACTGCGGCGTAGAAGCCGGGCGCATCGGCGGCCAGCCGCTCGAGGTGGGGGCCGGGATCGGCCAGCGCGCCGGTCACTTTCGGGTCTCGCCGGGCGGCGACCACCAACCGCTGCACCGCCTCCACCGAACGCGCGCTGACCAGTTCCGGGCCGGCCGGCGGGGCGGCGTCGCGGCCCCACAGGCCGCGCAGCAACACGTTGTACGCCGCGCACAGCATGAACGACCCCGACGCCAGCACCCAGCTGTACACGACGTCGTCGCGGGCCAGCAGGATCAGGCTGTGCAGCCGGGGATCGTCGAGGCGGGAGAGGTCCCCGCCGGCGAGGCGCTCCAACCGGTCGACATCGGCGGCCAGGGCGCGGGTGTCCTCGGCCGAGCCCGCGCTCAGCCCGACCAGGTTCACCGCGAACACCCCGATGTTGCGCAGCGTGCGCAATCGCCTTCGCGCGCGGCCGGTTTCGATCGGGGGGCGTTCCTCCCCGAAGATCGGCAGCGACGCCATGCTGGGGCCGAAGAATCCGCTCTTGCTGACGATCGTCGCGGGCTTGGCGAACGGCACGGTTTCGGCCATGAAATGCGCGGACGTGATGGCGCCGTACAGCCGGTGCGCGAACACCGCGACGGTGCGCATGGCGATCTCCCGCTGGATGATCCCGCCCGGCCGGAGCCGCTCCGCGATGGCCACGCCGCCGGCCCGCAGGCCGCGCACGGTCACCGACGCCGACGACGGCGAGAAGGGGCCCGGCAGCGCCTCCGAGAGGTTGGTGGCCAGGTAGGTCGGGAAGCGGGGGTCGATCGGCGTGTCGAATTCGCCGTTGGCCCCCTCCGGCCCGGCCAATCGGGGCGCCACCCCATCCTCGGCGGGCGCGTCGACGGCGGGCAACTCCTGGATGCGGGCCAGCCGCCACGGCACGGATATCACCCGCTTGCCGAGCGTCACCCGCCCGCGCACGCCCGACTCGAGGTCTTCGAAGCATTCATCGGCGCTGAAGGCCGGTTGAAACCCCCACTCGTCGCGCAGCCGCGCGGTGTTCATCAGCGGCGCGCACAGCCCGGCGAACGCGGCGAGGCGCACCGGGACGAGCGGACGCCCGAGCGTACCGGCGATGTCGCGGACCGTCGGCGCTCCGGGGGCGGCGAGATTCACGGGACCACTTGCGATTTCGTCGTCCAGGACGGCGCGCGCAAGCAGCCGCAGCGCGTCGTCGACGTGGACGACCTGCACGCGGCGGTCCGCCCAGCCGCCGGGAAAGGCGGGCAGGGCCAGCACCCGGCGCACCCAGTTGTCGACGCCGCGCCCGACGACGAGCGCGCAGCGCACCGCCACCGATTCGACGCCCGCGCGCGCGAGCATCTCCTCGACGCGGGCCTGGTGGGCGCCGACGGCGGACCCGGGCGACGCCGCGTCGGACTCGGGGTGCGGCGCCTTTCCCCCGCCGTAGACGTGCGCCGATGACGGGAAAACGATGCGCGCCGACGGCGCCGTCGCCGCGAGGACGTTGCTCGTTCCGCCGATGTTGACCTGCTCGCTGTCGCGTGCCTTCCGTGTGTCGCGTGCCCACGCGCAATGGGCGACCGCGTCCGCGCCGGCGACGGCGCGGCGGACCGCGGCGGCGTCGCGGATGTCGGCCGCGACGAACTCGGCCGCGCTCGACCAGCTTTCGGGCCGGTGCCGGGCGATGCCGACGACGTCGTGACCCATGCCGAGCAGGCGGGCGGCCAGGCCGCGGCCGAGCACACCGCTGGCGCCGGTGACCGCGATCCTCACGAAAAAGGCCTGAGCTCACTCATGCGCGCCGCTATTCGTCGTCGTCCATCAGCGCCGCGTTGACCAGGTCGTCGAGGTCCATGTCGGCCAGGTCCTTCTCCGCGGCCGCGGCGGCGGCCGGCGCGTTCGCGCCCCCGTCGGCCTCATTGGCCAGCGCGAGCAGCAGCTCCAAGACCCCGGCCTGCCGGAGGCGCTTGACGGGGATCGACCCGACGACCCGCTGGATTTCGGCCTCCCCGGCCGCGGCGGCCGCGGGGGGTTGTTCGGACGCGCCGACGAGCTCGCGGTGCATGTAGCCGGCCAGCGCGGCGGAGTTCGGGTAGTCGAAGATGAGCGTCGGCGAAAGCGCCAGCCCCGTCGCCGCTTTCAGCCGGTTGCGCATCTCGACGGCGGTCAGCGAGTCGAAGCCCAGCTCCTGGAACGCCCGGTCCGGGTCGATGGCCTCCGCGCCGGCGTTGCCCAGCACCGTGGCGATGTGCGAACGCACCAGGTCCAGCAGGATCGCGTGCTGCTCGTCCTCGGGCAGCCCCTCGAGGCGTTGCAGGAGCGCCGATTTCGACTTCGCGGCTGCCAGCGAGTCGTCGACCCGGCGCCGGGTGGGCGCGTTGATCAGGTCGACGAACATCGGCGGCAGCGTGCCCGCGTCGAACTTGGCGCGCAGCGCCTCGAGATCGATGTGGGCGGGCAGCATGAACGGCTCGTCGACGACCAGCGCGGTGTCCATCAATTCCAGCGCCTGCCCCGAGGACATCGCGACGATCCCGTCGCGGCCGAAGCGGGCGAGGTCGGCGGCGCCCAGCCCACCGGTCATGGCGCTGGCCTGATCCCACAGGCCCCAGCCCAGCGAGACCGCCGGCAGCCCGTGGGCCCGCCGATGCGCCGCCAGCCCGTCCAGGAACGAGTTGCCCGCGGCGTAGTTGCCCTGGCCCGATGCGCCCGCGAGCCCCGCGATCGACGAGAACATCACGAACGCCGACACATCCAGGTCGCGGGTCAATTCGTGCAAGTTCCATGCCGCATCGACCTTGGCGCTCAGCACCGCCTCGAGCCGCTCGGGAGTCAGTGACGTCACCACCGCGTCGTGCAAGACCCCGGCGGCGTGAATGACCGCGCTCAGCGGGTGCTGCATCGGGATCTCGGCGATCACCTTCGCCAGGGCCTCGCGGTCGGCGGCGTCACAGGCCACCGCCTCCACCCGCGCGCCGGCCGCGCTCAACTCGGCCACCAGCTCCGCCGCGCCCGGCGCGTCCAGCCCGCGCCGGCTGACCAGCACCAGGTTGCGCGCGCCGTGGCGGGCCACGACGTGCCGTGCGACGGCCGAGCCGGCCATCCCGAACGCACCGGTGATCAGCACCGTGCCCGCCGCCCACGCATCGGGCATGGTCATCACGACCTTGCCGACGTGGCGGGCCTGGCTCAGATAGCGCAGCGCGGCGGGCGCGCGCCGCACGTCGAACCTCGTCACCGGCAGCGGCCGCAGGACGTCCTCGCCGAACATCGCGGCCAACTCGTCGAGCATCTGCGCGATGCGGTCCGGCCCGGCCTCGAAGAGGTCGAAGGCGCGGTAACGGACCCCGGAGTGGTCGCGGGCGACGGCCTCGGGGTCGCGGATGTCGGTCTTGCCCATCTCCAGGAACACCCCGCCGGGCGCCGTGAGCCGCAAAGAGGCGTCCACGAAATCACCGGACAGCGAGTCCAGCACGATATCCATCCCGGCCATGCCGGTCCTGGCGGTGACCGCCCGGAACTTCTCCTCGAACTCGAGGCTGCGCGAATCCGCGATGTGGTCGTCGTCAAAACCCATGGCCCGCAACGTGTCCCACTTGGCGCGGCTGGCCGTCGCGAACACCTCCAGGCCGAGGTTGCGGGCCAGCTGCACCGCGGCCATCCCCACCCCGCCGGCCGCGGCGTGCACGAGCACCCGCTGGCCGGGCCTGGCGTCGGCCAGGTCCACCAGCGCGTAGCGCGCCGTGGCGAACACCACCGACGTCGTCGCGGCGGCGGTGTACGACCAGCCGTCCGGCACCCTGGCCAGCAGCCGCTCGTCGGTCCTGGCGATCGTGCCCGTCCCGTCCGGGAACAGCCCCATGACGCGGTCGCCGACCGCGAAACGCCGGTCCTGCGAGTCGGTTTCGGGGCCGGCTTCTGCGACTTCTACGACGACGCCCGCCGCCTCGATGCCCATGATCGCGTCCGGATCGGGATAGAGGCCCAGCGCGATCATGACGTCACGGAAGTTGGCCGCGATGGCCGACAGCGCGACCCGCACCTGCCCGGGCCCCAGCGGCGCGTCGGCGTCGGGAATCCGCTCCAGCCGCAGGTTCTCGATCGTGCCGTAACTGCTCATGCCCATCCGCCACGGCCCGTCGTCGGGCGGCACCAACAGGCCCCCGACCGCGCGGCTGCCGAGCACCCGGGCGGTGTAGGCGGTCCCGTCGCGCAGCAACGCCTGCGGCTCGCCGAGCTGGAGGACCGCCGCCACGGCGTCGGCGTCCAGGGGCGCATCGGTGTCGACGAGCACGATTCGCCCGGGGTGTTCGGTCTGCGCCGAGCGCACCAGCCCCCAGACCGCGGCGCCGG
The DNA here is from genome assembly GCF_002086635.1 of Mycobacterium alsense. Lineage (GTDB taxonomy): Bacteria > Actinomycetota > Actinomycetes > Mycobacteriales > Mycobacteriaceae > Mycobacterium > Mycobacterium alsense. The sequence goes on along the minus strand of NZ_MVHD01000013.1, from coordinate 78,451 downwards.
CCAAATCGGTGACGTCCTCGCCCGGCAGCGTCATCGCCCCACGGGTCGACACCACCAGCGTTCCCACGCCGTCGCCCGCCAGCCACGCCTGCAGCACCGGCAACACGGCTCGGGTCGCCGCGTAGACCTCCGCCACGACGTCGCCGGCCACCGGCGCGGATTCGAACAGCACCGCCGAGCGTTCGGCCGTGCCGTCGGAGCCGGGTTCCGCAGGGGCCGTGTCACCCCAGACCGACAGCGACACCGGCTGCACCGCCGCGGACGGCTGGGCGGACCACACGAGCTCGAAGAGCCGATCCGGCCCCGAACTCGACACCGCGGCCAGCAGCTGCCGATCGGTCACCGGGCGCGCGACCATCGACGCCACCGACAGCACCGGCAGCCCCAACCCGTCGGCCAATTCGATCGACACGGACGACTCGCCGGCCGGCACGATCCGCGCCCGCACCGCCGCCGCCCCCGCGGCGTGCAGCGACACCCCCTGCCACGAGAACGGGACCAGCATCGAGCCCGCCGCGAGTTCGTCGTCGCCGGAGGCCAGGATGACCGCGTGCAACGCGGCGTCGAGCATCGCCGGGTGCACCCCGAACCCGGCCGTCGACACCCCGGCGTTCGCCGGCAGGCTCACCTCGGCGTAGACCTCGTCGCCGCGGCGCCACATCGACGTCAGGCCGCGGAACGCGGGCCCGTACCCGTAGCCCCGCTCGGCCAGTCGCTCGTATCCGTCGCCGACGTCCACCGGGACCGCGCCCGGCGGCGGCCACGCCGACAGGTCCGCGCCCGGCTGCACCGAGCCCGCCCGCAGCGCACCTTCGGCGTGCAGGGACCAGCCCGGGCCCGCTTCGGCGCGGGAGAACACCGAAACCGCGCGGGCGCCCGAGTCGTCGGGTCCGCCGACGACCACCTGAACCGCGACCGCCCCGTCGGCCGGCAACACCAGCGGCGCCGCCAAATTCAGCTCGTCGACGATTCCGCAGCCGACCTCGTCGCCGGCGCGGATCGCCAGCTCGACGAATCCCGCCCCCGGAAACAGCACCACACCGCCGACGGCGTGATCGGCCAGCCAGCCCTGCGCGCTCGGCGACAGCCGACCGGTCAGCACCACCCCGCCGGAGGCCGGCAGTTCGACCACGGCGCCGAGCAGGGCGTGCTGGCTCGCGGCCAGCCCCAGGCCGGCGGCGTCGACCGTGGCGTCGTCGCCGCAGAGCCAAAAGCGCCGGCGGTCAAAGGCGTACGTGGGCAACTCGACGAAGCCCGCTCTGCCGAGGGGGCCGCGCCAGTTCACGTCCATCCCCGCGACGAACCCGTGCGCGACGGCGTCGACCAGGGCCGCCGGCTCGGGCCGGTCTTTGCGCAGCGCGGACATCGTCGTCACCGGCACGTCGGCCAGCGTCTCTTCGATCGATGCCGTCAGGCCACTGCCCGGTCCGACCTCGAAGAAGCGGGTGGCGCCGGCGGACTGCGCGAACCGCACGCTGTCGGCGAACCGCACCGCCTCGCGCACGTGTCGCTTCCAGTACGCCGCGGTGGCGAAGTCCTCCCCCGCCGGCTGCCCGGTCACGTTCGACACGATCGGGATGGTCGGCGCGCCGACGGCGAGTCCCGCTGCGACGGTTCCGAACTCGTCGACCATCGGGTCCATCAGCGGGGAGTGGAAGGCGTGGGAAACCGCGAGTCGATGGGTTCGGTGGCCGTCCGCGCGAAGCCGGTCGGCGACCGCGGCCACCGCTTGCTGTGCGCCCGAGATGACCACCGAGGTGGGCCCGTTGACGGCGGCGACGCCGGCCCGGTCGGCGGACGCCAGCAGCGGCCGCACCTCTTCTTCGGTGGCCTGCACCGCGATCATCGCCCCGCCCTCGGGCAGCGCCTGCATGAATCGGCCCCGGGCCGCCACCAGCACCGCGGCGTTCTCAAGCGACAGGACCCCGGCGACGTGCGCGGCCGACAGCTCTCCGATGGAGTGGCCCAGCACGAAGTCGGGGCGCACGCCCCAGGATTCCAGCAGCCGGAACAGGGCAACCTCCACCGCGAACAGCGCCGGCTGTGCGAATTCGGTGCTGTTCAAAAGGTTTTCGTCGTCCCCCCAGATGACTTCGCGCAGCGGGCGGAGCAGGTGCCGATCCAGTTCGGCCACGACGGCGTCGAACGCCTCGGCGAAGACCGGGTATGCGGCGTGCAATCCCCTTCCCATGCCCAGCGTTTGGGATCCCTGGCCGGGGAACACGAAGGCGGTCTTGCCGGCGCTCGCCGCGCCGCGAACGACCGAGGGGGCCAACTCGTCCCCGGCCAACTCGTCCAGACCGGTCAGCAGCCGGTCGCGGTCGGCGCCGGCGACGACGGCCCGCTGTTCGAAGGTCGAGCGGCCCGCGAGCGACCAGCCCACATCCGCGATGTCCAGGTCGGGGTGGGCCCGCAGGTGAGCCGCCAGGCGGGCGGCCTGAGAGCGCAGGGCCGACGGCGATTTCGCCGACACGACCCACGGCACCACCGGCACCGCGGGGCGGTCCGCGGGCGGCGGCTCGGCCGGCACGGCCTCGACGATCACGTGTGCGTTGGTGCCGCTGATCCCGAACGACGACACCCCGGCGCGGCGCGGCCGATCGGCGGGCCAGGGTCGCGCCTCGGTGAGCAGCGACACCGAGCCCGTCGACCAGTCCACATGCGGGCTGGGCTCGTCGACATGCAGTGTCGCGGGCAACGTTTCGTGGCGCATGGCCAGCACCATCTTGATCACCCCCGCGACGCCGGCGGCGGCCTGCGTGTGCCCCATGTTCGACTTGATCGACCCCAGCCACAGCGGCCCGTTCGAACCCCGGTCCTGCCCGTAGGTCGCCAACAACGCCTGCGCCTCGATCGGGTCGCCCAGGGTGGTTCCGGTGCCGTGGCCCTCGACCGCGTCCACGTCGGCCGCCGACAGTCCCGCGCTGGCCAGCGCGGCACGCACCACCCGCTGCTGCGACGGGCCGTTCGGCGCGGTCAGCCCGTTGGAGGCGCCGTCCTGGTTGATCGCCGAACCGCGCAGCATCGCCAGCACCGGGTGCCCCAGCCGCCGCGCGTCCGACAACCGCTCGACGACCAGCATGCCGCCGCCCTCGGCGAAGCCGGTGCCGTCGGCGGCCCCGGCGAACGCCTTGCAGCGGCCGTCGACGGACAACCCGCGCATGCGGCTGAACTCCACGAAGATGTCGGGCGTGGCGTTGACCGTGACGCCCCCGGCCAGGGCCAGATCGCATTCGCCCGAGCGCAGTGACCGCGCCGCCATGTGCAGCGCGACCAGCGACGACGAACACGCCGTATCCACCGACACCGCCGGGCCTTCCAGCCCCAGCGCATACGAGATTCGCCCGGACGCGACGCTCGACGACTGCCCGGTCAGCCGGAAGCCCTCCACGGTCGGCGCGGCGCCCATCCCGTAGCCCTGGGTGTACACCCCGGCGAACACGCCGGTGGCGCTGCCCCGCAGCCCGCCGGGCTCAATTCCCGCCCGTTCCAAGGCTTCCCACGACAGCTCGAGAAACATCCGCTGCTGCGGGTCCATGGCCAGCGCCTCGCTCGGCGCGATCCCGAAGAAGGCGGGGTCGAAGTCCGCGACACCGTCCACGAAGCCACCGGTGCGGGTGTAGCAGGTGCCCGGGACGTCGGGGTCCGGGTTGTAGACCCCGGCCAGGTCCCAGCCGCGATCGCGCGGAAATTCGGAGAGCACGTCGCGGCCCTCGATCAGGATGTCCCAGAGGTCCTCGGGGGAATTCACCCCGCCCGGATAGCGGCACGCCATGCCGACGATCACGATCGGGTCGTCGTCGGTGGCGCGAGCGACCGGGGCGTGCTTGATCTCCTGCGGGACCCCGGCGAGTTCGGTGCGGATGTAGCCGGCCAGGCCGTTGGGGGTCGGATAGTCGAAGATGAGTGTGGGCGAAAGCGCCAGTCCCGTCGCGGTTTTGAGCCGGTTGCGCATCTCGACCGCCGTCAGCGAGTCGAAGCCCAACTCCGAAAACGCCTTGTCCGGGTCGATCGCCTCGGCGGTGGTGTTGCCCAGCACCGTGGCGATGTGCGCACGCACCAGATCCAGGAGCACGGCGTGCTGCTCGGCTTCGGAGAGCCCGTCCAGGCGATGCGCGAGCGCCGATTTCGACTTCGCGGCGGCAAGCGAGTCGTCGACCCGGCGCCGGGTCGGCGCGTTGACCAGCTCCGCGAACATCGGCGGCACCGCGACCGCGTGGGCGCGCAGCGCGCCGAGATCGATGCGGGCGGGCGCGAGGAACGGCTCGTCGACGATCAGGGCGGTGTCGAACAGTTCCATCGCCTCGTCCGAGGACAGCGCGAGGATCCCGTCGCGGCCCAGCCGGGCGAGGCCCGCGGCGTCGAGTCCCCCGGTCATGGCGCTGGCCTGATCCCACAGCCCCCACGCCAGCGAGATCGCCGGCAGCCCGTGCGCCCGCCGGTGGGCGGCCAGCCCGTCGAGGAACGAGTTGGCCGCCGCGTAGTTGCCCTGCCCCGAAGAGCCCACCAACCCGGCCATCGACGAAAACATCACGAAGGCGGACGGATTCAGGTCACGGGTCAACTCGTGCAGGTTCCACGCCGCGTCGACCTTGGCCCGCAACACCGCGTCGACGCGCTCGGGCGTCAGCGAGCCGACCGTGGCGTCGTCCAGCACCCCGGCCGCGTGGATCACGGCCGACAACGGCCCCCGCGCGGAGACGTCGGCGATCACCCTCGCCAGCGCGTCCCGGTCCGCCGCGTCACACGCGACCGCTCGCGCGCCGGCACCGGCGGCCGCCAGCTCGGCGACCAGATCGGCGGCACCCGGCGCGTCCGGGCCGCCACGGCTGAGCAGCACCAACTCCCGAACACCGTGCCGCGCCACCAGGTGGCGGGCCAGCGTCGAACCCGCCATGCCCGTGCCGCCGGTGATCAGCACGGTGCCCGATGCCAGCCCCGCGCCCGGCCCCACAGGCACGGTCATCACGACCTTGCCGACGTGGCGGGCCTGGCTCAGGTAACGCAACGCCGCCCGGCCGCGCCGCACGTCGAATGTCGTCACCGGCAACGGGTTCAGAATCCCGGCGTCGAACAGGGCGGCGAGCTCCAGCATCCACTCGTGCATCCGGGGACGGCCGGGCTCGAACAGGTCGAAGGCGCGGTAGCGGACGCCCGGGTATTCCCGGGCCACCAGGCCCGGGTCGCGGATGTCGGTCTTGCCCATCTCGAGGAACACCCCGCCGGGGGCGACCAGGCGCAGGGAGGCGTCGACGAACTCGCCGGCCAGTGAGTCCAGCACCACGTCCATGCCGGCCGCGCCGGTCCTTTCGGTGACCGCCCGGAACTTCTCCTCGAACTCGAGGCTGCGCGAATCCGCGATGTGGTCCTCGTCGAAACCCATGGCCCGCAACGTGTCCCATTTGCCGCGGCTGGCGGTGGCGAACACCTCCAGGCCCAAATACCGGGCCAGCTGCACCGCGGCCATCCCCACCCCGCCGGCCGCGGCGTGCACCAACACCCGCTGCCCCGGCTTGACGTCGGCCAGGTGGACGAACGCCATGTAGGCGGTCGTGAAAACCGCCGAGACGCCGGCGGCTTCGGCGTAGGACCAGTCGGCGGGCATCGGCAGCAGCAGGCGGACGTCCCCGGGCACCACCGTGCCGCTGCCGTCGGGGAAGAAGCCGTACACCGAATCGCCGACCGCGAACTCGGTGACCCCCGGCCCGACCTCGACCACCACGCCGGCGCCCTCGCCGCCCAGCAGCGCGTCGTGGGTGAACATGCCCAGGGTGATCATCACGTCGCGGAAGTTGGTGGCGATGGCGCGCAGCGCCACCCGGACGTGACCCGGCTCCAGGGGGGCATCGGCGTTGGGAACCGGCTCGAGCTGCAGGTTTTCGAAGGTGCCGGCGCTGCTGATCCCCAGGCGCCAGGGCCGGCCTTCCGGCGGCGTCAGGATGCCCTCGACCGCGCGGCTGCCGCGTACCCGCGCGGTGTACGCCGTGCCGCCACGCAGCAGCACCGCCGGCTCGCCGGTCGCGAGCGCGGTCGCGATCGCGCCGTCGTCGAGGGCCGCATCCGAATCCACCAGCACGATCCGGCTTGGGTGCTCGGTCTGCGCCGAACGCACCAGTCCCCATACCGCCGCGCCGGCCAGATCGGAAACGTCCTCCCCGGCCAGCCCCATCGCGCCCCGCGTGGCGACGACCAGCACCCCGGTGTCGTGCTCGGTCAGCCACGACTGCAGGGCGGCCAGCGCCCGCAGGGTGCGCTCGTGCGATCCGGTAACCGGATCCTCCTCCGCGACAAGGGATTCGAAAAGTTCATACGGGGGTGTCTCGGCGTTGGCCGCGGGCGACGCCGGTGACCACACCACCTCGAACAGGCGGTCCGGGCCCGATGCCGCCACCGCCGCGCGCAGCTGCCCCTCGCTCACCGGGCGCGCCACCATCGCGCGCACCGACAGCACCGGCAGCCCCAGCCCGTCGGCCAGCTCGATCGAGACGGCGTTGGCCGACCCGGCGGCCGGGGCGATGCGCGCACGAACCGCCGACGCTCCGGCCGCGTGCAGCGACACGCCCTGCCAGGAGAACGGCAGCACCACTTCGTCGCCGGCGATTTGGTGGCTGACGACCAGCGCGTGCAGCGCCGCATCGAGCAGCGCGGGGTGGACGCCGAATCCGCCCGCTCCCCCGGCGGCGTCGGGCAGCCGCACCTCGGCGAACACCTCGTCGCCCCGCGTCCACGCCGCGGTCAGGCCCTGGAACGCCGGGCCGTAGCCGTAGCCGCGCGCCGCCAATCGCGCGTAACCGTCGGCGGCGTCGACCTTTACGGCCCCCGCCGGCGGCCACGCCGACAGATCCCCGCCCGGCTCGACCGAACCGGTGCTCAGCGTTCCCTCGGCGTGGCACACCCATCCCGAGCCGGAATCGGGCCGCGAAAAGATCGACACCGCGCGCTGACCGGACCCGCCGTCGTCGGGACCCACCACGACTTGCACTGCAACGCTGCCCGAGGTTCCCGACCCGGAACCCTTGGCCGGCAACAACAATGGCGCCCGCAGGGTCAGCTCGTCGACCGTCGAGCACCCGACCTCGTCGCCGGCGCGGATCGCCAGCTCCACGAAGCCGGAGCCGGGGAACACGACCGTGCCCGAAACGGCGTGATCGGTCAGCCAGCCCTGCAGGCTTGGCGACAAGCGGCCCGTCAAGAGGACGCCGCCCGAGGCGGGCAGCTCGACGACCGCGCTCAGCAGCGGGTGCCCGCTGGTGTCCAGCCCCAGGCCCGAGGCGTCGGCCGCGACACCCTCCCCGGACAGCCAAAACCGGCGCCGGTCAAAGGCGTACGTCGGCAGCTCCACCAAGCCGGCGCCGTCCAGCGCACCGCGCCAGCCCACGCTCACGCCCGCGACGAACGCGGTGGCAACCGAAGCCAGGAACCTGTCCAGTCCGCCGTCGTCGCGACCCAGGGTGGGGATGACTTTGGCCTCCGAGGCCTCGGTCTTCGCGCCCGCGTGGTCGTTGACGGTGTCCTCGATCCCCGCGACCAGGGCGGGATGCGGACTGGATTCCACGAACGTGCGGTACCCGTGCTCGCACGCGCTGCGCACCGCCTGGTCGAATTGCACCGTCTGCCGGATGTTGCGATACCAGTATTCGGCATCCAATCCCGCTGTGTCCAAACGACTTCCGGTCACGGTAGAAAAGAACGCGATGCGCGAGGAACGCGGCTCGATGCCGGACAGCGCTTCGGTGAGGTCGGTGCGAATGGCCTCGACCTCGACCGAGTGCGAGGCGTAGTCCACGTCGATCCGGCGGGTGCGCAGCTCGAGGTCGGCGCAGAAACCGACGAGCTCATCGAGCGCGGCGACGTCACCCGAGACCACAACGGCCGAGCGGCCGTTCACGGCGGCGATGCTGACGCGACTACCGTAGGGCGCCAACAGCTCCCGGGCGCGCTCGGTGCTGCAGGCGATCGACAGCATGCCGCCGGGCCGGGCCAGCGACCGCAGCAGCTTGCTGCGCAGCGTGACCACCCGGGCCGCGTCGCGCAACGACAAGGCGCCGGCGACATAGGCCGCGGCGATCTCCCCCTGCGAATGGCCGATCACCGCGTCCGGGCTCACCCCGACCGACTTCCACAGTTCGGCCAGCGACACCATCACCGCGAACAGCACCGGCTGCACGACGTCGACGCGGTCCATCCCCGCGGCACCGGGCACGCCGCGCAGCACATCGGTCAGCGACCAGTCGACAAACTCCGCGAAGGCCTCTTCGCACGCCTGGATCTGTTGGGCGAATACCCGGGCGGTGTCCAACAATTCGACGCCCATGCCCAGCCATTGGGAACCCTGGCCGGGGAACACGAACACGGTCTTGCCAGCCGGCGTCGCGACGCCCCGGACGACCGATCCGGCCGGGTCGTCGCGGGCCAGCTCGTCCAACCCGGCCAGCAGCGCCGCCCGGTCACCGCCCACCACGACCGCCCGATGCTCGAACGTCGAACGCCCCGCCAACGTCCATCCCACGTCGGCGATGTCCAAATCAGCGCGGGCGCGCAGGTATTCGGCCAGTCGCGTCGCCTGCGCCGCCAGCGCCGCCGCCGACTTCGCCGACACCACCCACGGAACCACCGGCCGCCCCGGAGGGGCTTCGCGCACCGGCTCCGGCGGGGCGGCCTCGACGATCACGTGCGCGTTGGTGCCGCTGATCCCGAACGACGACACCCCGGCCCGGCGCGGTCGATCTGTTTGCCAGGGCCGCGCCTCGGTGAGCAGCGACACCGAGCCCGCCGACCAGTCCACGTGCGGGCTGGGCTCATCGACATGCAAAGTCGCCGGCAACATCTCGTGGCGCATCGCCTGCACCATCTTGATCACGCCGGCCGCCCCGGCGGCGGCCTGGGTGTGGCCCATGTTTGACTTGATCGACCCCAACCACAGGGGCTCGGCCCGGTCCTGCCCGTAGGTCGCCAACAACGCCTGCGCCTCGATCGGATCGCCCAGCGTCGTGCCGGTGCCGTGGCCCTCGACCACGTCGACCTCGGCCGCCGACAGCCCCGCGTTGGCCAGCGCCGCCCGCACCACCCGTTGCTGCGAGGGGCCGTTGGGGGCCGTCAGCCCGTTGGAGGCCCCGTCCTGGTTGACCGCGCTGCCCCGGATCAGCGCCAGCACCGGGTGACCCAGCCGCCGCGCGTCCGACAGCCGCTCCACCACCAGCATGGCGCCGCCCTCGGACCAGCCGACCCCGTCGGCCGCCCCGGCGTACGCCTTGCAGCGGCCGTCCGGCGCCAGCCCGCGGTGCCGGCTGAACTCGACGAAGACGGTCGGCGTGGCGTTCACGGTCGCGCCGCCCGCCAGCGCCAGGTCGCACTCCCCCGTCCGCAGCGACTGCACCGCCATGTGCAAGGCCACCAACGACGACGAGCACGCCGTGTCCACCGACACCGCCGGGCCCTCCAGTCCCAGCACGTACGACACCCGCCCCGAGGCGACGCTGGAGGTCATGCCGGTCAGCCGGTAGCCCTCGATCTCCTCGGCCAACATGCCGTAGCCCTGGACGATGAGCCCGGCGAACACCCCGGTGGCGCTGCCGCGCAGCCCGCCCGGGTCAATCCCGGCCCGCTCCAACGCCTCCCACGACAGCTCCAGCAGCATCCGGTGCTGCGGGTCCATCGCCAACGCCTCGCTGGGCGCGATCCCGAAGAAGGCGGCGTCGAAGTCGGCGACGCCGTCCACGAAGCCGCCGCGGTTGACGTAGCACTTGTGGCGCGCGTCGGGATCCGGATCGTAGAGGGCGGCGAGGTCCCAGCCGCGGTCGGTGGGAAACTCCGACATCACGTCGCGGCCGTCGGCCACCATCTGCCAGAGGCCATCCGGGGTGTCGATCCCGCCGGGGAAGCGGCACGACATCCCGACGATGGCGATCGGCTCGCTCGAGCGCTCCAGCAGCGCACGGTTGGTGCGCTTCAGGCGTTCCACCTGGACCAGCGCCTTGCGCAGCGCCTCGGTCGCATGCTGGAGTTGGTCCGCCATCCCTAACCTCGCCTAACCCTCACTGGCATTGGGGCGTCGTGTCACCGCCGGATGCGGCCCCGCCGAGCGCCGAGTCACGGAAGTTGCCGCACGAAACGGGCACGTGGACTTTTCGACCAGCGCCGTGCCGCTGTCCGACCCAAGAATGTCGCTGGTGAGTATGGCCAACTCCGGCAGGATTTCAAAACGCGCGATTCCCCCGACTTGTCGAGGAAGACCGGTTTGCAGGTGCGGACGCGCGTGTACGCCCGCGTACCACTGGCCCGCCACCCATGGCGCGACTGTACCCGGCTATTCATCGGCGGTGGTCAAGAGCGGTTAGACACCCGCCCGGCGCCAGCCGTCGGCCGCGCGGGCCGCCTTGATCAGCACGTCGCACAACTGGCGCAGCTCGGTCGGCGCGGCCCCCTCGTCGAGCGCCGTGGCGACGTCCTCGGCCGCACATCGGACCTGGTAGACGCGGTCTGAGAGGTCGGCCGCGTCGTCGGCGGAGAGCACCACCGCGTCCGGCGGCAGGACCGCCGAGACGTCCCCCCCGTCCCCGTTCAGGCCCCGATTCAGCGCGGCCCGCTGCTCGTAGGCGCGTTGCCGGCAGGACTGCCGGCAGTACTGGCGGCGACGGCCCATCCCGGCGTCGGCCACGTCCCGGCCACACCAGCGGCACGGCTGGGGGCGGGCGCGGCGGGTCACGCCGCCGACTCTAGCCCGCGGTGTTCGCCGGGCCCGGTATCTCCCGGTATCCTTGGAGGTCGCGTCGCGTGTGCCGCGTGTCGGCACGGGAACTACGCAGACCGTCATAACGTTTGCTAAACGGACAGCATCACAGCCCATAACAAGCCCACAAAGTTTTCCAGGAATCTGAAGGAGTAGCGCGCATGGCCGATCGCGTCTTGAGAGGCAGTCGCCTTGGAGCCGTGAGCTACGAGACCGACCGCAACCACGACCTGGCGCCGCGCCAGATCGCGAGGTACCGCACCGAGAACGGCGAGGAGTTCGAAGTCCCGTTCGCCGACGACGCCGACATCCCGGGCACCTGGCTGTGCCGAAACGGGATGGAAGGCACCCTCATCGAGGGTGACCTGCCCGAGCCGAAGAAGGTCAAGCCGCCGCGCACGCACTGGGACATGCTGCTGGAGCGCCGCACCATCGACGAGCTGGAAGAGCTGCTCAAGGAGCGCCTCGACCTGATCAGGTCCCGCCGGCGCGGCTAGCCCCGGCGGGCCCCGCTATCCCCGCTATGAGGCGCGGTTGGGCGCGCGCGTGGCGTCCTTGCGTGCCCGGCGCCCCTCGATGCCCCACCGGGTGACCTTGACCAGCGCCTCGCGGATGTTGGACCCGCTCATCTTGGACACGCCCAGTTCACGCTCGGTGAAGGTGATCGGCACCTCGGCGATGACGAACCCGTTGCCGACGGTGCGCCAGGTCAAGTCGATCTGGAAGCAATAGCCCTTGGAGTCCACGGCCTCGAGGCCGATCGCCTCGAGGACCTCGCGGCGGTAGGCGCGGTAGCCGGCGGTGATGTCGTGCACGCCGATGCCCAGCGCGAGCCGCGCATAGGTGTTGGCCGTCCACGACAACGCCCAGCGGCGCCACGGCCAGTTCCGCACGGCGCCCCCCTCGACGTAGCGGGAACCGATGGCCAGGTCGGCCCCGGCGTCGACGGCGTCCAGCAAAAGATGCAGCTGCTCGGGTGCGTGGCTGCCGTCGGCGTCCATCTCGACGAGCACCGAATAGTCACGGCCGAGGCCCCACGCGAAGCCGGCCAGGTATGCCGCGCCCAGCCCGTCCTTGGCGGTGCGGTGCATCACGTGGGTGCGACCGGGGTCCGCGGCGGCCAGCTCGTCGGCGAGCTGACCGGTGCCGTCGGGGCTGCCGTCGTCGACGATCAGCACGTGCGCGGCGGGGCAGGCGTCCTTGAGCCGCCGGTGGATCACCGGCAGGTTTTCCCGCTCGTTGAACGTGGGGATGATCACCAGGACGCGCTCGCTGGGACGGTTGCCCGCGGGCGCAGGCTGGCCGGTGGTCATATAGCTCCTTGGTCGTCGCTGTCTCGCCCGACGTCGGGTCGGTCGCCCGCCTCGGACGGGGTGTCGCGCGCGGTCTCCGCGTCGCCCTCGTCGGGCGGGGGTTCGTCCGGGGGCGTATCGGCATCCCCCGATTCACCGCGAGGCCTGGACCTTCGGCGAACCGGGCGCGCGGACCCTCCGCGCATGAACGTTCCATTCTGCCGTATCCCCCACAGAATGGCCGCTGCGGCGCCGGCGACCAAAATCCACTGCAGGACCGGGCCCCAGCGGGTGGCCGGGGTCAGCTTCGTCTTGAGGCGCACCTGGGTGTCCAGGTAGGCGGGCTCGAAGAAGTCCGTGCGCACCAGCTCGGCGCCGTCCGGGGCGACGACCGCGCTGATCCCGGTGGTGCCGGCGATCACCACGTATCGGTCGTGCTCGACGGCCCGGACCTTGCCGAACGCGAGCTGTTGTTCGCTCATGGTCTGGTTGAAGGTGGCGTTGTTGCTGGGCACCGCCAGCAACTGCGCGCCGCCCAGGACCGCCTTCCGCGGGGCCCGGTCGAAAATGACCTCCCAGCACGTGGACACCCCGACCGGCACCCCGGCGATGTGCACCACGCCGCTGCTCTTGCCGGGCACCATGTGGCCGGCGCGGTCGGCGTAGCCGGAGAGGTGCCTGAACAGCCACGGCATCGGCAGGTACTCGCCGAACGGCTGCACGATCTCCTTGTCGTGGCGGTCGGCCGGCCCGGTGACCGGATTCCACACGATCACCGTGTTGGTGTACCGCGGCGTCTCCGGGGTGCGACCGGGCACGTCGAGGACGGCGCCGACGAGGATGGGCGCGCCGATCGCCGCGACGGCCCGCGCGATCTGTTCGGCGGCGTCGGCGTTGGCCAGCGGGTCGATGTCCGACGAGTTTTCCGGCCAGATGACGAATTGGGGTTGGGGGGCCAGGCCCGCGCGCACGTCCTCGGCCAGCCGCTGCGTCTCCCGAACGTGGTTGTCGAGCACCGCGCGCCGCTGCGCGTTGAAGTCGAGGCCCAGCCGCGGCGCGTTGCCCTGCACGAGCGCCACGGTGACGGCGGGCTCCCCGCCCGATCCCGCGCCGGCGTGCCGCACCTGCGGCCAGACGACGACGGCGGCGAACAGCACCAGGCAGATGCACACCCCCGGCAGCACCACGGCGGGCGGCTTCGCGTCGGCGCCGCCACCGCCGCCGGATTTCCACCACTCGACGATCTCGAGCGCGATGGCCGTCGCGCTGAACCCGACCAGCACGATCGCGGTGGACAGCAGCGCGACGCCCCCGAGCTGGACCAGCGGCAGCAACGGCCCCTGCGTCTGGCCGAACGCCACCGTGCCCCAGGGGAAGCCGCCGAACGGCAGGGTCGACTTCAGCCACTCCTGGGCCGCCCACACCACCGCGAACCAGATCGGCCAGCCGGGCAGCCGCCGCACCAACACGGCGCACAGGCCGAACAGGCCGGGAAACAGCGCGCACGCCGTCGCCAGCACCAGCCAGGGCACGGCGCCCACCAGCGTGCCGATCCACGGCAGCAGCGGCAGGTAGAAGGCCAACCCGAACAGGAAGCCGTAGCCCAAACCGCCGACGGGCGTCGTCGCCGGGCGCGTCAGCACCCAGCCCAGCAGCGCGGCGGCGACGACGGCGGCCCACCACCAGTTCAGCGCGGGGAAGCTGGCGAACAGCAGCACGCCGCCCGCGACGGCGAGCAGCAGGCGGGGCAGGCGGGGCCGCAGCGCCGCCCACGCGCCGGGCAGTCGCGCGATCGCCGCCGCGGCCACCCCGGCCAGCGCCCGGCGCGATGCGCCGCCCAACCGCGCGGGCAGGCCCGGCCCGGCGCGGTCGGGCTCATCGGCGCGCTCGGGCTCTTCGGCGGGCTCGGGCTCTTCGGCGGGCTCTTGATGCTCTTCGGCCTGCCCCTCGACCAGCGGGGCAGCCTCCGGGTCCTGGCCCGGCCGCTCGTGGCGGCCCCCGTTAGCCATGGATGACTGCGCCTCGATGCACGGTTCGACGGCACCGCGGCAGCGGGTCGCAAGGGCCCAGGGGCGGCAGCGGCGGCACCCGGGAGCGCGGATCGGTGGACCAGCGCTGAACGGCGTCGCGGGGCGCGTGGACGTCCAGGGGGCCCGCCTCCCACACGGCGTAGGAGGCCGGCGCGCCGGGGACCAGGGTCCCCGCCTGGCCGTCGCGCACGCCGCTCGCCCGCCAGCCCCCGCGGGTGGCCGCAGCGAACGCGGCCCGCGCCGACACCGCGTTGCCCGGGGTGCGATGGTTGACCGCCGCGCGCACGCTGACCCACGGGTCAAGGCCCGTCACCGGGGCGTCGGAACCGAGCGCGAGGGGCACGCCTTGGGATGCTAACAGCGCGAGCGGGTTGAGTTGACCGCCGCGATCGGCGCCGAGCCGGCGGGCGTACATGCCGTCGGCGCCGCCCCACAGCGCGTCGAAATTGGGCTGCACGCTGGCGATGACGCCCCACGCGCCCAGGTTGGCGGCCTGGTGCGCGGTGACCATCTCGACGTGCTCGAGGCGATGCCCGCACCGCGCGACCGCGGGCACGCCGAGGTCCGCGGCGACCCGTTCGAACGCGCCGACGACCGCCGAGACCGCGGCGTCGCCGATGACGTGGAAACCCGTGGTCACCCCCGCCTCGGTGCAGGCGCGCACGTGGGCTTCGATGGCGTCGGGGTCCAGGTAGCAGGTGCCGGTGCGGTCCGGCGCGTCGGCGTAGGGCTCGTGCAGCCAGGCGGTGCGCGACCCGAGCGCGCCGTCGACGAACAGGTCACCGGCCAGTCCGCGGGCGCCGGTCTCGTCGATCAGCGCGCGCGCCCGCGCGGCGGTGGTGACCGCCTCGCCCCAGTAGCCGATGACCTCGACGCCGTGCTCGAGGTCGCGCAGGCGCAGCCAGTCGTCGAGGCCGCCGATCTCGGGGCCCGCGCACTCGTGCACCGCGACGATGCCGGCCGCGGCGGCCGCGTCCAGCGCGGCCACCCTGGCCTCGGCCAGCTGGTCGGGGCTCAGCAGGTCGCGCGCGACGGCCCGGACCCGGTGGTGGGCGTCGCCGACCAGGGGTCCGTCGGGGCTGAAACCGGCCGCCGCCGATAGTTCGGGGACCCGTTCTCGCAGCCCGGTCGAGGCCAGCGCGGAGTGGACGTCGACGCGGGCCAGGTAGGCGGGCCGATCACCGAGGATGGTGTCGAGGTCGGCGGTGGTCGGCGGGGCGGCTTCCGGCCACGACGACTCGTCCCAGCCGTGCCCCCACACCGCCCGGCCCGGGTGGGCGGCCGCGTAGTCGGCGAGCATCCGCAGGCAATGGGCGCGCGACGCGGCGGCCCGCAGGTCCAGGCCGCTGAGCGTCAGGCCGGTCGCGGTCAGGTGGATGTGGCTGTCGACAAACCCCGGCGCGACGAACCCGCCGTCGAGGTCCTCGACGCGCGCGCCGGGGAACTGCTCGCGCCCGACGTCGTCGCTGCCCAGCCAGACGATGACGCCGCCGCGGACCGCCAGCGCGGTCGCGTCGGGGTGGCTCGGGCTGTGCACCCGGCCGTTGACCAGCAGCGTGGTCGCGGGGCGATCAGTCTGGGTCACAGGCCAAAACTACGTGGGGCGCGGGGCGGTCAGTCCCAGCCCGGGTGGCCCGGGTACCCGCCGCGCGCGTCGTCGCGCAGCGCCGGCGGTTCGAAGTCCCTGACGTCGACGACCTCGCCGTCGACGAAGTCGCCCCTTGCGTAGCCGCCGCCGGGCACATAGTCGACATAGTCGACATAGTCGACCCGCGGCGCCCGCCGGCGCAGGCCGCGCGCCCCGATCGCGGCCAGCCCGGGGCGGGCGACGGCGCGGATCGGCGGCACCAGCAGCAGCACGCCCAGCGCCGTGGTGACCACCCCCGGAATCAGGACCAGCACCGCGGCCAGCGCGACCAGCGCCCCGTCGCTCACCGCGCGATGCGGACCGGTCAGCCCGGACCGCAAGCGCCCGATCTGGCGGACGAGGTGCGATCCCGCCATCGGCGCCAGGACGCCCCACCCGAGCAGGAAGGTTCCCAGCACGACCAGCAGCGTCCAGCCCCATCCGACGGTCGAAACCAGCGCGATGACCGCCGCCAGCTCGACGACGGCGTAGATCAGCAACAGCCGCGACACCATGTCATGCCAACGCCTGCGTGCCGCCCTCGAGTTCCCCTGTCGGTGGTGATCCAGGCTGCAGTTAGATGACGGTATGACGACGATTCAGATCGACACGCCCGAGGGACCGATCGACGCGCTGCTTGACCTTCCGGAGGGCCAGGGCCCGTGGCCGGGAGTGGTGGTGATCCACGACGCGTTCGGCTACGGCCGCGACAAGAAGTCGACCAACGAGCGCATCGCCCGCGCCGGCTACGTGGCGCTCACACCGAACATGTACGCGCGGGGTGGCCGCATCCGTTGCATCACCAGGGTCATGAAGGAGCTCCAGACGCAGCGCGGCCGCGCGCTCGACGACATTGTGGCGGCCCGCGACCACCTCACGGGGATGCCCGAGTGCACCGGGCGGGTCGGCATCGCGGGTTTCTGCATGGGCGGCCAGTTCGCCCTCCTTATGTCGCCCAAGGGTTTCGGCGCCTCGGCCCCGTTCTACGGCACCCCGCTGCCCCGCAACCTCGACGCCACGCTCGAGGGGGCGTGCCCGATCGTCGCGAGCTTTGGCGCCCGTGACCCCCTGGGCAGGGGCGCGCCCGAGAAATTCCGCGCGGTGACCGAGGCCAAGCGGATTCCCACCGACATCAAGGTGTACCCCGGCGTCGGGCACAGTTTCGCCAACACCCTGCCCGCGCAGCCGCTGCTGCGCATCACGGGTTTCGGCTACGACCAGGCCGCCACCGAAGACGCGTGGCGCCGAGTGTTCGCGTTCTTCGGCGAACACCTGGCGACCGCCTAACCCGTTGTGTCACTTGAGCTTTCGCGACAGACTGGCCGCGAAGGTGTGCGTGTCGCCGGGCCAGCGCGCCGACACGTAGCCGCCGTCGTCGACGACGAACGCCGGACGGGAGTCGGTGGCCGTGTCGCGCGCCATACCCGAGGCCTTGAGCCGCCAGTGCGGTGAGCCGCGCGCGACATCACGGAAATCCGCCGGATCCGCAAGGGCGCGAGTGACTTCCGCCTGCACCGACATGTAACCGCCGGGCTGGCCGGGTTCCTCGGTGTAGGTCCGGTAGTAGTCGCGGTCCCAGAACCGGGTGATGCGCGTGAGGCGCCAGGCGGTGCGCTCCATCGCCCAGGTCAGCGCCGTGGTCTTGCGCCCGTGCAGCACCGAGCGACCCGTGCCCGGATCGACGCTGCGCGCGGCGAGCAGCACGCCATGACAGATCGCGGCAACGGTCAGCCCGCGGTGGAAGGCGTCCACGACCAAGCGCTGCAGGACGTCGCTGTCCAGGTAGCCGCGCATGCCGCGGGCGCGGTGGCCGCCGGGCAACAGCAGCGCGTCGACACCGTCGAGGGACGCCCGCGCCCACGTGGTTGGGTGCCGAAACTCCGCCGATTGCAGCATCTGCCGATACGCGGCGCGGCCGTTTTTGTCGGCCCGCAGCGCCAGCCCGACCAGCCGGACGGATCCCAGCCCCGGCAGGGCGGACCAGGCGTCCAGCCCGCGGCCGGTCACCATGATGTCGTCGGCCACCCCGGGCGAGCCCGTCCCGGTGGCGAAGACGACCCGGTGACCGTCGCGCGTCAACACCCGCCAGCTGACCGCGACCTCGGTGGGGTCGAAGTCACGATCCGGGATCGGGATGAGGACGGTGCCCATCTGTCCCCAGTTGCCCTAGCCGGGCGCCACTTTCAGCTCGAGCCCGACGTTGTTGTCCATGCCGCCGCGCAGCTTGCTGACGAAGTTGAACAGCTTGCCCGCGATGCCGTAGCGCCGCCCGATCGCGTCGTAGACGGCGCCCGTCTGGGACTTGTCGAGGATGGCCGCGGTGCCCTCGACTGCCTCGCTCGTCGGGCGGCCGCGCACGGTGCAGGTGGCCAGGGTCACCTTGGGAGTGTGGCGGATCCGCTTGACCTTCCACGACTTTGCCTCGGTGATGACGAGCAGCCGGTCCCCGTCGGCCGCGGCCCAGATCGGGACCGGCTTGGGCCGGCCGTCCCTGGTGAACGTGGTCAGCAGGATGTACTGCGACTTGGCCAGATCGGCGAAGGTGGGCGTCACGGTGTCAACCTACCTCCCGCGGCCGCGACGGCTGATGCGGCGTTGATTTTTGGGGCGCTGCGCGGCGCGGAGTCATCAACGTTGGCCGAATAGCAGTTTCATTTAGGGGCTTTGGGTACGTGAGCGACCCGAAGAACCCGCTGGCGTAATTGCCGTCTCGATCGCGGAGGCGGCGCTGTCCGGCGTCACGGCGAATTGGGCGGAGAGCACACGGCGCACCCGCCGCAGCGGTGTCGGCGACCGTTGCGCCACCGACATGATGACCGCACCCTCCGCCGCGGCAACCGCGGTGGTGGCCAGATCGGCGGCCGCCGATCGCTCCACGCCGGCTTCGCGGAGGAGCTGGGCCAGTAGGCCCTCCCACGCGCTGAAAGCCGCGGCGGCCGCGTCGGCTGCGGCAGGCGCCTCCGCGCGACCAAAGGTCGCCGCGACGATCGGGCAGCCAGCCGTGTAGCCACTGTCGGCCAGCATCGCTTCCCACATCCGCAGGAAGGCGGCCACCGCCCGCGCGGGGTCGTCGTCGTCCATGCAGTCCCGGATGGCGGCGGTGAGCTCGGCCCCGGCGGCGTCGGTTGCCGCCTCGACGAGCTCTGGTTTGCCGCCGGGGAAGTTGAGATAGAGCGTTCGGCGTGCCAGGCCGGAGTGGTCGAGCAGCGCGGACACGCTCGCGCCGGCGACTCCGGCGGTCCGAACGAGCGCAATTGCGCTGGTGATCAAGCGCTCCCGTGCAGACATCGATCTTCCTCGCCTTCGCCCGCCACCATCCGCTTGCAGTAGACCGATTATTCTACTAGATTGCACCCAACGGTAGACCGATCGTTCTACCGAGACGAAGACCGGAGGCTGACCATGTCGAGCAACGCGGCTGACCCCATCACCACCCGGCAGGCCGTCCGGAAGTTTCGCAGGGAGCGCCTCATCGGTCGCTACCTCGCCAATCCCGCCGTGGCCTTGCTCGGCCGGCTCGGCATCCGGACGACCTTCGCGACCGAGCTCGAAACGACCGGCCGAAAATCCGGGGCCCGTCGCCGCGTTCCGGTTTCTGCCAACTTCGACGATGAGGGCGCCTGGGTGATTTCCCAGCACGGGCGACGCTCAGGGTGGGCCCTCAACATCGAGACCGACCCCAAAGTGCGTATCCGGCAACGGAACCGGTGGCGGTCCGGAATTGCCCGGTTCGAACCCGACGACGACCCGGCGAAGCGGGCCAGCACGTTCGCGACGTCGCGGCTGCTGTCACCGCTCGTCGCCGCAACTTTCCGCGCCCTGCAGTCCGACCCGATCAGCGTCCGGATTGACTTCACGGACTGACCGGGCTCAAGGGCGGCGCACCGCGCGGAGCTAGCCTTCCAGGTCGCCCTCGGTCTGCAGCAGCGCCTGGCGCAGGCCGTCGAGGGTCTCCGGCTGGGGTTCGGCCCACATGCCCCGGCCGGCGGCCTCCAGCAGCCGTTCGGCCATGCCGTGCAGCGCCCAGGGGTTGGACTCCGCCATGAACTTGCGGTTCTCCTGGTCCAGCACGTAGCGCTCGGTGAGTTGTTCGTACATCCAGTCGGCCATGACGCCGGCGGTGGCGTCGTAGCCGAACAGGTAGTCGACCGTCGCCGCCATCTCGAACGCCCCCTTGTAGCCGTGCCTGCGCATCGCGGTCATCCAGCGCGGGTTGACAACACGCGCGCGAAACACGCGCGTGGTCTCCTCCGAGAGGGTCCGGGTGCGGATGGCGTCGGGGCTGGTGTTGTCGCCGATGTAGGCGGCCGGCGCCCGGCCGGTCAGCGCGCGCACCGTGGCGACCATGCCGCCGTGGTACTGGAAGTAGTCGTCGGAGTCGGCGATGTCGTGTTCGCGGGTGTCGGTGTTCTTGGCCGCCACCGCGATGCGCCGGTACTGGCGGTTCATGTCATCGACCGCCTCGCGACCGTCGAGGTCGCGCCCGTAGGCGAATCCGCCCCAGGCCGTGTACACCTGGGCGAGGTCGGCGTCGTCGCGCCAGTTGCGGCTGTCGATCAGCTGCAACAGGCCGGCGCCATAGGTGCCCGGCTTGGAGCCGAAAATCCGTGTGGTGGACCGTCGTTGGTCACCGTGTTGGGCCAGGTCGGCCTGGGCGTGGGCCCTGACGTAGTTGTCCTCGGCGGGCTCGTCGAGATCGGCGACCAGCCGCACCGCGTCGTCGAGCATGGTCACGACGTGCGGGAAGGCGTCGCGGAAAAAGCCGGAGATCCGCACGGTCACGTCGATGCGCGGGCGACCCAGCTCGGCCGGCGGGATCGCGGTCAGCCCGACGACCCGCCGCGACGCGTCGTCCCAGACCGGCCGGACGCCCAGCAGCGCAAGGACTTCGGCGATATCGTCGCCGGCTGTGCGCATCGCCGAGGTGCCCCACACCGACAGGCCCACCGACTGCGGCCAGTGCCCGTGATCGGCCCGGTACCGGGCCAGCAGCGAATCCGCCAGCGCCACACCGGCTTCCCAGGCCAGCCTGGACGGCACCGCCTTGGGATCCACCGAATAGAAGTTGCGCCCGGTGGGCAGCACGTTGACCAGGCCGCGCAGCGGCGACCCGGACGGGCCGGCCGGTATGAACCGGCCGTCGAGCGCCCGCAACACCTGATCGATTTCGGCGGCGCTGCCGGCCAGCCGCGGCACCACCTCGGTGGCCGCGAACCGCAGCACCGCCGCGACGCCGGCGTCGTCGGTGAGCCGGTCGGCGGCGCCGGGATCCCAGCCGGTGACCTGCAGCGCCGCGACCAATTCCCGGGCCGCGGCCTCGGCGCGGTCCACCGCCAACCGCTCGTCGGTCCCGTCCTCGGCCAGCCCCAGGGCCTGACGCAGGCCGGGAATGGCGTGTTCGCCGCCGAACAGCTGGCGCGCCCGCAGGATCGCCAGCACCAGGTCGAGTTCGGCTTCCCCCGTTGGCTTCTGACCCAAGACGTGCAGCCCGTCGCGGATCTGGACGTCCTTGATCTCGCACAGCCAGCCGTCGACGTGCAGGATCATGTCGTCGAACGCGTCCTCGGCGGGGCGCTCGCTCAGCCCCAAATCGTGGTCCATCCTTGCGGCGCGGATCAGCGTCCAGATCTGCTGGCGGATGGCGGGTAATTTGCCGGGATCCAGGGCCGCGACCGTGGCGTGTTCGTCGAGCAGCTGCTCCAAACGCGCGATGTCGCCGTAGGTTTCGGCGCGGGCCATCGGCGGGATGAGGTGGTCGACGAGCACGGCGTGGGCCCGCCGCTTGGCCTGGGTGCCCTCGCCGGGGTCGTTGACCAGAAACGGGTAGATCATCGGCAGGTTACCCAGCGCCGCGTCGGGGCCGCAGGCCGCCGACAGGCCCAGCGTCTTGCCCGGCAGCCATTCCAGGTTGCCGTGCTTGCCCAGGTGCACCACCGCGTGCGCACCGAATCCGGTGTCCAGCCAGTGGTAGGCGGCCAGGTAGTGGTGGCTGGGCGGCAGGTCGGGGTCGTGGTAGATGGCCACCGGGTTTTCCCCGAAGCCGCGGGGTGGCTGGACCATCAGGACCAGGTTGCCGGCCCGCAACGCGGCGATGACGATCTCGCCGTCGGGGTCGGCGCTCCGGTCGACGAACAGGTCCCCCGGCGGCGGGCCCCAGTGTGCGACGACGGCGTCGGCGAGTTCGGCGGGCAGCGTGGCAAACCAGGCCCGATAGTCCTTGGCAGACACCCGGATCGGGTTGCCGGCCAGTTGCCCGTCGGTGAGCCAATCGGGGTCCTGCCCGCCCCGTTCGATGAGCGCGTGGATCAGCGCGTCGCCGTCGCCCGCCTCGACACCGGGCAGATCGCCGATCCGATACCCGCGCTCGCGCATCGCCCGCAGCAGCGCGACCGCGCTGGCCGGGGTGTCCAGCCCGACCGCGTTGCCGATGCGGGCGTGCTTGGTGGGGTAGGCCGAAAACACCATGGCGACCCGCTTTTCGGGCGGGGCGACGTGCCGCAACCGCGCGTGCCGGACGGCCAGGCCCGCGACGCGCGCGCAGCGCTCCGGGTCGGCGACGTACGAGATCAGCCCCTCGTCGTCGATCTCCTTGAACGAGAAGGGAACCGTGATGATGCGGCCGTCGAACTCGGGGACGGCGACCTGGCTGGCCACGTCGAGCGGTGACAGGCCGTCGTCGTTGTCGCGCCACTGGGAGCGCGGGCTGGTCAGGCACAGGCCCTGCAGGATCGGGATGTCCAGGGCCGCAAGGTGTTCGACGTTCCAGCTGTCGTCCTCACCGCCCGCCACCGCCGTGGCCGGCCGCAGGCCGCCTGCCGCCAGCACGGTGACCACCATGGCGTCCGCGTCGCCGAGCCGTTGCAGCAGTCCGGGTTCGGCGGTGCGCAGCGAGGCGCAGTAGACGGGCAACGGTCGTCCCCCGGCGTCCTCGACCGCCCGGCACAGCGACTCGATGTAGGAGGTGTTGCCCGCCAGCTGTTGGGCGCGGTAGTACAGCACCGCGATCCTCGGGCCTTCGGCGTCCCGGGCGTGCGGTCGCTCCAGCTCACCCCAGGTGGGGGTCACCACGGGCGGGGTGAACCCGAAACCGGTCATCAGCACCGTGTCGGAGAGGAAGGCGTGCAGCTGGCGCAGGTTTTCCACGCCGCCGTGGGCCAGGTAGATGTGCGTCTGCACCGCGATGCCGGCGGCCAGTGTGGACAGGCCGGTCAGTTCGGCGTCTGCCGCCTGCTCCCCGCTGACCAGCACCGCCGGGACACCGCTGGCGATCACGGCGTCGATCCCGCTCTGCCAGGCGCGGTAGCCGCCGAGGATGCGCACCACCGCGATCGAGGCGCCGGCCAGCAGCTCCGGCAGCTGCTCATCGGGCAGGCGTGAGGGGTTGGCCCACCGATAGTTCTTGCCGCTGGAACGGGCGCTGATCAGGTCCGTATCGGACGTCGACAGCAGCAAGATCGTCGGCTCGGCCACCCCCCATTCGTACCGCAGCCGCATCGGACGGCCGAATCGGCACGTAGGGTCCCCCTATGAGCAGAGGATTCGTCGTCACCTTCGCGCTCGGGCTGATCGTCGCGTTGTTCGGTGTGATCTGGGCGCTGCAGGGCTTCGGGGTGCTCGGCGGCAGCCCGATGAGCAACTCCACCACCTGGTCCGTCATCGGACCGATCACGGCGCTCGTGGGGATAGCGGTCGCGGTGATCAGCTGGCGGAAACTGTCGTCGAAATAGGCGCTACGCGGGCACGACGGCGAAGTTCACCGTGTGCCAGCCGGTGGCACCGTCGGGAACGGGACTGGCTTGTTGTTCGGTCTGGATCGCCCCGGTGTTGTCGATGGCCCGCACGGTGATGGTCTGTTTCCCAGGGCTTTTCGCCTCCCACGGAAAGCTCCACAAACGCCATGTCTCATTGGAATAGCTCGCACCCAGTTCGGCCGGCCGCCAGCCGCCGTCGCCGATGCGGACTTCCACCGCCCGCACGCCACGGTTCTGTGCCCACGCGACGCCGCCGAACACCACCGGCCCCACCGGCACCTTCTGGCCGCCCCTGGGCACGTCGATGCGCGACTCCGTCTTGATCGGCGCTTGCGCCGCCCAGCCCTGCCGGGTCCAGTAAGCCGTGGCCCTGTCGAACCGGGTCAGCTCCAGATCCACCACCCACTTGGTGGCCGACACGTAGCCATAGAGTCCGGGCACCACCATGCGGGCCGGATAGCCGTGCTCGACCGGCAGGGGTTGACCGTTGAGGCCGACGGCCAGCAGCGCGTCGCGCCCGTCCGTGAGGGCCTGCACGGGGGTGCCGGCGGTGAATCCGTCGATCGAGGTGGACAGCACCATGTCCGCGTCCCGGTGCACACCGGCCGCCGCCAACAGATCCGCCAGCCGATAGCCCGTCCAGATGCCCGTCGAAATAAGGTCGCCGCCAACGGGATTGGATACACACGTCAGGGTGGTCACCGTCTCGACGATACCGAAGCGGGCGAGGTCGTCGAAGCTGTAGGTGGTCTCGCGATCCACCATCCCATGGATACGCAGCCGCCAGTCGCCGCGGCCGAGCTGGGGCACGCTCAGCGCGGTGTCCACCCGGTAGAAGTCGGCGCTTGAGGTGATAAAGCCCGGCAGCGCCACACCTTTGGGCTGCACCGCGGCGGGTATGGGGCGCGCCGACGAACGTGGGGGCGGCAAAGCGAACGTCTTGCGCTCGGCTTCCACCGAATGCGCCAGCCGCGTGACGACCACCCCCGCTACCCCACTGACGACGCCCAATCCGAGCAACCCGTACATGACCAACCTGCGCCGGCCGGGATCCGGCCGCACCTGGTCGGCCGCGTCGTCGTCCGGCTCGGACCAGAAGCGCCGGGCCAGAGCGCGCAGGACCCCTACGCCACAGGCGGCGCCGACGATGGTGGGGATCGTGTCGAGCACCGTGCCGGCGGGTCGCGACAGCACGGCGACGCAGCCGAGGACGCCCGCCCCGGCAATCACGGCACTGCCGAACGGGCGGCGTCGAGTCTCGAAAGTCCCGGCGATCGCCGCGATCGTCGCGATCGCCACGAGCACGACGACGGCCAGGAACGGTTTGTCCAGCGGGCCGAGCGTTTGAATCGCCCACTCCTTGACCGGGCCCGGTGTCAGATCGACGACCGCGGCGCCGACCGCGGTGCGGGCATCGGCGCGGCCACCGAACGGGATGCCGGCCAGCTGGGCGGCACCGAGCGCGACGGAGGCCGCGGCGACCCCGGCGACCATCCGCTCATGAGACGAGGAACCGGGCACCGAACTGACTCTACTCGCGCTTCTCGTCACCGTCGCAAAAGCTTTGCGGCGCAGTGCCGGTGACGTCCGGCGCGGGAGGGGTTTCCACGGCTGCCGGCAGGCCGTACCGTGTAGCGATGAAGTCTGAGCCCCTCGCCCGAAATGTCGCCGGAAAAGTCGTCGCCGTCACCGGCGGCGCCCGCGGGATCGGCCTGGCCATCGCGACCGCGCTGCACGCCGCGGGCGCCAAGGTGGCCATCGGGGACATCGACGAAGCCACCGCCGGGCAAGCGGGTGAGCGGCTGGGCGTGGCGGTCTTTCGCCGCCTGGACGTCACCGACCGCGGATCGTTCACCGAGTTCCTCGACGCGGTGGAGAACGAGTTGGGCCCGCTGGACATCCTGGTCAACAACGCCGGCGTGATCGCGGTGGGCCGCGCCATCGACGAGCCCGACGACATCACCCGGCGCCTGTTCGATGTCAATGTGCACGGGGTCATCCTGGGCACCAAATTGGCGGCGCAACGAATGCTGCCCCGCCGCCGCGGTCACGTCATCAATATCGGCTCGCTGGGCAGCGTGCTACCCACCGAGGGCATCGCAACCTATTGCGCCACAAAGCACGCCGTCCTCGGGTACACCGACGCGGTGCGCATGGAGAATCGTGGCAGCGGGGTGAACTTCTCGGTGATCATGCCGACGCTGACGAACACAGATATGGTTGCCGGCGTCGGACACGCCAAGGGCTTCAAGAACGCCGAGCCAGAAGATGTCGCCCGGGCGGTCGTCGGGGTGATCGCCAAACCCCAACCACGAGTGGCCATCCCGCGTTCGCTCGGCGCCACCCTGTGGGCGCAGCGCCTGCTGCCCCAAACCGTGGCCGAGGCGCTCGGGCGCGCCTTGGGCACCGGGCGGGTATTCACCAGCGACCTGGAACGCGAGAAGCGCCAGGCCTATGCGCGACGCACGGGGACGTCGTGAACTCGTAGATAGTTCAACGCCAAAGTCGTTAGGCCGCGCAGGCCCGCGATCGCGTGGGCGTCATCGATCGATCAGGGCCGCGATGCGCGCGGCGACCTCCGCGGCCACCTCCAGCGCCCGCCCGCCCGTCGCCGGCTCGTAGCGATCCGCGACCGGGTCGTAGTCGGCGCCGGCGATCGACCCGTGATCGGCCGCCAGCTCGACCAGTTCCACCGGCCACCCAACCCGCTCGAGACCCGCGGCGAAGTCCCTGCTGGCCGCAACCGGCACGGCGTCGTCCGCGAGGCCGTGCAGCAGCGTGAACGGCGCCCCGACGCGATCGGGGCGCAACGCGTCGGCCGGTGTTCGGCCGGAGATCGGATCGGGGACCATGAACGCGCCCGCGAGGCACACCGTGTGCGCCGGCGCGACGCCGAAGCGCGCCGCATCGAGGGTCAGGGCCGCCGCGGCGCTCCCCCCCAGGGACCAGCCGACGAGCACCATCCCGTCGGGGTCGGCGGCGAAGTTGCGGGCGAAATCGAGCGAGGCCAGCAGGTCCGCGCGCCCACCGTCGCCGGAATGGGAGTTCCAATCCGGTGCCACCACCGCCGCGCCGTGACCGGCGAGCATGCCGGCGAGGGGGCGCACGGCCGCGCGCGCGTCGGGCTGCATGCCGTGCCACAGCAGCACCGTGGGTTGCGTCGATTCGCCAAAGACGTCGGCCCAACGGCCCGTTGCGTATTCCACCGCTTCCACCGGACGAGGGTGCCCACCGTGACCCGGATCCAACCCCGAATCGCCGCCCTCGGGAGCCGCCGAGTCGTACCGTGAATAGATGGCCCGATTCCGCGACACGGACGTCTGCCCGGGTGCGCTGCAGGTGCACCAGGCCGCCGACGGCGCCCTCGCACGGGTCCGGCTGCCGGGCGGCATCATCACGCCCGCCCAGCTGTCGACGCTGGCCTGCGTCTCCAAACAGTTCGGCTCGGCGACGCTCGAGCTGACCGCGCGCGGCAACCTGCAGCTGCGCGGGATCACCGACGTGGCGGCCGTCGCCGAGGCCATCACCCGAGCCGGGCTGGTGCCGTCCCCGACGCATGAGCGGGTCCGCAACATCGTCGCGTCGCCCCTGTCCGGCCGGGTCGGCGGGCGCACCGACGTGCGGGCGGGGGGGGGCGAGCTGGACGCGGCCATCTGCGCCGAACCCCGGCTCGCCGAGCTGGGGGGCCGGTTCTGGTTCGGCCTCGACGACGGGCGCGCCGACGTGTCCGGGCTGGGCGCCGACCTCGGCGCGCACGCGGTCGAGGACGGTGTCGCGCTGCTCTTGGCGGGGCGGGACACCGGTCTACGGCTGGCCGCCGGCGACGTGGCACGGTCGTTGGTCGCGTTGGCGTTGCGTTTCGTCGAGGTGCGCGGAAAGGCTTGGCGTGTCAGCGAATTGGCCGACACCGAGGAGTTGCTACCCGGTGTGACCCTCGGCGACGCGGCCTTCCCGCCGGTGACCAGGGCGCCGGTGGGATGGATCTGCCAGGACGACGGCCGGGTCGCGCTGGGCGCCGCGGTGCCGCTGGGCGTGCTGCCCGCGCGGGTCGCGGACTATCTGGCGGTCATCGACGCGCCGCTGGTGATCACGCCGTGGCGCTCGGTGCTGGTGTGCGACCTCAGCGAGGAGGTGGCGGACGCCGCGTTGCGCGTCCTGGCGCCGCTGGGCCTGGTGTTCGACGAGAACTCTCCCTGGCTGGGCGTCAGCGCCTGCACCGGCAGCCCCGGGTGCGCGTACTCGGCCGCCGACGTGCGGGCGGACGCGGCCGCGTCCCTCGACGCCGATGCGGCGGT
This sequence comes from Mycobacterium alsense, assembly GCF_002086635.1. Lineage (GTDB taxonomy): Bacteria > Actinomycetota > Actinomycetes > Mycobacteriales > Mycobacteriaceae > Mycobacterium > Mycobacterium alsense. Next base: position 50,727 of record NZ_MVHD01000013.1, on the reverse strand, counting down.
GCACCGCCACTTCGTCGGCTGCGAACGCGCCTGCGGCAGCCCGCCGACGGGCGAGGTGCTGGTCGCCAACGGGCAGGGATACCGGCTGCTGCGGGAGGCCCGTGGCTAGGGTGAGCGAGTGCTCGACTACATCCGCGACGCGGCCGAGATCTATCGCCGGTCGTTCGCGGCGATCCGCGCCGAGGCCGACCTGACGCGTTTCCCGGACGACGTCGCTAGGGTCGTGGTCCGGCTGATCCACACCTGCGGGCAGGTCGACGTCGCCGAGCACGTCGCCTACACCGACGACGTCGTCGCCCGCGCCCGCGACGCCCTGCGCGCCGGCGCCCCGGTGCTGTGCGATTCGTCGATGGTGGCCGCCGGGATCACCACCGCGCGGCTCCCGGCCGACAACCGCGTGGTGTCGCTGGTGGCCGATCGGCGCGCGGCCGAGCTGGCCGCACGCCGGCAGACCACCCGTTCGGCAGCCGGAGTCGAGCTGTGGGCCGACCGGCTGGCCGGCGCGGTCCTCGCGATCGGCAACGCCCCCACCGCGCTGTTCCGGCTGCTGGAGCTGATCGACGAGGGGGCCGCCCCGCCGGCGGCGGTGCTGGGCGGCCCGGTCGGATTCGTCGGGTCCGCGCAGTCCAAGCAGGAACTCGTCGAGCGTCCGCGCGGGATGTCCTACCTGGTGGTGCGGGGCCGACGCGGCGGCAGCGCGATGGCCGCGGCGGCCGTCAACGCGATCGCGAACGACGCCGAATGAGCGCCCGACGCGGCACACTCTGGGGCGTCGGGCTGGGGCCCGGCGACCCGGAGTTGGTGACGGTCAAGGCCGCCCGGGTGATCGGCGAGGCCGACGTGGTGGCCTATCACAGCGCGCGTCATGGCCGCAGCATCGCCCGCGGGATCGCCGAACCATACCTGCGACCCGGACAGATCGAGGAGCACCTCGTCTATCCGGTGACCACCGAGACGACCGAGCACCCCGGCGGCTACGCCGGCGCGATCGAGGACTTCTACGCCGAGGCCACGCGGCGCATCGCCGCGCACCTCGACGCCGGTCGCGACGTCGCGCTGCTCGCCGAGGGCGACCCGCTTTTCTACAGCTCGTACATGCACCTGCACACCCGGCTGACCGAGCGGTTCAACGCCGTCATCGTGCCGGGCGTGACGTCGGTGAGCGCCGCCTCGGCGGCCATCGCGACACCGCTGGTGGCCGGCGACGAGGTGCTGTCGGTGCTGCCGGGCACGCTGCCCGTCGCCGAGCTCACGCGACGGCTCGCCGACGCCGACGCCGCCGTCGTGCTCAAGCTGGGCCGCTCCTATCACAATGTGCGGGAAGCGCTTTCGGCGACGGGTCAGCTCGACGACACGTTCTACGTCGAGCGGGCCAGCACCTCCGGGCAGCGGATACTGCCCGCCGCCGACGTCGACGGCACCGGCGTGCCGTACTTCTCCCTGGCCATGCTGCCCGGCGGCCGGCGGCGCGGATCGACGGCCGGCACCGTCGCCGTGGTGGGCCTGGGACCCGGCGGCAACGACTGGATGACGCCGCAGAGTCGACGCGAGCTGGCCGCCGCGACCGACCTGGTCGGCTACGCGGGCTACCTGGATCGCGTCCCGGTCCGCGACGGGCAGCGGCGCCACCCCAGCGACAACACCGACGAACCCGCGCGGGCGCGGCTGGCGTGCGCGCTGGCGGAGCAGGGGAAGTCCGTCGCCGTGGTGTCGTCGGGCGACCCGGGCGTGTTCGCGATGGCGACGGCCGTTCTGGAGGAGGCCAAACAGTGGCCGGGAGTGCGGATCCGGGTGATTCCGGCGATGACGGCCGCGCAGGCGGTCGCCAGCCGGGTCGGCGCCCCGTTGGGTCACGACTACGCGGTGATCTCGCTGTCCGACCGGCTCAAACCCTGGGACGTGATTTCCGCGCGGCTGGCCGCCGCGGCCGCCGCGGATCTTGTGCTGGCCATCTACAACCCGGCGTCCAGGGCGCGGACCTGGCAGGTGGGCGCGATGCGTGACGTGCTGCTGGCCCATCGCGAGCCGGGCACGCCGGTGGTGATCGGCCGCAACGTGTCCGGAGACGACGAGGAGGTCCGCGTGGTGCGGTTGGCCGACCTCGACCCCGCCGACGTCGACATGCGCTGCCTGCTGATCGTCGGATCCTCGCAGACCCAATGGCACACAGACGATTTCGGCGACCGGGTGTTCACGCCCCGTCGCTACCCCGCCTAACCGCCTACTCGTAGGGCGGATAGGGGTGTTGCCGCAGCACGCCGGCCAGGTGCACCGCGTTGCGGGCCGCTGACGCGGTGGTGGTCGCGATGACTTGGGGCACCTCGTCGAGGTCCTTGAAATCCCCGCCCTGCATCGCCTCGCCGTTCCAGTACGTGCAGCCCTGCGCCGGGATCGAGAATCCGACGTCGTTGAGCGCCTGGAATAGGTCGGCGACGATCTTGTGCGCGCCGTCCTCGTTGCCCACGACCGCGGCCAGCGCCACCTTGCCGAGCGTTTTGGGTCGCCCGGCCTCGTCCTTCTCGGAGAGCTCGGCGTCCAGTCGCTCCAGGACGCGCTGGGCGACGCTGGACATATGACCCACCCAGGTCGGCGTGGAAACCACGAGAATGTCTGCGGCCCTGATCTTTTCGAGCAACCCCGGCCACTCGTCGCCGGGGCCCATGTCCGCCTCGGTGCCGGGCAGCAGGTTCAGGTCGACGCAGCGGACCTTCTCGCCCTCGGCGCCGGCCTCGCGAAGCTGCTCGAGCACCCGGTCGGCCATCAGCTCACTGCTCGACGGAGCGGGGCCCTTCTTCAGCGTGCACACCAGGGCGAGGGCGCGCTGTCGCGGTGTTGAGGTCATGCCGGCGCATACCCCGGTGGCGCGGCGGCAAACCGGGTATCAGTCGGTCCCGTCGCCGTCCCACGTGCCCGGCAGCATCGGCAGCGCCGGCCCGCCGCTCCACCCGGCGCCGGACAGAGTCGCCAAACCCGCCGCCCGTCCGGCGCCGGATTTCACTGCGGCCCCGGCGAATCCGAACGGCTCGGCACCGGCGTCCGACGGCCCGATGAGCTCGGGTTCCAGGTCCATGTATTCGTAGCGGTGGGCGCGGTCCTGCGCCGTCGCCCGGAGCCGGCGCTGGTCGCGCCGCCGGCCGGCCGATGCCTCCGTGGGCGCGGGGACGTCGGCGTCGTCGGGCGCGGGTTCCTGGGAGCGGCGATGGGCGCGACCGCCGGCGCTGCCGCGCGCCGACAGCCCCGACAGGCCGACGGCATACAGGACGTCGGACAGGCTCGCGCCGATCCCGTCCGTCACGGTCGGGCCGAAGCCCGCTCCGGGCCCGGCCCCGGCGGTTCCCCCGCCGATCGCCGGGGCCGGACTCGGCGCGGCAGCGCTCGGTATGGCGGGGCCGCTGCTCGCGCTCACGGGGGTGCTGCCCGCGGCCGCGGGAGCCGGCATGCCCGCCGGTGCGGGGGCCGGGGCCGCCACGCCGCTCGCCAGGGGCGTCGCCACCGAGACCGGGACCGCGATGCCGGCCGCGGCCGCACCGCCCGCCGCCGCCCCGGCGGCTCCGGCGACCGGAAGCGCGAGCAGGGCCGGCGCGAGCGAAACGGCGAGTTGAATCGCCTGCTGCCCGAACGGCCAGAAGATCATCGCCGTGTGGAAGACGGCCCAGCCGATCGCGGTGGCGAGGGCCGGGGTCATTCCCGGGATCTGCATCAGGGGGCCACTGATCGAGTTGACGAACGGCACCGCCGGGATGGGCCAGCCGGCGGGGTTGAGGTCCTTGGACACCGGCCACGCAAAGTTTTGGGTGTATTGCTGCAGGTAGTACGTGAGCTGGTCCTGCCAGGACTTGGTCGCGGCCGGCGCCACCGCATCGGAATGGGTGGCCGCGGCGGCGCCGGACGCCTCTCCCCCCGGGGCGACGATCTGCGGCGCCGGCGCGGTCGGTGGGACCGCCGCCAGCGTCGCGCCGGTGACGACCTGGTAGGTGGTCATCGTCTCGGCGGCCTGCACCCACATGCGCGCGTAGTCGGCTTCGTTCACGGCGATGGGGATGGTGTTGATGCCGAAGAAGTTGGTCGCCACCAGCGCCGCGTGTACGGCGTGGTTTGCGGCGAGTTCGGCCAGCGTGGGCATGGCGGCCAGCGCGGTGGTGTACGCCGCGGCCGCCGTCTGGTGCAGCGAGGCGGCGGCCGCGCTCTTGGTGGCGCCCTCCGACAGCCAGCTCAGGTACGGCGCGTGGGCGGCCACGTAGCGTGCCGCCGTCGGACCGTCCCAGGACGCCTGTGCCGCGCCCAGCAGCACGGTGAGTTCGTCCGCGGCGGCGGAGTATTCGGCGGACATCGACGACCACGCCTCGGCGGCGGCGAGCAGCGGCCCGGGCCCCGGACCGCTGCTGAGCAACGTGGAGTGCACCTCGGGAGGCATGGCGATCCACATCGGGGCGGTCATCGTCGGCGGCCTTCGCTTAGGGGCACAAATACCTCTTCGGTGGCTGTCGCGGCTGCTTGCCTCCAGTGGTCGGTTTGTCGAACGGTTTGGTTCCCGCCTTTTGTCTTTTGACTTCTTTGCGCGCCGACCGAGCATGCGCAACGATGCAGGGATGCGGTGTGACGTTGCGCGTGAGGCGCTTTCTGCGCGACTGGACGGCGAGCGTCCGGAAGTGCTCGCGCAACAGGTCGACGCCCATCTGGAGTCCTGCCGGCGGTGCCGCACCTGGCTGATCGGCGCGGCGGTGCAGACCCGGCGGCTGGCGTCGATCGAGCCGGGCGAAGGACCGGACCTGGTCGAAAAGATCATGGCGAGGCTCGACCAGCAGGCCCCGGCCTACCAGCGGTCGATGCGTTGGTTGCGGGCCCGCTACCGGCGTTGGGGGCTGATCGCCGTCGGCGTGTTCCAGGTGGCCATCGCGGCGGCCCAGGTCAGCGGCATGGATTTCGGGATGGTGTCGGACCACATGCACGGCGCGATGTCGGGTGCGCATTTGATGCACGAATCGACGGCGTGGTTGCTGGCGCTGGGCCTGGCCATGGTCGCCGCGGGCGTGTGGCCCGTCACCGCGATCGGCGTGGCGGCGATCACCGGCGTGTATTGCGTCGCGCTGCTGGGCTACGTGGTCGTCGACGCCTTCGCCGGCGAGGTGACCGCGGCGCGCGTCGCGAGCCACATGCCGCTGCTGTTGGGCCTGGTTTTCGCGCTGTTGGTGGCGCGCGAGCGGCTCGGGGCCACCGGCGCGCGGCGCGCGTCGGACGCCGACACCGACCACCGCGGCCGGCCGCCGGAGCCGTCGAGCGGTCGGCGGCACCGGCATCTCTGGCCGATCAACGGCTCGACCCCGTCTACGACGACCCGTCGTAGACTTCCCCTGCCCACGCAACTAAGGTGGTTGGCCATGACCGCGTCAAGCGACGACGAGGCCGTTACCGAGCTGGCCTTGGCCGCCGCACGCGGCAACGCGCGAGCGCTGGAGGCGTTCATCAAAGCCACCCAGCAGGACGTGTGGCGCTTCGTCACCTACCTGTCCGACGCCGGCACCGCCGACGACCTGACGCAGGAAACCTTCCTGCGCGCGATCGGCGCGATCGAGCGGTTCTCCGGGCGATCCAGCGCGCGGACGTGGCTGCTGGCCATCGCCCGCCGCGTCGTGGCCGATCACATCCGCCACGCCCAATCCCGGCCGCGCGCCGCGGCCGGCGCCGATCCCGACCACTTCCTGCGCGGCGACCGCAACGCTCGCGGATTCGAAGACCTGGTCGAGGTGACCACGATGATCGCCGACCTGACCACCGAGCAGCGGGAAGCGTTGCTGCTCACCCAGCTGCTCGGCCTGCCGTACGCCGACGCCGCCGCCGTGTGCGGCTGCCCGGTGGGCACCATCCGCTCCCGCGTCGCCCGCGCCCGCGACGCGCTGCTGGCCGGCGCGGAGGGCACGGGGCGCTCGGACCTGACCGGCTAACCCAGCCGCGCGACCCATTCGGCCGCCTCCTGCACGGTGCCGACCGCCGTCACCCCATCGGGTAGCGGCGGCCGCGCGACCATCACCACCGGAATGCCCAGCGCCGCGGCGGCATCCAGCTTGGCGCGGGTCATATCGCCGCCGCTGTTCTTGGTGACCAGTGCGTCGACGCGATGCCTACGCATGATGGCGATTTCGTCGTCGTAGCGATACGGGCCGCGCGACAGCAGGATGTGGTGATGGCGCGGCAACGACACCTTGTCGGGGGCGGTGACCGCGCGGATCAGAAACCACGCGTCGCTGCGGGCGAAGGCCCTGGCGCCCGACCGGCCGGTGGTGAGAAATACCCGCGAGTACGCGTGGCGTGCAACGGCTTTCGCGGCTTCGATGTCCGATGCGACGACGATCGCCGCTCCGGGCTCCCACGGCGGGCGGGCCAGCACCAGGTGCGGCATCCGCAGCTCGGCGCACACCTCGGCGGCATGCGCGGTCATGGTCGCCGCGAACGGGTGGGTGGCGTCGACGACGGCGTCTACTCGCTCGTCCCGCAGCCAGCGCCGCAGGCCGTCGACGCCGCCGAACCCGCCGATGCGCACCGGGCCGTCCGGCAGCGCGGGATCGGGGACGCGCCCGGCCAGCGAGCTGACGATGTCCACCTGCGGGTGCAGCGCTTTCGCCAGTGCGCGGGCCTCGGCGGTGCCGCCGAGCAGCAGGAGCCGCATCAGTGCCGGCTCCCCCGGATTCGCCCGCTTGAATACAGGTAGCTGTCGGAGAACCCCTCGGCGGCCAGCACGTCGCCGACGACGATCACCGCGGTCTTGGTGATGTCGGCGTCGTGCAGCTGCCCGGCGATGTCCGCCAGCGTGCCGCGCAGCACGGTCTCCCGCGGCCAGCTGGCGAAAGCCACCACCGCCGTGGGCGTTTCGGGTCGGTAACCGCCCTCGAGCAGCTGCGGGACGATGGTGTCGATCTGGGCGGCGGCCAGGTGCAGGACCAGGGTGGCCCCGGATCGTGCGAGGGCGGCCAGCTCTTCGCCGGGCGGCATCGGCGTCGACAGGGTGGCCACCCGGGTCAGCGTCACCGTCTGCGCCACCCCCGGCACGGTGAGCTCACGCTTCAAGGCGGCCGCCGCGGCGGCGAAAGCCGGTACGCCCGGCACGATTTCGTAGCCGATGCCCAGCCCGTCGAGCCGGCGGCACTGCTCGGCCAGCGCGCTGTAGAGCGAAGGGTCACCGGAGTGCAGCCGCGCCACGTCGTGGCCGACGGCGTCGGCGTCCGCGATTTCGGTGACGATCTGCTCCAGCGTGAGCGGGCCGGTGTCGATGACGTTCGCGTTGGGCGGACACAGCGCGAGTAGGTCGTCGGGCATGATCGACCCCGCGTAAAGGCACGTCGCGCATCGGTGCAGGAGCCGTTGACCACGCACCGTGATGAGGTCGGCGGCGCCGGGGCCGGCACCGATGAAATACACCGTCACCTGGTCACCGCCCATTGGGTGACCGGCATCTGCGGGCGCCATCCGGTGAAACCGCCGAGCGGCTCACCCTGGTAGTGCTGGATGCGTCGCAGCTGCCCGCCGAGCCGCGAATATGACTGTGCGAGAATGGATTCCGACTCGGCCGTGACGGCATTGGCGACCAGTCGTCCGCCTTTAGCCAACTTGTCGAGACAAACGTCCAGCAGACCGGGTTGGGTCAGGCCGCCGCCGACGAAGATCGCCGACGGCGCTTCGGCGCCGTCGAAGGCCTTGGGCGCCTCGCCCCGGACGTCGATGCTGACGCCGAAGGCCGCGGCGTTGGACCCGATGTTGCGGCGGCGCCCCTCGTCGCGCTCGAACGCCACCGCGCTGCACCCCCGCCAGCTCAGGCACCATTGGACGCCGACACTGCCGGAGCCGGCGCCGACGTCCCACAGCCGCTCCCCCGGGCGCGGCGCCAGCGCGGCCAGCGTCACCGCCCGCACGCCGTGTTTGGTGATCTGGCCGTCGTGGGCGAACGCGTCGTCGGGATACGACGACACGCGTTCATCGGGCAGGTAGCGCACGGCGATCACGTTGAGGTCGTCTGCGTCTTGTGGCACGCGGGCCCACTGTCGCGCGGCGCCGTCGCGGCGGCGTTCGGTTGGGCCACCGAGGTTTTCGAGCACGCTGAGCTCGGAGTCGCCACGACCGTGGGCGTCGAGCAGCGCCGCGAGCTCCCCGGGGGTGGACCCGCTCTTCGACAACACGATGGCCTGGCCACCGCGGCGTACCGCGGTGTGCGCCGGCGCGGTGACCAGGCTGATCACCTCGGTGTCGTGAAGGTTCCAGCCCATCCGGGCGCACGCCAGCGCGACCGAGGACACGTGCGGCAGCACCCTGACATTGCCGGGGCCGTGCAGCCGGATCAGCGTGCCGCCGATGCCGTGCAGGAGCGGGTCGCCGCTGGCGACGATGTGCACGTCGTCGCCGGGGGGCAGTTCTTGCAACGCGGGCAGCAGCGGTGACGGCCATTCCCGCCGGGACGCGGGCACCGTGTCGTCGAGCAGGGCGAGCTGTCGTGTGGACCCATAAATGACTGTGGCCCTTCGAAGTTCGGCACGCGAGGTTTCGGACAGCCCCGCCATGCCGTCGGCGCCGATGCCGACCACGACGATCATCGCGGCATCCTGCGCCAGACGAACTGCGGCAGCATCCGCATCACGACGGACGCGGGCCGCAGCGCCCACGGGACCCACACCGTGCGCCGGCCCTTCGCCAGCGCACGCGCGGTCGCGGCGGCCACCCGCGCGGGCGTGCTCGGCAGCGGCGCGGGCGTCATGCCCCGCGTCATGCGCCCGACGACGAACCCCGGCCGCACGATCAGCACCCGCACGCCGGTGCCGTGCAGCGCGTCGGCCAGCCCGCTGGCGAAGCCGTCCAGGCCGGCCTTCGCCGAGCCGTAGACGTAGTTGGCGCGACGCACCCGCGCCCCGGCGATCGAGGAGAACACCACCAGGGCGCCCGTGCCGGCGTTGCGCATGGCGGCCGCGAGGTGGGTGAGCATGCTGACCTGGGCGACGTAGTCGGTGTGCACGACGGCGACCGCGTGCGCGGCGTCGGTCTCGGCGCGAGCTTGATCGCCCAAAATCCCGAAGGCAAGCACGGCGGTCCGGATGGGTCCGTGCTCGGCGACGATGTCGCTGACCAGGGGGCCGTGTGAGGCCAGGTCGTCGGCGTCGAACTCCCTGGTGTGCACCGCGGCGGCGCCGGCGGCCTTGACGGCGGCGACCTCGTCGTCGAGCTGGTCGGCCTTGCGCGCGGCGAGCACCACCGTCGCTTGTGGGGCAAGGCGCCGCGCCAGCTCGATGCCGATCTCGCTGCGACCGCCCAGGATTAATACCGGACCCGCGCCCGTGTCGTCCACGGCTGCGATTATCACCTGCGCTAGCGTGAGCGATGATGGCGAACACCACTACGCGGCTCACCGACGATGCGCTGGCCTTCCTGTCAGAACGTCACCTGGCCATGTTGACCACGCTGCGGGCCGACAATTCGCCGCATGTGGTCGCCGTCGGTTTCACCTTCGATCCCAAGACGCACATCGCGCGCGTCATCACCACCGGCGGTTCCCAGAAGGCCGTCAACGCCGACCGCGCCGGGCTGGCCGTGCTCAGCCAGGTCGACGGCGCCCGGTGGCTGTCGCTGGAGGGCCGCTCGAAGGTCAACAGCGATGCCGATGCCGTGCGCGACGCCGAGCTGCGCTACGCCCAGCGCTACCGCACCCCGCGCCCCAACCCGCGACGGGTCGTCATCGAGGTGCAGGTGGAGAGGGTGCTCGGGTCGTCGGATCTGCTGGACCGGAGCGAGTAGTTCGGCGGTTACCGCGATTCGGTGTTGATGCGCGACGTAACGCTTTCGGGGAAGCCATCGAGAAGCACGGCGTCCAATTCGCTATAAGAGAGCGGGAGTAAGTGGCTGCAGCGCATGTCCGCGCGCGTCATGACGAAATATGCGTTGGGATTCGTTCGGAGCACATACCTGACCACCCTGTCACTTTGAACGTCCGCATCTACTTGCGGGTCAAGACCTGCATTATCCCATTTCCAACCCACCGGATCCATTCGACTGTCTATTCGTAGCGATTCCGCTATCGAATAGATTATAAATTTCCCAGCATCTTCGATTCGGGAAAAAATGCCCAGCGAGGATTCTACGGGAACCGCACGTCTTTCAGTTGACGTCCGCAACACCCGATAACATCCCTCAGCTGTCGCTTCGAGGATGTAGCCCCACCAGTCCGGAGAAGGGTAGCCGAAGCGGAAATATAACCGCCCACGATCCCAATGCACTTCGTCGGGAGGAGGTTGTTCCGCATATCCGTATATTTGCCGCCAGCGGTTGTACCAAACCGCTAATTCGGCGATCTCTGGATCGTCCCGGTCCAGAATCATAGTCCAAACTCCTTTAAGCTCATTGATAGCCTATCATTCTTGCGGACTGATCTCCTGAATAAGTCGTTCCAAAATCAGTTCCGCCACCGGAACAGGCTCTCCGATGCCTTTATCGAGTACAACCCACTGGTCCCCACCCCCGGGCTGACCGAATGCGTCTTTGGCGGGACCATGCTGCACAACCCAATCTCTTCCGGGAGGGATTTCTCGACCAGTACCTTCGAATAAATGGTATTGAGCTGCCAACCCGGGCGGCGTAGCGCGCTCTGCCAGCGGGACCCCCTCCAACGATAAGAATCCACCATGATTTGAACCGAGGCGATCGAGGCGCAGGCCATTGGGGATATGGGTAGTTTCAGCAGGCACTCCTGCAAATCCATTGTTTGGTGCTTGATTAGCCCAGTCCCACGAGATTTGGCCGTCTAGCCCGCGGATCGTGAACTCTCGGCCGAACTCGTCCACCGTGCGCCCGGCCAGGGGTTCATAGCCGTCGAGGATGCCGTGTGGAACGCCTCCGTACGCCAAGCGCTCGAGTTCAGCGCCGGGATGCTCCAAGAGCTGCAATGCATCTGGGGCCGGCAACGCGTAGTCGACCCCGGGCAGCTTCGCGAGCGTGGCTGGCTCGTGAACGACGCCGGCTCCGTCAGGCGCGTCGCCGGTGGCGTCGCCTCCGTCGGGACCCCCGTGCTGGCCGTTAGGACCTTCATCCGCTGGGCGCGAGTGCGATAGACCATCGCCAGGCCCCCAACCGTGCGGCGACCGTCCGTGTGGTCGCCCGCTCAGTGCGCCGTCGTTACCCGGCGCGGGCCAGCCGCCGGGCGCCGGCGGTTCGGGAGGGTGGGCCGCCGGAGGCGTGAAATGCGGTGCGGTGAACGAGGGCGCCGACGGCGGAGGGTGCGCGGCGATGGGCGCGGAGTCGGCGCGCGAAGCGCTGGGCGACCGCGGCACGTGAACGGGTGAGTGTTCGACCAACGGCGGGACGGTGGAGGGCACGCGCTCGCCGACGGCGGCGGGCACCGGCGCCAGCGGTGGCCCGCCGGCGGGCGCCGCTACCGGTTCGTGCGGACCTGCCACCGGCTCGTGCGGAACGCGGGCCGGTGCGGGGGCAGCGTCCGGACGCTCGGCCGGCCCGGGCGCGTGCGGTGCACCCTGCGCCATATCCGGCGGGCGGGGCGCCGACTCGGCGGGAGGGTCCAACGGCTTGGGCGCAGGCGGCTCCACCGGGCGCCCGCCGAACGCGGGGTCGACCTTGGGCAGGTTGTCGGCGACGCCGTCGAGGCTTCTGGTCAGGTCGCCGCCCGCCTCGGCGAGGTCGGCCAGCTCGCCGCGAATACCGGCGAGGCCCTTGAGCCCGTCGACCGCTCGCGCGCCACGCCCGGCAGTTTCCGCCGCGGCCCCGGCGCCGCGCGCGGCCGCACCGGCGCCGTCGGCCGCCGCACCGGCTTCACCCCCGCCGGGAGCGAAGAGCAACGCCGCGTCGAAGAGGTTTTCGCCAAAACCCAATCCCGGCCGGGCCGTACTCCAATCATCCAGGTGCAGCAGGGATTTCAACATCTGTATGTTGGCTCGCGATGCCTCCTGGGGATTGAGGACGCCGTTGATCAGGCTGCCCTTCCACAGGCTCTTCCCCATGTCCGACCAGGTGGCCGCGGCGCCCTCAGGATCCACGACGAACCACCGCGGATCGAGATCGCTCAGCGCCAGCGCCGTGCCAACGGCCCCCTTGAGCACACCCTCGTTGGTGTTCACCCACGTGTCGAACACGGTCGCGACCGGATTGCCCACCTCGTCGCCCATGAACTGGATCAACTCGCCGCGCACGTACTTCTCGAATTTGACGACGAGGCCGTCGGCCGCCTGCATGCCGAGCTTCATTTCCTGTTCGCCGGCCCGGGCCTCGCGCCCCAAGTGGTGCAGCACCCCGTTGATGTCCTGCGCGATCTTTTTGATCTCTTCGAGGGCGTCGCCCTTGACGATCAGCATCAGGTCGTGCCCGATGTCGGTCAGCGACCCCAGCCGGTGCAACAAATCCCGGATTGCGTTCCGGGCGCCCTCGACCTCGTCGGCGAAACCGTCGAGGGAGGCAGCGAGCTTTCCGGACGCGTCGGCGATTTTGCCCATGCAGTCGCCGATCTGGGACAGCGCGTCGTCGATCTTGCCGCCCTCGGGGATCTGCTGCGCGTCCAGCAGCGACTTGGCCGCGGTGAGCGCGCTTCGCATCCCGCCGGCCGCCCCGGCGAATCCGCGCCAACGAGTCGCGGCCGCGCGTATCCCGGCCAGGTCGCCGTCGGGCCAGAGGTCGTCGACGAACGACTGCACCACCGCCCACAGCAGCGGCGGCGGATCCCCCTTGCCCCACGTCCCGGGCGCCCCGGGCGCGGTGATCTTGACCGGCGCCGGTGGCGCCCGCAGCGCGTCGCCGCCGCCGCCGAGCGTCGACGCGGCTTCGGCCCTCGAATAGTTCGCCGCGCCCTGCTGAATCAGGGCCCCGCTCTGCCGGCACGCGTTGATGGCCGCCGCCACGGCTTTCAGCAGCGACCCCGCCGCGTCCTGATACGCCAGGCCGAACACCGTCCCGGCCGCATCCAGGCCGGTGTGAGCGGCAAAACCCGACGTCAAGACCGTCAGGTTCGCGGCCAACCCCCCGCCGGCGGCGCCCACGGCGCTGCCCACCGCGAACAACGCCTCCGGGTCAACCACCAGCGGAGGAGCCACGCGCGGAATTCTCGCCCAGCTCGTCGCGCGCCGCTATTCACCCGGGCGCGCGTCGGGGTCGCCAGCCAGTCAGGACGCGGGAACGACGATCAGGTCGTGCGGCCGGTTGTTGACCGCCTCGGCGCCGTTTTCGGTGACGACGACGATGTCCTCGATCCGCGCGCCCCACCGGCCCGGAAAGTAGACGCCGGGCTCGACGGAAAAGGCCATGCCCGCCGCCAGCGGCAGGTCGTTGCCGGTGACGATGTAGGGCTCCTCGTGCACCGACAGCCCGATGCCGTGCCCGGTGCGGTGCACGAAAGCCTCCGCAAGCCCGGCGCCAGCCAGCACGTCGCGGGCGGCGGCGTCGACCTGCTCGGCGGTCGCGCCGGGACGCACCGCCTCGACGGCCGCGCGCTGAGCGCGCTGCAGCACCGAATAGCGTTGTGCCACTTTGGCTTCGGGCTCCCCGATGCTGTACGTGCGGGTCGAATCGGAGTGATATCCGGGTTCGTAGGCGCCGCCGATGTCGACGACGACAATGTCACCCACCCGCAGCTCCCGATCCGAATAGCCGTGATGCGGGTCGGCGGCGTGCGGCCCGGAGCCGACGATGATGAACGCCACCTCCGAATGCCCTTCGGCGACAATTGCTTCGGCGATGTCGGCGGCGACGTCGGCCTCGGTGCGGCCCGGGCGCAGGAAGTCGGGCACGCGGGCGTGGACGCGGTCGATGGCCGCACCGGCCTTGCGCAGCGCGTCGATCTCACACTGCTCCTTGACCATCCGCAACCGGCGCAGCACGTCGGTGGCCAGCACCGGCGGCACCCCCAGCACGTCGGCCAGCGGCACCAGGTGCAGCGCGGGCATGGAATCGGTGACGGCGGTCGCCGCGGGCCCACCACCGAACGCCGCGCATACCAACGCGTAGGGGTCGTCGCCGTCGACCCAATCCCGCACCGCCAGGCCCAGTTCCGCGACCGCCGACCCCTTCAGGGAGGCCAGTTCCAGCCGCGGCACCACGACCGTCGGGTCGCCGGAGGCCGGCAACACCAGCGCGGTGAGCCGCTCGAGGGTCTGGGCGCGCGATCCGATGAGGTAACGCAGGTCGTAGCCGGGGGTGATCACCAGGCCGGCCAGGCCCGCGTCGGCGGTTGCGGAGGCGGCCGCGGCCAGGCGACGCGCATACACGCCGGCGTCGAATCGGTGAGAATCCATGGCAGCCAGGCTAACCTGGCCGGCCGAACGGCGACTTGTCGTGTCGATTCCGCGAGATTGTCGACAACAACTCGACGCTGGGCGCCATGAGAAGATAGCCGGCATGCCCGCACCCGTTTTGCTGCTCGACGGCGCCAGCATGTGGTTCCGCTCGTACTTCGGGGTGCCGTCGTCGATCACCTCCCCCGACGGCCGGCCCGTCAACGCCGTGCGCGGATTCATCGACGCGATGGCCGCGGTGATCAGCCAGCAGCGCCCGGCCCGCCTGGTGGTGTGCCTGGACCTGGACTGGCGCCCGCAGTTCCGGGTGGACCTCATCCCGTCCTACAAGGCGCACCGCGTCGCCGAACCCGAGCCCGCCGGCGAGCCCGACATCGAGGAGGTGCCCGACGACCTGACGCCGCAGATCGACATGATCATCGACCTGCTGGACGCGTTCGGGATCCCGACGGCAGGCGCCGACGGTTTCGAGGCCGACGACGTGCTGGGCACGCTCGCGGCGCGGGAACGCACCGACCCGGTCGTGGTGGTCAGCGGCGACCGCGACCTGCTGCAGGTGGTCTCCGACGACCCCGTCCCGGTACGGGTGCTCTACCTGGGCCGCGGGCTGACCAAGGCGACGTTGTTCGGGCCGGCGGAGGTCGCCGAGCACTACGGCGTGCCGCGGGAGCGGGCGGGGCCGGCCTACGCCGAGCTGGCGCTGCTGCGCGGAGACCCGTCCGACGGCCTGCCCGGGGTGCCGGGCATCGGCGAGAAGACGGCGGCCACCCTGCTGGCCCAGCACGGTTCGCTGGAGCGGATCCTGGCCGCCGCGCACGACCCAAAGTCGAAGATGGCCAAGGGTTTGCGCGCGAAGCTGCTCGGCGCGACCGACTACATCGAGGCCGCGGGCACGGTGGTGCGGGTGGCCACCGACGCGCCGGTCAGGCTGTCGACGCCCACCGACGCCCTGCCGCTGGCGGCCGCGCACCCGGGACGCACCGCCAAACTGGCGACCGAGCTGGGCGTCGGGTCCCCGATCGCCCGCCTGCAGAAAGCGCTCGACGCGCTGCCCGGGTGACCCCTACTGGGGCCGGCCCACCTCGTAGGTGCCCTTGTTGTCCTGGAAGGTCACGGTGACGCGCTTCTTGGCGCCGTCGATGCTGACGTCGCAGTCGAAGCTGCCGCCCTTCTTGACGACGGGATTTTGGCCGTGGTTGCACTGGACGTCCTTGACGTTCTTGGCGCCGTAGCCGTTGGTCTCGTCGCTGAGCACCTGCTGAACGCCCGCCTGGGCCTTGTTGATGTCCAGTTTGGTGGTGACGAAGAACCCGGGCTGCCAGAAACCGAGCACCAGCACCACGGCGATCACCAGGAGCGCGATCCCGGCGGCCACGCCCCCGATCAGCGCCGTCGGGCGCTTCCTGCCGGGCTGCTCGTACGGCGGGTACTGCTGCGGATACTGGCCCGGCTGGCCGTACTGGCCATACTGGCCCGGCTGGGCGTACTGGCCCGGCTGGGCGTACTGGCCGGGCTGGGCGTACTGACCCTGGCCGTACTGGCCCTGGGCGTACTGGCCCTGGCCGTACTGACCGGGCTGCGGGTACTGGCCCGGCTGCGCGTACTGGGTGGGCTGGCCGTAGCCGGGCTGCTGGGAGTACTGCTGTGGGTACGCCTGCTCCGTCGGCTGCTGGTATTGCGGGTAATCCACGGAAGGCGTGGCGGGGGTGGGCGGCGTGTAGGCCGGGGCCTGCCATGTCGCGTCCTGGCCGGGGTGCTGCTGCCAGGGCGATCCCACCTGGGTGGGATCCGACGACTGATCGCCGGCCTGGCCGGACGGTTGCCACTGCTGGCCCGGCTCCGATCCCTGCGGTCCGCTCATCGTTTCTCCTCAATTCCCATCGGTCCTGGCCCGTAACGGTAGCTCGCGCCCAGCCTACCCGGCGTCAACTGCGACGACGCCGCGCCGAACGTCGCTGATCGCGCGCTTGGCGGTCGCGCGCAGCTCGGCTTCCGGCGCGGCGTTGCGCACCTGGTCCAGCAGGTCGAGCACCTGGCGGCACCACCGCACGAAGTCGCCCGCCGATAGGGGCGCGCCGGCGCCCGCCGACGGGTGGGCGTCGGCGGCGGCCAGCGCCGCGGTCAGGTCTCCGGTCCGGGCCCACCGGTAGATGACGTGGACGAAGCCGTCGTCGGGCTCGCGGCTCGGGGCGATCCGGT
The DNA here is from genome assembly GCF_002086635.1 of Mycobacterium alsense. Taxonomy (GTDB): domain Bacteria; phylum Actinomycetota; class Actinomycetes; order Mycobacteriales; family Mycobacteriaceae; genus Mycobacterium; species Mycobacterium alsense. Next base: position 34,264 of record NZ_MVHD01000013.1, on the reverse strand, counting down.
GCGCCTGCTCGTCGGCGCGCAGCGCGCTGGACAGCCGCGACGTCTGCTGCAGCGCCCGGCGCAACGGCTGCGTGGGCACCTCGGCGGCCAGCGCGGCGCCCGCGCCGTCACCGCCCCGGGACTCGTAGAGCACCGCCGACACCACCGCCGCCAGCTCGGCCGGTTTCAGCCCGGCCCACGCACCCGAACGCAGGCATTCGGCCACCAGCAGGTCGCTCTCGCTGTAGATGCGGGCCAGCAAGCGGCCGTCGTCGGTGACGTGCGGGTCGGCGGCCGGACCCCGGATGAAGCCGCGTTCGGTGAGCAGGCCGACGATCCGGTCGAAGGTGCGGGCCAGCGAGTTGGTGGCGGCGCCCACCTTTTTCTCCAGTTGGGCGTTGTCGCGTTCGATGCGCAGGTAGCGCTCGGCCTGGCGCATCCGGTCCTCGAGGCCCGGGCCGTTGTGCGCGGGGTGCCGGCGCAGTTGTTCCCGCAGCGACGACAGCTCCGGATCGTGAAACGCCCCGTCGTTGTCGCCGCGCCCGCCGGGGCGGGCGGCCGGAAGGTCCAGCCCGGTCCGCCCTTCCATGGCCTTCCGCAGCGCGGAGGCAAGGTCGCGCCGGACCCGTGGCTGGCGGTGCTCCACCCGCTTGGGCAACGACATCGACCCGACCGGACCCGACGCACCCGTGTAGTCCGCCGACGAAATCCTTCCCGCCCAACGGTTTTCGGTGAGCACCAACGGTCGGGGGTCGTAGCTGTCACGGGCCGATTCCAGGACCACCGCCAGTCCGCCGCGGCGGCCGTGGGTGATGTTGATGATGTCGCCGCGACGCAGCGCGGCCAGCGCGTCGGTCGCCGCCTGCCGCCGCTGCAGCCGCGACGCGCGGGACTGCGCGCGCTCCATCTCGGAGATGCGCGCGCGCAGCCGGGCGTATTCGAAGATCGGCGCGTCGTGCCCGCCGAGCTCGCCGGCGATCTCGTCGAGCATGAGCTTGCCGCGCTCGATGCCGCGGACCAGGCCGACGACGGAGCGGTCGGCCTGATACTGGGCGAACGACTGCTCGAGCAGCTCGTGCGCCTGCTCGGGGCCCATGTGCTGCACCAGGTTGATCGTCATGTTGTACGACGGGGCGAACGAACTGCGCAGCGGGAAGGTGCGGGTGGAGGCCAGGCCGGCCACCGCGGCGGGTTCGGTGGTCTCCTCGCTGGGGTTCCACAGCACCACCGCGTGCCCCTCGACGTCGATGCCGCGCCGGCCGGCGCGGCCGGTCAGCTGCGTGTACTCGCCCGGCGTCAGCGGCAGGTGCTGCTCGCCGTTGAACTTGACCAGCCGCTCGAGCACCACCGTGCGGGCGGGCATGTTGATGCCCAGGGCCAGGGTCTCGGTGGCGAACACCGCCTTGACCAGGCCGGCGGTGAACAGCTCCTCGACCGTGTGCCGGAACGCCGGCAGCATCCCGGCGTGATGGGCCGCCAGCCCGCGCAGCAGCCCCTCGCGCCACTCGTAGTAGCCCAGCACCGCGAGGTCGGAGTCGGCCAAGTCGCCGCAGCGGTGGTCGATCACCTCGGCGATCTGCGCGCGCTCCTCCTCGGTGGTCAGCCGCAGCGGCGACCGCAGGCATTGCTGCACCGCGGCGTCGCAGCCGGCCCGGGAGAACACGAACGTGATCGCCGGCAGCAGCCCCTGGGAGTCCAGGATCGCGAGCACGTCCGGCCGCGCCGGCGGGCGGTAGAGGCGCGGCCGGCCGGCGCCGGCGCGTCCCCGCCCCGCCTGGCGGCGGGGGGCGCGCCAGTCCGACATCCGGTCCGCCTCGCGGCGATGCGCGATGTGGCGCACCAGATCCGGGTCGACCCGCGAGCCTTCGGCGTCGTAATCGAAGAGGTCGAACAGGCGCTTGCCCACCAGGACGTGCTGCCACAGCGGGACGGGCCGGTGCTCGTCGACGACGACGGTGGTGTCGCCCCGCACGGTCTGGATCCAGCCGCCGAACTCCTCCGCGTTGCTCACCGTCGCCGAGAGGCTGACCAGCCGCACCTCCTCGGGCAGGTGCAGGATCACCTCCTCCCACACCGGGCCCCGCATCCGGTCGGCCAAAAAGTGCACCTCGTCCATGACCACATAGGAAAGCCCTTGCAGCGCAGGCGAATCCGCGTAAAGCATGTTGCGCAGCACTTCGGTGGTCATCACCACGACGGGCGCGTCGCCGTTCACGGACATGTCCCCGGTCAGCAGCCCGATCCGGTCGCGGCCGTAGCGCGCGGTCAGGTCGGTGTGCTTCTGGTTGCTCAGGGCCTTGAGCGGCGTGGTGTAGAAGCACTTGCCACCGGACGCCAGCGCCAAGTGCACGGCGAACTCGCCGACCACCGTCTTGCCGGCGCCGGTCGGTGCGCACACCAGCACGCCATGACCGTTTTCCAGCGCCGCGCAGGCCCGCTGCTGAAAGTCGTCGAGGGTGAAGCTCAGCTCGGCGGCGAACCGGCCCAGTTCAGTTGGTTCACGTGACGTCGTCATGAGTTCCGGCGGTGACCGGTGCCTCCTCAATCGGCGCGGGCGGCTCGATGACCGAGGCCTCGTCGTCGGGGATCGCGGCCTGGGCTTCGCGCTTGGCTTTGCGCCTGTCGTGCAGCCGCGCGGTCTGGATGGCGAACTCCAGGAGCACCGACAGCGCCATCCCGAGCGCCGTCATCGAGAACGGGTCGGATCCCGGCGTGAACACCGCCGCGAAGACGAACATGGCGAAGATCAGCCCCCGCCGCCACGCCTTGAGCCGCTCGTAGGAAAGCACGCCCGTCATGTTGAGCATGACGATCAGCAACGGGAACTCGAAGCTGACGCCGAAGACCACCAGCAGATTGATCAGGAACCCGAAGTACCGGTCGCCCGACAGCGCGGTCACCTGCACGTCGCTGCCGACGGTCAGCAGGAAGCCCAGCGCCTTGGACAGCACGAAGTACGCCAGCACCGCGCCGGCCAGGAACAACACCACCGCGGGGATCACGAACGCGACGGCGAAGCGGCGCTCCTTCTGGTAGAGCCCCGGCGTGATGAAGGCCCACAGCTGGTAGAACCACACCGGGCAGGCCAGGACGATCCCGGCGGTCAGCCCGACCTTGAGCCGCAGCATGAACTGGTCGAACGGCGCCGTGGCAAGCAGCCGGCACTGCCCGTCGGCGCTGATGCTCGCCCGGGCCGATTGGGGCAGCGAACAGTACGGGTGGCGCAGCCATTCGCCGAGGCTTTCCAGCCCGAAGATCGGGTGCGAGTACCAGACGAAGCCGAAAATCGTGGTGAGCAGGATCGCGGCGAGCGCGATCAGCAGCCGGGTGCGCAGCTCGGTCAGGTGGTCGACCAGCGACATCGTCGCGTCGGGGTTGATGCGACTGCGCCTGTTGCGAGGGTTGAGCCGCTTCAGCAGGCCGGCGGTGCGCGCTGAAACCTTGAAACCTTTCACGCTTTAGTGCTCGGTCACTGGCGCTGGGGCACCGCGGGCGACGCGGCTACGCCGGGCGTGCTTCGGTGTGCCCCTGCTCGGTGGTCGAAGGCGGGTCGACCCGCTGCGACTGCACTGGCTGGGGGGTCTCGATCGAGGGTGCCTCGGGCTTGTGCTCGGTCTGCATCTCACGGATCTCGGACTTGAAGATGCGCATCGACTTGCCCAACGAGCGCGCCGCATCGGGGAGCTTCTTGGCACCGAACAGAAGGACCACGACGACCGCGAGGATCGCCCAGTGCCACGGACTAAGACTGCCCACTTTGATTACCTCCAGACGTCCACCCGATGCTACCGCAGCGCGGCGGTGCGCCGGTGTGCCCGCGCCGGGCGTTATGCGGTGACGTCCTGGTAGGAGCGCAGGGCGGCCGCGGCGGCATCCCGCACCCGTTGGGCCAGCGACTCGGGTTCCAGCACCCGCACGGCCGCCCCGAAGCCGAGCACCAGTCGCGTCATCCAGTCCTCGGAGGCGTACGTCATGACGGCCTCGCACGAGCCGTCCGGCAGCTCGCGCACGTCGCGCATCGGGTAGTACTCGAACATCCACGCGGCCGACGGCGCCACCCGCAGCCTGGCCGACGGCAGGGACGGGTCGCCCTCGAACAGGGAGGTGTCCGGCGGCGCGTGCAGCGCCGGCTCGGGCGCGGCGGCCGGCTCCCCCAGCTCGCGGGCCTCGACGATCCGGTCGAAGCGGAACAAGCGAACCGCCTCGACATCCCGCGACCAGGCCTCCAGGTAGCTGTGGCCGCCGATGAGCAGGACGCGGATGGGGTCGACGACGCGGCTGGTCAGGGTGTCGTGGGAGGCGGAGTAGTAGTCGATGCCCAGCGCGCGCTGGTACTGCACGGCCGTGCGCACCGCGGCCGCCGCCCGGCTTTCGGCGGCGGCGCGCTCGTCGACGGCCGCCGCCGTGCCGTCCTGCCCGACGGCGCCGGCGGCCGCCTCGATCTTGGCGATCGCGCTGCGCGCCGCCTGCGGATCGACCACGCCCGGGATGTCGGCCAGCGCCCGCAGCGCCACCAGCAGCCCCGTCGCCTCCGGTGACGTGAGCTTGAGCGGCCGGTCGATGCCCGCCGAGAACGTCACCTCGATGGTGTCGCCGGAGAACTCGAAATCGATGAGGTCGCCCGGGTAGTAGCCGGGGAGGCCACACATCCACAGCTGGTTGAGGTCGTCCTCCAGCTGCTTGGCCGACACCCCCAGGTCGGCGGCCGCCTTGGCCCGCGTGACCTTCGGGTTGGCCTGGAAATAGGGCACCATGTTGAGCAACCGGACCAGCCGGGTCGATATCGGCGTCACTGCGGGCCTGCCTGAGCTTTCAAGCGGGCCAGCACGTCCTCGCGCAGGGACTCCGGTTCGAGCACGACGGCGTCGGCCCCGTAGCCGGCGACGTCGCGGGCCAGCTGGTCGGCGAATCCGAAGTCGAGCTCGATCACGTCGCCCGAGCGGCCGCCCAATTGCCGTGCGGCCGTTGCCCTTCCGGCGCGCCGCAGCGCGGTCGCCCGCCCGTCGGCGACCCACACGCGGGCCGGGCCGCCCGCCGGCGCCGCCGAGACCTCGGTGACCGTCTGGGCGACGATCTTGCGCAGATCCACGTCTGGCACGGTGACCGCGCCCGGCGGGCCGATCGGCGTGACGTCGGAACCGATCCGGGACAGCCGGAAGGTGCGGGTGGCGTTTCGGTCGCGGTCGTGGCCCACCAGATACCAGCGGCCCTTCTCGGTGACGACGCCCCACGGCTCGACCGTGCGCATGGCGTAAGGCTCGGCCCGCGAGGGCCGATGCGGGAAGCGCACCGCTTGGCGGGAATCGATGGCGGACAACAGGATTTCGAGAACGTCCTCCGACCCGCGCAGGCCCGGCACCCCGGCCGGGGACGCGATGGCCACCGGGGCCGCGGAATCGGGGGCGTCGACGTCCACCCCGGCGGCGCGCAGCTTCAGCAACGCGCCCTGCGTCGCGGTGATCAGCTCGGGCGACTCCCACAGCTGCGTGGCGACGGCGACCGCGGCCGCCTCGTCCGGGGTCAGGTCGACCGGCGGCAGCGCGTAGGCGTCGCGGTTGATGCGGTAGCCCTCGGTGGGGTCCGTCACCGACACCCGGCCGACCTCGAGCGGGATGCCGAGGTCGCGCAGCTCGTTTTTGTCGCGCTCGAACATCCGCGAGAAAGCCTCGGCGGTGGGGCTGTCGGAATAGCCGGCGACGCTGGACCTGATCTTCTCGGCGGTGATGTAGCCCCGGGTGGACAGCAGGGCGATGACGAGGTTGACCAGCCGCTCGACTTTCGAGATCGCCATTCGCCGGTTTACATGCTCGCGATCAGCCGCTTGACCCGCTCGTCGACGGACCGGAACGGGTCCTTGCACAGCACCGTGCGCTGGGCCTGGTCGTTGAGCTTGAGGTGCACCCAGTCGACGGTGAAGTCGCGGCCCGCCGCCTGAGCGGCGCTGATGAACTCCCCGCGCAGCCGGGCGCGGGTGGTCTGCGGCGGGTGGTCGACGGCCTCGGCGATGTCCTCGTCGGTGGTGACGCGGGTGGCCAGGCCCTTTCGCTGCAGCAGGTCGAAGACGCCGCGGCCGCGCTTGATGTCGTGGTAGGCCAGGTCCAGCTGGGCGATCTTGGGGTCGGACAGCTCCATGTCGTAGCGGTCCTGGTAGCGCTGGAACAGCTTGCGCTTGATCACCCAGTCGATCTCGGTGTCCACCTTGGCGAAGTCCTGGCTCTCGACGGCGTCGAGCTGGCGGCCCCACAGGTCGACGATCTGCTCGATCTGGGCGTTGGGCTCCCGGGTCTGCAGGTGCTCGACGGCGCGGCTGTAGTACTCGCGCTGGATGTCCAGCGCGCTGGCCTGGCGCCCCCCGGCCAGCCGCACCGGCCGCCGGCCCGTGATGTCGTGGCTCACCTCGCGGATGGCGCGGATCGGGTTGTCCAGCGAGAAGTCGCGGAACGGAACGCCGGCCTCGATCATCTCCAGCACCAGCGCGGCGGTGCCCACCTTGAGCATGGTGGTGGTCTCGCACATGTTGGAGTCGCCGACGATGACGTGCAGCCGCCGGTACTTCTCGGCGTCGGCGTGCGGCTCGTCGCGGGTGTTGATGATCGGGCGGCTGCGGGTGGTCGCGCTGGAGACGCCCTCCCAGATGTGCTCGGCGCGTTGGGAGAGGCAGAACGTCGCGGCCTTGGGCGTCTGCAACACCTTGCCGGCCCCGCAGATCAGCTGGCGGGTGACCAGGAACGGCAGCAGCACGTCGGAGATCCGGGAGAACTCGCCGGCCCGCACGATCAGGTAGTTCTCGTGGCAGCCGTAGGAGTTGCCCGCGGAGTCGGTGTTGTTCTTGAACAGGTAGATGTCGCCGCCGATGCCCTCGTCGGCGAGCCGCTGCTCGGCGTCGACGAGCAGGTCTTCCAGCACCCATTCACCGGCGCGGTCGTGGGTGACCAGCTGCACCAGGCTGTCGCATTCGGCGGTGGCGTACTCGGGGTGGCTGCCGACGTCGAGGTACAGGCGGGCGCCGTTGCGCAGGAAAACGTTGGAGCTCCGGCCCCAGGAGACCACCCGGCGGAACAGGTAGCGGGCGACCTCGTCGGGAGATAGGCGACGGTGGCCGTGGAACGTGCAGGTAACACCGAACTCGGTCTCGATTCCCATGATTCGCCGCTGCACGTAATTGAGGGTACTGGTTGTCTCGATGCGGCGGTGGGCAGCCGCGCGCATTGGTGGAGCGCGCCGCCGACCGGTCTTGTCAGCGGTGCCGGGTACTCCGCGAAAGTATGTTCGAATTGTCGTTGCCGGACCCTGCGGAGCTGCGCCGCTCCGGTGATGCCGCGCTGGTCGCCGCGATCGAGGAGTGTGCGCGCGCGGAGGCGGCCGCCGGCGCGCGGCGCCTGTCGGCGATCGCCGAGCTGACCCGGCGGCGCACCGGCAGCGACGAGCACGCCGACTGGGCCTGCGACGAATGGGATTGTGCGGCCGCGGAAGTGGCGGCCGCGCTGGGCCTCAGCCACCGCAAGGCCTCGGGCGAGATGCACCTGAGCCTGGTGCTGAAACGATTGCCGGCGGTGGCGGCGTTGTTCTTCGCCGGGCGGCTCAGCTCGCGGCTGATGTCGGTGCACCGACGCGGCCATGCTGGATCGGCGCCTGCTGCAGATGGCCCATTCGGTGTGCGACGACGACCCCCGCACCATCGCGCAGCGCCGCGCCGATGCGCTGGCGGCCGGCGCCGACCGGCTCGCGTGCGCGTGCGGGAGCGCCGACTGCCTCGTCGGTGCGGGCGCCGATGAGCGAGCGACCAATGTCGTTCTTTATCTCATCGGCGAGGCCGCGGCGTTCGACGCTCAACCCGACCCGCACATGTCGGGCGAGCGGCCACCGGGGCGACCCATCACGCCGGGCATGACCCTGGAAGAGATGATGACCCCGACCCCGAGCCCGACCCGCCCGCGACGTCATCGCCGGCCGCGCTGATCACCGGTGGCGGCGTGGTGTCGCCGGCGCTGGTGGCCGAATCGGTCCGCGGCGGCGCCAAATCGTTCTCTGCGAACTTCAATGCACGGGCGAGAACCGACCAGTCGTGAGGGATACGCCACGACTTGTCTGGGCACCCTGCAACACTCCGACAAGGGCTTGTATGTCTGGACGTTGCACAGTCTTTTCTTTGTCGTACCGTTTCGCCTTGACCCCAACGTGGTCTAGACCGAGGGCATCCTGGCGGACGATCCCGTCGGCAGCGATGTGGAGGCAGGTCAATCGGCGTCCGGAGGGTCACCCTCAAGTTCGCGGATGTAGCGTTCGGCGAATTGAATGGTTTTGGCGTGGCCTAGAGTCACACCGAGTGTCTCTTCGATAGCCAGTACACCGGTCACGCTGCGCATCAACGTCATCACAACTTCGGGTGGCACTTCCTCTGGCGGGATTCCGTAGCGTTCGAGAATGCCCGACAGGGCTTGAATTTGCTCGTTGCGTAACAATTCAACATATCGCGCGAGCTCGTCTTTTAAGGCTTTGCGGCGGTTGGCGAGAGCGATGAACTCAATGCCAAAAATGATCACCCGCGTGTCGGTACCGATACGCCACAGGGCCCATAGCGGTTTGTCGGTCTTGAGCGCCTGACGTTGAAGTTCGAGTCCTTGATCTGCGCGCCGCCGTAGGACCGCGAGGAACAGATCGTCCATCGTGCCGAAGTGGTAGGGGACCAACTGCGACCTCAGGCCGGCTTTCTTCGCGACATTACGACCCGTGACAGCAGAGTAGCCGTCTTCCAGCAACAATCGTTCGGCGGCGTCGAGAAGCAGCTGACGGGTCTTCGCGTCCGGCGACCCGGTTCTTCGCGGCGATGCCACCCACTTGCTCGATTCGTGCGACTGACCTGATTTTCGGCTGTCATCCTAAGCCATCTTGAACAAGGAGCTCGCCTTGGCTAATGTTAAGCAGGTGCTTAAAACACCTGTAGAGAGGGGCCTTTGCGAGGACTGGGTCCTGTTACGACCCTAGGCGCGTCGCCTGGACACGCGGTCGGCGCCGCATCGGTAGCGATGGAAAAGGAGCTACACCATTGAGTTCGTCGTCGAGTACTCCTACTGTGCCAGCACCTGTCGAATTTGATCCTTACTCCGACGTCTTCTTCGATTCACCGTTTGAGACATATCGACGGATGCGCGATGAAGCGCCTGTGTACTACAACCCAAAATATGACTTCTATGCGCTGACTCGGTACGACGATGTCGCCTCGGCTTACAAGGACACCGCCACGTATTCGTCAGCCCACGGTGCCAGCCTCGATCAGGTCAAGTCCGACGACATGCATGTCCGCGACCTCAAACTCATCATCATGATGGACCCGCCCGAACACGAGCGCATGCGCAAACTGATCAGCAGGGCGTTTACCCCGCGCGCGATGGCGGCCCTCGAGTCGATGGTTCGCCAGCAGATCAGCCAAGTGCTGGCGGTGCTAGATCCGGCTTCGTTCGACGCTGTAGCGGATTTTTCAGCTCTATTTCCAGTCGAGATCATCACCGCTATGCTCGGTGTCCCCCCGGAGGACAGGCAGCAGGTTCGACAGTGGATCGACCTCGGCCTGGAACGAGAACCAGGCAACATGGGGCTTACGCAACAGAGCATGGACGCCATCCTGCAGACCGGCGCGTACTACTACCAACTGGTCCAGGAGCGTCGCGCAGGTCCCCGAGACGACATGATCAGTCGATTGATCGACGCCAAAATCCATGACGATGGCAAATCGCGAAGGTTAGACGACGTCGAGATAGCTGGATTTGCAAGCCTTCTCGGGGGGGCCGGCGCAGAGACGGTGACAAAACTGGTCGGCAACGCGGTAGTCATCTTCGCCGACCACACCGAGCAGTGGCAACTGCTGCGACGCGACCGCACCAAAATCGGTGCTGCAGTGGAAGAACTCTTACGCTACGAAGGCCCTTCCCAGTACAACGTGCGGTACACCCTGCGCGAAGCGACCCTGCACAACACGACGATTCCGGCAGGAAGCGCCGTGCTCCTGATCAATGGATCAGCTAACCGCGATGAGCGGGCCTTTCCGGACCCGGATCGGTTCGACATCAACCGCCATCGAAAGTTCGGTTACAACATTGGATTTGGGTACGGAGTTCACAGTTGTCTCGGTGCGGCGCTGGCAAGACTTGAAAGTCGAATCGCGCTGGAACTGCTGCTCGACTTCATTCCTCAGTATGAAGTCGATCGAGCCGGCCTGCGTCGGGTGCACATGACCAACGTATCGGGTTGGTCCAACGTGCCGGTACACGCGCAATAACATTCGACCCCCAGCCGTTGCGACTTACCACCACGAAGGGACCTTCACCACACATGACGCCGAGCACCTCAACGAATGTCTATTTCGACCCGTATGACACCTCGCTGATCATCGATCCCTATCCGACGTATAAGCGGTTGCGCGATGAAGCGCCGCTGTACCGAAACGACCAATATGACTTTTTCGCGCTCAGCCGCTTCGCCGACGTGGAAAAGGGGCTCCGCGACCACGAGACGTTCAGCTCATCCCGAGGGAACGTACTTGAAGTGATCAAAGCGGGGATAGACATTCCGTCAGGTCTCATCGTCATGGACGATCCGCCCCGCCAAACCATCCACCGCAAATTGTTGTCGCGCATGTTCACACCGCGCAAGATCGCGCAACTGGAGCCCATGATCCGTGGATACTGCGTGCGCAGCCTGGACTCCCTGGTCGGCGCGGGGGAGTTCGATTTCGTCGCTGACCTGGGCGCGCAGATGCCGATGCGTGTGATCGGAATGCTGCTGGGCATTCCCGAGGAGCGGCAGGAAGCCGGGAGAGACCGCGTGTTCGCGACGGTCAACGCTGAGAGCGGTGGCGGGATGTCTCTCCCGACGGCGGGTTTCCTGGACGACGAGTTCATCGCGGAATACGTTGACTGGCGCGCCGAAAACCCATCCGACGACATCGTTACGGAACTACTGAACGTGGAATTCGAGGATGAAATCGGAGCTCGTCGGCGGCTGGATCGAGCGGAAATACTCGCTTATGTTGCGCTCCTCCAAGTGGCAGGCAACGAAACAACCACGAAGCTCATCGGATGGGCTGGCAAGATACTTGCCGAAAACCCCGATCAGCGCGCACAACTCGTCGCCGACCCCTCGCTGATCCCTAGCGCGGTCGAGGAGATCCTCCGCCTGGAAACCCCCGCACCGCGTGTGGCTCGGTATGTCACGCGCGACGTCGAGTTCTACGACCAGAGCGTGCCTCAAGGCAGCATCATGATGTTCCTGATCGGTGCCGCCAACCACGATCACCGGCAATTCCCTCCCGACGGAGACAGTTTCGACATCCACCGTTGCGGCAAGGCCCATATCAGCTTCGCCGCAGGCGCGCATTTCTGCCTAGGTGCCGCCCTGGCGCGTTTGGAAGGCAGGATCGCCTTGGAGGAGTTGCTGCTTCGTTTCCCGGAATGGGATATCGACCTGTCGAAGGCCATAATGTCGCCCTCGTCAACCGTGCGCGGTTGGGAGAGAATGCCGGCCATCATCCCCTGAAGATCGTCTACCCTGGCTCGACCCCACCTCGGCCTGGCTGACTGTCAGCCGGGCCATCGGTACCTCCGATCGTGGCGTTCCCGTTGATGAGCGGCAGGTCATCGCGGCGGCCAGCTCATCGTCCAAACGCATCCAAAACCGCCTGCGCCGCAGCGCTTCTCATGCGCACAATGCGACCCTACTCGGTGCGACGACGCAGGCCGCCGCCCTTCTAGTCCGACGATTTGCCGTCGGCTTTTGCACCCTTCGAAGCGTCCTTGGCGTCCTTGGCGCCCTTCGAACCCGCCTTCTGCAGCAGCGTTTCCAGCGCGGCGCCGCTGATTCGCCGAAACGCCCGTCGCGGGCGGTTGGCGTCGAGGATGGCCACCTCCAGGTTGGACACGTCCAGTGGGGGCTGGTCGCCGGAGCCACCGTTGGTGCTGCCGGCGCGCAGCGCCTCGACCGCGATGCGCACGGCGTCGGTGAGGTCGGCGTTTTCGGCGTACGACGCCTTCAGCGCCGTGGTGATCGGCTCGGTGGTGCCGCCCATCACGACGAAATGCGGTTCGTCGGCGATGGACCCGTCGTAGGTGATCCGGTACAGCTCAGGCGGTTTGGTCTCGCCGTAGTGGGCGACCTCGGCGACGCACAGCTCCACCTCGTAGGGCTTGGCCTGCTCGGTGAAGATGGTGCCCAGGGTCTGCGCGTAGACATTGGCCAGCTGCCTGCCGGTGACATCGCGGCGGTCGTAGGCGTAGCCGCGCGTGTCGGCGAACTGGATGCCGCCGCGGCGCAGGTTGTCGAACTCGTTGAACTTGCCCGCGGCCGCGAAGCCGACGCGGTCGTAGAGTTCGCTGATCTTCTGCAGGGACCGCGACGGGTTCTCCGCGACGAACAGCACCCCGCCCGCGTAGGCCAGCGCCACCACGCTCTTGCCCCGGGCGATGCCCTTGCGCGCCAGTTCGCTGCGCTCGCGCATCGCCTGCTCGGGCGAGATGAAATACGGGAAACTCACTTGTCACCCCGCGGCTCGGCGTCCGGACCGAAAGTGTCCGCGCGCGAGCGGCTTTCGATGACCTCCCGGGCCAGTTCGGCGATGCGGCCCTCCGGCACGTCGGCCGCGCCCTCGGCGCCGATGGTGACCGCCGTGGGGTAGATGCCGCGGACCAGATCCGGACCGCCGGTGGCGGAGTCGTCGTCGGCGGCGTCGTACAGCGCCTCGACGGCCACCCGGACCGCCGAATCGGCGTCGGTGACTTGCGAATACAACTTCTTCATCGACGACTTGGCGAAGATCGACCCCGAACCGACGGCCTGGTAGCCCTCTTCCTCGATGTTCCACCCGCCGGCGGCGTCGAACGACACGATGCGGCCCGCCTTGTCCGGGTCGGGATCGTCGAGGTCGAGCCCCGCGAGCAACGGCAGCGCCACCAAACCCTGCATCGCCGCTGCGAGGTTGCCGCGCACCATGTTCGCCAGCCGGTTTACCTTGCCGGGGAAGGTCAGCGCCACACCTTCGAGCTTCTCGTAGTGCTCGAGTTCGACCGCGTAGAGCCGGGCGAATTCGACGGCGATGGCGGCGGTGCCGGCGATCCCGGTCGCGGTGTAGTCGTCGGTGATGTACACCTTCTTGATGTCGCGGCCGGCGATCATGTTGCCCTGCGTCGAGCGGCGGTCGCCCGCCATCACGACACCGCCGGGGTATTTCAGCGCGACGATGGTGGTGCCGTGCGGCAGCTGGCCGCCCGCGCCCCCGGATTGCGCGCCGCCGGCTTGCGCGCCGCCGCCGAAACTGGCCGGCAACAGCTCGGGCGCCTGACGGCGAAGAAAGTCGGCAAACGACGACAGGTCTACAGCCGGGCTCGTGGGAAGTGCGGAGTTAGTGGATAGGCGATCGGAAAAGGGCCAGGTCACTGTCCGCCCTTTTGGACGTACGCGCGGACGAAGTCCTCGGCGTTTTCCTCAAGGACGTCGTCAATCTCGTCGAGCAGATCGTCGGTTTCCTCGGCCAACTTCTCGCGACGCTCCTGGCCCGCGGCCGTGCCGTCGGCGAAGTCGTCATCGTCGCCGCCGCCACCGCCACGCTTGGTCTGCTCCTGAGCCATCGCCGCCTCCTGCTTGGTCTGGGCCTGTTTCCCTACATTACCGGTCCATACGGGTCGATCCCCGTTTTACCGGTCTAACGGGCATTAGCTGGTCAGTTGTTCCACCAGTTCGACGGCGCTGTCCACCGAGTCCAACAACGCCCCGACGTGCGCCTTGCTGCCGCGCAGCGGCTCGAGCGTCGGGATGCGCACCAGCGAATCGCCGCCCAGGTCGAAAATCACCGAGTCCCAGCTGGCCGCGGCGATGTCGGCGCCGAACCTGCGCAGGCACTCGCCGCGGAAGTATGCGCGCGTGTCCGTCGGCGGGTTGTCGACGGCATCGAGCACCTGGTGCTCGCTGACGAGGCGCTTCATCGAACCGCGCGCCACGAGCCGGTTGTACAGGCCCTTGTCGAGGCGGACATCGGAATATTGCAGGTCGACCAGGTGCAGCCGGGGCGCCGACCAGCTCAGGTTCTCGCGCTGCCGGAAGCCGTCGAGCAGGCGCAGCTTGGCCGGCCAGTCCAGCAACTCGGCGCAGTCCATCGGGTCGCGCTCGAGTTTGTCGAGCACATCTGCCCAGGTCTCGACGATGTCGGCCGCGCGGGGGTCGGGGTCACGGCCGTCGACCAGTTTCGCCACCCGGTCGAGATAGACCCGTTGCAGCGCAAGGCCGGTCAGTTCGCGCCCGTCGGCCAGGGCGACGGTGGCGCGCAGCGACGGGTCGCGGCTGATGGCGTGCACGGCGTGCACCGGCCGGGCCAGCGCCAGATCGGTCAGGTCGATTCCGTGCGCGGGGCCCTCTTCGATCAGGTCCAGCACCAGCGCCGTGGTGCCCAGCTTCAGGTACGTCGACGTCTCGGCGAGGTTGGCGTCGCCGATGATGACGTGCAGCCGCCGATACCTGTCGGCGTCGGCGTGCGGTTCGTCGCGGGTGTTGATGATGCCGCGTTTGAGGGTGGTTTCCAGCCCGACCTCGACCTCGATGTAGTCGGAGCGCTGCGACAGCTGGAAGCCGGGCTCGTCGCCGGCGGGCCCGATGCCGACCCGCCCGGAGCCGGTGACCACCTGGCGCGAGACCAGAAACGGGGTCAGGCCCGCGATGATCGCCGAGAACGGCGTCTGGCGGCTCATCAGGTAGTTCTCGTGCGATCCGTAGGAGGCGCCCTTGCCGTCGACGTTGTTCTTGTAAAGCTGCAGCTTGGCGGCCCCGGGCACGCTGGCGACGTGCCGCGCCGCGGCCTCCATCACGCGCTCGCCGGCCTTGTCCCAGATCACCGCGTCCAGCGGGTCGGTGCACTCGGGCGCGGAGTATTCGGGGTGGGCATGGTCGACGTACAGCCGCGCGCCGTTGGTCAGGATCATGTTGGCGGCGCCGACCTCGTCGGCGTCGACCACCGGCGGGGGCCCGGCCGAGCGGCTCAGGTCGAAGCCGCGGGCGTCGCGCAGTGGCGATTCCACCTCGTAGTCCCAGCGCGTGCGTTTGGCGCGCTGGATTCCGGCGGCGGCCGCGTAGGCCAGGACCGCCTGCGTCGAGGTGAGGATCGGGTTGGCGGTCGGGTCGGACGGCGAGGAAATGCCGTACTCGACCTCCGTCCCGATAATCCGTTGCATGGCTTAAAGACTAGGCGCGGTGACTCTGGACCTCTCGAGCAGCCCGGGACGCGGGGTATACGGGGCGCGTTAACCACCGGCATGTGGGCTGGTGCGGCACTAGGGTGAGCCCGCATGGAGCTTTCCAGTGCGGCGGCCGAAGGCTGGTTTCTGGAGCGCGGTTTGCCCTCGGTGTTGACGCGAGGATCCCGCTGGCGGCGGCTCTGGTCGCGGTCGGCCCCGATGCTGGCGGCGTACGGGGCGCTGCAGGCCTGCGCGCTGGGGCTTTACCTGGTCACCGGCGGTCACGACGTCGAGATCACCGGCGAGCCGAGCACCTCCGAAGTGGTCGTGCTGACCATCGTCGGCCTCGCGCTCCCCCTGATGGCCGTCACGGGTTGGTGGGTGTCACGGTCGCGCAGCGGCCGGACCCGCGCGATCGTGGCGACCGTGGCGGCGGTTTTCGTGGGGTGCGTGGGCGCCATTGTGGGCGGACTCACGGATGTGGTCCAGAACGCCGCCGTCGTCGCGGGGGTGCTGATCCTGACCGCCTGCGGAATCGGGTCGGTCGTCGGGTGGGCGGTGCGCACGATGCTGTCGCACCTGGCGACGGTGGGCGCCCTGGCCGTGCGGGCCCTGCCGGTGGTGCTGCTGACCGCGTTGGTGTTCTTCAACAGCTACGTCTGGATCATGGCGACGACGATCAGCGGGGATCGGCTGGCGCTGGCGATCGCGTTCCTGCTCTCCATCGCGGCGGCGTTCGTCGTTTCCGCCACCCGCGAACGGGTCAGGCCGATGCTGCGGGGGGCGGCGGGGCAACGCGAAGACCCCGTCGACCCCAAAGACACTGAACGGCTTGCCCACACGCCCTTCGCCGCCATGCCAGACACCCCGGACTGCGCGCCGCTGAAACGGTCCGAACGGCTCAACGTCGTGTTCGTGCTGGCCACCTCGCAGCTGGCGCAGATCCTGGTGGTGGCGGTGGTCACGGCCGCGATCTACCTGATCCTGGGGCTGATCGTGCTCACCCCGTCGCTGCTGAACGAATGGACCCATACCTACACGAGCACCGCGACGGTGCTGGGATTCACGCTGCCGGTGCCCGATTCGCTGATCCACATGACCCTGTTCCTCGGCGCGCTGACGTTCATGTACATCAGCGCACGCGCGGCCGGTGATGCCGAATACCGCGCCACGTTCCTCGACCCGCTGATCGACGACCTGCGCATGACGCTGGTCGCGCGCAACCGCTACCGCGGCGCGCTGGCCGCCATCGGGTGTGAGACCGCCGGCGAAGTTGACGCCACCCGGGGCAGTGACTAACTTCACACCGTGACTGATTTGGCCGGGAAACGTTATGGCGAAGTGCTTCTCGTGACGCCCGGCGAGGCCGGCCCACAGGCCACGGTCTACAACAGCTTTCCGCTCAACGACTGTCCCGCCGAGCTGTGGTCGGCTCTGGACCCACACGCCATCGCCGCCGAAAACGGCGCGGCGGCGGCCCTGCTCAACGGCCCCCGCTATTGGCTGATGAACGCCATCGAAAAGCAGCAGCAAGGCCCGCAGATCACGAAGAACTTCGGCGGCATCGAAATGATCCAGCAGGCCACGGTGCTGCTGTCGTCGATGAATCCCGCGCTTTCACCGTCAACAGGGTCAGCCGCAATACCGTGTTCGTCTTCAACGCCGGCGAAGAGATCTACGAACTCATCGATCCTCAGGGGCGGCGCTGGGTCATGCAGACCTGGAGTCAGGTCGCCGAGCCCGACCTGGAGCGCGAGGATCTCCCCGGACTGGCCGGCCGGCTGGACCTGCCCAGCGGGTGGAGCTACCAGTCGCGCGTGCTGACCAGCGAGCTGCGGGTGGACACCACAATGCAGGCCGCGGAGGTGTTGCAGGACAACCTCACCAACAGCTACTCGCTGGAAACGGGCTGACGCTCGGCACGGCCGCCGCCGCGTCCTACAGGTACTGGCCCAGGTTCGACTCGGTGTCGATGGCCCGCGACGCGCTCGAACTCTTGCCGGTAACCAGGGTGCGGATGTAGACGATCCGCTCGCCCTTCTTGCCCGAAATCCGCGCCCAGTCATCGGGGTTGGTGGTGTTGGGCAGGTCCTCGTTCTCGGCGAACTCGTCGACGATCGAGTCGAGCAGGTGCTGGATGCGCAGGCCCGGCTGGCCCGTTTCCAGCACCGACTTGATCGCGTTCTTCTTCGCCCGGTCGACGACGTTCTGGATCATCGCCCCGGAGTTGAAGTCCTTGAAGTACATGACCTCTTTGTCCCCGTTGGCGTAGGTGACCTCCAGGAATCGGTTGTCGTCGATCTCGGCGTACATCCGGTCGACGACCTTTTCGATCATCGCCTTGATGCAGGCGGTGCGGTCGCCGTCGAACTCGGCGAGGTCGTCGGCGTGCACGGGCAGCGCCTCGGTCAGGTACTTCGAGAAGATGTCTTGCGCCGCTTCGGCATCCGGGCGCTCGATCTTGATCTTCACGTCCAGGCGACCGGGCCGCAGGATGGCGGGGTCGATCATGTCCTCGCGGTTGGAGGCGCCGATCACGATGACGTTCTCCAGGCCCTCGACGCCGTCGATCTCACTCAGCAGCTGCGGGACCACCGTCGTCTCGACGTCGGAGGACACCCCGGTGCCGCGGGTGCGGAAGATCGAGTCCATCTCGTCGAAGAACACGATCACCGGCGTGCCTTCCGATGCCTTCTCGCGGGCGCGCTGGAAGATCAGCCGGATGTGCCGTTCGGTCTCGCCGACGAACTTGTTGAGCAGCTCGGGGCCCTTGATGTTCAGGAAGTAGGACTTGGCCTCGCGGGCGTCGTCGCCACGCACCTCGGCCATCTTCTTGGCCAGCGAGTTGGCGACGGCCTTGGCGATCAACGTCTTACCGCAACCGGGCGGGCCGTAGAGCAGCACACCCTTGGGCGGGCGCAGCGCGTACTCGCGGTAGAGCTCCTTGTGCAGGAAGGGCAGTTCGACCGCGTCGCGGATCTGCTCGATCTGGCGGGTCAGGCCGCCGATGTCCTGGTAGCTGACGTCGGGCACCTCCTCCAGCACGAGGTCCTCGACCTCGGCCTTCGGGATGCGCTCGAAGGCGTAGCCGGCCTTGGTGTCGACCAGCAGCGAATCGCCCGGGCGCAGCTTGCGGGGCTTGGTGTCGTCGTTGAGGGCGTCGGGCACGCCGTCGGGCAGGTCCTCGGCGACCAGCGGTTCGGCCAGCCACACGATGCGTTCCTCGTCGGCGTGGCCCACGACAAGGGCGCGGTGCCCGTCGTTGAGGACCTCGCGCAGGGTGGAGATCTCGCCGACCGACTCGAACGTGCCGGCCTCGACCACGGTCAGGGCCTCGTTGAGCCGGACCGTCTGGCCCTTGCGCAGGGACGCGACGTCGATGTTGGGCGAGCAGGTCAGGCGCATCTTGCGGCCCGAGGTGAACACGTCGACCGTGTCGTCGTCGTGGGTGCCCAGCAAAACCCCGTAGCCGCTGGGCGGCTGACCGAGCCGATCGACCTCTTCGCGCAGCGCCAGCAGTTGCTGGCGGGCCTCTTTGAGGGTTTCCATCAGCTTGGAATTGCGGGCGGCGAGGGAGTCGATGCGGGCTTCGAGCTGATGCACGTCGCGGGCGGAGCGAGCGCCGCCGTGGGTTCCCGCCGCGTGCTCCAGTTGCTCGCGCAGCAGCGCTGCCTCACGGCGCAGCTGTTCCAATTCGGCAGCGTCGCCGCTGGACATGCCAGTTTCACGTGCGTTACCGAATGCTTCAGAACGCTCTGAGTCACCCATGTTGCGCTCCTTTCCCGCCCCGAATAGTGCGGTGGATACTTCAACGCTACCGGCGATTGCCCGTTGATGTAGGGAGTCAAATACTCACGAAAAGCTAAGACTTTGGCCGCACTGGTAATCTCTGCCACGAATCGCGCCGATCGAAAGGACAGCCGTGGCCGCAAATGCCCTTGCCACGGGCTTCGCCGGCGCCGTGTTTCTCGCCGCGCCGACGCCCGGTGTGACATCCATTGCACCCGTTGGCCCGTGGATGCTCCCTGGATGCGGTTAGCCCCGTCCGTCGCGCTGGCCGCCGCGACGGCGGGGGCGGTCGCGCTTGCCGGTTGCTCGCACACCGGGCCCAAGGTCGTGTCGTCCCCCTCGTCGGCGGCCCCGGTTCCGTCGACCCCGGTCGTCGTCGCGGCTCCGCCCACCGCTCCCCTGCCCGCCCCCGAGGCCCTGATCGACGTGCTGAACCGGCTCGCCGACCCCAACGTGCCGGGCATCGACAAGGTGAACCTCGTCGAGGGCGCGACCCCGGACAACGCGGGCACCCTGGACAAGTTCACCAAGGCGCTGCGCGACAACGGCTACCTCCCGATGACCTTCGCGATGAAGGACGTCGCCTGGTCGGACAAGAATCCCTCCCACGTGACGGCCACCGTCACCGTCAACACCGCCCAGGCGAACAACGGCGCCTTCACCTTCCCGATGGAGTTCACGCCCTTCGCTTCCTCTCCAGGGGGCTGGCAGTTGTCCCGGCGGACGGCGGAAATGCTGCTGGCCCTGGGCAACTCGGCCACGTCGAGCACACCGCCCAGCCCGGCTCCCGCGCCACCGCCACCACCCGCTTCGCCGCCCGCGCCGCCGCCACCCGGCTGATTCGCGATGTGGATCGGCTGGCTCGAGTTCGACGTGTTGCTCGGCGACGTGCGATCACTCAAACAGAAGCGATCGGTGATTCGCCCCGTCGTGGCCGAGCTGCGGCGCAAGTTCAGCGTGTCGGCCGCCGAGATCGGAGCCCAGGATCTGTACCGGCGCGCGGGCATCGGCGTGGCCGTGGTGTCCGGCGACCGCACTCACGCCGTCGACGTGCTCGACGCGGCCGAACGTATGGTGGCCGCGCACCCCGAGTTCGAGCTGCTGTCGGTGCGGCGCTCGCTGGTTCGCAGCGACGACTAGCTGGGCCCAGCCCTTCCCAGCCCTGCCCAGCCCTGCCTATCCGTCGCGGCCCTCGCGCTTGCGGCCCAGCGGCGCGGGCGCGACGACGCCGGGGGCCAGCCGCCGGCTGAAGATCAGGAACGCGGTGTGCCCGCGCATCGAATGCTGCGGGCGGACGGCGAGCCCGACGACGTTCCAGCCGCGCTGCAGCGTCTCCCACGCCCGCGGCTCGGTCCAGCACCGCTGGTCCCGCAGGGCCTCGACCGCACGCGACAGCTGGGTGACGGTGGCCACATAAATCATCAGCACGCCGCCGGGGGCCACCAGGCGCGCCACCGCGTCGAGCACCTCCCACGGCGCGAGCATGTCGAGCACGGCGCGGTCGAACGCGCCGTCGGGCAGGTCGGAGTCCCTCAGGTCGTCGACGATCAGCTGCCAGTTGTTCGGAAGCCCGTCGTCAACGCCGAAGAAGTTGGCCACGTTGCGGCGGGCGTGCTCGGCGTGGTCGGCGCGCTGCTCGTAGGAGACCACCCGCCCGTCGGGGCCGACGGCGCGCAGCAGCGAACAGGTCAGCGCGCCGGATCCCGCCCCGGCCTCGAGCACCCGCGCCCCGGGACCGATGTCGCCCTCGTGCACGATCTGGGCGGCGTCCTTGGGGTAGATCACCTGCGGCCCGCGGGGCATCGACAGCACGTAGTCGACCAGCAGCGGGCGCAGCACGAGGAACAGGGCGCCGTTGCTGGACTTGACCACGCTGCCCTGTTCCAGCCCGATCACCGCGTCGTGCGCGATGGCGCCGCGATGCGTGTGGAACTCGGCGCCTGGCGTGAGCGTCATCGTGTAGTGCCGCCCCTTGGCGTCGGTGAGTTGGACGCGCTCACCAGCGGTCAAGGGGCCGGTGAGAGACACGCCGTCCAGCGTGCCAGCCGACTCGCCGCGGCCACTGCCCGGGGTTGTCGGCCCCCGGTTCTAGGCTGCGGGCATGGACGTCCAGCCGGAATCGCTCAGGCCGCGTCCGGCGCTCTCGCCGTCGCGGGCGGCGGACTTCAAGCAGTGCCCGTTGCTTTATCGGTTCCGGGCGATCGATCGGCTGCCCGAGGCGCCGTCGACGGCGCAGCTGCGGGGATCGCTGGTGCACGCGACCCTCGAGCAGCTCTACGGCCTGCCCGCGGGGCAGCGCGTTCCCGACACCGCGAACTCGCTGGTGGAGCCCGCCTGGGAGCGGGTGATCGCCGCCGAACCCGACCTGGCCGCCGGGCTGGACCCCGCACAGAAGACGCAACTGCTCGAGGAGGCCCGCGCGCTGCTGTCGGGCTACTACCGGCTGGAGGACCCGACCCGGTTCGACCCGCAGTGCTGCGAGGAGCGGGTGGAGGTCGAGCTCGCCGACGGCACGCTGCTGCGCGGGTTCGTGGACCGGATCGACGTCGCCGCCACCGGCGAGCTGCGCGTGGTCGACTACAAGACCGGCAAGGCGCCGCCGGAGGCGCGGGCGCTCGCCGAGTTCAAGGCGATGTTCCAGATGAAGTTCTACGCGGTGGCGCTGCTGCGCTCCCGCGGGGTGCTGGCCACCCGGCTGCGGATCATCTATCTGGCCGACGGCCAGGTGCTGGACTACACGCCCGACCACGACGAGCTGCTGCGCTTCGAGAAGACGCTGATGGCGATCTGGCGCGCGATCCAGGCCGCCGCGCCGACGGGTGATTTCCGCCCCAGCCCGTCGCGGCTGTGCGACTGGTGCCCGCACCAGCAGCTCTGCCCCGCCTTCGGCGGAACGCCGCCCCCATACCCCGGCTGGCCGGAAGACGCTGCGCCGGAAGTTATTTCGCGTCCGACCGAACCGGCGGCATGACCGGCTGCTTTTACCGTCGCCTCCCGGCCGAAGGCGACCTACAGTGCTTCGGCTCGACCGACTTCACGCGCAGCAACTGGAGCCCCGAGCTCCAGCACGGCTCGCCGCCGTTGGCGTTGCTGACCAAGCTGATCGAGGAGCGCTCGGCCGGCTCCGGCCTGCGCATCGGCCGGCTCAGCCTGGACATCCTGGGCGCGATCCCGGTGCGGCCGCTGCGCGCGCGGGCGTGGGTCCAGCGCCCGGGCTCGCGGGTCTGCATGATGGCCGCGGAGCTGTCGGCCGACCGCGACGGCGCGCCCCCGCGCGCGGTGGCCCGGGTGACGGCGTGGCTGCTGGCGGCCACCGACACCACCGACGTCGCGTGCGACCGCTATCCGCCACTGGTGGAGGGGGCCGCCCAACCGCTTCCCGCGCCGTTCGCCGACGCCGGCGGCTATTTCGACGCGATCCGCTGGCGCCCGCAGGACGTTGGGCGGCAACCGGCCGCGGTGTCCTGGTTCAGCCCACTGGCGCACGTCGTCGACGCCGAACCCACGTCGGCGCTGCAGCGCCTCGCCGCCGTCGTCGACTGCGCGAACGGCGTCGGCCGGGTGCTCGATCCGGAGCGGTTTGTGTTCATGAACACCGACACCGTCGTGCACCTGCACCGTCTTCCCCTCGGCAACGACTTCGCGCTGCGGGCGCGCGCGTCGATCGGCCCGGACGGCATCGGGGTCACCACGGCCGAGGTCTTCGACCGCGACGGCTTCATCGGGACGTCGGCGCAGACGCTGCTGCTCCAGCGCAGGCCCTAGCTCAGCGGCGACATCTCCTGCAGCATCGTGGGAATGAGCTCGCTGACGGTCGGGTGGATGTGCATGGTGCGCGACAGCGTGGTGTACGGCGCCTTGGCGGACATGACGTCCAGGATGGCGTGGATCGCCTCGTCGCCGCCGACGCCGAGGATGGCCGCCCCCAGGATCTCGTCGGTGTCGGCGTCCACCACGATCTTCATAAAGCCTTGCGTCTCACCCTTTTCCACGGCCCTGCCGACGCGGGTCATCGGCCGCTTGCCGACCAGCGCCCTGCGCCCGGACGCGCGGACCTGCTCGACGGTCATGCCCGCACGCCCCAGCGGGGGGTCGATGTAGAGCGCGTAGGTGGTGATGCGGTCGCTCACCCGGCGGGGGTCGCCGTCGAGCAGGTTGGCCGCCACGATCTCGAAGTCGTTGTAGGAGGTGTGGGTGAAGGCGCCTTTTCCGTTGCAGTCGCCCATCGCCCAGATGTGCTCGACGTTGGTCCTCAGCTGGTCGTCGACCTCGATGCAGCCGTTGGCGTCGGTGCGGACGCCGGCCGCGTCCAGGCCCAGGTCGTCGGTGTTGGGCCGGCGCCCCACGGCCACCAGCAGGTGGCTGCCCGCGATGGGGACGGCGCCGGCACGGGGCGTGAGGTCAAACCCGTTGCCCCGTTTGCTGATTCGCACGTCGTCGGCGTCGACGACGACGTCGACGCCTTCGGCCTCCAGGATGTCCCGCACGGCGGCGGAGACGTCCTCGTCTTCGCGCGACGCCGGCCGCGGGCCGCGTTCGACCACGGTCACCCGTGCGCCGAACCGGCGGTACATCTGGGCGAACTCCAGCGCGATGTAACCACCGCCGAGGATGACGAGATGGCTTGGCAACGTGTCGAGTTCGAGGATCGACACGTTGGTGAGGAATTCGACGTCGGACAGTCCCGGAACGTCGGGCACCACCGCGCGGCCGCCGACGTTGAGGAAGATCCGGTCGGCGCGCAGCACGTCGCCACCGGGGCCGCCGACCCGCAGCGTGTGTGGGTCGGTGAAACGAGCGTGGCCACGAAACACCGTGCACCCGTCCATGCCCTCCAGCCAGCTTTCGACCCCGTGGCGGTCGGCGAGCATGATGTCGTCCTTGCGCGCCTTGACCTTCGCCATGTCCACGCCGACCGGTCCGGTCGCGACGCCGTAATCCGCTCCGCGCCGGGCCAAGTGGGCGGCGTGCGCGCTGGCCACCAGCGTCTTGGTCGGGATGCATCCGGTGTTGACGCAGGTGCCGCCGATCAGTTTGCGCTCGATGACCGCGACGCGCTGCCCGGCCGCGGTCAGCCGCCCGGCCAGCGGGGGCCCGGCCTGCCCGGCGCCGACGATGATGGCGTCGAAACGCTGGGTCACTTAACGGCCGTCAGCAGGTATTCCGTCAGCACGTGGCCCGTGATTGCGAGGATGGCGAACCCGCCAAGGATTGCGACCGCGTCCTCGAGTAGCGCGATCGGCAAGTCCCTTCCAACCGCGGCGGCCAGACGTTTGCGGGCCTGATAGCCGCCGAGCGTGCCGAGCACCGCCCCGATGACGCCCGCGCCGAGGGCGGAAAAGGTCCAGTGCGGCCACGCGCCCAGCACCGCGCCCGCGAACCCGCCGGTGACGAGCCGGGCGGCGAAGATCGGTGGCGCCGTGCGGGCCGGGGTCTTGGGCAGCTTGTCGTTGACCAGTTCACCGACCGCGAGGACGCTGAACACGATCGCCGCGATGAGGGAACCCATCCAGGCCGCCCAGGTGCCGTGCAGGTTGATCCATGCGAGCGCCCCGGACGCGGCCCAGGCGACCACGGCGGGCGCCGTCAGCGAACGCAACCCGGCGACGACGCCGATCAGCAAGGCCAGCAGCAGAATGAGCGCGTGTGTCACGAAGACCCTCCTGGGGACGAACAGCGCGGCGACGGTAAGGCGGACGCTAACACAGCCGTGATCGCGGCGCGCGTCCGATCAGAACCGGCAGAACCTGATGTCGGAGGCCAGGATCGCCTTGGCCCCGATGGCTGCCAGCTCGTCCATGATCTCGTTGACGCCCCGGCGCGGCACCAGCGCGCGGATGGCCACCCAGTCCGGGTCGGCAAGCGGGGCGATGGTCGGCGACTCCAGCCCCGGCGTGATCGACGTCGCGCGGTCCAGGGCCGAGCGCGGGCAGTCGTAGTCGAGCATCAAATATTGCTGGCCGAAGACCACGCCCTGGATCCGCGCGACCAGCTGATCGCGCGCCGCTTTCGCTTCGTCGTGGCCGTCGTGGTCGGTGCGTTCGATCAGCACCGCCTCCGAGTCGCAGATCGGATCCCCGAAGGCCACCAGGTCATGCAGGCCCAGGGTGCGCCCGGACCCCACCACGTCGGCGATGGCGTCGGCCACGCCGAGCTGCACCGAGATCTCCACCGCGCCGTCGAGCCTGATGACGGTGGCCTCGATCCCCTTGTCGGCCAAGTCCTTTCGGACCAGGTTCGGGTACGCGGTGGCGATCCGCTTGCCGGCCAGGTCGGCCGTCGTCCAATCGCAACCGGCCGGGCCGGCGTAGCGGAAGCTCGACGACCCGAAACCCAGCGCGAGCCGCTCGCGCACCGGGGCGTCCGAATCGCGCACCAGGTCGCGTCCGGTGATGCCGAAATCCAGCTCGCCCGACCCGACGTAGATGGCAATGTCCTTGGGGCGCAAGAAGAAGAACTCGACCTGGTTGACCGGGTCGATGACGGTCAGGTCCTTGGAATCGGTGCGTCGCCGGTAGCCGGCCTCGGCGAGGATCTCGGTGGCGGGCTCGCTGAGCGTGCCCTTGTTGGGTACCGCAACCCGCAGCATGCTCACAGCTTCCGGTAGACGTCGTCGAGGGACAGCCCGCGCGCGATCATCAGCACCTGCGTCCAGTACAGCAACTGGCTGATCTCCTCGGCCAGCGCGTCGTCGGGTTCGTGCTCGGCGGCCAGCCACACCTCGCCGGCCTCCTCGAGGATCTTCTTGCCCAGGCCGTGGATGCCACCGTCGAGCGCGGCGACGGTGCCGCTGCCGGCCGGGCGGGTGCGGGCGCGCTCGCCGAGCTCGGCGAACAGATCCTCGAACGTCTTCACGGCGAGCGATTGTTTCACGCCGCGACGGGCATAGTCATCTGGGTTTCCGCCGCGTTATTACCGGGCTCAGTCCTCCGGGTTGTAGGCGAGGTTGGAGCTGAGCCAGCGCTCGGCCTCCCGCAGGGTCCAGCCCTTGCGCCTGGCGTAGTCGGCGACCTGGTCCTGGGCCATCCGGCCGACGACGAAGTACTGCGACTGCGGGTGCGAGAAATACCAGCCGCTGACGGCGGCACCGGGCCACATCGCCATCGACTCGGTCAGCTCGATGCCGGTCCGCTCGTGGACGTCCATCAACGTCCAGAGCGTCGCCTTCTCGGTGTGTTCCGGGCAGGCCGGGTAGCCCGGGGCGGGGCGGATTCCCTGGTACTTCTCGGCGATGAGCGCGTCGTTGTCCAGTTGCTCGTCGGGCTGGAATCCCCAGAACTCCTTGCGAACCCGCTGGTGCATCCGTTCGGCGAAGGCCTCCGCCAGCCGGTCGGCGAGCGACTCCAGCAGGATCGCGCTGTAGTCGTCGAGGGCCGCCTTGAACTCCGCGATCTTTTCTCCGCTGCCGAGCCCCGCGGTGACGGCGAAGGCGCCGACGTAGTCCGCCAGACCCGTTTCTTTGGGGGCGATGTAGTCGCCCAGCGACCGGTTCGGGATGCCCTCGCGGTGCTCGCCCTGCTGGCGCAGGTTGTGCAAGACGGTCAGCACCTCGGTGCGCGTGTCGTCGGTGTACACCTCGATGTCGTCACCGACCGCGTTGGCCGGGAAGAAGCCGATCACCGCGTTGGCCGTCAGCCACTTCTCCTTGATCAGCGTGTCGAGCATCTCCTGGGCGTCGTCGTAGAGCTTGCGGGCCGCCTCCCCCGTCGCCGGGTTGTTGAGGATGTCGGGGAAGCGGCCCTTCATCTCCCAGGCGTTGAAGAACGGCTGCCAGTCGATGTACTCGCGCAACTCGGCGAGGTCGTAGTCGTGAAACTCCCGCACGCCCAGTCCCTGGGCGGGCACCGGCGGCGTGTAGCCGTCCCACTCGATCGGCGTCCGGTTCGCGCGGGCCTTCTCCAGCGTCAGCATCGGCCGCTCGTTCTTCTGGGCGTGCCGTTCGCGCAGCGACGCGTAGTCCTTCTCGGTCGCCTCCAGCAGGGGACCGCGCTGCTTGTCGTCGAGGAGCGCCGCGGCGACCGGCACCGAGCGGGACGCGTCCTTGACCCAGACCACCGGACCGCTACGGCGCGGGGCGACCTTCACGGCCGTGTGGGCGCGCGAGGTGGTCGCGCCACCGATCAGCAGCGGGATGTCCAGACCCTCCCGTTCCATCTCGGCGGCGAAGTTGACCATCTCGTCCAGCGACGGGGTGATCAGGCCGGACAACCCGATGATGTCGGCGTCGTGCTCGTTCGCCGCGGCCAGGATCTTCTCGGCGGGCACCATCACCCCGAGGTCGATCACTTCGAAGTTGTTGCACTGCAGGACGACCCCGACGATGTTCTTGCCGATGTCGTGGACGTCGCCCTTGACGGTGGCCATCACGATGGTGCCGTTGGTGTCCTTGCCTGCGGCAGCGCCGTTCTGTTCCTTCTCCGCCTCGATGAACGGCAGCAGGTACGCCACCGCCTTCTTCATCACCCGGGCCGACTTGACCACCTGGGGCAGGAACATCTTGCCCGAGCCGAACAGGTCGCCGACGACGTTCATGCCGTCCATCAGCGGACCCTCGATCACCTCGATCGGGCGCCCACCCGCCGCGGCGATCTCGGCGCGCAACTCCTCGGTGTCCTCGTCGACGTGCGCGTCGATGCCCTTGACCAAGGCGTGCGTGATCCGCTCGCGGACCGGGAGGCTGCGCCACTCGGCCGCCGCCGGATCCTCGGACTTGCCCGAGCTGTTGAACCGCTCGGCGATCTCCAGCAGCCTCTCGGCCGCGTCCTCGCGACGGTTCAGGACGACGTCCTCGATGCGGTCCCGCAGCTCGGGGTCGATCGAGTCGTAGGGCACCAGCGCGCCGGCGTTGACGATGCCCATGTCCAGGCCGGCCTTGATGGCGTGGAACAGGAACACCGAGTGGATCGCCTCGCGGACGGGGTTGTTGCCCCGGAACGAGAACGACACGTTCGAGATGCCGCCGGAGATGTGCACCCCCGGCAGGTTCTCCTTGATCCAGGCGCAGGCCTCGATGAAGTCGATCCCGTACGTCGCGTGCTCCTCGATGCCGGTCGCCAGCGCGAAGCAGTTCGGGTCGAAGATAATGTCCTCGGCCGGGAAGCCGACCTCTTCGGTCAGGATCCGGTAGCCGCGGCCGCAGATCTGCTTGCGGCGTTCCAGGTTGTCGGCCTGCCCCTGCTCGTCGAAGGCCATCACCACGACCGCGGCACCGTACTTGCGGCACAGCCGGGCCTCGCGGATGAACTTCTCCTCGCCCTCCTTCAGGGAGATCGAGTTGACGATCGGCTTGCCCTGCACGTTCTTCAGGCCCGCCTCGATGACCTCCCACTTGGACGAGTCGATCATCACCGGGACGCGGCTGATGTCCGGCTCGGCCGCGATCAGCTTGGTGAACCGGTCCATCGCGGCGACGCCGTCGATCATGCCCTCGTCCATGTTGATGTCGATGACCTGCGCGCCCACCTCGACCTGCTGCAGGGCGACCGACAGCGCGGTGTCGTAGTCCTCGGCCTTGATCAGGTTGCGGAACCGGGCGGAGCCGGTGATGTTGGTGCGCTCACCGATGTTCACGAACAGCGAGTCGTCGGTGATGTTGAGCGGCTCCAGGCCCGCGAGCCGGGTGGCCACCGGGATCTCCGGCAGCTCGCGCGGCGGCTTGCCGTTGACGACCTTGGCGATCTCGGCGATGTGCGGCGGCGCCGTGCCGCAGCAGCCACCGACCAGGTTGACCAGGCCGGCGTCGGCGAAGTCGGCGATGTAGCTCGCCTGGCGCTCCGGGGACTCGTCGTACTCGCCGAAGGCGTTGGGCAGGCCGGCGTTCGGGTAGCAGGACACGAACGTGTCCGCGATCCGCGACATCTCGGCGATGTAGGGCCTCATCTCCGGCGCGCCCAGCGCGCAGTTGAGGCCGACCGCGAGCGGCTTGGCGTGCCGGATCGCGTTCCAGAATGCCTCGGTGACCTGACCGGACAAGGTCCGCCCGGAGGCGTCGGTGATGGTGCCCGAGATGATGACCGGCCAGCGGCGCCCGCGCTCCTCGAACAGCGTCTCCACGGCGAACACCGCCGCCTTGGCGTTCAGCGAGTCGAAGATCGTCTCGATGATGAGCAGGTCCACACCACCGTCGACCAGGCCGTTGGCGGATTCGAGGTAGGCGGCGACCAGCTGGTCGTAGGAGACGTTGCGAGCGCCCGGGTCATTGACGTCCGGCGAGATCGACGCGGTCCGCGTCGTCGGCCCGATCGCGCCGGCGACGTAGCGCGGCTTCTCCGGCGTGCTGTACTCGTCGGCGGCCTTGCGCGCCAGGGCGGCACCGGCGTAGTTCAGCTCGTAGGCCAGGTCCGCCATGTCGTAGTCGGACAGCGAGATCGCGTTCGCGTTGAACGTGTTGGTCTCCAGGATGTCGGCGCCCGCGTCGAGGTACTCGCGGTGGATCCCCTCGATGATCTGCGGCTGTGTCAGGTTGAGCAGGTCATTGTTGCCCTGAAGAGCGGTCGGCCATTCGGTGAACCGGGCGCCGCGGTAGCCGGCCTCGTCCGGCCGGTCCCGCTGGATCGCCGTGCCCATCGCGCCGTCGATCACCATGATCCGCTCGCGCAGTGCAGCCCTGAGATCGTCGGTGCAGTCGGGACGGATGTTCGGCGCGAAGGTGTCCGAGTTAGCGGCGTTCACGTACGTTCCTTCCGTAGCGGAAGGCGTCCTTAATTCTGCCGAGCGTGGCGGTAACGGGCAGCGACCCGGAACCGTTGCAACGCCTCTCGACCATGAAAGTCTACGTCGTCACCCGACGTCTGGACGCCCAGCTCGACCCGATCCGCTCGGCGATCGCGGTGCGCTCGAGCGCCAGCTCGCGGATCTTGTCGGCAATGTCGCAATTACCAAGGTTAACCAGTTTGCAGGCGAACGTATTTCGTCGTGACCGCGTCGCCGCCGGTCGCCGAAGCCGTCCAGGGCGTCCCGGGATGCCGGCGTCGTGGCGGTTCCGAGTCACCCCACAAGGATAGTCGGGCTATGCAAATGGCCGGGCGGCCCGCGAAAGGCCGTACGCTGATTCTGTGACTTCGCCTGATGGTGGCCCGACCGGCGGCGCGCTGCCCGAGCTGCACAACACCATCGTCGTGGCCGCGTTCGAGGGCTGGAACGACGCCGGCGACGCCGCCAGCGACGCGCTCCAGTACCTCGACGCCATCTGGGAGGCCGACCCGATCGTCGAGATCGACGACGAGGCGTACTACGACTACCAGGTGAACCGCCCCGTCATCCGGCAAATCGACGGGGTCACCCGGGAGCTGGTGTGGCCGGCGATGCGGATCACCCACTGCCGCCCGCCCGGCAGCGATCGCGACGTCGTGCTGATGCACGGCGTGGAGCCGAACATGCGCTGGCGCACCTTCTGCGCCGAGTTGCTGGCCATCGCCGACAAGCTGAACGTCGACACCGTCGTCATCCTCGGGGCCCTGCTGGCCGACACCCCGCACACCCGCCCGGTTCCGGTGTCGGGCGCGGCCTACTCCCCCGAGTCGGCCAAACGCTTCGGCCTCGAGGAGACCCGCTACGAGGGCCCGACCGGGATCGCGGGGGTGTTCCAGGACGCCTGCGTGGCCGCCGGCATCCCGGCGGTGACGTTCTGGGCCGCGGTGCCCCACTACGTGTCGAGCCCGCCCAACCCGAAAGCCACGGTGGCGCTGCTGCGGCGCGTCGAAGACGTGCTCGACATCGAGGTCCCGCTCGGTGACCTGCCCGCGCAGGCCGAGGAATGGGAGCAGGCCGTCACCGAGATGGCCGCCGAGGACGAGGACCTCGCCGAATACGTTGCGTCGCTGGAGCAGCGGGGCGACGCCGAGGTCGACTTGAACGAAGCCCTGGGCAAGATCGACGGCGACGCGCTGGCCGCGGAGTTCGAGCGGTATCTGCGGCGACGGCGCAAGTAGGCCGCCGCGGGCTATTCCCGCGACGCCGTCACAGCTCCACCCCCAGCAGCGCGTCGACCGCGGCCGCCACCAGCGCCGGCGCCGCGGCGTCGTGGCCGCCGTACTCCAGCGCGTCGGTGGCCCAACCGTCAAGGGCGGCAAGGGCTTTCGTGGTGTCAAGGTCGTCGGCCAGATAGCGGCGTACCCGGGCGACGGCGTCGGTGGCGTCCGGGGCGGCGGCCAGCGAGGTGGCCGCGCGCCAGCGCCGCAGCCGGGCGTTCGCCTCGTCGAGCACCTGCGGGCTCCAGAACCGGTCGGCGCGGTAGTGCCCGGCCAGCAGGCCCAGCCGGATGGCCGCCGGTTCCACCCCCTGCGCGCGCAGCGCCGACACCAGCACCAGGTTGCCGCGGCTCTTGGACATCTTGTGCCCGTCCCAGCCGATCATGCCGGCGTGTACGTAGTGCCGGGCGAATCTCCGCTCGCCGCGCACGCACTCGGCGTGGGCGGCGGTGAACTCGTGGTGCGGGAAGATCAGGTCGCTGCCCCCGCCCTGGATGTCCAGGCCGCTGCCGATGCGGCTGAGCGCGATCGCGGCGCACTCGACGTGCCAGCCGGGCCGCCCGGCGCCGAACGGCGACGGCCAACTGGGCTCGCCGGGCCGCGCGGCCCGCCACAGCAGGGCGTCGAGCTCGTCGGTCTTGCCGGCGCGGTGCGGGTCGCCGCCGCGCTCGCCGAACAGCCGCAGCATGGTGTCGCGGTCGAAGCCGGACTCGTAGCCGAACTGCGCCGTGGCGTCGGCGCGGTAGTAGACGTCCGGGTGGTCACCGTCGAGGACGTACGCGGCACCCGACGCCAGCATCTTCTCGACGAGCTCGACCACCTCGGGGATCGCCTCGGTCGCCGCGACGTACTCGTGCGGCGGCAGTATCCGCAGCGCCGCCATGTCCTCGCGGAACAGGGCGACTTCGCCCTCGGCCAGCTCCCGCCAGTCGACGCCGTCGCGCGCGGCGCGCTCCAGCAGGGGATCGTCGATGTCGGTGACGTTCTGCACGTAGTGCACGTCGTGGCCGAGGTCGAGCCACAGCCGGTACACGAGGTCGAATGCCAGGTAGGTGGCCGCGTGACCCAGGTGGGTGGCGTCGTAGGGGGTGATCCCGCAGACGTACATGGTCGCTTTCGACCCGGCCGCCACCGGACGGACCTGCCGATCGGAGGTGTCGTAGAGGCGAAGCTCCGGTCCGCGCCCCGGCACCACCGGAACCTGTGCGGAAGACCACGCCTGCATATCGTCGACTCTAAACGCGCGCGCGATCAGCGAAATTCCTGGCGGATGGCGCCGAGCAGGATCGGCGCCAGCTCGGCGCGGCACATGACGAAGTCGGGCAGGTACGGGTCGAGCTGGTTGTAGCGCAGCGGCGAGCCGTCCAGCCGCGAGGCGTGCATGCCGGCGGCCATCAGCACCCCGGCCGGCGCCGCCGAGTCCCATTCCCACTGGCCGCCGGCGTGCACGTAGGCGTCGACGTCGCCGTCGATGACGGCCATCGCCTTGGCGCCCGCCGAGCCGATCGCCACCGGCTGGATGTGCAGCGTCTGGCTCATGCGGTACAGGACCGCGGGTGGCCGGGTGGCGCTGACGGCGATGCGGATCGTGCCGGGGATGCCGACGCGCGCGGCGCCGGCGGTGACGGTGTCGCTGCGGTACACCGTGTTTCCACGGGCGGGCAGGGACACGGCCGCGTCGGTGATCTCGCGCCGGCCGTCGCCGGGCTCGCCGGTGGGACGCCGCCACAGCGCGATGTGGACGGCCCAGTCGTCGCGGCCCGGCGTGGAGAACTCGCGGGTGCCGTCCAGCGGGTCGATGATCCACACCCGGTCGTGATTCACCCGCGAGAGGTCGTCGTAGGCCTCCTCGCTGAGCACCGCGTCGCCCGGGCGTTCCGCGCGCAGCCGCCGCAGGATCAACTGGTTTGCCAGGGCGTCGCCGGCGTCGCCCAGCGCCCAGGGATGGCCGAAGCCCATCTCGTCGCGCACCTTCAGCAGCAGCTCCCCCGCGTCCGCGGCGAGATCGGCGGCCAGCGCCGCGTCGGTCAGGTCATTCGTCGCATCCTCGGCGGCCGGGCTCACCGCATCAGTATCACCGACCCGAGACAATCCCGAACTTTCGAACTCCGGCGTGTGCCCGCCGGTTGCGATTTATGCTTCGAGCTCAAGGAGTCTCGATCGGACGGGGCCAGCTTCATGTCGTTTGTCGTCGCGTCACCCGAAGCGCTGGCGGCGGCGGCCGGCGATTTGACCGCGATCGGTTCGGCGATCAGGACGGCCAACTCCGCGGCCGCGGGCCTGACCACCGACGTGTTGCCGCTGGCCGCGGACGAGGTGTCGGGAGCCATCACCGGGCTGTTCGGCGACTACGCCCAGGCCTATCAGGCGCTGAGCGCTCGGGTGGCCGGCTTCCATGACCAGTTTGTGCGGGCCGTCACCGCCGCTGCGAGCTCCTACGCGGCCGCCGAGGCGGCCAACGCCGCGCCCCTGCAGGCCGTGCAGCAAGAGCTGCTCGACCTGGTCAACGGGCCCACCCAGGCGTTGCTGGGCCGCCCGCTCGTCGGCAACGGCGCCGACGGGGCGCCCGGGACCGGTCAGAACGGCGGGGACGGCGGACTGCTGTACGGCAACGGCGGCAACGGTGGGTCCGGTGGCGCCGCCCACCCCAACGGCGGCAACGGCGGCAACGCCGGGCTGATCGGCAACGGCGGCAGGGGCGGGGGCGGCCTTGTCTCCGCGGTCGCCAGCGGCGGCAACGGTGGCAACGGCGGCAACGGCGGATGGCTCTATGGCGCCGCCGGCGGCGGCGGCGCCGGCGGCATGGGCGCCATCAACGGCGGCAATGGCGGCGCCGGTGGCAACGCGGGCCTGATCGGAAGCGGCGGCGCCGGCGGTGACGGCGGGAGTTCCGACAACGCCGTCCCGAACTCGGTCGGTGGCGGTGGTGGCAACGGCGGCCACGGCGGGTTCGTCGGCAACGGCGGGGCCGGCGGCAACGGCGGCGCCGGCTTGCTGGGCGGCCCGGGCGGATCCGGTGGCGCGGGGGGCCGGCTGTTCGGTTCCGGCGGCACCGGCGGTCACGGCGGTGCCGGCCCGGTCGTCAACGGGTACGGCGGTCACGGCGGCACCGCCGGGCTGATCGGCGACGGCGGCGCCGGCGGCGACGCCGGTGCCGGCATCGGTGCCGGCAACGTCGGTGGGGGCGGCGGCAACGCCCAGCTGATCGGCAACGGCGGCGCCGCGGGCAACGGCTCGGGCGTCTTCGCCGGCGGGGCGGGCGGCGTCGGCGGCCTGCTGTACGGCACCGGCGGAGCCGGCGGAACCGGCGGCGCC
>NZ_MVHD01000139.1 GCF_002086635.1 Mycobacterium alsense | reverse complement strand
CCCCAAGGAGCGTCTTGCGGTGTTGTTCGAGGAGCTCGCGGAGTTGGCTGGTCAGCGCAACGCGATTGATGGGCGCATCGTGGACATCGCCGCGGAGATCGAGCGCGATGAGTTGTGCGGGATGACGGGGGCCCGCTCGGTGGCGGCGTTGGTGGCCTGGAAGCTGGGGGTGTCGTCGGCCAACGCGCACACGATCACCACGGTGGCGGGCCGGGTGGAGGAGTTTCCGCGCTGCGCGCAAGGCCTGCGGGAGGGGCGGCTGTCGCTGGATCAGGTGGGCGTCATCGCCGCACGCGCGGGCGAGGGATCCGATGCGCACTACGCGCAGCTGGCCGCGGTGGCCACGGTCAACCAGCTGCGCACCGCGGTCAAGCTCGAACCCCGGCCCGACCCCGACCCACGGGCTGAGCCCCAGCGCTGGTTCACCACCACGCGCACCGAGCAGCAAAGCTGCTACCGCATCACCCTTCCCCACCTTGAGGCGGCGAAGTTCGACGCGGCGCTGGCCTCGCATCGTGACGCGCTGATCGCCGAGTGGAAGCGTGATCGCGAAAGCGGTGATCACGCATCCGATGCTGCGCCGCCGCTGCCGGGCACCGTCGAGGCGTTCATGCGCTTGGTCGAGACCGGATGGGACACCGA
>NZ_MVHD01000138.1 GCF_002086635.1 Mycobacterium alsense | reverse complement strand
GCCCGCTACGGGCCCGCGGAGCCGATCACTGGTCGAACACCGCGCCAATTCGCTCGTAGGGCTACGCCCGAACCGTCGAGTTGCTCACCGCATCGAGCAATTTGTCGACGAATTCGTTCGCGTGTTCGCGCAGGTGTCCTTTGCATTCTGCGACGTCTAGGCTGATGCTCTGGCCGGCGCTGACCTCAACGGTGACGGTGCGCAGCGGGCGCCCCTCCACGAAGTCGTCGTCAGCCACGTTGGCCGCCACGCGGACATGCTCGACATTCGAGATGGACCAAACGTTGGCGGTAGCAGTCAGTTCGTTGTCGCCTTCAGCGACCAGTTGCCCGAGCGCGTTGCCCTTTACCCAATACAGCGTACGGAGCCGCCCTTTCTCGTTGAGCACACCGGCCCAAGCGTCCACAGGCCAACGAGTGAAGCTTTGGACAGCCCGCACAAAATTGGTGTTGAGTTCGATCGCTTCGAAGCGATTTCCGCCTCTGAGCGCGTCGGTGATTTCTTCAAGCTGGACCACGGGGACGGATACTACGCGGAGCAGGCGACAACCTTGTCACTCACTCACGGCGGTGGCGGCTTTCGCCGCGCAATGCCTCCCAACGAGATCACCCGATGGGCTGAGCCATGACGGCCCAGGGTTGA
>NZ_MVHD01000137.1 GCF_002086635.1 Mycobacterium alsense | reverse complement strand
TTCACGGCGAAGACCCAGCTGTCGATGCTGGCGTCGCGGGCTGGGTTGGTGATGGATCCGGGTTCGAAGGTCACCTACAACGGGGTGGAGATCGGCCGGGTCGCCAAGATCTCTGAGACGGTGTGGGAGGGTAAGCCGGCGGCCAATTTCACCCTCGATGTGTATCCGAGATACCTCGAGCTGATCCCGGCGAACGTGAACGCCGACATCAAGGCGACCACGGTGTTCGGTGGCAAGTATGTGTCGTTGACGACGCCGAAAAACCCGTCGCCGCAGAAGATTTCGTCTCAGACCGTGGTTGCGGTGGTCGGCAAGCAACGGTTCAATATCAAGGCCGGGTCGGTGACCACGGAGATCAATACGTTGTTTCAGACGATCACCGATATTGCGCAGAAGGTGGATCCGGTCAAGTTGAACCTGACGCTTTCGGCGGCGGCGCAGTCGTTGGCGGGGTTGGGTGAGAAGTTCGGGCAGTCGATCGTCAACGCGAATGCGATTTTGGATGATGTCAATCCGCAGCTGCCGCAGGCCCGTCACGACGTGCAGCAGCTGGCCGGGTTGGGTGACACCTATGCCAATGCGGCGCCGGATCTGTTCGATTTCCTCAACAACGCGGTGATCACCTCGCGCACCATCAATGCGCATCAAAAGGAGTTGGATCAGGCGTTGTTGTCGGCGGCGGGGTTCGGCAACACCGG
>NZ_MVHD01000136.1 GCF_002086635.1 Mycobacterium alsense | reverse complement strand
GGCGGGCGGGTCCGCCATCAACGGCGGCAGCGGCACCAACGGCGGTGACGGCGGCACCGGGGGCGACGGCGGACCCGGTGGCCAGGCGCGGGGCTTGCTCGGCCACGCCGGCGCCAACGGCGACGGCGGCGCGGGCGGCGCCGGCGGTGACGGCGGCAGCAGCACCTTCAAAGGCAGTGGCGCCGTCAGCGGCAGCGCCGGCTCCGGCGGCAACGGGGGCCACGGCGGCGCCGGCACCAACGGCGGCGCCGGTGGCCACGGTGGCAACGGCGGCGACGCCTACGTCGAGGCCACCACCTCGGCCGCCGCGGCCGGCGGTGGTGGCGGCGGTGGCGGCCAGGGCGGCAACAGCATCGGCGGCGGCCACGGCGGCGCCGGCGGCACCGGCGGCAGCGGCGGCACGGCGGGACCCTTCGCCACCGGCAGCGGCAGCGGCGCCGGCGGCTTCGACGATCTGCACGGCGGCGCCGGTGGTGCGGGCGGCGGGCCCGCCGGCATCACCGGGGGTCCCGGTGGCGGCGGTGGCGGCGGCACGTCCGCGATAGTCGGCAACACCTCGGCCACCGGCAGGAACGGCGTCGCGGGCGTCGGCACGGGCGGCGGCCTGGGCGGCAACGGCGGCTCCGCCGTGGGGACCGCCACCGGCGTCTTCGCCTCGGGTGGTGGTGGCGGCGGCCGCGGGCGGGTTCCGTGATGAGGTCGCCCGGATGGGAGAAGG
>NZ_MVHD01000135.1 GCF_002086635.1 Mycobacterium alsense | reverse complement strand
ATGTTGCTGCCCCCGCCCGCTCCTCCGGCCCCGCCCGAGCCGATCAGCACTGCGGCGCCGCCCATTCCGCCTGTGCCGCCGCTGAAGTTGCCGAAGCCGCCGGGTCCGCCGGGCCCGCCGTCGCCGAACTGGCCGGCCCTGCCACCGGATCCGCCCGTCCCGCCCACACCGGACGGGGCGGCCCCACCGGACCCGCCGGCTCCTCCGCGGCCGATCATCCCGGCACCACCGCCGTCACCGCCGGCCCCGCCCGCCTGGGCGGCGCCGAGGCCACCCGGACCCCCATCGCCACCTCCGCCGTACAGCGGCCCACCATCGCCGCCATGACCGCCCGCTTCCCCGAGCCCGGTGGCCGCCGACGTGCCGGTGCCGCCGGCGCCGCCGACCCCGCCCTGACCGATCCACCGGCTTGATCCGCCGTCGCCGCCGGATCCGCCCTGGCGTAGTGCCTCGCCGCCAGGCCCACCCGCCCCGCCGTCGCCGATCAGGCCGCCGGTGCCGCCGAATCCGCCCGTGCCGCCGGATCCTCCGGAAACCGCGGCGCCGCCGGGTCCGCCTGCGCCGCCGTTGCCGATCATTCCCGCGGCACCACCGGCACCGCCCGCTCCACCGTCGGTGACCATGCCGTGCCCGCCCGGGCCGCCGCTGCCGCCGTTGCCGTAGAAGAACCCGCCCAGACCGCCGGAACCACCGGCCGAGCCACCCCTGCCCGACCCGCCGGCCC
>NZ_MVHD01000134.1 GCF_002086635.1 Mycobacterium alsense | reverse complement strand
AATCGGCGGCCGAGGAGGCGCTCAAGACCACCCCCTTGGAGGGCGCCAAGATCTACCTAGCCGGCACCGCATCGACCTACAAAGACTTCCATGATGGCTCGAAATACGATCTCTGGATCGCCCTCGTCGGTGCGCTTTGCCTCATTTTCGTCATCATGCTCGCCCTCACGCGAAGTTTTGTGGCCGCCCTGGTTATCGTCGGGACCGTCCTGCTCTCTTTGGGTGCATCGTTTGGGCTGTCGGTGCTCGCCTGGCAATATCTACTTGGCGTCAAATTGCACTGGATGGTGCTGCCGATGTCGGTGATCGTCCTTTTGGCCGTGGGATCTGACTACAACTTGCTTCTGGTGTCCCGGATGAAAGAGGAAATAGCCGCCGGGTTGCACACCGGCATCATTCGCGCCATGGGCGGCACCGGGAAGGTCGTGACGAACGCGGGCCTGGTGTTCGCCTTCACCATGGCCTCGATGGTATTCAGCGATCTGCGGATCATCGGCCAGGTCGGCACCACCATCGGCCTGGGCCTGATGTTCGACACTTTGGTCGTGCGCTCGTTCATGACACCATCGATCGCCGCGCTGCTCGGGCGTTGGTTCTGGTGGCCGCAGGTAGTGCGGCCGCGCCCGGCCAGTTTCATGCTTCGGCCCGTTGGACCGCGTCCGCTGGTACGGTCCCTGCTGCTCCGGGAGGGCCCGCCCGCCGGCGACGACCCGGCCACCGTCGAACTCCCGAGGCTGTCCGTCTAGGTCGGCGTCCGCGCGTTTGACAGCGACGCGCGACGACGCCTGACGACGAGCGGAGTGAAATAGACGGAAAACCCTTTACGGAATCGGAATCGATATGCCGAGGTACGCCGTCAGCAATTGTATC
>NZ_MVHD01000133.1 GCF_002086635.1 Mycobacterium alsense | reverse complement strand
GGCCCCTAGGTGGTTTCGGCTGGGGAGCGAGGATCGCTCGGGCCATCAGCTTGCGGTGCTCGTGATCGGCACGGGCCGCGATCGCCGCACGCCGACGCTGCCGCCGATCAACCCAGAACGCCGCCACGACGACGAGCAGCGGCAAAAAGATCCACGGGTACGCCAGGACCACCCCGACGAGCGTGTAGCCGGCCGGCAGCGCGAACAGCACCGCGGCGACCGGGTGCCGATCCGGCCAGCTGCCGTGTGAGCAGTGGGCTTCGAGCCCACACCTTGGACAGGCGTGTTTACTCACTGAACCGAACCTCCTCCATCATCGGCGCTGCCATGCTGGGCCCGTTGCCATCCGGTCCAAGTCGTCGGATACCTCGAGTAGCGCCGCAGCAAGCTCGCGCGCCGGGCCGCTGCCTACACCCTCGTCGCACAAGGGGATGACGTGAGTGCCGATGCCGTCGAGGGTGCCATCGGAGTACTGAGTCGCGCGAAGCACCACCTCGGCAACAGCTGTTCCTGCCGCGTCGCGGATTATGCGGGAGCCTTCGATCAGCCGGAAATGACGCTTCTCCTCGCGTGACATGACGTGCCCAGGCTCCCAGCCGTAAGCATCGGCAAAACCGGCGGGCAGTTGGACATCAAAAGCCGGATTGGTTGTGGTCGTCATCGCCGCACCTGCCGATCCGCAATCGCGTCGGCTTCGGCGCAGAGCCGCTCGATCTCGTCCCAGCTGATGCCGAGAAGACGTCCGGCTTCGTCGCGGCCGAGCCGCCGCACCATCTCGTCGGCAAGCTCGCGCAGGCCAGCGATGAGGACAGGGGTCGGGAGGGTTGGGATGTTGGCGAGGGTGAGCATGGCGGACCTTCCTGTTGGGGGGAAGTCCAC
>NZ_MVHD01000132.1 GCF_002086635.1 Mycobacterium alsense | reverse complement strand
GTCCATCAGGTGGCGCATCAGGTTGCGGCCCACGTAGTCCGAGCCGTTGGCCAGCCCGTTGGGCCAGTCACCGGAGCGGGAGTTGAGCAGCAGCACCGGGGTGGCGAGCGCGCCGGCGGCCAGCACCACCACTGTGGCTTTGAGGGCCAGCGTGTCGTTGTGGTGCTCGGCGATGACCTGTTGCACGTGGGTGCGGTCGGCCTCGAGGCGCAGCACCCGGCATTGGTCGAGCAGGTGGGCGCCGTGTTCGGTGAGGGCGGGCAGCACGCCGTTGCGGGCGGCGTCGTTCTTGCACGACTGGGGGCAGATGTAGGTCTGGCAGGTGGTACAGCCGTCGGTGTAGTCGCAGGCCATCGGCAGGTGGTAGGGGTGCAATCCTTGACCTGTCAGATGGTCGACCAGCGGCCGGTTGTCGGCCGAAAACGGTGGTGCCGCAGGCAGATTGACGTCGGCCGCCTCGGGGCGCAGCGGGTCGGGTTGGCCGCGCACGCCGAGGAGCTTTTCGGCTTGGGCGTACCAGGGGCTGAGCTGGTCGTAGCTGATCGGCCAGGCCTCGGGCACGGTGGATTCGCCGGGGTCGTCGAAGTTTTGGCGGGGGGTGAAGTCCTGGGCGAAGAAGCGTTCGCAGACCATGCCGTACAACGCCGAGGAGCCGCCGGTGCCGGCGCCGATGAATGGCACGAACCGCTTGGCGAAGCGCCCGCTGATGTCTTCGATCTCGTCGGTGGAGCGTCCGGCGCGGGCCAGGGCGTCGTAGTAGGCCGTCGCGGAGCGGGCCGCCTGTGGTTCGGCGAGTTCGGGCATGGCCGCGCGGATCGTGCCCGGGGTGCCGGGCAGGGTGGAGCGTCCCTTTTCCACGAACAGCACCCGACGGCCCGCGCGGGCCAGCGAGTGGCCCAGCATCCCACCCCCCATGCCGGTGCCCACGACGATCACATCCCACACCACGCGCTCGGCCTCGCGCGCGCTCAGTTCGCCGTCAGCCAA
>NZ_MVHD01000131.1 GCF_002086635.1 Mycobacterium alsense | reverse complement strand
CCCGGGCCCTCAGGCGCCCCCGCCGGCCCCGGGCCCGCAGGCGCGACCACCGGCCCAGCCCCCAAATGCCGCTCCACGGAGGCGGTCTCGGGCACCGCTCGTCGTCGCGGCGCTCATCGCGGTCGCGGCGCTGGCAGGCGGCGGCGTATTGGGGTACAAGCGCGTGATAGCGCCCAAGCTGGCCGAGAACCAGATCAAGACGCTCGTCCAGAACGTCACCAACGCACAGAACAATGCGGACGGCCAAGGGCTGCTGCAGTTGGACTGCGAGCGAGCCCGAGGACAGAACCCCGTGACGAGCCAGATGTTGCGCAACGACATCGACGAAGAGGGGACGGTCGCAACCACGGTGACCAACGTCCATGTCACAGGTGACCGTGCCACCGCCACCGTCACCACCACACGGTCCAAGTCGCCCGACGACCACATGCCCGAGACCTGGTCATTCGTCAAGGAGAAAGGCTCCTGGAAGTGGTGCGGCCGCGCCGACAACTCCGGATGAATGACATCTGTTGGGCCAATCAACTTGTTGCGCAGCGTAGTTCGGTTTGAGAGAAGCGCTGGTGGATCCATCCCGGGGGGTGGGGTGGGCCCCGCACATGTCCGCTTTCGGTCTGACGCCGCGGAACTCCGATCCGCGTCAAACGTCGCTGATGGTTGACGCCCGCGCTATTCTCGCTTTCGCGGGTGCAGTTCAGTCAACCGAGAGGTTCTGCCCATGACGACACCCAACGAGCCCGGTTGGTACGACGACCCACAGGACTCCAACGCCCAGCGGTACTGGGACGGTCACGATTGGACGCCGCACCGGCAGCGCAAGCCGAACGTGCAAGCCCGGCGACCACCGGTTACGCCGCAGCAACCGCCACCGCCGCAGCCGCCCTCGGGGGCGCCGACCCAGGCGGTGCACCTACCACCACCGCCGTCGCCATCCCCATCCCCATCCCCGTATGCCGATGCGCCCACACAGGCCGCGCCGATGCCGGCGCCGCCGCCCAATCTGCCGCCCCCGCCGTCCCCTGGGC
>NZ_MVHD01000130.1 GCF_002086635.1 Mycobacterium alsense | reverse complement strand
CTAGCTGTACTCGGCAGAGACGTTGTTGACGGTTCTGCTGCGAGAAGGGAGGACCTCCGGGCTTAGTGGAGATATCTGACGTCTCTACTGACACGGAGGTCCTCATGTCCCACGCTAATGCCCGTTTGACCGTTCATGGCCGCGCGTTGCTGGTTGAGCGGATTATCGACGGCGGCCGCCCGGTAGCCCACGTCGCCGCGGAGTTGGGTGTGTCGCGCCAGTGTGCGCATCGGTGGGTGCGCCGATTCCGCGACGAAGGGATCGTGGGTTTAGTTGATCGGTCTTCGCGACCGCGACGGTGCCCATGTCGTACGCCAGCCGAAACGGAAACACGAGTGATCGCGTTGCGCCGCACCGCGCGGCGCGGCCAGGACTGGATCGGCGCGGAGTTGAAGGTGCCGGCCCGCACGGTCAGCGCGATCCTGCGTCGGCGTCAGATGCCTTACCTGCGCGAGTGTGATCCGCTGACCGGCGAGGTGATCCGGGCGTCGAAGACTACCGCCCTACGGTATGAGCGCGCTCGTCCTGGCGAACTGATTCATATGGACGTCAAGAAAATTGGGCGTATCCCCGATGGTGGCGGCTGGAAGGCTCACGGTCGGCACAGGGGTGACACCGCCGCCCACAAAAAAGCCCGTATCGGATTCGACTACATCCACTCGGCTGTCGATGACCATTCCCGGCTGGCATATTCAGAGATCCTGCCCGACGAGAAGGGCCCAACGTGTGGACATTTTCTGGCCCGCGCCGCTGACTATTTCGCCGCTCACGGCATCGCCGCGATCGAGCAGGTGATCACCGACAATCACTTCAGCTACCGCCGCTCAGCTGACGTAGCGCACATCATCACCGCCCTCGGCGCCAAGCACATCTTCATCAAACCGCATTGTCCTTGGCAAAACGGCAAGGTTGAGCGCTACAACCGAACCCTGCAAATCGAGTGGGCCTACCGACAGGTCTTTACCACCAACGAAGCCCGTAGTGCAGCCCTTGCGCCCTGGCTCGAGCACTACAACAATCAACGACGCCACTCAGCCATCGGAGGCAAACCCCCGATCACCAGAGTGTCACCAACGTCCTAGCTGAGTACA
>NZ_MVHD01000012.1 GCF_002086635.1 Mycobacterium alsense | reverse complement strand
CACCCGCCCCGCCGGCGCCGCTGGTGCCGCCCTGGCCGCCCGAGCCGTCGCCGCCCTGGACGGCCCCGTCGCCGCCGTCGCCGCCGTCGCCGCCGGTTCCGCCGTCGCCCCCGGTGCCGCCCACACCGCCGGCTCCGCCGTTGCCCGAGGTTCCGCCGCCGAAGCCCTGGCCGCCGGCGCCGCCGGTGCCGCCGCCCCCGCCGACGCCGCCGATGGACCCCGTGCCCCCGTCGCCGCCGGCGCCGCCGTTGCCCGCGGTGCCGGTCGCGCCACCTTGGAGGGTGCCGCCGTTTCCGCCCGCGCCGCCGACGCCCCCGGTGGCGCCCTTGCCTCCCGCGCCGCCGGCCCCGGCGTCGCCGCCGGTGCCGCCGCTGCCGCCGTTGAGGCCGCCGTCTCCCGCGCGCCCCCCGTCTCCGCCCCTGCCGCCGGCGCCCGCGTTGACGGAGCCGTCGTTGCCGTTCCCGCCGTGGCCGCCGTCGCCGGCGGTGCCCGTGACGCCGGCGCCGACGATGTTGCCGCCGTTGCCGCCTTTGCCGCCGGCGGCGCCGCTACCGCCGGTGACGGGCTGCTGGTCGACGGTAGTGGTGCCGTTGGTGGCGTTGCCGCCCGCGCCGCCGTCACCGGCCGTGCTGCCCGCGGACCCGGCCGTGACGTTGCCGCCGGTGCCGCCGTTGCCGCCGGCCCCGAATTGTCCGCCCTCCCCACCGGTGCCGCCGTCACCGGCGTGGGCGACCCCGCTGGTGCCGGATTCCGACGCGTTGCCTCCCGTGCCGCCGTTGCCGCCGGGGCCGCCGAAGATGCTGCCCTGGCCGCCGTCGCCTCCGCGACCGCCGGTGGCGG
Source organism: Mycobacterium alsense (assembly GCF_002086635.1). Classification (GTDB taxonomy): domain Bacteria; phylum Actinomycetota; class Actinomycetes; order Mycobacteriales; family Mycobacteriaceae; genus Mycobacterium; species Mycobacterium alsense. Next base: position 117,654 of record NZ_MVHD01000012.1, on the reverse strand, counting down.
TGCCGTTGTTGGCGCTGTTGGTTCCGGCGCCGCCGGCGCCGCCGTCGCCACCCTGCTGGATCTGACTAGGGGGAGGCGGCCCGCTGGTCGGGCTGCCGGGCGTGCCCGGTCCGCCGGCGCCCCCGGTCGGGGTCGTGCCGTCCGGGCTGCCGGCGGTCCCCGTTGCGGCCTGTCCGACCGTGGTCGGGATCGGCGTGTTGACCGCGTCGGCGCCCTTGCCGCCGGCACCGCCCTTTCCGCCGTTGCCGCCGTCGCCGCCGGTGCCCCGCGCGCCGGTGTTGCCGGCCCCGCCAGGGGCCCCGCCGTTGCCGGGCGCGCCGCCGTTGCTGCCGTTGCCGCCGGCGCCGCCGGCGCCCGCGTTAGGGGTCGCCCCGAAGTTCGGGTCGACGGTATTGATGCCGTCGGAGCCCTTGGCGCCGGCCCCGCCGTCGGCGCCGTTGCCGCCGTTGCCGCCCGTGCCGCCGTTGCCGCCGCTGAGGCCGGCTCCGCCGGTGCCGCCATCCCCGCCGGCCCCCGCCTGGCCGGCGTCGCCACCCGCGCCGCCATTCCCGGCGGGTGGGACGGGAGTGGCCGTGCTGCCGCCCGCCGCGCCGGTGTTCCCGTCGCCGCCCTTGCCGGCGTTGCCGCCCCTGCCGCCCTGGCCGCCGTTGCCCGCGGGCGCGCCGGTGGCCCCGGTGCCGCCCTGGCCGCCGCCGCCGCCCTTTCCGGCGTCGCCGCCGGTCCCGCCGGCGCCGCCGGATCCGGGTGCCGCGGTGTTGTTGCCCTGCACGCCGGTGCCTCCCTTGCCGGCGGCCCCGCCATCGCCGCCGGCGCCGCCGGTGCCGCCGAGGCCGCCCTGACCGCCCGCGCCCGCGCCGCCGCCCTGGCCGCCCGCGCCGCCCTGACCGCCCTGCCCGCCGGTTCCGCCCTGGCCGCCGTCCGGCGCGGTCGTCACGCCGGCGCCCGGGGTGACACCGGCGCCGCCGTCGCCGGCCTTGCCGCCGCCGCCGGCCGCACCGCCCTGGCCGCCCTGGCCACCGACGCCGCCGACGCCGCCGGCGTTGCCTCCGTCGCCGCCCTTGCCGCCGCCTGCTCCGGCGCCGCCGGAACCACCCTGGCCGCCGGCGGGCGCCGCGGCCGTGCCCGCCACGCCGCCGCCGCCCTGGCCGCCCCCGCCGCCGGCGCCACCCTGGCCGCCGGCGCCGCCGTTGCCGCCGGTTCCGCCGTTGGCACCGGCGAGGCCGCCGTCGCCGCCGCGGCCGCCCTGGCCGCCGGCAACACCGTTGCCGCCGGACTGGCCGTCGGACGCGAGGTCGTCGGCGCCGGCGACGCCGCTGCCGCCCTGGCCGCCCGCGCCGCCGGCCGCCCCGTTTCCGCCGACGCCCTGGCTGCCCGCTGTGCCGCCGTTGGCGGCCCCTCCCGCGCCCGGCGCGCCGCCGTCGCCGCCCTTGCCGCCCTGGCCGCCGGCGGGGCTGTTGGTGCTGAGGTCGCCCGCGTGGCCGCCGGCGCCGCCGGCGGCGCCGTTGCCGCCGTTGCCGCCGGTTCCGCCGGTCCCGCCGGGGCCGCCCGCCTTCCCGCCGTGCCCGCCGGCGCCGCCGCCGCCGCCCGGGTCGCCGTCTCCGCCGGCGGCGTTGGGGGTGCCGGTGTTGTCGGTGCCGTTCAGGCCCGGGCTGCCGTTGCCGCCCTTGCCGCCGTTGCCGCCGTCGCCGCCGGCGCCCGCGCTGCCCGGGTTACCACCGCCACCGGGCCCGGCCGCGCCGCCGCCGCCGGGCGCGCCGCCCTGCCCGCCATCGCCGCCCCGGCCCCCGGTGTTGCTGTTGCCGCCGGCGTCGATCCCGTTGCTGCCGTTGCCGCCGTGGCCGCCCGCGCCGCCGGCGCCCCCGTTCCCGGCGACGCCGCCCGGGACGGCCGCCCCGCCCTGGCCACCGGTGCCGCCCTGGCCGCCCTGGAAGCCGGGATTGCCGGGGCTGCCGGCGCCGACAGCGGTGGCGCCGTCCACGCCGGTGCCGCCGGTGCCGCCGGTGCCACCCGTGCCGCCGGCGCCGACGCCACCGGGCAGGCCGGCGCTGCCGAGCAGCCCGGGCCCGCCGCCGGGGCCGCCGGCCCCGGCGCTGCCGCCGTTGCCGCCGTTGCCGCCGAGGCCCTGGCCGAGCACGGTGACGCCGTCACCCCCGGGGCCGCCGTGACCGCCGGTGCCGCCCTGGCCGCCGAGCCCGCCGGCCCCGCCGTGGCCGAACAGCACCGGGCCGGTGCCGCCGGCGCCGCCGTTGCCGCCGTTGCCGGCGTTGCCGCCGAGACCACCGACCACAGCGGGGTCCGACGAGTCGACGCCGGCCGCGCCGTCGCCGCCCTGGCCGCCGGCTCCGCCGTCGCCGCCGTTCATGAACCAACCGCCCGCGCCGCCGTTGCCGCCGTTGCCGCCGTCGCCGGCGGCGCCGCCACCGGTGCCGGGGCTGCCGATCCCGCCCGGTCCACCGGCCCCGCCGGCGCCGATCAGCAGCGCGCCGTTCCCGCCGTTGCCTCCGTTGCCTCCAGTCCCGCCGCCGGCCCCGCCCTGGCCGCCCGGGCCGCCGGCGCCGCCGCCACCGATCAGCCACGCGCTGTTGCCGCCGTTGCCGCCCGTCCCGCCGATGCCGCCGGCCGCGCCGGTACCGCCGATGCCGCCGGCGCCGCCCGCCCCGAACAGCCACCCGCCGTTGCCGCCGTTGCCGCCACGGGCGCCGCCGTCGCCGCCCGCGCCGCCCGCGCCGCCGCTGCCCCACAGCCCGGCCGACCCGCCGTTGCCGCCGGGCTGTCCCGGCAGGCCGGCCGCGCCGTTGCCGCCATTGCCGAACAACCACCCGCCGTCCCCGCCGTTGCCGCCCGCTGTCGTCGCGTTCGCGCCGTTGCCGATGATGGGCCGCGACAGCAGCGACTGCGCGGGCGCGGCGGCCGCGGTGATGAGCGACCGCAGGGGCGCGACGTTGGCCGCCTCGGCGGCCACGTAGGACCCCGCGCCCGCGCCGAGCGCCCGGACGAACTGGCTGTGGAAAGACGAGGCCTGGGCGGCGAGCGCCTGATAACCGCGGGCGTGTTGGGAGAACAGCGCGGCGATGGCCGCCGACACCTCGTCGCCTGCCGCGGTCATCACCGTCGTCGTGGTGGCCGCCGCCGCCGCGTTTCCGGCGGCGAGCGAGTCGCCGATGCGCCCGACATCGGCGGCCACCGAGGTCAACTGTTCCGGTGAGACAAGCAAGTACGCCACCATCGCTGCAATGAGTAGGACCGGATCGTATCTCGGCACCCGCAGCACATCCCGGGTTTCCGGCTAATACATCGAGATTGAGATCCCGGTGGGTACCGGTGGCGCTACCGGCGAATCGGCCACACCGGATCACCGCAGTCGACACCCTGGGCCGACAGCTGCCGCTTGAGCACCTTGAAGGTGACCGTCCGCGGCAGCTCCGCGCTGACCCGGACGTACGACGGCCACTGCTTGGGCCCCAGGTCGGGCTGCTCGGCCAGGAAGGCCCGGAACTTTCCGGGGTCGAACTCGGCACCGTCGGCCATGACCAACGCGGCCATCACCTGGTCGCCGACGACCGGGTCGGGCACCGCGTACACCGCCACCTCGGTGGCGTCGGGGTAGCGCAGCAGCACCCGCTCGATCGGGGCGGCGCCGAGGTTTTCGCCGTCGACGCGCATCCAATCGCCAAGGCGCCCGGCGAAATACGCGTAGCCGGCCTCGTCGCGGTAGGCGAGGTCGCCGCTGTGGTAGATGCCGCCGGCCATCCGCTCGGCCTCGGCGGCCTCGTCGTTGTAGTAGCCCTCGAAGCGGCCCGGTCCGGCGGTGTTCACCAGCTCGCCGACCACCCCCGCGGGGCACGGTTCGCCGGTGTCGGGGTCGACGATGTCGATGCCGTCCGGCAACGGCCCCAGCGCGCCGGGCGGGGTGTCGGGGGTCCGGGCGATCGCCACCCCGCCTTCGGTCGAGCCGAACCCGTCCTGCACGACGCAGCCGAACCTGCGGGCGAAGCGGTCGATGTCGTCCGGCACGCCCTCGTTGCCGTACACCGCGCGCAGCGGGTTGTCGGCGTCGTCGGGGCGTTCCGGGGTGGCCAGCACATACGACAGCGGCTTGCCCACGTAGTTCGCGTAGGTGGCGCCGTAGCGCCGGACGTCCTGCAAAAAGCCGGACGCGGAGAACTTGCGCCGCAACGCCATTGAACCGCGGCACGCCACGGCCACCGACCAGCCGACCAGCACGGCGTTGGAGTGGAACAACGGCATCGACACGTAGCAGACGTCGTCGCGGCCGAGGCCGAAACGCTGCGTCATCGTCACCCCGGCGATCGCCACCTTGCCGTGGCTGCACTTGACCGCCTTCGGCTCGCCGCTGGTGCCCGACGTGAAGATCAGCATGAACAGGTCCGCGGGCGATGCGGACCCAAAGCGCGGTTCCGCGTCGCGGTGTGCGGCCAGCTCGTCGGCCCAGGCGGCCGAGTCGACGTTCACGTGCTCGATATCGCCCAGTGGCGCAGCGGATTTCGAGTCGGCCAGCACCGCCTGGCAGTCGGCGTGGGCGATGTCCCGGGCCAGCGCGTCGCCGCGGCGCACCGGGTTGAGCCCCACCGGCACGATGCCGGACATCCCCGCGGCCACCAGCATCGCCGAGAAGAACGGGCTGTTCTCCAGCAGCACCCCGACGTGCGGCGGTTTGGCGGGGTCGAGGCGCTCGCGCAGGGCCGCCGCGATCGCGGCGCCGTGGCGAAGGTGATCGCGCCAGCTGGTGAACGAGTCTTCGAAATAGATGCCGCGGTCGTCGATCTCGGCCAGCGGCACCAGCAGATCGGTGACCGTGAGGTCGGTCGCGCCGCTAAGCATGATCGCCCGGGCTAGGCAGGGGTTTCCGCCAGTTCACGCCCGATCCGGCGCAGCTGCCCGGTCGCACCGCGCAGGGCGAACTCGATCTCCTTGGCGGCCAGGAAGTAGCGGTGCACGGGGTGATCGGTGTCGACCCCGACGCCGCCGTGCACATGGACGATGGTGTGCGCCACCCGGTGCCCGGCGTCGGCGGCCCAAAACCCCGCGCTGGCGACGTCGATCTCGGCGGGGATCTCCTCGGACACCCGCCAGGCCGCCTGGGTCAGCGTCAACCGCAATCCCTTGACGTCGATGTAACCGTCGGCCAGCCGCTGCGCCACCGCCTGGAAGCTGCCGATCGGGCGGTCGAACTGCTCACGGGTGCGGGCGTACTCGGCCGTCAACTGCAGGCCCCGCTCGAGCACCCCGAGCTGAAAGGCGCTGCGGCCCAGGGTGGCGAGCGTGTCGAGCCAGGTGGCGACGGCGCCGCCGGCGCCACCGACCTTTCGCCCGGCGTCCACCGTCGTGCCCTCCAGCGCCAGGTGCCCCACGCTGCCCAGGCCGGTGGTTTTCAGCGCGGTCACCGCGACCCCGGGGTCGTCGGTGGCGATCAGGAAAACGGCCGTGCCGGAATCGGTTTCGGCGGGAACAAGGAACGCGTCGGCGACCGGACCGAAGCCGACCTGGGTGCGGGTCCCGGTCAGGCGGTAGCCGTCCCCGGCCTTGGCGGCCCGCACCGGCCCCTCGCCCATCTCCCCGTCGAGCGCGACGGTCAGGACCTTCTCGCCCCGCACCGCGGGCGCGCCCCAGCCCTGCTGCAGTTCCTCGGAGCCGAACCGGGCCAGCGCCCCGGCGGCCAGCACCACCGACTCCAGGTAGGGCACCGCGGCCAGCTGGTGGCCCAGCGCGACCAGCACGGCCACCTGTTCGAGGACGCCGAAGCCGTCGCCGCCCAGCGATGCCGGGGCCGCGCTGGTCAGGATGTCGGAATCGACCAGCTTGCCCCACAGCGCCCGGTCGAACCGGTGGTCGAGCCCGTCCAGCTCGCGGTGGTGCTCCGGGGTGCACACCGAGTCGACGATGGTGTCGACCAGGCCGCCGAGGTCCTGTGCGGCTTCCGTGGTGGTGAAGTCCATGAATTCTCGTCCTTATATATAGAGCGGCTCAGCGGTTGGCCCGGGGCAGTCCCATCGCGACCATCCCGATGATGTCGCGCTGCACCTCGTTGGTGCCGCCGCCGAACGTCAGGATCAGGCACGCGCGGTGCATCCGCTCGACCCGGCCGCGCAGCAGCGCGTGCGGCGAATCCTGGCGCACCGTGGCCGCGGTGCCCAGCACCTCCATCAGCAGCCGGTAGGCCTCGGTGGCCAGCTCGGTGCCGAACACCTTGGCGGCCGACGCGTCCGCCGGAGACAGGGTCTCGCTGGACGACGACGCCAGCTCCCAGTTGATCAGCTTGAGAACCTCGGCCTTGGCGTGCACGCGGGCCAGGTTGAGCTGCACCCACTCGGAGTCGATGAGTCGGGCGCCGCCGTCGTCCTTGGTGTTCTGCGCCCACTCGCGCACCTCCTGCAGCGCCAGGAAGATCGGCTGTGAAGACACCAGGGCGACGCGCTCGTGGTTGAGCTGGTTGGTCACCAGCTTCCAGCCGCCGTTCTCCTCCCCGATCAGGTTGGTCACGGGGACGCGCACGTCGGAGTAATAGGTGGCGCTGGTGTCCACACCGGCCATGGTGTGCACCGGGGTCCAGGAGAAGCCGTCGGCGGTCGTCGGGACGACCAGCATCGAAATGCCGCGGTGCTTCTTGGCCTCGGGGTTGGTGCGCACGGCCAGCCAGACCCAGTCCGCGTAGGCGATCAGGCTGGTCCACATCTTCTGGCCGTTGATCACGTAGTCGTCGCCGTCGCGAACCGCGGTGGTGCGCAGGTTGGCCAGGTCGGTGCCGGCGCCGGGCTCGGAGTAGCCGATGGAAAAGTGCAACTCGCCCGCCGCGATCTTGGGCAGGAAGAACTTCTTCTGTTCCTCGGTGCCGAAAGCCATGATCGTCGGCGCCACGCTGTTGATCGTCAAAAACGGCACGGGCACGCCGGCGACGGCGGCCTCGTCGGTGAAGATCAGCGAGTCCATGGGGGAGCGGTCCTGGCCGCCGTACTCCTTGGGCCAGTTCAGGGTGAGCCACCCGTCCTTGCCCATCTGCGCGACGGTGTCGCGGTACGCGGTGCCGGTCCCGACCTCGCCCTGCGTCGAGGTCAGCGCCTCGCGACGCTCGGGCGTCATGAGCTTGGTGAAGTACGACCGCAGTTCGCGACGCAGCTCCTCCTGTTCAGGGGTGTAACTGATGCGCATTCCCGCCGCCCTCCGGTTCACCTGACACGCTGCAACTCGACCAACGGCTACCCGTTCGCCACCCCGGTTGTAACACGTTCTAGTCTGGGAATCCAGCGACCATTCCCCCTGAGGCATCGGGCCTCTATGGTGTAGCTAGTTTTAGCCGAGGGCCGATGGGGCGGGTGCTCAGGCCCTAAGCCAGGCTCGAGGAGGGTGCCGTGCGGGTGATCGTCGATCGTGATCGTTGTGAAGGTAACGCGGTGTGCATGGGAATCGCACCCGACATCTTCGAATTGGACGACGAAGACTACGCCGTCGTGAAGACCGATCCGATTCCGCCCGACCGGGAGCAGCTGGCCGAGCAGGCGATCGCGGAGTGCCCGCGCGCGGCCCTCCTGCGCGAAGACTGACCAGACTAGAGGTATTCATAAATTGACTAGCAGCACGAACGCGACCGATCTGTCCGGCAGGGTCGCGGTGGTCACCGGTGCGGCCGCGGGGCTGGGTCGCGCCGAGGCCCTCGGCTTAGCCCGGCTGGGCGCCACCGTCGTCGTCAACGACCTCGCCGCGGCGCTGGACTCCTCCGACGTCGTCGACGAGATCAACGCGACCGGTTCGAAGGCCGTCGCGGTGGCCGGGGACATCAGCCAGCGCTCGACGGCCGACGAACTGGTTGCCACCGCCGACGGGCTGGGCGGGCTGGACATCGTGGTCAACAACGCCGGCATCACCCGCGACCGGATGCTGTTCAACATGTCCGACGAGGAATGGGACCTCGTCATCGCGGTGCATTTGCGCGGACACTTCCTGCTGACGCGCAACGCCGCTACCTACTGGCGGGCCAAGGCCAAAGAGGCCGGCGGCACCGTCTTCGGCCGGATCGTGAACACCGCCTCGGAGGCCGGGCTGGTGGGACCGGTGGGGCAGGCCAACTACGGCGCGGCCAAGGCGGGCATCATTTCGCTCACGCTCACGGCCGCGCGGGCGCTGGGCCGCTACGGGGTGTGCGCCAACGCGATCTGCCCGCGGGCGCGCACCGCGATGACGGCCGACGTGTTCGGCGCGGCGCCGGAGATCGAACCGGGCGGCGTCGACCCCCTGTCGCCCGAGCACGTGGTGAACCTGGTCAAGTTCTTGTCCTCGCCGGCCGCCGCGGAAGTCAACGGTCAGGTGTTCATCGTTTACGGCCCGCAGGTGACGCTGGTCGCCGCGCCGACCGCCGAGCACCGATTCGAGGCGGACGGGCCGGCGTGGGAGCCCGGCCAGCTCAGTGGCGCGCTCCAGGAATACTTTGCTGGACGTGATCCGGAGCGGAATTTTTCCGCCGTTCACCTGATGGAGCAATGAGTATCGAGATAGGTCGTTTGCGGGGGAAACGGCAAATAGAACTTGTTTCAGATTGAAGCAATAGCACTACCTCTGACCTGGACAAATTAACGGTTCGGATACAGAAATGGTGTTCATTGACACCGCGAAGTTCTTCTGGGTTAATATGAGCCGGCTCACACGGAGCCAGCACTGACCGACGACGACATGAAGGCGACATCAAGGCTTCGCCGCGAGCCGCAGAGGGGGGCAACGGAGTTGATCCAACAGCTTGCGGTTCCCGCTCGCGCGGTCGGTGGGTTCTTCGAGATGATGATCGACACCGGGCGTGCCGCTTTTCGTCGGCCATTCCAACTGGGTGAGTTCCTCGAGCAGACCTGGATGATCGCGCGCGTGTCGCTGGTGCCGACGCTGCTGGTGTCCATCCCCTTCACCGTCCTGGTGGCGTTCACCCTCAACATCCTGTTGCGCGAAATCGGCGCGGCCGACTTGTCGGGCGCGGGAACGGCATTCGGCACCATCACCCAGCTGGGCCCGGTGGTGACCGTGCTCGTCGTGGCCGGCGCCGGCGCCACCGCGATCTGCGCCGATCTGGGCGCGCGCACCATCCGCGAGGAGATCGACGCGATGCGGGTGCTCGGCATCGACCCGATCCAGCGGCTGGTGGTGCCGCGCGTGTTGGCCTCCACGGTGGTCGCGCTGCTACTCAACGGCTTGGTGTGCGCCATCGGCCTCTCCGGGGGCTACGTGTTTTCCGTCTTCCTGCAAGGCGTCAACCCGGGCGCCTTCATCAACGGGCTGACCGTGCTCACCGGGCTGCGCGAGTTGGTCCTGGCCGAAGTCAAAGCGCTGCTGTTCGGCGTGATGGCCGGGCTGGTCGGGTGTTACCGCGGCCTGACGGTCAAGGGCGGGCCCAAGGGCGTCGGGAACGCCGTCAACGAAACCGTCGTCTACGCCTTCATCTGCCTGTTCGTCATCAACGTGGTGATGACCGCCATCGGCGTGCGGATTACGGCCAAATGAGCGGGCCATGAGCTACGACGTCACCTATCGGCTCCGCAACCTGGCAGCAAGGCTGCAGGGGCCGATTGACGACTTCGGCGAACAGGCGCTGTTCTACGGCGAGACCCTGCGCTACGTCCCCAACGCGCTCACCCGGTACCGCAAGGAGACAATCCGCAACATCGCCGAGATGACGCTGGGCGCGGGGGCGCTCGTAATGATTGGCGGCACGGTCGGCGTCGCGGCCTTCCTGACGCTGGCCTCCGGGGGCGTCATCGCCGTGCAGGGCTACTCGTCGCTGGGCAACATCGGCATCGAGGCGCTCACCGGATTCCTGTCGGCGTTCCTCAACGTCCGCATTGTCGCGCCGGTGATCGCCGGCATCGCGCTGGCGGCCACCATCGGCGCCGGCGCCACTGCCCAACTGGGCGCCATGCGGGTGTCGGAGGAAATCGACGCCGTCGAGTGCATGGCGGTGCATTCGGTGTCCTACCTGGTGTCCACCCGGCTGATCGCCGGCCTGATCGCGATCATCCCGCTCTATTCGCTGTCGGTGCTCGCGGCCTTCTTCGCCGCCCGCTTCACCACGGTGTACATCAACGGGCAGTCGAAAGGGCTCTACGACCACTACTTCAATACCTTCCTCATACCGTCGGACCTGTTGTGGTCGTTCCTGCAGGCCATCGTGATGTCGATCGCGGTCATGCTGGTCCATACGTATTACGGCTACAACGCATCTGGCGGTCCAGTAGGCGTCGGCATAGCGGTCGGCCAGGCCGTGCGGACCTCGCTGATCGTCGTCGTCGTCATCACCTTGTTCATCTCACTCGCCGTGTACGGCGCGTCCGGCAACTTCAATCTTTCTGGGTAAGGGGCCCGCAAAGAATATGGCACAAGGCGTTTCGCGACGGTCAACGGTCCGGCTGGCAGCAGCGCTGCTGGCCGCTTTGATTGTGGCCTTCGCCGCCGTGACGTACCTTTCCTACACAGCGGCTTTCGCCTCGACCGACACCGTCACCGTCTCGTCGCCGCGCGCCGGGTTGGTGATGGACAAGGGCGCCAAGGTCAAGTACCGCGGCATCCAGATCGGCAAGGTCACCGGCATCGACTACTCCGGCGACCAGGCCAGGCTGACGCTGGCCATCAACAGCGACCAGATGCACTTCCTTCCCTCCAACGCGACCGTGCACATCGCGGGCAACACCATCTTCGGCGCCAAGTCGGTGGAATTCATTCCGCCCCAGGCGCCTTCGCCGACCTCGCTTCGACCGGACGCGCACGTGCAGGCGTCGGCGGTGCAGCTCGAGGTCAACACGTTATTTCAGTCGCTGATGAATCTCCTGCATAAGGTTGACCCGGTCGAGCTGAACGGGACCCTGAGCGCGCTGGCCGAAGGGCTGCGCGGCCATGGTGACGACTTCGGCTCGCTGCTGGCCGGACTGAATACGCTGACGCAGCAATCCAACCCGAAGTTGCCCGCGTTGCAGCAGGACTTCCGCAAGGCCGGCATCGTCACCGAGACCTACGCCGACGCCGCCCCAGACCTGAACACCGCCTTCGACAACCTGCCCACGATCAACAAGACGGTCGTCGACCAACAGAAGAATCTCAACGACACCCTGCTGGCGGCGATCGGCCTCGCCAACAATGCCTACGAGACGCTGGAGCCTGGCGAGCAGAACTTCATCGACGCGATCAACCGGCTGCGCGCCCCGATCAAGGTGGCCCACGACTACTCGCCCGAACTTGGCTGCATCTTCGCGGGGATCGATCGCGGCATCAAGGAATTCGCGCCGTTGCTCGGTGGCAACAAGGCGGGCCTGTTCACATCGTCGAGCTTCGTGTTGGGCGCGCCGTCGTATACGTATCCCGAGAGCCTTCCGATCGTCAACGCGTCGGGCGGCCCGAACTGCCGGGGGCTGCCGGACATTCCGAGCAAGCAGCACGGCGGGTCGTTTTTCCGCTCCCCGTTCCTGGTCACCGACAACGCCAACATCCCGTACGAACCGTTCACGGAGGTGCAGTTCGACGCGCCCTCCACGCTGCAGTTCCTGTTCCACGGCGCGTTTGCGGAGCGGGACGACTTCTGATGGCGGTTTCGGGAATGCCTTCGCACCGGTCGATGGTGATCAAGGTCAGCATCTTCGCGGTGGTGATGCTGCTGGTGGCGGCGGGCCTGGTGGTGGTTTTCGGTGACTTCCGGTTCGGCGCCGAAAACGCCTATCACGCAACCTTTATCGACGCATCGCGGCTGAAGGCCGGCCAGAAGGTGCGCATCGCCGGTGTGCCGGTGGGTTCGGTATCCGGCATCAAGCTCAACCCGGACAACACCGTCGACGTGAAGTTCGGGGTCGACCGGCGCTACACGCTGTACTCGTCGACACGCGCCGTGATTCGGTACGAGAACCTGGTCGGCGACCGCTTTCTGGAGATCACGTCCGGGCCGGGGGACCTGCGTAAGCTACCGGCGGGGGGCACCATCAACTCCCAGCACACCCAGCCCGCGCTGGACCTGGATGCCCTGTTGGGCGGGCTGCGGCCAGTGCTCAAAGGCCTGGACGCCGACAAGGTCAACACCATCAGCAGCGCGGTCATCCAGCTGTTGCAGGGCCAGGGCGGCGCGCTGTCCAACGTGCTGGCCGACACCAGCGCCTTCTCGTCGGCGCTGGGTAAGCGCGACCAGCTCATCGGCGACACGATCACCAACCTCAACACGGTGCTGGGCACCGTCGATCAAAAGAGCGCGCAGTTCTCGGCCAGCGTCGACCAGCTGCAGCAGCTGATCACCGGGCTGGCCCAGAACAAGGACTCGATAGCGGGCGCGATCCCGCCGCTGGCGTCGACGGCGACGGATCTGACTGAGCTGCTGAAGAATTCGCGCCGGCCACTGCAGGGCGTCCTGGAAAACACCCGGCCCCTGGCCACCGAGCTGGACCGCCGCAAGGACGAGGTGAACAACGACATCGAGCAACTGGGTGAGGACTACCTGCGGCTGTCCGCGCTCGGCGCCTATGGAGCCTTCTTCAACATCTACTTCTGCTCGGTGACGATCAAGATCAACGGACCCGCCGGCGGTGACATTCGGATTCCGATGGGTGGCCAATTGGACCCCAGCAAGGGGAGGTGCGCTTTTGCCAAATGAGGGAGGAGTGCCAAGCACGCAGCGGCGTGAACCGGACCCGTTGCGCACCGGCATCTTCGGTGTGGTGCTGGTGGTCTGCGTCGTGCTGATCGCGTTCGGGTACGCGGGCCTGCCGTTCTGGCCGCAGGGTAAGACCTACGACGCGTACTTCGCCGACGCCGGCGGCATCACGCCCGGCAACGCCGTCTACGTGTCGGGCTTCAAGGTCGGCAAGGTGCAGTCCGTCGGACTGGCGGGGGACAGCGCCAAGGTGACCTTCAGCGTCGACCGGCACGTCCGGGTCGGGGACCAGTCGTTGGCCGCGATCCGCACCGACACCATCCTCGGTGAGCGTTCCATTGCGGTGACTCCCGGCGGTGGCGGCACCGCGACCACCATCCCGCGCAGCCGGACCACCACGCCGTACACGCTCGCCGGCGCGCTCGAGGACCTCGGCCAAAACGCAAGCAATCTGAACAAGCCCCAGTTCGATCAGGCCCTCAACGTCCTGACCGATACGCTGCGCGACGCGACGCCCGAATTGCGCGGGGCCCTGGACGGGGTGACGTCGCTGTCGCGCACGCTGAACCGCCGCGACGAGGCGCTGCAGGGCCTGCTGGCGCACGCCAAGTCGGTGACGGCGGTGCTGTCGCAGCGGGCGGGCCAGGTCAACAGGCTCGTCGACGATGGCAACCAGTTGTTCGCCGCGCTCGACGAGCGCCGCGCCGCGATCGGCCAGCTGATCTCGGGCATCGACGACCTGTCACAGCAGATTTCCGGCTTCGTCGCCGACAACCGCAAGGAGTTCGGCCCCGCCCTGAGCAAGCTGAACGTGGTGCTGGCCAACCTCAACGAGCGCCGGGACTACATCACCGAGGCGCTCAAGCGGCTGCCCGCGTACGCGACGACGCTGGGCGAAGTCGTTGGCTCCGGACCGGGATTCAACGTGAACGTCTACAGCGTGCTACCCGCGCCGATGCTTGCGATGGTGTTCGACTTCTTCTACCAGCCCGGCAAGCTGCCGGCCAGCCTCGCCGACTACCTGCGCGGGTTGATTCAAGAACGCTGGATCATCAGGCCGAAGTCACCATGATGCAGCGAATCGCGGGCAGCCGGGGGCTGCGCTACACCATCATCATCGCGCTGGTGGCGATGTTGGTGGGGGGCGTGTATGTGCTGTCGTCGCAGGGCAATAACCGCACCGTCATCGGCTACTTCGCGTCCGCTGTCGGCCTGTATCCCGGTGACCAGGTCCGCATCCTCGGGGTGCCGGTGGGTTCGATCGACACGATCGAGCCCCGGCCCTCCGACGTGAAGATCACCATGTCGGTGTCCAAGGACGTGAAGATCCCGAAGGACGTCAAGGCCGTCGTCATGTCGCCAAACCTGGTGTCGGCCCGGTTCATCCAGCTCGCTCCGGCATACACCGGCGGGCCCGCGTTGCCCGACGGCGCGAGCATCGACCTTGACCGCACCGCCGTCCCGGTCGAATGGGACGAAGTGAAAGAGTCGCTCACCCAACTTGCCGTCCAATTGAGTCCCGCTGCAGGACAAGGCCAGGGCCCATTGGGCGCCGCGATCAATCAGGCTGCCGACACGCTGGACGGGAAGGGCGACTCCTTCCACAACGCGCTGCGGGAACTCTCGCAAGCCGCCGGACGGCTGGGGGATTCGCGCGGCGACATCTTCGGCACGGTCAAGAATCTGCAGGTGCTGGTGAACGCGCTGTCGGCAAGCAACGAACAGATCGTGCAGTTCGCCGGCAACGTCGCATCGGTGTCGCAGGTCCTCGCCGACACCTCGCGCCACCTGGACAACACCTTGGGCACGCTCAATACGGCCCTGTCGGATATTCGCGGTTTCCTGCACGAAAACAACTCGACGATCGTCGATACGGTCAACAAGCTCAACGACTTTGCGCAGACGCTCAGCGACCAGAGCGAGAACATCGAGCAGGTGTTGCACGTGGCCGGTCCCGGCATCGCCAACTTCTACAACATCTACGACCCGGCGCAGGGCACGTTGAACGGCCTGTTGTCCATACCCGAGTTCTCAAACCCGGTGCAGTTCCTCTGCGGGGGGTCCTTCGAAACGCCTGCCGGACCCAAGGCGCCCGAGTACTTCAAGCGCGCCGAGATCTGCCGGGAGCGGCTGGGCCCGGTGCTGCGCAGGCTCGCGGTGAACTACCCGCCCGTGATGTTCCACCCGCTCAACACGATTACCGCGTACAAAGGCCAGATCATCTACGACACCCCGGAGACCCAGGCCAAGGCGCAAACGCCCCTTCCCGAGCTGACCTGGATACCGGCCAAGGGTGCGCAAACCTCGTCGCCCGGCGCGCAAAACCCGACGGATCTGCAGGCCCTGCTGGTCCCGGCGGCACCGCAGACCGGCCCCGCGCCGGGCCCGGCGCCGACCGCCGCGAACCCCGGTCCCGGGAACGCGTTCGGACCGCTGCCCGGCCCTCCGCCGAACCAGGCGCCCCCCGCGCCGGCGGCCGACCTGGGCGGTGGCGGATGAGGCGAATCTGGCTGCGCGGCAGCGTGTTAGCGGTGGGCAGTGCGCTGCTGGCCGGTTGTCAATTCAACGGTTTGAACTCACTTTCGATGCCCGGTACGGCCGGTCACGGCAGTGGCGCATACACGATCACCGTCGAAATGCCCGACGTGGCGACCCTGCCGCAGAACTCACCGGTCATGGTCGACGACGTCACCATCGGCAGTGTCTCGGGCATCTCGGCCGAGCAGCGGGCCGACGGATCCTTCTATGCGGCAGTGAAACTGGCGCTGAACAAGAATGTGGTACTGCCGGCAAACGCGACCGCGACCGTCGCCCAGACCTCGTTGCTGGGTTCGTTGCACATCGACCTGGCAGCGCCCAAGGGCAAGCCGGCGACCGGAAGGCTGGTCAATGGATCGAAAATTGCGCAGTCCAGCACCGGCCGATTTCCCACCACCGAAGAGGTGCTTTCAGCCTTGGGCGTGGTCGTCAACAAGGGCAATCTCGGGGCGCTGGAAGACATTACAAACGAGAGCTATCAGGCCTTCGCCGGACGCCAGGACCAATTCGTCGACCTGATCCCCAGGCTGGCGGAGCTGACGGCGGGGCTCAACCGGCAGGTCAACGACATCATCGCAGCGGTCGACGGATTGAACCGATTCTCGGCCACGCTGGCGCGTGACAAGGTCAACCTGGGTCGGGCACTGGACACGCTGCCCGCGGCGATCGGCGTGCTCAACAAGAACCGGGGCCACATCGTCGACGCGTTCGCCGCGCTGAAAAAGCTTGCGAGGGTGACCTCGCACGTGCTGGCCGAAACCAAGACGGACTTCGCCGAAGACGTCAAGGGCCTGTACTCGGTTGCGAAAGCCCTGAGCGACAACCGGAAAAACTTCGTTACGTCGATGCAGATACTGCTGACGTTCCCGTTCCCCAACTGGGGCATCAAGCAGGCGGTGCGTGGCGACTACCTGAACGTGTTCACCACCTTCGACCTCACCCTGCGCCGCCTTGGCGAGACCTTCTTCACGACATCGTATGCACTCGATCCGAACATGATGCACATGAACGAGATCCTCAACCCGCCCGATTTCTTGACCGGCGAACTGGCCAACCTTTCCGGACAGGCGGCCGACCCCTTCAAGATTCCGCCCGGCACGGCTTCGGGTTCCGAGGGGCAGTAGGGGGCGCCGCAGATGCTCGACAAACTGACCAGGGTCCAGCTCGGTATTTTCGCGGTCATCACCGCACTCACGCTGAGCGTGACCGCCATCTTCTATCTGCGCCTGCCCGCCACGTTCGGCATCGGGACCTACGGCGTCAGCGCCGATTTCGTCGCCGGCGGCGGGCTATACAAGAACGCCAACGTGACCTACCGCGGCGTCGCGGTCGGTCGGGTGGAGTCGGTGGGGCTGAGCCCCAACGGCGTCGTCGCCAAAATGCGGCTCAACAGCGAGACTCCCATTCCGTCGAACGTCACCGCCACCGTGAAGAGCGTATCGGCCGTCGGTGAGCAATACATCGATCTGGTGCCGCCGGGCACGCCGTCTTCGGCCAAGCTGCACAACGGATCCCGGATCGATCGGCGGAATACCCGGATCGGCCAGGATGTCGCGGCGCTACTGAAGCAGTCCGAGACTCTCGTCAACAGCCTCGGCGACACCCGGCTGCGCGAACTGCTGCACGAGACGTTCATCGCGGCCAACGGTTCGGGTCCCGAGCTGGCCCGGCTGATCGAGTCCGCCCGCGTACTGGTGGACGAGGCCAATGCCAATTATCCGCAGGTCTCGCAGCTGATCGACCAGGCCGGCCCGTTCCTGCGGGCACAGATTCGCGCCGGCGCCGACATCAAGTCGCTGTCGGATGGGTTGGCGCGCTTCACGTCCGAGGTGCATCAGGCCGACCCCCAGCTGCGGTCGACGCTGGCCACCGCCCCGGACGCGACCGATGAGGCCAGCACCGCGTTCTCCGGCATCCGTCCGTCGTTTCCGGCGCTGGCCGCCAGCCTGGCCAACCTGGGCCGGGTGGGCGTCATCTACCACAAGTCGATCGAGCAGCTCCTGGTCGTCCTGCCCGCGTTGTTTGCGGCGATCGTCACCGCGGCTGGCGGTACTCCCCAGGATGAGGGCGCCAAGCTGGACTTCAAAATCGATCTCAACGATCCGCCGCCGTGCTCCGTCGGATTCCTGCCCCCGCCACTACAGCGCACGCCGGCCGACGAGACGTTGCGCGAGCTACCCAAGGACATGTATTGCAAGGCCGCCCAAAACGATCCGAGCACCGTACGCGGTGCCCGCAACTATCCGTGCCAGGAGTTCCCGGGAAAACGGGCGCCCACAATCCAGCTGTGCCGTGACCCGAAGGGCTTTGTGCCGGTTGGCCGCAACCCGTGGCGCGGGCCGCCCGTCCCCTACGACACGCCGGTGACCAACGGGCTGAACACGTTGCCGCCCAACAAGTTCCCATATATTCCGCCGGGTGCCGATCCCGATCCCGGCACGCCCATTGTCGGGCCACCCCCGCCCGGCGTGATGCCTGGGCCCGGGCCGGCGCCACATCAGCCGGCGTTTGTTCCGCCGCCGCCCAATGACAGCGGGCCGCCGCCGGGTAACCCGTCGTGGAATCCTCCGGGATACCCGCCGCTGCCACCGCAGCTGCCGTACCCCAAGTGGCTGCCGCCGCCGCCTCCGCCGGAGGGGATTAATCCTCCGCCGGTGGGTCCGGGACCGGAGAAGCCGTGGGGGCCGCCACAGGGCCCGCAGCCGCAGGCCAGCGGCCCGGCCTACACCACCTACGACCAGCGCACCGGCGCCTTTGTGGATCCCGCAGGCGGCCCTGGTATGTTCGCGGCCGGCGCCACCGGCGCGTCGAGCGCCGAGAACTGGGTGGACCTGATGCTCGACCCAAGGCCTCTTTGATTGGCGATGTTGTGACTGAGGAACACACGACGACGCAGCGTGTCCGTCGCCGGGCATTTCGTGCGGCCGGCCCGGCGACGGGCGAGTCCCGGGGAGTCGTTCCGGTTACGGCCGAAGTTCCGGCCGCGCCCAAACCGGCGACGTCGGCCAAGGCCGTCAAACCCGTGAAGCCGCCCCCGCGGCGGCAGGCTCACCGGCTTCTAGTCGGATGCGTCGCGTTTGCAGTCGCGCTGTTGGCGATCGGTGGGTTGGCCGGCTGTTTGGCTTTTTTGGTAATGCAGCAACGCCACGCCAATGCGCAGCAAGCGCGCGACCAGCGTTTCGTCGACACCGCGACGCAGATGGTGGTCAATATGTTCAGCTACAAGCAGGACAACGTCGACGAGAGCGTGAACCGCTTCTACGACGCCACCAGCGGCCCGCTGCGCGGAATGCTCGGCGCCAACAACAACATTGAGAATCTCAAGGCGCTGTTCCGCTCCACCAACGCGACGTCGGAAGCCGTCATCAACGGCGCCGCCCTCGAGGGCATCGATTCGGTTACCGACAACGCATCCGTGCTCGTGTCGGTGCGGGTTACGGTTGCCGACATCGACGGAACCAACAAGCCGTCCATGCCGTATCGGCTCCGGGTCATCGTCCATGAGGACGAGGCCGGGCACATGACAGGCTACGACCTGAAATATCCAGACGGGGGCAACTGATGCGATGGCCTCGGTTTTCGAGGTGGTTGATCGCCGTCGTCGGCTCTCTGTCGGTCGCCGGCGTCATCGGATTGTCCGCGGCCGCCGGCTGGTTCTATTGGGATCGCGCGGAGACTCGCGCCGAACAGCAGGCGCGTGCCGTGTTGCCGCAGCTGGCGGCTAAGGAGATTCCCCTTGTCTTCGCCTACGACTACCAGACCGTTGAGCGTAGCCTCGCCGAGGCGTATCCGCTGCTGACGCCTGAGTATCGTCAGGAGTTCCAGAGGAGCGCCAACGCGCAGATTATCCCGGAGGCCAAGAAGCGCGAGGTCGTCGTCCAGGCGAACGTGGTGGGCGCCGGGGTTATGACGGCGAAGCGGACTTCCGCCTCGGTGATGGTCTATTTGAACCGCACCGTGACCGATAAGTCCCGCCAACCGCTCTACGACGGCAGTCGGTTGCGCGTGGACTTCAAGAAGGCCGGCGACAAATGGCTGATCGCGTACATCACGCCGATCTAGACGGGCCGCTGCGTCTCGCTTTCGATCAGAAGCACATCGCAATGTCGTTGCATCGCAAGGGATAACGTTCGGCGGGACTCGGCGGCGGACCGGCGAGTGCCAACGAAAACGGCTGCTTGCTCATCGACGGCTCCAAGCCGCATTCGGCGCCATGCAACGTGGTGTGCGTCCCGGCGAGCGTCTCGTTATCGAAAGCGTAAGTCTCAGTGGATGCCGCAGTCCCGCCGCCCGGGCACGACACGCCGTCGGGCTTGTCGATCTGGAACGTCCAGCGTTGGCTGACCAGTCGTGCCCGGCCGGCATAGTTCTGCAATTTGTCCGCGGCGGAGATTTTCTCCGATGTGTAGCTGGCGATGTTCAAGATGCAGAAGTTCGCCATGATGTCGGGGTTGTCGTAGTCCTTGTAATAGCGGCTCCCGTTCACTTGATCGCAGAGCGCGTTGATCTGCCACGTCACGCCGGACACGCCGTCCTGGTTGAAGGAGTAATTGCCGTCCGCTGGTGGCGCGACCGCATGCGCCGGCGTGCCGGATTCCAGTGCTACACCGATAGCAATGGCCGAAAAGATTCCGGCCCCGGCGGCGAGTCCGCGACGAAGGTTCACGACATCCCTCCATTCATGCTGCATCGAGTATCACAGCGTTTCATTCGAAATGCCATGGGTTTTGGCGCGCCAAATGCCGCTAACCAGCGCGCTGCGGATGCGACTCCGCGAGGGCGTCGAGGAATGACCGCGCCCAGCGGTCGACGTCGTGGGCGAGCACCTGGCGGCGCAGCGACCGCATTCGGCGCCGGCCCTCCTCGTCCGACTGGTTGAGCGCCGCCTCGATCGCGTCCTTGACCCCTTCGAGGTCGTGCGGGTTCACCAGGTACGCCTGCCGCAGTTCGGCGGCGGCGCCGGTGAATTCGGACAGGACCAGCGCGCCGCCGAGGTCGCTGCGGCACGCGACGTACTCCTTGGCCACCAGGTTCATTCCGTCGCGCAGCGGGGTGACCAGCATGACGTCGCCGGCCACGAAGAACGCGACGAGTTCGTCGCGGGGTACGGGACGATGCAGGTAGTGCACCACCGGATGACCCACCTCGGCGTACTCGCCGTTGATGTGGCCGACCTGGCGTTCGATGTCGTTGCGCAGGGTCTGGTAGCTCTCGACGCGTTCGCGGCTCGGGGTCGCCAGCTGAACCAGCACGGTGTCGTCGCGCTTGGCGCGGCCCTCGGCCAACAGTTCGGAGAAGGCCTTCAGGCGAACGTCGATGCCCTTGGTGTAGTCGAGCCGATCCACGCCGAGCAGGATCTTGCGGGGGTTGCCCAGCTCCGCGCGCAGCTCCCGCGCGCGGCGCCGGACGTCGCGGTGGCGGGCCTTGCGGTCAAGGTCGGCGGAGTCGATCGAAATGGGAAAGGCGCCCACCCGGACCGTGCGCGACCCGAGGTCCACCTCGCCGTAGCGTGATCGCACCCCGACCGATCCCCGGGAGGTGTTGGCGCCGATCAACCGCCGCGACAGGAACAGGAAGTTCTGGGCGCCGCCGGCCAGATGGAAGCCCACCAGGTCGGCGCCGAGCAGGCCCTCGACGATCTCGGTGCGCCACGGCATCTGCATGAACAGCTCCACCGGCGGGAACGGGATGTGCAGAAAGAAGCCGATGGTCAGGTCGGGCCGCAGTTCGCGCAGCATCGCCGGCACCAGTTGCAGCTGGTAGTCCTGCACCCACACGGTCCCGTCCCGCGCGGCCGCGCGCGACGTGGCCTCGGCGAAGCGGCGGTTGACATCGACGTAGCGGTCCCACCATTCGCGGTGGTAGATGGGTTTGACGATGACGTCGTGATACAGCGGCCACAGCGTGGCGTTGGAGAATCCTTCGTAGTACTCGGCGACGTCGTCGGTGGTCAGCCGTACGGGGTGCAGGTGCAGGTCGTCCTGCGCGACGGGCTCGTAGTCGAGGTCGTCGTCGTCATCGGCGACCCCCGGCCAGCCGACCCAGGCGCCGCGGCGGCGGCGCAACAGCGGCTCCAGCGCGGTGACCAAACCCCCCGGGCTGCGCTTCCACCCGGTGGTGCCGTCGGGAAGCCGCTCGAGGTCGACCGGCAGCCTGTTGGCGACCACCACGAAGTCGGAATCGCCGAAGCGGGTGTTCTTCGGCTTCTGGCCTCCCTTGGAAGCCATTTAGGTGTCGTGCTTTGCCGGCCCAATACCGAGCATGGACAGGAAAACGCGGCACTCGTCGGCGTCGGTCGCATAGGCGGCGACGACTCGCCTCGCCTGGCGCGCGGTGCTGTCGGCCAGCGGCTCGACGTCGCCAAGTTCGCCAGGGTCAGATTTCGTAGGCATGACATAACTGTAGGCCAAGCGCGTGACCCGAGAGCGACCCGCTTACAGACGGGCCGTAATGTGTAAACCACGCGGATCTGACGACGAACGAGGTGGGCGGAATGACACTCTCCGACCAAGCCGGCGCGCAGGCCGGCTCTGACGCGGCCGACGCCGGGGCGCTGGTGACCTATGAAACCCTCGACGAGGGTCGCATCGCGCGGATCTGGCTGAACAGGCCCGACGCCCACAACGCGCAGAGCCGCGGCCTGCTGATCCAGCTCGACGAGGCTTTCCTGCGCGCCGAGGCCGACGACACCGTGCGGGTGGTGATCCTGGCGGCGCGCGGCAAGAATTTCTCCGCCGGCCACGACCTCGGGTCGGAGCTGGCGATCGCGGAGCGCAGCCAGCTGCCCAGCTTCCGCATCAACGGCGGGACCCGCGATCCCATCGCGGAGAAGATCTACCTGCAGGAGTGGCACTACTTCTTCCAGAACACCTGCCGCTGGCGCGATTTGCGCAAGATCACCATCGCCCAGGTGCAGGGCAACGCGATTTCGGCGGGCCTGATGCTGATCTGGGCCTGTGACCTGATCGTGGCGGCCGACAACGCGAAGTTCAGCGACGTCGTGGCCGTGCGCCTGGGGATGCCGGGCGTCGAATACTACGCCCACCCTTGGGAATTCGGGCCTCGCAAGGCCAAGGAGCTGCTGTTGACCGGCGATGCGCTGGACGCCGACGAGGCCTACCGGTTGGGCATGGTGTCGAAGGTGTTCCCCGTCGACGAGCTCGCGGACAAGACGCTGGAATTCGCGCGGCGCATCGCCGATCGGCCCACGATGGCGGCGCTGCTCGTCAAGGACTCGGTGAACGCGGCCTCCGACGCGATGGGATTCACCGAGGCGCTGCGGCACGCGTTCCACATTCACGAGCTGGGCCACGCGCACTGGGCCGCGCACAACGAGAACAGGTACGCGGTCGGCCTGCCGCCCGACGTCGAGGACTGGCGCGACGCCAAGCCCACGCAGATCGCCCGCCGCGATACGCCATAGCGTGACCCATGGGCACATGCGCCCCATGCGTCCCTGCAGGAGTCGGCATTTGTTGTGCCCACCTAGCAGCGACAGACGGTTTTGGGCGCCCCGCCGTGCGAAACCTAGCGGCAGCGTCAGAGATTCCACTGGGCCAGGTGATAACCCGTCTTCTTGTCCAGCAGGACCACGGTGGAAACCGGGTCGCGGTAGGCGTCCCAATACACTTCGCCGCGCACGATTGCCCCGTTCGGCGCGTTGACGAGCACGTTGTCCAGTGCGTCGGGCGCATCGGACGCCCGTGGTTTGTAGGCGTCGGCGAACGGCGTCACGCCGTCGAAGCTGAAGTCCGTCGCCATGATGTGCGGGTTGGGCACCCGGATCGCATGGACCGTCACGTCGGCGCGGTTGGGGGTGCTGCCGGGGAAGCTTTTGATCGGGACGCCGCTGCGGGTGTAGCCGAATCCGGGGGGCGGGTCGCAGGGGGTCACACTGCTGACGGTGACGTCGGCGATGTAGGTGCCGGTGTCCACCCGCAGGGTGTCTCCGATGTGGCCGATCGGCGCGTCGCCGGCCCACGCGCGCGGCGCGGATACCACGCCGACACCCGCGGCGGCGACGAGAAAGCCGGTTAGGGCGAGTGCGGCCAGCCGGGACGGGCTGTCGGTGCAGTGATCGCGCATTGATCCTCGACTCCCTTCGGGTGGTTGCGGTCCCTCAGCCCACTTGCTGGAGCCGGTTGGTCATGCCCAGTTCGCGCCCGCGATCCCAGAGGATCGGGTCGCCGCTGTGATAGAACACCGTCTGGTCGTAGCCGTACACGGTGATGTCGTGGGTGACGGAGTCGGCGACGACGGTGTTGCCCGATCCCATGACCGTCACAGCCCAGCAGTTGCCCTTGGCGTTGATGACGTTCGAGGTGCCGTTGACGATCAGGGTGGCATCGTTGCAGTCCAGCGTCTGCTCCACGCCCTGCCCGGTGATGTGGGTGTCGCCGTTCTTCGCCTGCGCCACCGGCGGCTCGGCGGCGGTGGAGGCGGCGACGGCGATGGCACAGGTAATTAGCGGCCCCGCGACAGTCGTCCAGTTCACTGCGGGCCCCTTTCGAGACGGGTCAAATTTGCTCGAATGAGCCTACGTGCATTCCCACCTTCTGGGTATGGGGGTGAAGCGTGGCCGTCGGCAGATTCTCAATCTTCAAACAAACCAGTCAGAAATTATCGAAAGGACCGGAGCGAAAGACATTCTGCGGCAACAGATGCCGGCGCTACCATTGCTCACCGCGGCGCGCGGCGCAAATTATTTGCATTTTGTAGCATCTGCAGGTTGAGGCGCGACCTCGTCCGGATCTCTGGCCGCGACGAGCGGAAAGGTAAGGATGTGACAGTCAACTCTCTTGCTTTCGGGATGGCCGCAGCCGCTGCCGGAGCCGCGTTTAGCCCTTGCCGCCGACGAAACGGTTACTCACCTACGACCGAGCCTGCGGACTCCAACGGCGGCCTGGGGCCTGATCGGGGCTGCGGCCGTCTACCCGCTGTCGCGGCGGCGCCTGGGCATCGATAAACGCGAGGCCGTAACGCTGATAGGGGCCTGTGCTGCGGCGGCATCGGCGGCGAGCATGCCCAACAACCGGGCGCAGCGGCTGCTCGGTGCCGGTTGGGTCGCGCACGCGATCTATGACGCCGCATTCACCGACGATGCGAACACCACCAGACTGCCGAACTGGTATGCGCCATTCTGCGCCGGCGTAGACGTCGCGATGGGTGTACGGCTCGCAATGCGACACCAGCTTCACCCCCCGAGGTCTCCCACGAGTTCCGACTTTCTCCAGACGGGTCGCCAGTAGGCGTCAGCCTCGGTCTCGCGCTGGTGACGCGCAGCGGCGAACTCATCTAATTCCCGCTGGCGCGCAGACGCTTTCCGCTCGGCTTCGCGAATCGCTTCGCTAAGCCGAACCGACGCGTGCGAAGGATCAAGGATCGGGATGCCCAGTTTGCGGGCGGACGTGTGTCGGGCGTCGCTCGACCCGGGCGTGGTAGTGGCAAGCCATTGAACGGTTTTCGTGACGTGCACGGCGAGCTTGGCACCATGGGATTCCGCGCGTTCACGCAGCGCGACAATCTCGGGATCTTCACCGACAATTGCCACTCGAAGCGCGCGGAGGTATCGCGCCTCGGGTGGGGGTTCGGGTTCCGAGCATGCGGCAATCACGGCATTAACGTCTGATGCCAGGTCCGTCAGGCCCAGGGCATCGGCCAGCAGGTACATCTCTCGGCGTCGCAGCGGCGTCAAGGCAGCCCACGGCCTATCCTTCTCTTCGGCGAAGGCGGTGTCCCAAGCTTGCCGATGAATCTGCCGAAGCCGGGTACCCGTCACGCCGGTCGCCATGGCTAGTCGGGCCAAATCGGAGGCCTCTTGCATCGTGAGCCGACCGTCGTGGACGGATTGGTCGAGCAGCGTCCGGTAGCTCTGGATTGCGCGTGGATCGCCCCTCCGGGTTCTCGTTGATTGAGGAAAAGAGGCCAGAAGGTCGGCCATTGATGCGCGCACGAGAGGAACTGGGCGGCAGCTGATCTGGCAGGTATCGAGCACCGGTGAAGGCGCAGCGACGCGCGGTTCCTGTGTGAAGTAGAGAGGAGACGGCGCGTTGCGCAGGAGCCAGAGCAGAACCTCTTTTACCGCGCGGGCGTCACCCAATGCCGTGTGGCCGTGATGTGCCCATTCGCCAGTCGCGGTTTTGTACATCGCTGGCAAGCCAAAAGCTCGGCCGTCGAGATGGCGCCGACACGTCTCCAACGTGCAGACGCCGACTGCGTCCGGGAGGCGGATCCCTGCCCGCCACGCGGCGACCGAGAGAAAGCCCCCCTCGAATGCGAAGTTGTGGGCGACCAGCACCGTCCCCGAAATAAAGGAGAAGGCCTCTCGGAGCACGTCTTCGATGGGCGGCGCGCCGACGAGATCGCTGTCCAGGATGCGGTGCACGCCGATTGCTTCTCGGCTCGAGCCTGGATTGTTCACCAACGTGGCGAACTCGTCGATGGTTCGTCCGTCGGCCGAGAACTTGACGAGTCCGATCTCAACGATGCGGTCAGTCTCGGGATTGAGGCCGGTCGTCTCCAGATCTACGACCGTGAAGATCGCCTGTTCCGCCGGGAACGGAGTGTTGCTGGTCGTGAGACGCGCGCAGGGAATTGCCGGGTAGCGACGACGCGGCTTGACGCCGAGAGGCGGCCGCCTCTCTGCGACGTCAGTCGGCGAGTTCGAGTCAGCCCGTTGAGAGTTGGGGACCACCCAACCGACGAATGCTACGGCCAGGAATGCAAGCCACGACAGTTCGAACACCCACCCGACAGCCGAGCGCGCCGCGGATGGGTTGCCGGCGCCTAGGTGGACGGCGATGTAGGTGCCACACCACCAGGGCCATGCCGACGCGCAGATCGCCGACGCCAAAAGCAAGACAATTGTGCTGCCGCCTCCGAAGGACGAATTTCGCCTGCGTCGTGATGAGCTAGGTGACACGCGGGGCCGCCAGGTCTCATTAATCTGCGAAACCCGTTCGGGACGACGCGGTAACCCCCGGAAAGGCACGGCCTAGCGCTGACCACGCGCCGTCGCGCGCAAAGCTCGACTCTGATTGATGTGGGGACGGAAACGCGACACCGACTCCCGGCGACGTGGACGAGGCATGCAACTCCAACGCACCCCATGCTGGGGTTTCCGCCGGCACCTCGAACGACAACACCACCGACAGGCGGGCACCGGGAACGACGGTGACCTGGCTTGTCGCCGCCCCCGATAACGCTGCACCGTTAGCGACTTTGAAGGCGACGCCGTCAACCATCAGCTTTTGATCGGCTGCCGAAAACACCCTCGGCTCAGCGCCGGTGTTCGTCACCGTCAGGCGAGCGTTGACGAACACACTCTTCGCAGTCGTCGGGCCGCAAGGATTAGTAGGGTTCCCAACGACCTCGGACCGATCGACCGATGTCAAAAGGAACACAAAGTCATCGTCGATGGCCGGCTGTCCCAAGCGAACTAGACGAAAACCCGCTGCCCGGGCGTGAGGTGAATCCGTCACCGCCGGCGCGCGCGCAGTGCCAACATGCCGGAAAGAGGGGCAATCGTTGCCGCCGCGGCGGCGCCGAGCCGTCCGAACCTACGCTGGCACCGCCGTCTGCGGAAAACTGGCATCCAAGCGCTACACATCAACAATGCGAACGTCATATCCATATCCTCATGCGGAATCCTTGGTAGTCATTGGAGGCGTAGCCATAACGCCGTGTGAACACTACCCAGTCGAGGGCAGGTGAATCGAAACTTATTACAGATCGCAAGCGAAATCGATCCGTCAAGCTTAGATGGTGGATGCCAAACAGCCGCTGCCGCAACAGAGATCGGCCACACTGCTTGCGGTCGAGCCGCCGCTTCCCCGCCATTTTGCAGCTCCTATGCAGGCCTGCACCGTGTGGCCGTGATTGCGACGCGCAATGGCAAGTCGCCGGCACTGCAGAACGCCGAAAATCGTGTGGGAAGCGACGGGCCCGCCTACATCGGAAAGGCAAGGCACCGCAGATGCGCATCTCGGGCCGGTATGTGTTTGCGATTCCCTCAAAGTTGCTGGTGAAACGAGCTCAGTCGAGTCTGAAGTATTTTCATATTGAAAATCTTTCAAAGCGTGCCGCTGGATGCGAACCCAGCGTGCACGCCGGACCACTAGTCTCAGCGGCAATGAGTCTCCTACGCCCTCCGTCCGCGCCAAGGGTCAGCTACCGGCCCAGTTGAAGCTCGGCGAATGGCTAATACGAGGTAAGGAAGTAAGGCGAGTTGGCATCCCAATGCGAAGCCTGCGGAGTTACACATAGGAAGCTATGGGAGTTGATTGGCGTCTGGCAGCGCCGTGCTTCGCACCTGGCATATTGGGGAGACACGGACGCCGCCAAGCAGCTTCGTTTCTGCGTCGACGAATTGGTTGAAGCAGCTAAGCCGAACGGTCGCTGACTCTCGCGGTTGCGCGGACCTGTGTGCTGGCAGGCGTGCTGGCTAATACCGTGCGGCGACGCCACGGCAGCTCGACCTGTTAGGCGAATGTGGCCTGCGCGCAAGTGCTCGGTGAGGTGACATTGACACCCGAGTACACGACCTGGATGTGCGTGCAGACGATGACGCTGATGTCGGTCTTGGGCTGGCCCGTCGACCAGTCGGCGGAGTCGATACGCCCAGTTGTCTGGTACTTATCCGGCGGCCCGTCGCCGAAGTAGACTGTCGTGATTTCATCGGAGCCCAATGCCTTATTTACCCGCTCGAACTGACCATTGGCGTGAGCGTCCAAATAAGCCATCCGGTTTGGCGATCGGACCTCGGTCGTCTGGCGCGCCCACAGGCTGGGCGGGAAACCGGTCACGCCGTCGAGAGTGCGCACGTCGGCCCCGACGGTGAAGTCGCAGTGGCCATCGGCTTTCAAGCAATTGAGGAAGGCGTGAGTCTCCAGTTGGTTGCCGCCATCTAGGGGAAACAGGGTGGTGGCAGTGTTGGTGGCCGCCAAGGACACGGGGGCGGGCGCGAATGTCAAGGTCGATCCGACGATCGCGAACCCCGCTACGATCCGCTTCACCTTGACCCCTTCCGGTTCGTCGATCAAACAATCTCGACTGGGCACCTGACGATCGTCCACGGCGGACGTCATTTGGATACCAGACGGAAATAAGCGACCCCAATAGATCGTATGATGTGGCGCGTCGGCCTGGGCCGCGAATCCCGTTGCGTGGCAGCGTTTTCAGCTCCGAAGCGCACATGAGCGCTACTCATGGGTAGTTTCAGGTTGAAGCTTGTGGGCTGCTGCCAGCGTTTGCTGGATCGATAAGTGTAGATGCGTATTCAGTAACTATAGAAGGCGAAGGCATTGCCAGACCTAGAAAGTCGCGAGCGGTTTCGTCAGTTTCCTCAAAACCGCATCGCCCCTTGGCCGCCCCTTCGGTACTGTTCCACACACGTCAGATTCTGGCTACCAGGCAACTCTCGGAGGACTGTAGATGCGGCTAGTGCTTCGCCTCTAATTTCGTTGCCCAACAGTATGAAAGGGAGCCCAGACCGGCCGATCGTCGAGGCTCACCGGTGACTCGGAGGGAGTTACCGGTGCCGGCTGAGCATACCGGTGACTCGCGGGGGCTGCTGCTGGTCCAAAATTCCCTTTCCTTGCCAGCGGCAGACGGGCAGCTTTCCCGCGGGGCCCCACCCTTGCGGGAATGCTGCCCGTACACCA
The DNA here is from genome assembly GCF_002086635.1 of Mycobacterium alsense. Taxonomy (GTDB): domain Bacteria; phylum Actinomycetota; class Actinomycetes; order Mycobacteriales; family Mycobacteriaceae; genus Mycobacterium; species Mycobacterium alsense. Next base: position 88,836 of record NZ_MVHD01000012.1, on the reverse strand, counting down.
GTTGCGGAGATGTCATCAAGGAGAACTTTGGTGCACATCATCGTCACGAGCGACGACCCTATTGTTCGGGAGGGGATTGAATGGAGCCGGGGCGCGACGCTCGCCAGTCACGCAGCCCGACGGGGTTTATCCCGCGAGGTTGGGGCGTGACGTTTCCGGCTGAGGATTCAGAATCGTTGAGTGAGACCGCTAAGGCCTTGTCCAGCATCTGCTTTTCGATCGCGGCCCACCAAGTGGCGGCGCCGGTACTGCAGCCAGATCGGAGGGGGCCTGGCGCAGACGTGCTCTTGGATGCGCGGCCTGAGTCGGCTGGCGTGGCATCCCTGTAATGGTGAACTTGTCGGTTCTTCCGCCAGAGGTCAATTCCACGCTGATTTACAGCGCACCTGGCTGGGAAAAGCTGGGTGCCGCAGCGTCAGAGTGGGAGTACTTTGCGGCGGGATTCTATTCGATAGCGGTTTCGTTTAAGGCGACGTTCGCGGGACTGATGACAAACTGGCCCGGTCCGGCGGGGATTTGGATGGCGGGCGCAACAGCGCATTACGCGTCGCGTATGACCGTGTTGGCGGCGCACGCGGCCGGCGCCTGCGCCAACGCCAAGGCTGCCGAAAAGACCTTCAAGGCCATGTTCGCCATGGCGGTTCCGCCGCTAGTGATCGCGGCCAATCGGTCCTGGCTCGCGACGCTGGCAACGAACAATCTGCTGGGGCAGAACACTCAGGCGATTGCCGACACCGAAACTCACTACTTGGAAATGTGGGCGCAGGACGCGGTGACGATGAACTGGTATGTAACGGCGTTCCACGGCGAAGTCAAGACATCGTTATCGACCAAGTCCGCGTCGCTGACCCCGACCTCGACGACTCCGACTGCCACTCTGACTGCCGCTGCCGCCCCCGACGGTGTGCCAACGATCTTTACCAGTCCGGTGACCGAAATACGTTGGGCCCTAAGTTCACTGATGGAAGGGGGATGGCTGCCCGACAACCTCGGCCACCTGCCCTCTGGGGACACCGCATCGCCGGGTCCGCCAGGCGCCGGACCAAACGATACCGTCAACACTTCGGAGCGGATCGCGATGTTCCCTGTGGGCATGTTGGCGCAGGCGGCCCAGATGTCCCCGACCGGCGCCGCGGAGTTGAGCGCCAGGAGCGCCGGGCTCTTCAACGGTTTTGGTCGGCTCGCCAACTGCGTCCCTGGGTTGGGGGCGGAGAGGGTGCGCGACCGGCCGATGGCGTGGGTTGCGGAGATCTCAGCGCAGATGGCGCGGGCATTTACATTGGGAACCTTGTCGATACCCCTCGCGTGGGTGTCGGCGGCACAAGAGCTCGGCCGCATCCCACAATTTGCCTCAGGCAGTCAGCCGCCGGGCCCGACCCTGCTCTGAAATGCGTTCCAATCAATACTGATCGAGTAGTTGGTAGCTGTGTGGGGTCTCGAATGGGGCAACCGATTTGCCGACCTTTCCTACGTGAATCCTCCTGTGCCGCAAGACATCGGTCGCAAGGAGACGGTCAGGCTACTGTACGGTAATTTCATCTTGAAACTCGATAGCCTTCGAGATAGTTCGCTATCTAGGGCAGATAGCATACCTAGCAAGGTGTTTCCAGGGGTTGAACCTTTGCTGAGCGCGGAGGCTGCCGGGGCAGCTTAATCACTTTGCTCATCTGAGGATCAACATTCTGGTGCGCCTTCTGTACGCTACGACAGGCGCCCAAAGAATGTTCGCCAACCATCAGCGGAGGTTAGGTGGAGACACTGGTGCTGCTACCCGTAGATCCGTTGCGCAAGAAGTGGAATAAAGCTTCGTCGCCGGTGGGGCGCTCGCTCCGACCGGTGACGCAGGGGTGCTGCTGCTGGCTTATTTACCTTACCCAAGCTGCCCAAGCTGGTAGCACCACCCGGCAGCTTTCCCGCAGTGTTCACAGTACCGCGGGAAAGCTGCCTCGCAGCTGCGCTCACGGACAGTTTGGCTTCGGCCGCCGAGGCTGGATGCCCGGTAGCAACGATCAAACTTGCTGAGCAGTCATCGGATTGAATAAGCGCCTGACATGACGATCGCAAAGTACGGATCGAAGGCTAGCGGATGATGCTCCAAGCTGGGCAGTCCGCCCGCGACCCTGATTTGTTATCAGTGACTGAGTCCGCCAACGCGGTTGCGACTGACTAGAAGTCGGGCGATGTGAGCTTCTCGCTTTTCCCTCCGGAGTTCAACACGGAGCTGGTTTATACTGCCCGCGGGTCGGGGCAGTTGAGTCTTGCCGCGTCCGCGTGGGATGTCTTGGCAGCGGGGTTGTGTTCGACTGTCGAGTCCCTTCGGCCGGCGATCTCTGCGTTGATCGCCATTTGGCCGGGGCCGTCGGTGCTTGAGATCGCTGGCGCCGTGGCTCAATATGCGTCGTGGCTCAACGCGACTGCTGCGCAGGTGGCTGACGTGGCTGCCAAGGCTGTGGCCGCGGCGGATGTACTGGAGACAGCGTTTGCGATGACCGTGCCACCGCAAGTGATCAAAGCCAACCGTGCATGGTTCAGAAAATTGGCAACAACAAATGTGTTGGGTCAGGATTCGCTGGCCGTGGCCGCAACGGAGGCATATTACCTCGAAATGTGGGCGCAGGACGCGACGACGATGAACGGGTATATGACCGCGTGGCGCGATCTGGTCAGGAGGTCGGCATACGGCAAGGCGACAGCTACGACGAATTCTGCGGATGCCCCGGCTGCAACGGATGGTGCTCCCGGCGCAGGCAGCATTCCGGCGCCGCGAACGAATACTCTTAACGAGATGCGCTGGGCGCTGAGTTCGCTTACGACGGCGGCGGCCCTGCCGGTCCATTGCGGCCAGTCAGGCCCATCGGGCAGCGTGCCGGACGGTAAGCACGCCGCGGAGGCGCTCAGCACCGCCACCGCGGCGGAGCATTTAGCGATGTACCCGATCAGCATTCTGGCGCAGGCGTCTCAGCTCTGCGAGGCCGACGCTACAGCGCTGAGCTGTACGCGCGACGCGCTGGACAACCGTCACGTTCAGCTCAACGCGCGCAGCGCACAGCCGGTAGCCGGACACCAACACCTAAGGGGATCGCCCGTCTCCGCACAGATGGCGCACGCGATAGTTTTGGGCGGCCTATCGGTACCTTCTGGCTGGCGGGTGCGACACCAGCAGGGCTTCGCAGTGACAGCTCGGCCTTCCCAGCTGCCAGCAGCGGAACCCAACATCGTCGTCTGAACGAGCATGCGGTCAGCCCTGCCACTGAGTGCTGACCGAATCACTCCACCGCTCACATAACTATCTGCTCACGTGCTTTCGGGGAGCAGCAGCCACGCATCGATCAGCAACGTTGCGCCTTAATGCCTTTCACGCAGCTGCTGCCGCCTGCCGTTGCCACGGCGTGGAGGGCTAGCTTTCAACCAGAGGCAATAGTCGTCGACCAACTGGTAGGTCAGGTAGCGACAGCCAAAAACACAGCTGGTGCTCAGGAGCGTCCAATGTTGCACATAGGCTTGAAGGTTCACGCGAGAGCGGTGGAAATGACCGCAAAGTTTGGCCACTGAGGATCTTTCCGCGAGCCGAAGGCGTCGGTGAAAGCCGCGCGCCCGCGTGCCGACAGCGTAGTGCCGGTGTCTAGCCGTGATGACCACTGGTCGCCCGCCCAAAGTTCCATGCGTGACACGTGTTAACCTCGGCCAAGCTGCTACCGCGTGCGGGTTGAGCTGGTGCGCGATCCGCTGAGCGACGGGACCCGTGGGAGGTCCAGCAAATGCTGGTAGAGCGGACGAGTGCCTGTTCTACGTGCCGCGCCAAGGGCCGACCTGATCGGCCCAGGCCTTTCGGCGAGCTAACGAAAATCTCCATGCTCCCTACCGGCCCGCGGCGAGAACCGTTGTCTAATGCCCATGCCGTGCCTCGGCATTGTGCCATGCGCTAAGTGAGTCATGAAGGGCCACCGCCGATTTCGTGTCGGACTCCACATCGTTACATTGTTACCAAGTGGCGCAGGAGATTTCGTCCCATTTCAAGCGCGCGTGCGTTCGCGATCTTTTGGGCTCGACAACCCAAATCTATTCAGCTCAAAGAAATTCCCTCAATTCGCGGCCGCGCACAGCCGCGACTGAACCGCCAATTGGCGCAGTGATGGGCCGTGCTGGCGTCGGGCCAGAGATCAAGTACCACAACATAATCCGGGAGGGGGCGAAACGGCGGTTTTCGGCAGACGTTCAATAGCGGCTACCCTACTCGGGTTACGCTAGCTGGCCACCGCTGAAGGGAAAAGCCTTACCCCGCCGTAATTTTGCCGGTAAAAGACGTTTGGACGGGCCTGGTCCGACGGTGCCGTCGACGGCCTCTTTAGGTTGAACGAATCATTCTCGGCTGCTGTCATGTTTACGGTGCACTTTGCACGGCCAGACCGAGGGATGGCGGATGCGTCCTGACGCTAGCTAAATCGCTCGCATTACAAGTACGACGAAGCCTGCCAACTCATTCGAGCCAGAACTGTATTAGATCGTGTTGCACATCTGACACCACTAGCTAATTCTAGAATCACCTCTGTACTGCTCCTGATCTGCGAGTTATGCTAATACGCACCGGTACGTGGCTATACACAGCGCCGTGTAGAACGCGTTCTAAAAAACTACCAACAAGTAACTATCGCCTTGAATCAGATACTTCAATCTGACAGTTTTCTATGGCGAGGCTGGAGAGCCTATGAACAGCGCAAAATCATCTGCTCTGCAGTTGCTGACCATCGTTCTTCCCTGGTGGATCCATGACAATCGCTGAGGCAACTGCCGTTTCAACTTCAGTGCGGCGGTCTGGTTGGATACCGTCCCCCGCCGTGGAGGAAACGAGTCCTGAGCCGCCAAAAATTAGTTTGCCGGGGCTCGATGACAGGGAGGAACGATGCTGGCAGGCGTTTCTGGAATCGTCGGCGCTCCTGTTGGAGACGTTGGACCGGCAACTGGTGAAAATGCACAACCTGACCTTGTTCGACTTCCTAGTGCTCCGCATGCTCGCCCGGGCCAATGGCAGCGGGTCGGCTCGGATGGGCGATCTGGCCGAAGCTCTGGCGGTCGGGCCCAGCCGGATAACCCAGCAAATTCGCCGCCTGGAATCGGACGGCCTTGTCCTGCGCAGCCGCAGCACCAGGGATAAACGCGGGGTGGTTGCGACCATCACCCGTGTAGGCCTCGCCCGGCTTCAACCCGCGACCAAAACCTATGCGGGACACATTCGCACGCACTATCTCGAGCAGATGTCACGCCAGCAGATGATCGCGATGGGCGACAGCTGTCGACGGATCAATCACCCGCTGAACAACTCCCAGATAATGGACAGGTACAAGCCGCTTTAGGCGTGTCACCTCGGGACAGCGTTCGTAGCGATTGACGTCGACAGTTTTGAGTACAACTGCGTCGTACCCCGAGGCGGAACTGCGAAATCCACAGGACGCGGAAGCCGATGCCCCACTCGCAGCTCCGCGCAGCACCACCCATACCGGCTACGGTCCCGGCAACGAAATGAACCGAGTTATCGTCGCCCGCAGATATTTTCGCTTTGAAATGTCGTCAAGATTGGACGCCGGACCTGACAACGTCGTCCACCTTGACCCGCTAATCTCAGCGGCTATGGAGACGATGCAGCAGCCCGCGTCGCCGATGCCGTTGCGGATCACGAGCGTCGGATGCGTTGGGCGGCAGGCTCCGTGCCGCGGAGCCAGTTCACTCCGCTCGGCCTGTGCAGGCTCCGTATGACCGATCAGTTCGTGTATGTGGTCACCACGGGCCAACCAGCGCGCGAATTTGACGTCGACTCGCTATGGACGACGCAGTCAGCCGCAGAAGCGCGATTCAAGGAGATCGTGCTGACGTGGTTCCTGTTCTTCGAGCCGGTGACCCTCCAGAAGTGGCCGCTCGACGCACCCGATGGCGGCGCTTTCGTCACCGAGATCTGCAGCTTGCGCCCGTCGACGGTACCGGATCATTGCGCCATAGATGAGTTGGTTGACGGCTTGATCGAACGCGGTCGCGCCATTACGTAAGGAATCCATGTCGAAGACGACAATCGGCTGTCTATCGGTTATTGGGTATGACAATTGACGTATCGTTATGGCGCCGAGGGACGCGCCGGCGACCGGCTGCAATGGCCTGCTCCGAAGCCGCCTCGCCCAACGAAACCCGTCCGAATGACAATGGAGTTGCTAGGGCAGCGGTGGATGCTGCGCGCCATTTGGGAGCTTCAGGCCGGCGCTCTACGATTCCTGGACCTACGTCAGCGCATGGACAACTGCTCATCGAGCGTGCTTTCTGAGCGGCTTCGACAGCTGTCGGCCTCCGGCCTGGTTGTTAAGAACCAGGCCGGAACGTGGCAGCTGACCGCCGCAGGCGCCGAGATTGGATCAGCGTTAGCGTCGGTGTGGGATTGGGCTGAAGAGTGGGATAGCGGCGGCTGTCGTCCTTCTACGCGGGCATCACTGCCGCGAACTGCCGTCGTACCCGACGAGTGGCATTCGACCCCGCTGGGTGGACGCACTTCGACACCAACCACGACGCAGATGCCCCGGACCAACCCGGACATAAGCAACGCCGACCGCGCAACGTCATAACACCCCATCGGGTACGCGCTACAGCTGCGACGTGACCCTTCGGGTTTTGCGGCGGAGCCAATATTCCGCTACTGCACCGTAGCTTTCGCCGTTCCAAATACGGCGGCGGTCAGCTCCGTACCGCGGCTACCGCTTTGACCAGCAAGTCGCGAGCGCGTTGTGTGTCGACAGGTACAACGGATTGATCGGGGTCTACAAGCGGATTGGCGACCACGGTCACTTGGAAGTCGCCGAACTGGGCGACGTAATCGTAGAGTTCGCCGGTACGCGTGGAGTCCTCGACATCCGCCTGCATGATGCGATGGGTGCCGAGGGTCCGCGCGCCGTCGATTTTTGGCGCATCGACCACGCCGATCCCGCCGCGTATCTTGTCCCCAGCGAAGGCGACCTTCTTGCATTGTTGTTGCGGGGTGTCGAACGGCAGCGGCTTGGACGTTTCTATGGCGATAATGACGAACCGGTTGCCGTTGCCTTCGGCGGAGATGGCTGCCATGCTGCCCTTCAAATCGGATGGGATGTCTTGTCCAAGCGCGGCTTTGGCGCATTGTGGTGGCTCAAACGTTAGGCCGGCGGGCAGCTGGTGGGGCGAGGCCAGCTTGGGATCGATGGGCCGTTTGGTGACCTCGATGACCTTGAATTCGGACCCAAAGGTCGACTTAAGCTGGCCGACCTTGCTGATGTCGCCCTTGGCTAAAGAGGAATCCGCATTCGAGGAACAGCTAGCGAGCATGCACACAGATGCGATCGCGAAAACCAGCTTTAGCATGCTGGCCAATGTACCCAACGCAGAGCCCCAGCGAGGCAAGTCGATGCTGTTTCGAGAAGGGGATCAGCGGCGAAATGCAATGGCAGCTGAGCGATCACGATGCGTCCCCTGACATTGGCTCCCCGGATCCGCCACGCCGCCCGGCGAGCCGTCGTACCGTCGTAGGTGCAATGCCCCACGCCAATCTCAAAAGCGATGGCATTGCGATATCAAGTTCGAAGACAGCAGCGCCCTCCAAGAGCGACACGTCGTTCCGGTCACCGCTCAGGTATCGCACGTTGATCACGGCGAGGCCGGCCACGCCGTCCAATGCGGCGGACGTCCTGGGTGACGAGGGGGCAGCATTCGCGACGCAGGACGGAGGCGACGTACAGATCGTTGATCCGCGACGGAATCTCGGGTCACGATAAGTACGGGCCGGTGACCGTCTGTAGTTGCGTCCAACGATGGTCACCGCGCTGCATCTGCCCAGTCGGCCCCGCGCTCGCCGGGGCTGTCAACGCCGCAGTAGGACCGGCAACGCGTCGTCGAGCACCGTGCCCAATGATCGTGACGTCACGGTTGCCAGCACCTTGGCCGCTCCGAGGGCGGTCGTCGATTATCACCGCCGTCCGCGTCGCGTCGTCGCAGCATCAACCTTTCGCGTCTGTGGTTGACGATGCCACGGGCAGGCTGTGGACGGTTCTCGGTGTTGCTGTGGGGTGACGTAAACAATTGTCCCGCAGAATGGTCGGCAAACGACCGTTGGAAAGCAAATTGCGTACTATCCGGCCGGGTGAGAATGCGGCGAGATATTATCGTCGATAATCGCGGCGATTATCACGCCCATGCCAGCGGTCCGCCGATGTCTACGGGTTACGGCAAGGGATATCTGCAATACTTGTCCACCGTCGGCTGAGGTGCGGGAGGGGGTCGGGCCTCCGCGTTCGATGACGAGGTTCCAGACCGGCGGATTATTCTCGCGCCTGATGCTTATCGCGCTCGCGCACTGTGGCTGTACCCATCGGTGGCCGCCAAGTATGCCCGCGCCTCCGGCGCATCGCGACTCCGCGGAAACCGGGAATGCCCGTCATCGGTCACGTTAGATGCGTTGCGCTACAACATCTTTAGTGGACCTGCGCGCTGTCAAAGTGTCGGGAATCACTAGCCCACACCGCTGAGCTGCCCCGGATTCACCTCCCATCGGGAAGCGTGCCGCGGTCGGTTGGCGGGAAGAAATATTGGAAGCTCGGCCGTACGAATCGATGGATCCAGGCCATACCCGAACGATATTCCACCCGCGTCGCTAAAGTCGCCTGTGAAATGCGGATGGCTCATTTATGAGCGTTCCGTCGCGAGCGCCCATATTCGGAGAAACGCGCACCGCCACAATGGCTGCTGAATGGCGTCTATTGGGCCGGTATTTCTCAGGTACGTTCACCTCACTCGATAGCCCGAAACACACAAAGGAGATGGTCGTGGACCTCGCCGCCCGCCGCCCCCACCTCAGCGCCGGCATCGCTTTGGCCAGCGCCGCCGTCATCGCCGCCGGCCCGATGACCCAACACCTACCCAAACTCGATGTCACCCAACACCTCCCCAAGGTGAGCGTGACCGACATCAACCTCACCGACGCCGCCAGCCCCATGATGGACCTGTTTTCCGGCGTGGAGAACGAACTGGCCTCGCTGGCGAGCGGGGCAAGTGCGGCCGCGCTCCCCGCCGCCTCAACCGGACTTCCTCTCCCCATTCAGACGTGGGTTGATACGTTCGCGACGGCGGGCACCAACCTGCAGACGATTTTTAATCGGTGGAGCCAGCTGCCATTCCCGGTGTTGCAGCAGGTCGGGGCAAACTGGCTCAGCTATGCGGGGATCTACGTCGGGGCATACCAAACCGCCGCGAAGAACGCCGTAAACTACTTTACCTCGACAAAGCCGGGGAATTTTCAGCCGCTCCTCCAGACGGCGCTCACCGACTACCAGAGTGGCAACGTGTCCGGCGCAATTGCGGCCTTATACACCGCGCTCTACAACAATGCGTTTGTACAAATGGGTCAGCCGCTAGAAAACATTACCACCATCCTCGCCAACATGACGCATGAGCTCTACAACGGGACCAACTTCCTGTTTGGACCCGCCTCACCTTTCCTGACTGGCGTAGGTACTTTTGGTTTGTTTGATCTGCCCAACGACATTCAGTCGGGTCTGGGCACGAGTCTTCAAGCTGCTTTCAATGCGTGGACCACCGGGGACGCGGTCGGAGCAGTGGCGAATCTGATCAACACCCCCGGCGCCGTGGCAAATACTCTCCTCAATGGAATCAACGGTAACGGCGGCGTGCTGAGTGCTTCCCCGACCAAGCTGGTTACTCCGTCTGGACTGCTAAATTGGGGACTGAATGCCTTGGGGCCGCAGCTCTCACAGGCGATCGTTGCTCCCGGGGCGGTGCAGATTGTAAACGGCAATTTAGCCCAGGGCTTCAAGCCCGGCGGCAGCCTCGCTGGGGCACTCCAAGGATTCGCGAACCAGCTGCAAAATGGCTGGCCATCCCTGACTCCTGTGGTCAACGACCTTAATGCCGGACTGACGCAACTCCTGCAAACCATTCCGTCGGTGTTGTCGAATCTCCCATCGCTATTGGGCCAAGCCGGCGCATGGCTGACAAGCAATATCGGCCTGCTGATCTCCAACCTTCTCAAGCTCCTCTGAGTCCGGTGAAGGTCGCCGAGACGAACTGGTGACGTCCAAAACGGCGATCGGCCCCCTGCGCGAGTTATCTAGCGGAGGGGGCCGATTGTCATCGAGCTGGGCGGTCAACTCAGATCGCCCATCGCATCTTAATGTGTGTGATGTAGGTCGGGCCCCCTTCTTGTCGAAGGGGACCCGACTCTTTCTTGCGTTCGCGTTTCGCCGCGGCTGCTGTCGCTGAGGCTAGAGCAGCCGCAGCAGGTTGATCAGCAGCGTTCCGATCTGGGATGCGAACGCGCCGGCCATGCTGCCCAAAGAGCCAAGACCCGACATGACGGATGACGCCGTGTTTTGAAGCAGGGAAGTCAACTGACTACCAATACTTCCGAGACTCGAGGTCAGGCTCGTAATGAGATTGGCCGCGGGGGTTGGCAGGCCAGTCAAGGGTGGCCACCCATTGATCAACTGATTCGCGAAGTTTTGCAGTGCCGTCGCGAGGCTGCCGCCTTGCGCGATGTTTTGCGCGCCGGGCGTCACGATTGCTTTGGCAAAGTTGGGCAGCAGCGTGTTTACCAAATCATATGTTACACCTTTGCCCTTGAGTGTTTTGAAGAAAAACGCAGGGCTGCTGAGTAAGCCACCACTGGGGGGCTGTAAGCCAGGATGGGCCGAGAATCCATTGAGGAAAGCATTTGCGACCACACCAGGCGTGTTAAGCAGATTGGTGACCGCTCCGATTTGATCCCCGGCCGTCCATGAATTGTAGACTGCTTGAAGGCTGGGACCGAGCGATTGCGGGATCGTGTTTGGCAAGGTAAGTATCGCATCCGACCCGAAACCTGTCCGAAAAGGTCCGTTCAAATAGGTCATTCCATTTGCAAGATTTTGCGCCATTTGCGTGGGGATGTTTAGTACGTCCTCGAGTGGCTGCAACATCCAGATTACTGGAGTCGCATAAATGGCTTGGTAGACGTCGTTCACCGCGCCCGTTATATTGCCAGACAAGGCGGCGCTCCACGCGGTTTGCAGAGCCGGTATCAATGGCGGCGCCCCGCTCGGCCCGAGGCCAAGGAAGTAGTGGAGGGCGCCACTTGCGGCATTCTGATAGGCGCCGACATATTCGCTGGCATATTGCACCCCGTTGGCGGCGATCTGCTGCACTACCGGGAAAGGAAGCATGCTCCACGTGTTGTAGATGTACTGAAGGTTCATGCCAGCGTTCTGGAAGGTAGTGACCCACGTTTGGATGGGGTCAACGGCATTGCTGACAACGGCGGCGGGCACCGCGGCCGCGCTGGCCCCGCCGGCGAGTGAGGCGAGTTGATTTTCGATCCCGGCGAACAGGTCCATCATGGGGCTGGCGGTGTCGGTGAGGTTGATGTCGGTCACGCTCACCTTGGGGAGGTGTTGGGCGACGTCGAGTTTGGGTAGGTGTTGGGTCATCGGGCCGGCGGCGATGACCGCCGCACTGGCCAGGGAGACCCCGGCGGTGAGGTAGGGGCGGGCGGTGAGCTCCACGACCATCTCCTTCGTGTGTGTTCTGGGCTGTCGAGTGAGCTGAACGTACCTGAGAAATACCGGCCGAAAGCAGGCCATTTTTCAGCCATTTTTGCGCGGGTTATCGAACAAAATATTGGCGAGTCGTGAGACATATATACAGTAATCCGCGCTGATTTTAGTTTTGATTGGTGCGGCACGGGTAAATTAGGTCTCTAATTTGCCGGTTCGTATCGGCCGGCTTTCCATATTGCAGCGCGCGAACGCGGAGCCGCATTGCTCTCCAGCCCGAGTTGAGTCCGAGGCTGACCCTCGGTGTGCGCACGCGCCCCGTTTGGCACGATGACACGACCGCTAAAATGTTGCAGTGCAACGGATGCGTCGTGATAGCCCCTCGGTGCCGGGCACATTCCGCTGGGCCGAGTGTACGAGAAGCGTGGCCTGCCCGAACTGCCCGCGATGGCCCGATGGACGCGCGGTACACGAGTGTAATAACAGCAGACGAGAAATGACCGGCCGCCTAGACAGCCGGTTATCAAAGACGGCGACGCCGACCCATCCCACTTCTCAACTGCGGTGGAAGGGCATTCCAGAACGTCCCATCCTGCATGTCATCAACATCCGCGGACGTCCGGCGCGTAGCCGATAATCCCTCGATAATCGATGGCGTGATCTCTTTCCTCTCCCGCACCACCCGGCGGCGATATGAATTTCTTTTCGACGGTCGTTTGCCCACGATTTGTGCACCACCATTGTGTACGCCATCACGCAGCAACCCCACACCCCCGGTCCGAAGAGCCCCGCCGGGGCTCATCCAGCGGTCCCGTCGGGTGCCCGCAAATTGCGCTGCCGGGCAGAGCTGAAAGCCGCGCAGGCGGCTAACGCCGTTGTCGCCACGTGGCGGTCAGATGCGGCGCCCCGTCCGGCCGCAGCCGCACTAATGATCGCCGAACGCTGTGAGGAGCTTGAGGCGCGGCGCGCCCGCAAAGACCCTGTCATGGGAGACCAGTGGCACATCCAGGCGGATGGCGATGGCAGCAATCCAGCGGTCGCCGTCGTGGAGTTTGTGGCCGAGCGGATGGCCGGCCTGTTGACACTGCACCCGCAGGGCTGCGCAGGCGGTAATGGTCTCGTCGTCAGGTTGAACGATCGTCAGTGCACCAATGCGCCGGTCAAGCCTTCGACGCCGCAGGTCGCCCCAACCGGCCCGCTGCGCCCCGTAGCGAAGCTCCATCACGGTCTGGAAGGGCAGCAAGACAGGTCTTAAGCCGATCAGCGCCCGATAACGTTCGGCAAGCAGGTTCGGTCTTTCGTCAACCAGCCAGCTGATGACCATCGTGTCAATGACCACTGCCCCCGACTCGACATCGGTCATCTACCGGCCAATGCCTCCTGAAAGGCATCCCACTGCTTGTCAGGCACACCGTCGACCACTAAATGATCGCGCGCAGGCAGCGGACGCGCGCGCTTGCACGCCTCGTCAGGGGGATACACCCGCAGGGGTCCTACGCTAGGTCGCTCAACGCCAGACATGGCCTTAAGTGTATGACGTGAGAAATTGGGGTCTGCTGCACGATCAGGTGACGGTTGCGGTCACGCGGCCTGACTGGCCGGTGAGGGGTACGCGCGATACCTCAGCCACGAGGCGTGATGTCCTGGCTAGCGACCCGGTCGAGATCGGCCCGCAACCGGTCCGACCGGACCCGCGGTGCGCCCCGGAATGCCGCGAAGGCCGCCTCGGCGCTGATGAATTGGCGCCGGTGCAGCGGGGAAAGTTCACCGACCGCGATTCCATTGCGGGTCACCACGAACGACTCGCCCTGGTCAAGCCGGCGCATAGTCTCGCCACTGTTATTGCGCAGCTCCCGTTTGAGTGATCTGTTTGGCAATACCCGCATCGTGGCACGCGTGCTACGGCACGGGCGTGCCGAACGCCCATGCACGTGGGGCTTATCGGGGACTGGAGAATTCAGGGCTGCAGCGCGGTCGGTCTACGAACGGGGCACTCACCGGCTATTGATATCGGTGTGGTCGCGGACAGAAGGCCCGACCGGTCGCTTGTGGCTATAATTTGTCTCAAGTAAGCAGCCACTTTGAGGGCGTGAGCGCTGTGTCGGTGAGTGGAGGGGTTGAGCGTGGAGGTCGGGGTTCGCGAACTGCGTGATCAGTTGAGTCGGCATCTGGCCCAGGTGCGTGCGGGGCGCACGGTCACGGTCACCGATCACGGTCGTCCTATTGCGCGCATTGTGCCAGTAGATCGGCCCACAACGTTTGAGCAACTCTGTGCCCAGGGCCGTGTCCAACGCGCGCGGAACCGCAAACAGCCCGCGCCGGCCCCCCCGGTCGCAGCGCTGAGATGGATCGCGTTGGACAAGACCGCGACATAGAGCTCGTGTTCACTGTCGCGCCGTGGTGCGATGTCCCCTGGGCTGATCACAAGCCGGCGGTACGGTTGGCCTGGTAGATCTTCTGCGCGTAGGCGTCGATATCCAGCGCCGGAACGGTGCGGCTGGTGTAGGTCTGCAGACCAACACGCAGATGTTCGTTGCGCAGCGCTTGTTCGACCAACTCCGAACGATTCATCCCAGCAGACCTGGCGTCCGCGTCGGCCGCGGCCAACACGTCGGCATCGACAGTGACCGAGATCTTTTCCTTCGCCATACCAAGCATCCTACTGATCATGCTACAAGAGGGTGTCGGGCAATCACGTTCCGGACCTGAGGGCGGGGCGGGATGGCATCACGGGCCCGCGTGGCGTTGCGGTCAGACCAGCCCGGCGGCGGGGTTGCTGTGTGGTGAGGTGAACAATGACTGCGCAGAAATGGTCGGCAAACTATAGCTGACGCACTACTGGTGTCGCGGCTAACGGGGCGAAACGCGAATAGATAACCCGGCAAGCAATCGGGGGCATTGTCGCATAGAACCCGCAGTGCAGCGAATGGCGACGACCAGCGGATAGGGATATTTTGAGTGATTTCTCCGAGTTGACTGTGGTGTGGGCGCAGCCCTTGCCGAAGCATTTGATGGCGGGGCGTTGAGCCTGTAGATAGTTGTCGTCAAGGGCCTTATCGCATTAGCGCGCACCCGCGTGGGAACTGTGTGCGTGAAGAAGGCCGACGGGTCGATCCTGTTGCCGTGCCCGGAGAAGGCGCCTGCCGTGGCAGGTAGAGTAACGCTGACATGTTGCATAGCAACACCTTTGGGAAACCACTCGCGACATCCGCGGTCTTGCGAGCCGTTGATCGAAACCACGATCTGGCCGATCGAGCCGGCCGAGGTTTGCAATGGCCCCACCGGTCGCACGCCAAAGCGATGACCAGCGCCGCCACGTGAACATAAACAGTACGAGCACCTCTAATAGATGCTCCGATTCCGGGATAAGTCGGAGTTCGAGTTGAGGATCGGGATATTGAGAATATCGTCTCCACACACGCCGGGTATTTCGGAACGGTAACGCGCCACAATGGCCAATGAACGGCGTCTATTGGGCCGGTATTTCTCAGGTACGTTCAGCTCACTCGACACCCGAAACACACACGAAGGAGATGGTCGTGGACCTCGCAGCCCGCCGCCCCCACCTCAGCGCCGGCATCGCCCTGGCCAGCGCCGCCGTCATCGCCGCCGGCCCGATGACCCAGCACCTACCCAAACTCGATGTCGCCCAACACCTCCCCAAGGTCAGCGTGACCGATATCAACCTCACCGACGCCAGCGAAAGCATGATGGACCTGTTCGCCGGGGTGGAAAATCAGCTCGCATCGCTGGCAAGCGGGCCAAGTGCGGCCGCGGTGCCAGCAGCCGTGGTCGTCGTTAACCCATTGCAGACGTGGATTGACGATTTCACAACGGCCGGTTCCGGGCTGCAGACGGTTTTCAACATTTGGGAGAACGACCCCTTCCCAATCGCGCAGCAAGTCCTCGCGAACTGGGCCCAGTACGGAATCGACTACATCACGCCATACAAAAGTGCTGCAAAGGGGGCCGTTACTTACTTCGGTTCAACCAAGCCTTCGACCTTCTGGGGGCTTCTTTCGCAGTCGTGGACCCTGTACCAGCAAGGCAATATAGCCAGCGCACTATCAACACTAGATCGGGCCCTGGGCATTTCTCTATTGTCGTCAGTGGGGCTTCCGCTTGAGAAGACTCTAACGTGGTTGCCCGACATACCGCAAAACTTGACCTCACTTACTAATCAATTAGTTGGCACAGTCCCCATTGGACAGTCCAATACTCTGACCTTCCTCGGCACGTTAGCTTTGGGTTTCGCGCCTAGACAGGCACTAGACCAAACCTTTCAAAACATCTCGGATGCGTACAACGCCGGCAACCTGCCGGCGATGCTTACTAACATGGCAGATGTCCCCGGTGTAATTGCCGGCAGTATTCTCAATGGACAGAACGGCTCATATGGCATTTTCTCTCCCCACACCGGGGTGCTCAATGTGCTTTTCAACCAGGTTCCCGCCAGCTTGGCGAAGGTAATCGTTGCACCTGGGGCCCAGAACCTCTCGACCGGCGGGAGTCTCGCGGTCGCCGGCCAGAACCTCCTGAGCGCCTTACAAACTGGTTGGCCGGACTTCACTCCTGTGGTCAACACCGTCAGCAGCGAATTGACTGCCTTCCTGCAAAACATCCCGTCGGTCCTGTCTAATTTGCCGACGTTGTTGAGCGGCGCGCTCGGGAGCCTTGCCTCCCACATCGGGCTGTTGATCACCAACCTCCTCAAGTTGCTCTGAGTCCGGCGATTGCTCGCCAGCCGGCAAGCAATCGATGACTACAATCGGCCCCCTTCGCCCGAAGGGGGCCGATTGTTCGTGCGGGTCATCTCGCGCTGCGCGCCGAGAGCGGAGTTGGGGGTGCGACTGCAGCGTGCCCAGGTCGATCCAGGGGCGCACACCGACCGGCCGCGCTCGCCGGGACACGACCGACGATCGGGATCGCTGCGAAGAGCGTGTCGAGGCTTGCCGACCCGCTAAGTGACATCGGCTCCAATTGCTCGTCGACGGCTTCGGCGAAGCACGCATCATGATGCGACGGAGTGATGCTATGATGCCGGGATGCGGACGACGGTGAATATTGACGACAACCTGCTCGCGGAGGCCAAGGTTCTGGCCGCCAGAACGTCGCGATCCCTTGGCGAGGTGGTGGACGACGCGTTGCGCGCCATGCTTCACCGTGACACCGAGCGGCGCCCGGCCAGGCAGTTTCGACTACCTGCACACGGCAGCGGCGGGCTTCGGGCCGGCATCGATTTGCAGGACAAGGATGCCCTGGCCGAAGTCTTGGGTGACAATGCTGCTCCTTGATGTGAACGTCTGCGTCTACGCGATCCGCCAGGACAGCGTCGACCACGCGGCGTATTACGAGTGGGTTCACGGTGCTCTGGCGGCCGACGAGCCGGTCGGGATCAGCGAGCTGGTGCTCTCCAGTGTCATCCGGTTGCTCACCAATCATCGCGTCTTTCGTCAGCCCAGCTCGACGGCCCAGGCCCTGGATGCCTGCCGCGCTCTTCGATCCGCACCCGCTGCCGTGGCGCTGCGCCCGGGGCCACGGCATTGGGACATCTTCGACTCCTTGTGCACCAAAGTCGGGGCCAAAGGCAACACGGTCGCCGACGCGTATCACGCCGCGCTGGCGATCGAGAACGGCGCGACCTGGATTACCAACGACCGCGGATTCGGCCGGTTTCCCGGCCTGCGTTGGCGTCCTCCCTTCGATTAATGGCTTAAAGCCCACTACCCAGCTCTGCTTATGTGGTGTTGCGGGCGGACTGGCTGCCTTCCGGACGACTTCGTCGGTTCATCGCATTGGTTGATGGCACCCAAAATCACCCGCGATCGGCCCATCCGCCGACCTTGACGGGCACTCGCGGTTACCTATCACCTGGATGCCCCGTATGTGGCCGTGCATCGTGGTGTGTGCGCAGGGGTTTGCAGGCGTTGGCGGGCGCCGGTGGGGCGCTGGGCACCTGACGCGATGCGCGGATCGCACGTGCCCCGGCCCGGCGGCATATTGGTCAGAACACTGAGGTGTCCACAACGGCGGCGAACAGTGGACCCATGGCCACGTCGCGGCGTCGCATAGACCATTGGCCCCCTTCCTGTACGAGAAGGGGGCCAATGGCTGGATAACGATCACCTGCCGAGTCGGCAGGCCTCTGCCAGGTTTAGAGGAACCTGAGGAGGCTCATCAGGAACGCGCCAACCTGGGTCGCGATGTTACCCAACATCGACGGGATGTTCGAAACGATCGATGGAAGGTTTTGTAGCAGTGACGTCAGGTTCGACGCGAGGGTGTTTTCCAGCGGGGCAAGCGACGGCCAACCATTGAGGAGTTGGTTCCCGAAGTTCTGAATTGCGCCTTGCAGGCTGCCGCCCTGCATAACGTTCGTGGCACCAGGAGCTACAATGCTTTTCGCGGCACTCTGCAAAATGCTGTCGAAGAAACGGCTTGCCAAGCCGGAGAAGTTGCAGGTACCAAACTGATTGCAACTCTGGAAGCTGAGCAGGCCATTAAGAAAACCTGTGCTTTTGCCTGTTGCCGGGTTCCCGTTAACCAGTCCGTTGAACACCGCGCCCGGGACGTTGAGCGCATTGGTCAGCACGCCCAGCCCATCGCCGGCCGCCCATGCACTTTGAAGGCCGGTGAGACCATTCACGAGCCCATAATTTATGGCGGCGCTCGGAGCATCAAGGAGCCCAAAAAGGACAACTGTTTGTAAATAATTTGCCGACTATTTCTGCGCGACCATTGTTGGCGCTCCCACACAGCAACATCCGCCGACCACGCCCGCAGTTGACCAAACCCCGGGTCTTGCCTCACCCGGCGGCCCTCCTGTGCGGCCGCGATGTGTGCTGTCGGCGGGATTTGGTAGTCGCGCGGGTACCCTTGGCGCATGGCGCGGTTGGGGCGGATCACTGTGGACCAGGCGGTGTGCCATGGTCAGCCCACGGTGCGTGGTCTGCGCTATCCGGTGCACTTTCTGCTCGAACTGCTCTCCTCGGGCATGACGATTGAGGACGTGCTGGCCGACTATCCCGAGTTGCAGCGCGATGACCTGCTGGCCGCGGTGGAGTTCGGCGCTATGGCCACCGGGGGGCATCGCGTGGTTCCGCTCGGCGCCGCGTGAAGGTCCTCATCGATGCCCAGCTACCCTAGGGGCTCGCCCGCGTACTCATCCAGTCTGGCCACCACGCCGTGCACACCGGCGAGCTTCCCGAGGTGAAACACCTCGACCGACGCACAGATCGTCGCGGTCGCAGACGACCAGCCGCGGGTGGTCGTCACCGCGGATCGCCGCTTTCGCGACGAGCACCAGGGCGGAATCTCACCAGACTGGTGCAGTTGATGGCCGACCCGCCGCGACATTGATAGGTCAGTGCGACTCCCGACGCTCCAACTGGGCGGTTCCGGCGAGTTGGCCGACCCCGGATTTGTTACGGCATCCGTGTGATTCTTCGTCTTCGTGCCGTTGGCGGTCAGTGCCGCCCGGTGTCGTCTACTGTTCTGTCGAAATATTAGCGCTGGCGGTAGACTAAGTTCATGACTAAGTCTATTGCACTGAGGGTGGGTGTCCACGAGGCCAAGACGCGCATGTCAGAGCTATTGCGGCTAGTCGATAGCGGGCAGGAAATCGAGATCGCCCGCGGCGGTGAGCCCGTGGCCAAGCTGGTACCGTTTCGCCCTCGGGAAGTCCGTCGCTTAGGCATCGACCACGGCGTGTATACCGTGCCTGATGATTTCGACGCCCCGTTGCCCGACGATGTCCTGCACGACTTTCACCGGTGACACGCTATCTGCTGGACACCCATGTGTGGCTGTGGATCCAGTCCGATCCTGACCGGCTACGCGAGGACACCCGCATCCTCGTCGAGGACGTCCGCACCACCCTTTTCTTCTCGGCTGCCAGCGCCTGGGAGATCGCGATCAAATACCGGCTCGGCAAGCTCGCGCTGCCTGACTCGCCGGGGTTATATGTGCCCGATCGGATGCGCCGGTCGGCGACGTTTGCGCTGCCGGTCGACCCTGGGCACGCACTGCGCACCGCCGAGCTCCCCGATCACCATCGCGATCCGTTCGACCGGCTGCTCATCGCCCAGGCCCAGCAGCTTGACCTGACCATCCTGACCGCCGACACGCAGTTCTCGGCCTACGATGTCGCGATCATCCCCGCGTGACTAACCGCACCCCCCACGCTGCGCCGGTATCGGTCGTTGCCCAACAACACCCCGGGTTGCGTCCAGCAGGGTGGGGTAGGAGCCGTCCCTGTTACTAAAGGGCGGCGTGTCGTGGCCGCATAGTTGGAGGCCATCGCGTGATTCTTCGAGAGGCCAGCAGCTGCCGCAGCACATCGGGGCTGGTGGTGGTGCGTCGTTCGGCCAAGACAGCAGACAGATCGATATCGTGGGCGGTGGTCATCGCGTCGATTCCTTTTGCTCGAGTAACTTTGGTCGGTCCATCCACACCTTGATGGGTGTTGAAGCCGATGCCCTGTGCGGCGCCGGCTACGGCCAACGCAGCGCCGAGCACATCAACTCCCGCAACGGCTACCGGCACCGCCAGTTCGACACCCGCGCAGGGTCATCGGGTTTGGCGATCCCCACGCTGCATCACGGCTGCTACTTCCCGGACCGGCTTGCGGAACGGCGAACGCGCCCAGCGGGCCCTGAGCACGGTGGTGGCCACCTTCCATCTGCTCGGGGTGTCGACGCGACGGATGGACAAGCTCGTCGAGACGTTGGGCATCACGTCGTTGTCCAAGTTGCAGATGTCGGTGATGGCCAAGGTGTTGACGACGGTTGAAAACCCGGCCAGTTGCGACGGTTGAAAAGTAGGCCACCCGATCAGATTGGATTGGGTGATCTCCTTGGAAGACTGGGCGTTGATCAGGCATCTTCACCGCAGCGAGGGTTTGTCGCAGCGGGCCATCGCACGACAACTCGGCATCGCGCGTGACACCGTGGCGGCCGCGGTGGCCAGTGATGGTCCGCCGAAGTACGAGCGCACCTCGGTGCCGTCGGCGATCGACGCAGTGGAGCCACGGATCCGGGCCTTGTTGTCGACCTATCCGCAACTGCCGGCCACGGTGCTCGCCGAGCGGGTCGGCTGGACGGGGTCGATCTCCTGGTTTACGGGAGCGGGTGCGGGCGATCCGCCCGGAGTACTTGCCTGCTGATCCGGTCGACCGCCTCGAGCATCCCCCGGGGCAGGTGATTCAGTGCGACCTGTGGTTCCCCGCACCCAAGATTCCGGTCGGGTTCGGCCAGGAGGCGATGCTGCCGGTGCTGGTGATGGTGGCCGCGTTCTCCCGGTTCATCGCCGCGGTGATGCTGCCCTCGCGCCAGACCATGGATCTGGTCGCCGGGATGTGGCAGCTGCTTGCGGGCAGTTTCACCGCGGTGCCGCATGAGTTGTGGTGGGACAATGAGGCCGGGATCGGCCGCCGGGGCCGGTTGACCGATCCGGTCACTGCCTTGATGGGCACTGTCGGGTCGCGGTTGGTGCAACTCAAACCCTATGACCCCGAATCCAAGGGGATGGTGGAGCGAGCCAACCGATATCTGGAGACTTCGTTCCTGCCCGGGCGCACCTTCTCGTCACCTGCGGACTTCAATCATCAACTGCAGCAATGGCTTCCCACGGCCAACCGTCGCCGGGTGCGAGTCCTCGATGGTCTTCCGATCGACTTCCTCGATGCCGACCGAGCCCAGATGCTGACCCTGCCTCCGGTGGCGCCGGTCGTGCAGACGGTGACCTCGGTGCGGCTGGGCCGCGACTACTACGTGCGGGTGGCCGGCAATGACTACTCGGTGGACCCGAGCGCGATCGGCCAGCTCGTCGAGGTGAGCACCACCCTGGCCCAGGTGACGGTGAGCCGAGCCGGGCACCTGCTGGCGGTCCACGACCGCTGCTGGGCTGCACGACAAACCCTCACCGACCCCGTCCACGTGGCGGCTGCTGCGGCGTTGCGCCAGCAGTTCCAAGCCGCCGGCCCACCGCCGACGGCGGGTGATCACCTGGTGCGTGATCTGGCCGACTACGACCGCGCCTTCGGCGTGGACTTCACCACCGCCATAACCAGTTCCGATGGGGAGGTGGCCTGATCATGGCCGAAGACCCCATCAAATCCGTCCTGCACTACGCCCAAGCACTCAAGGCGCCGCGCATCCGCGAGTCCGCCGCCCGCCTAGCCGAGCAGGCCCGCGACGGCGGCTGGAGCCATGAGGAGTATTTGGCGGCCGTGCTCTCGCGGGAGGTCGCCGCCCGCGAAGCCTCCGGCGCGGCGACCCGGATCCGATCGGCAGGATTCCCGACCCGCAAATCGTTGGAGGACTTCAACTTCGATCATCAACCCGCACTCAACCGGGACATGGTCGCTCATCTGGGTACCGGGGCGTTCCTGGCCAAGGCCCGCAACGTGGTGCTGCTCGGCCCGCCGGTTATCAACGGGTAGCAACACGCTCGAATCTATGTATGCGACAAGGGGGTTGATGCTGGGCGAGTCATCGTTGTTGCCGGTTTATCGGCGGGTGTTCTTCAACGTGAAGGAACGGCAACGATGGCGTATCCGGTGGCAGTGTCTCCTGTGGGAGGGCAGCGGACCTGGACTGTGCTCGGCGAGGACTTCGCAACGGTCGGTCCCGTCGAGGAGTGGATAGAAGCCCACCGGCACCTGTGGTCGCCGAACACGGTGCGCGGGTATGCGACCTCGTTGGCGCAGTGGTGGACCTTCCTGGAGCAGCGCGGGCAGACTGACTCCTGGTGTGATGTCGGTGTCCCGGCTCTCACGGCGTTTCTGTCTTGGCAACGCAACGGCCGCACTATTGAGCACCGGCTGGCTGAGTCGGACCAGGCACCGAGTGCGGCAACTCTGGAAGTCCGCCTGGCCGCGTTGATTTCGTTCTACCGCTGGCATGACGCGGTGTCCGGTGTGGTGGTGGCGGGACGGCTGCTTCGAGGAACACCGCGGCGTCGGCCGGCCCGGGGCTTGTTGGCGCATCTGGATGCGCGGTCGGCCCCGGCGGCGTCATCGCTGGTGCGGGTGCGCCGCGACCGCCGCCGCGACAGACCACCGTTGCTGCTGCCCGAGCAGATCCAGGGGATCCTGGATGGCTGCGCGGCTTTCGATGCCGAGTCCGGTTCGTGGCAGGGAAACCTGCGCGATCGGTTCGTGTTCGCCCTGCTGGCCGAAACCGGCATGCGACTCGGGGAGGCCCTGGGCCTGCGGATCGGCGAGTTCGTGCTCGGCCGCGGGGACACCGCGTATGTGCAGATCGTGCCGCGGGCCGATAATCCCAACGGGGCGCGGGTGAAGATGATGCGACCGCGACGAATCTATGTCGGGGCCGACCTCGAGCGGCTGTTCGCCGACTATCTCACCGATATCGCCTGCCGAGCAGCTGAATCCGGCATTGCTCTTACGGACACGTCGCCGCTACTGGTGAATGTGTCCCGACCACCGTTGTTGGCCGCATTGCGGGAGACGACGGTCCGGGAGAAAGTGGCCGCGCTGCGACGGCGCTGTATCGGGCCACCCGGGTGGACGCCGCATTGGTTCCGCCACACCCATGCCACCGCCTTGTTGCTCGCCGGAACACCGGAATGGGTGGTCTCCCGGCGTCTTGGTCACGCTCATGTGCAGACCACGCTGGATCTCTACGGCTGGGTCCGCGACGACGAAGCCCTGCGAGCAGCAGCCAACTGGGCGTCCTACGCCAGCAGTTGGCAGGTGGTCGAATGATCGACGAGCACGGCCACCTGCGGCTGCACAGTGCCGAGCATCTCGATCCGATCTGGCGGCTCTGGGACGAGCTGCCGGCACAGTGGCGCGGCCCCGTCCTCGGGCCAGGCATCCCCAACTGGGCTTCGATCACCGAGAACGATTGGCCGCATCTGGATCTGAGCGGATTACCCGACCCGATCGCCGCGGAACTGGCGTGGATGGCGCACTGGCAGGCCAGCGACGGCACCCGCGTCTCGGTGTTGGCGATGGCCCAGCTGGCCAACATGATTCGACGGGCCGTCACCGCGGGCCGCGATACCCCGTCATCGATCCGGGCGATGGATTACGACGCCGCCGCGACGTTGCAGAGCTGGTTCTATCTCAGCCGGGGCAAGCGACTGCCCTCACCCCGAGGCCGGGGCCGGGTGCACGCACTGTTCGGCTTCGCTCGCCACGCCCTGATCGCCGCCAGCCACGACGGCCCGTGGTGGCAGCTGGACTTCTGGCACCCGCGCTGCGATCCGCGGATCCCACTGACCGATCGTGAACCAGTCGCCAACTACGGCTGCTCGCCCGGAGACATCCAACTGCCGTGGCTGCGGGCCGCGGTGAAGTGGCACCTGGGCACCATGCTCGAATCCGGGGCGCTGCGCTGGACCAGCGTCAGCCAGGAACGCATGCGCAGCTTCCGCCGGTTCGACAACTGGCTGACCGCCAGCTTCGATGACCCCACCGAGATCCTGGGCGACCCGACGAGCGCGGTCGAACAGGCGGCGGCATTCGCACGGTGGACCGCCGTGGCCGCCAACCGGGTCACCCGCCAATCCGACACCCGCCACCTCGGACGAACCGTGCCGATCCGAGGAATCAACGACGACCTGCGAGCGGTGGCCGGTCTCCTGGACTTCATTGCCGCCAACCCCGGCGAGGCTCGCCGCATTCTCGGCATCGAGCCCTGGCACAGGGTCACCACCGCTCACGCCTCCAGCTGGTTCGGCCGGGTCACCCGGATACCGCATCAACGCGGTTTCAACGACGCGAACTACATCGACGACCACGCACTCGCGCAGATCACCGCCGCGCTGCCGCTGATCGGATTGCCGCGCACCGAGCAGATGACCATCACCCGCGGCGACGGAACCACCATCACCGCCAACGGACTCGACGACCCGCAAGCAATGCGGATGATCCTGCTGCAGATCCTCACCGGACGACGAGCCAGCGAAATCCGCACCTGCGACTTCGACTGCCTTTCGGCTGCACCCACCACCACAGCCGCGGGCGAGGACCACACACTGACCCGGTTCCGCTACGCACAAAGCAAGATCGACGTCGCACTCGACACCATCCTCGTTGACGACGAGGTCACCGAAGTCATTGCCGAACAACACCGTTGGCTGCACACCCACTACCTCGACAGCAACAGGCGGTATCTGTTCGCCCGGCGTCTGGGCAACCGCCGCGGCGACAAACCCTATCCATCGGGCACCTACAACTGGGTGCTGCGCACCCTCAGCGACCTCGTTCAGATCACCGACGCCAAGGGCCAGGTCGTGCGGTTGAGCCACACCCACCGATTCCGCCACACCCGACTGACCCGGCTGGCCGAACTCGGGCTACCGATCCACGTGCTGCAGCGCTACGCCGGGCACGCCACCCCCACCATGACGATGCACTACATCGCCGCCCGCGACGAACACGCCGAGCAGGCGTTCCTGGCCACCGCCAAGCTGCGATCCGACGGCACCCGCATCCAACTCAGCAGCGACGACCACGACAGTCTGCACCTGTTCCGCCGCGCAGACCGGTTCCTGCCCAACGGGTGGTGCATGCTGCCACCGCTGCAATCCTGCGACAAAGGCAACGCCTGCCTGACCTGCTCGGTATTCGTCACCGACCACACCCACCGAGACGTCCTGCAGCGCCAACTCCGCGAAACTACCAAGCTGATCGACCGGGCCACAACAGAATTCGAGCAACGACACGGCCACCCCATGCCCGACGACAACGTCTGGCTGATTCGCCGCCGCGCCGAACACTCCGCGCTTACCAAACTCCTGGCCGCCCTGGACGACGTGCCCGACTCCGCAGCCCACGGCGCGACAGCCCGGTGTCATCGAGCCAGCACCGGACCCATCCCGCTGACGCTCGACCTGACCGCCCACCGCAGGAGAAGCCCATGACCGACTCCCGACAACGCCGCATCACCGCCCTCACCCAAGCAGCGAAAGTCAAGTCGCAGAACAAAACCCGAGACGCCGAACAGGCTATCCGCCGACTCATCAAACGCGGCGACCCGATCACGTTCCAAGCCGTGCAACGCGAAGCAAGCGTCTCCCACGCCTTCCTCTACAACCACCCCGAACTGCGCACACGCATCGAGCACCTGCGCGGCACCCGCCGCAAAGCATCTGCCGACCAGCCCGTCGACACCGACAGCACCCTGGTCATCACCCTGACCCGCCAGATCGCCGAACTCAAGAAACAACACCGCCAGCAACTACAAGCCCTCCGCGACGCCCTCGAACGAGCACACGGCGAGAACCTCGACCTACGACGCGAACTGGCCCGCCGTGGCATCCACCCCTCACCAAACGTCGCATCGATCGCAACAACGTCCTGAACAGGCAGAACGCGGCACTCTCACCCCCGAACCCGCGATAACGGCGGGCACTGGCAAGACCCACCTCGCGATCGGGTTGGCGATCAAGTCCGCACAGGCCGGGCACCGAATCGCGTTCGCCACCGCGGTGGACTGGGTCGCCCGGCTCAAAGCCGCCCACAACGCCGGGCGACTACCGGCCGAGCTGGCCAAGCTGCGCCGCATCGGGCTGCTCGTCGTCGACGAGGTCGGCTACATCCCCTTCGAACAGGACGCCGCGAACCTGTTCTTCCAACTGGTCTCCAGCCGCTACGAGCACGCCTCGCTGATCTTGACCTCCAACCTGCCCTTCGCCCGCTGGGGTGACGTGTTCGGAGATCAAGTGGTAGCCGCAGCCATGATCGACCGCATCGTCCACCACGCCGACGTCCTGACCCTCAAAGGCTCCAGCTACCGCCTCAAGGACACCGGAATCGACACCTTGCCCTCCGCCAGAGCCGACAACACGGCACAATAACCACGACCACGTGGCCTACTTTTCACCGTCGCTCCTGGCCTAGTTTTCGACCGTCGTCAACACAAGGAACTCGACGGCGCCGTCGAGGCGTTTCGCACGCGACCCCTCGATGCCGGCCCCTAGCCCCTACACGTTCGTGGCCGCCGACGCCGTGGTTCTCAAACTCGGCGTACACCAGGCCCGTGGACTTGGCCGCGGGCCGTGAGACTGGGATATGACCGACGTCCCGAGGTTGGCAGTGGTGGCGAATACGTCACCTCGCCGATTATGCCTTCACGATGAGGCCCGCGCCGGTGGGCTTAGGCCGTGGATGGCTTACTGGTTGGGACCGGAGTCCTCGTCGGTGATGTCCAGCAGCCCACTCACGGCGGTGTTTAAGGGGTCGAGGTCATTGATGATGACATCTTCGACCACGGCGTGGTCGAGGTTGAAGTATTCATGAACAAAGAAATTGCGCATCGCCGCGATCTGGCGCCAAGCGATCTCGGGCCGTTGGGCGGTGTGACCCGTCCCGGCGCGTCCGGAGACTGCATTAGTTGAATCACCCCGCCTTTGGTGGGGTGCGTTTGTGATGGTAATGGAGCTTCTCGACGGTCTCGGGGGTGAAGTCGTCGAGGTACTCGTGCGGTCGCTCGGTGTTGAACCACACGACCCATTCGGCGGTGGCCAGCTCGACCTGGTTGACGTCACGCCAGGGGCCTTGCCGGCGGATGACTTCGTTCTTGAACGACCCTACGGTGGTCTCGGCCAGTGCGTTGTCCAGGGCGTCGCCGACCGAGCCGACCGAGGGGTCCACGCCTTCGTCGATGAGGCGTTGGGTGAACGCCACCGAGGTGTATTGGCTGCCGGCGTCGCTGTGCGCGATAAGCCCGCGCAGGCTGGTGCCGTCCTGGGTGCGGGGGTGCAGAATGCGTGCTCGACGGCGTCGAGGACCAGATCAGTGGTCATCGACCTGGCCGCCCGCCAGCCCACGATCCGGCGACTGTAGGCGTCGATGACGAACGCCACGTAGACGAACCCCGTCCACATCGCCACATACGTAAAGTCGGCCACCCACAACCGATTTGGCGCCGGGGCGTAGAACCGACGGTCCACCAGATCCGGATACCTGACGTGGTTGTCGTCGGCGATGGTGGTCTTGTGCTTGGACCCGTACCGTGCACCCTCCCACGCCTGTTCGCGCATGATCCGCTCCACCGTGCAGCGGGCGACATCGTGGCCCTGGGCGCGTAGCCAGATCCACAACTTGCGTGACCCCAGCGTCTGGACGAACCGGCCCTTCTTCGTGTCTTCCCGTGCCGCGGTGATGATCTCGACCAGCTCGGCGTCACGGACCTGACGACGTGTCGGGGTCTTGGCGATCCACTCGTAGTAGGTTGACGGGCTGATCGGCACCCCATGCGCGGAGAGCACGGCACACATGGGCTCGACACCCCAGCGCAGCCCGGCCCCGCCGTCGGGGCCGACCACCTGGTGGTCCTTGTGTTCGGCGATGAACCGGATCACCGTCTCCCGGGCCGGTCGAGCTCGGCCCCGAAGAAAATCGCCGCTGCTTTCAAGATCTCATTGGCCCGACGCAGCTCGGCGATCTCCTTGCGCAGCGCCTTGTTCTCCTCGGCCATCTGTGTCGTCACACCGGGACGCTGGCCGGTATCGACTTCCGAGCGCCGGATCCAGGTCCGCAACGTCTCCGGGGTTCCGATCCCCAACATGCCCGCGACCGCGGTGATCGCCGCCCACTGCGACGGGTATTGCGGGCGCACCTCGGCGACCATGCGCACCGCCCGCTCACGAAGCTCGTCGGGGTACTTGCTGACACGTCCCATGACTCAGATCCTCCCAAGATCGGGAGCCTCCGGACGCGCCGGGACGGGTCATTTAGCGTCGCCAACAGCAGTCGCGACGACACGCGAACGGAGCAAACGGTCGGGCCCCCTTCCACAAGAAAGGGGGCCCGACCCACACCACACATGAAGAAATTAGCGCGCATCGTCGCGAGGCCCGTGTCCGGAATCCGGTGTAGATAGGGGGCACGGGCCTCGCCATTAATCGTCAACCTTCTTCGGATGCTCGAACGCCCACACGGGCCCTGCCGAACGTGGCCGCCGATCGCCGACAATCAATTGGCCCCCCTCCCAAAAGAGGGGGGCCAATCACTGAGTGATCAGTTGACGTGGCGGTGAATCGCCACTGCCCTCAGAGCATCTTGAGAATCCACGCGACCCACGACCCGATCTGGGTTGCGATCGTTCCAGCAAGGTTGCCCAGCGTGGACGGAAGGTTCGACAGAACCGATGGGATATTTTGGAGAAGCGAAGTCAGCCCCGCGCTGAGATCATTAACGACGGGACTCAAGGAGGGCCAGCCGTTCACTAGCTGGTTCGCGAACGTCTGGAACGCGGTCGCCAGGCTGCCGCCCCCCACGATGTTCTGTGAGCCTTTGTTGGCGATCAAAGAAGCAAGCGCTCGGGGATAGGACACAAGGAAGTCTTGAACCGGGCTTGCGTTAAAAGTTGTGATGCCACTAGGAGCGGAGCTGATAAGGCCCAAAATGTACCCCGGCTTTGTCGAGAGCCCGTTGAGCATCTGGTTGATGACCGTGCCGGGGATGTTGAGGGCATTCGTCACTCCCCCTATCGGGTCTCCTGACGTGAACGAGTTGTAGACGGCTTGGAGGGCACCACCCAACGCACTCGATCCCGTGGATGGGACCTGAAGGACTCCGGAGGTCACGATCGACGAAAGTCCTGTGGTAAACAGCCAGTTGGTTGCGTCCGTGACGTTCTGCATCATTTGTCCGGGAATCTTCAGAATCGGAAACAGTGGTTCGCCGATCTGGAAGATAGGCTCATAATAGAACGCGCGGTAGAGGCTTGTGACCGCCGTTTGAATGTGTCCGGTGGCCCA
The DNA here is from genome assembly GCF_002086635.1 of Mycobacterium alsense. Classification (GTDB taxonomy): domain Bacteria; phylum Actinomycetota; class Actinomycetes; order Mycobacteriales; family Mycobacteriaceae; genus Mycobacterium; species Mycobacterium alsense. The sequence continues at coordinate 59,554 of NZ_MVHD01000012.1, read as the reverse complement.
CGCGTTCATCGCGGCCGCGATGAGCGGCTGGAAGTAAGTGGTCTTATTGGTGCCCGTGAAGTAATTTACCGCGGCCGTGGCGGCGTTTTGAAATGGCTGTATATACTCCGTCGTCCCGTACCCCAAGATGTTCGCCGCGACCTGCTGCGCCAGTGGGAAGGGAATTGCTGAGGCCTGGTTGAAAAGTGTTTGGAGGTTGGTCCCGGCCGCCTGGAAGGTGTTGACCCAGGTTGCGACGGGCAGTGGTAGCGCGGCGGGGTTGATGAAGTCGGTGAGGGCTGCCGCGGGCACCGCAGCCGCAGCCGCTCCGCCGCTCGCCAACGAGGCGAGTTCGTTCTCCACGCCGGAGAACAGGTCCATCATCCCGTTGGCGGCGTCGGTGAGGTTGATCTCGGTCACGCTCACCTCGGGCAGGTGTTGCGCGACATCGAATTTCGGTAGGTGCTGGGTCATCGGGCCGGCGGCGATGACGGCGGCGCTGGCCAGGGCGACTCCGGCCGTGATGTGGGGGCGGCGGGCTGCGAGGTCCACGACCATCTCCTTCGTGTGTGTTTCGGGTATCGAGTGAGCTGAACGTACCTGAGAAGAACCTAAGCCCGTGACCATTTGGTTAAGCATTGCGCGATCGCTTTGGGAAGCGCTATGTTCGCAAACCGTGGAGTTCCCGATACGTGCAGGTAACCTGTTTGACTCATGTTAGATAGCAAATCGAGTTCGTCGCCCAAATAGTTCAGTGTGAAAGTACTCACGAGTAGCAAGGGCTATCGCGTTGTGGTTAACTGATTTTCGCTTGAGATAGGCGCCTGCCTGCTTATATGCCCGAGTTACTCCATTTGCTGCGACAACTCGCCCCGAGCGGTACGTCGCCCCGCGGCTTGCCGCCGCAATAACTCGTCGGGACAAAAGCCTGAAAAAAGGGGCGGCGGGGAAGCGATTCGGTGGTGCCTCGGTCGAAAAAGGGCCCGGTGGCGGACGGGAGATGAGCCGACCGCCCAGCTCCTGAGAAATCCGGAAGAGGTCGGCCTATCCGGGTACTGCTCGTGTGTTGCTCGGGGGCTCGCCGCACGGCGGGGTTGGATCGGTGCAATGCTCGGAAGTTGTTGAGCGGCTGGTTGATTCGTCGGCAGCCGTCGGCAACCGCGATCATCTGCTGGCGCGGCGTTCGTGCGAGTTCGTTTCCGCAAGCTCTTTGTTCACTTCGCCCGACGGCTTTGGCGATAGCGGCGAAACCGATGTTCCTCAGACGCGCGACGGCCTGAGCATGGCTAGAAAAACCGCCGAGGGTGCGCTTCGCGATAACAGCGGCCATATCAATTCTCCGCCTGACCAGGGCGAATCGTTGCGCGCCCGAAAGGGGCGCCTCAGCGGGAACTCAGCGCGCCAGCCTCGATGGGTGGTGCCGAAGCGGCCGTGGCCCGTCGTGCGGGGCGCTGCTCGGGAACTATTCGAGCGGCTTAGTGGTGGGTTGTTTCACAGGTCGCCGAGCCGCAACCGTCGCGTCTCGTTGATGGCCCGTTCAGCGGCGGTGTCTCGGCTGTAACGATCCACCATCTGCCGGGTGCGCCAGCCGGCCACTTGCATCAGGGAGCCCTCACTGCCCCCGGCGGACAAATACCGACTGGCGAAAGTGTGCCGGAGCCTATGTATATGAAAGCCTTCGACGCCGGCCTGTGTGGCGCGCGCCAACAGCGCGTTCCGCAGGCCTGCGTATCCCAACCGAGTCCGGCCGCCCGTTTCTGTCAGCCACAACGCCGGTGTGTCGCTGAGGCGGTGGCGTTGGCGCACGCGCAGGTAGCGGCCAATGGCTGCGCTGGTTTGTGCTTGAAAGGGGACATGACGGCCCCTGCCGCCCTTGCCTTTACGGATTGTGACCACGCGCCTCGCGAGATCGACGTCGTGCACAGTCAGTGCCAGGAGTTCGCCAGCGCGCATCCCGGTCTCCACGAGCAGCCGCAGGCAGGCCTCGTCACGGCGGTCGTGGAGTTCCTCGCCGGCGCACGCCCTGATGATGAGGCGCAGCTCTTCGTCGCTCAGGCGCTCGACGACCTTGGTATCGAGCTTTGGCGGCTTGAGGCCCAGAAAGGGGTTCTGCTCGATCTGCCCCTCATCGACCAGCCATGCGGCGAAGCGGCGGACGGCCTGCTGGCGGCTGCGCGCGGTCGCCGGTTCGGCGCCCGACTCCAGAAGGTGACTGATCCATCGCTGAAGCACCGACCTCGTGAGGGGGGCGGTCATCTGCTCGGCCTCGCACCACGTGAGGTAGTAGCGAGTGCCGCGGAGGTAGGAGTCGATGGTGTAGGGCGCCTTGCGGTCCGCCTGCATCGCCAGCTTCCAACCCGGGAGAAGTGCCACCAGATCCTCAGGTTTGGCGGCCCCAGCAAGCACTTCAAAACGATAATAATTCCGGATTCACTTCAGGCAATTTTTTTGCTGTGAAAACCCGTTACCGCAGCTAATTGCACCATTTTTTTATGCGATTTACTCAACATAATTCTCAGGTACGTTCAGCTCATTCCACCAGCTAGAACACACACGAAGGAGATGGTCGTGGACCTCGCAGCCCGCCGCCCCCACATCACCGCCGGCCTGGCGCTGGCCAGCGCGGCGGTCATCGCCGCCGCCCCGATGACCCAGCACGCACCCCAACTCGACGTCGCCCGGCACCTCCCGCAGGTCAACGTGTCCGAGATCCAGCTGACCGACGCCGCCAGCGGCATGATGGACCTCTTCGCCGGCGTGGAGAACCAGCTCGCCTCACTCGCCGGCGGTGCAGCAGCGGCCGCGCTCCCCGTCGCCTCAACCGGCCTCCCCCTTCCCATCCAGACCTGGGTTGACACCTTCACGACGGCAGGCACCAATATCCAGACGATTTTTAATAGGTGGAGCCAGCTTCCATTCCCCGTGTTGCAGCAAGTCGGGGCAAACTGGCTCGAGGATGCAGGGATCTACGTCGGGGCGTACCAAACGTCAGCGAAGAACGCAGTCAACTTCTTTACCTCGACGCGCCCTGGGAATTTTCAGCCGCTCCTCAACATTGCGCTCAACGATTATGCAGCGGGCAACATATCGGGTGCAATTAGCTCCCTATACAGTGCGTTCTGGGGAAATGCGTTTACGAGCATCGGGATGCCGCTCGAAAACATTCCCAACATCCTCGCCAATGAGGCGCATGTGCTCGACGGCGCGGCCAACTATCTGTTCGGGCCCGCTTCGCCGTTCCTGTCGGGCGCTGGTGTCTATGTCGCGCTTGCTCTGCCCAACGTCATGCAACAGGCTCTGGGCACTAGCCTCCAAGCTGTTTACAGTGGCTGGACCACCGGGGACCCGGTCGGGGCGGTCTCAAACCTGATCAACACCCCGGGCGCAGTGGTGAATGCCTTGGTCAATGGAATCAACGGTAACAATGGCTTGCTTAGTTCATCCCCAACTAAGTTGCTGACTCCGACTGGGCTGTTTAACTGGGCTTTCAACGTGTTGGGTCCGCAGCTCTCGCAGGCGATGGTTGGCCCGGGGGCGGTGCAGGTTGCGAACGGCTCCATAACCAAGGGCTTCACGAACAGCGGCGGTCTTACGACTGCCTTCCAGGGGTTTGTGAATCAGCTGCAAAATGGCTGGCCATCTTTGACTCCTGTGGTCAACGACCTTAGCGCTGGACTGACGCAGGTACTGCAAAGCATCCCCTCGATCGTGTCGAATCTTCCATCGCTGCTGGGGCAGGCCGGCGCATGGTTGACCAGCAACATCGGGTTGCTGATCTCCAACCTTCTCAAGCTCCTCTGAGTCCGGTACAGGTCGCCGATACGAGCCGGTGACCGCCAACGGCGGTCGGCCCCCTCCGTGAGTTATCTGGCGGAGGGGGCCGATTGTTCTCGGTTCGGGCTGGTCAGCAGCGTCCATGCGACTAAACAATGCGTTCAGTTTTTAGCCTGCTGGTCGACTCGGCCTCGGTGTGGTGTACGCGATGGAGTTCAGCGAATTCCGTATCGCGGCGATCTGGCGTTACGGCCTGGCCAGCAGCTGGCCCGTCGACGTTTACCAAGCGTTTCCCAAGATCGCATCCGGCGATCCACCACCACGGCGCTCGGACCGGTCCGCGGTACGCGTCACCTCGTGGACAGAAAGCGCCACTACCGCAGGCGCAAGATCGGTGTCGGCATGCACTGGCGGGGCCAACAGCTCAAGGTTGTCGTAGATGACGTCGAGAGTGCCGAGACGTGATTCGAGATCCGCAGCATCATGACTGAAAACCTACCCGTGATGTGCCTCGAGTCGTCTCACCGGCTCGTCACCGCTACACCGGACCTGCCGCACTGGCTCATCAACATCGCGACTGGCCGGTCATCAGTGCGCCGCTTCTGGTGAGACTCCGCCACAGTCACTCACACGGAAGGAACCAACCAGCGCGGGGCTCATTGTGCGCGGGGCCTCATTGTGATGGTGTTATCGGCGAGCTGGGGTATTCGCCACCACTGCCACGTCTGGGCGTTTGTCATGGCCCAGCTTCATAGCCGTCTCAACGGCGTGCCAGTTGCTGCTCACAGAGCCCTATCGATATCTCCTGTGTTGGCGAGGCGGCTCGTCGGTGTTGGTGTCGGATCGGGGCCGATCACGATTGGTGTTGGCGGGCCTAGCACCCGGTGCTGGCCCGCAGTATGCGGCAGGCTTGGTGGAGACGCGCCGGGGACAATCGGGTGATCTTGCGGCGAAACGCGCTGCGCGCCAACGTGTGCACGTTATCGAAGTTGACTACGCAGTCGGAGGGCACGCCGTCGTCGGCCACGGTGAGCCCCAGCTCGGACACCAGCCCACGGCGGGTTCGGGTGAGCGCGGCGACCACCACAGCGCCGATACGATCGGCGACGGGATCTCTGGTCAATACGAGCACCGGTCGGTCCCCGCCTGGGGTGGCGGCGAACCACAGCTCACCGCGCCGCATCGGCCCAGTCGGCCCAGTCCTCGGCGGGCCCCCACTCGGCGATCTGAGCCAGCACCTGTTCCTCATCGGTGACGGGCTGCGCGGCGTAGGCGTGCAGGTCCTGATCAGCCGCCAGCTCGGCGAGGCGGCGTCGCAAGGCATCACGAAGGAGCTCAGAACGGTCGACATGAAGCCGCTGCGCCCACCGGTCAACTTCGGCGATATCGGCGTCATCGACCCGGAAACTGATCATCGTCATACAGCGATACTACTGTGTATGACATTAGGTGCTTACGTTGGCCGGTGCGGCCCGTCACGTCCTGCATTGGGCGATCCTCGCGGGCGGGCAAACGTCCCAAACGCTTCGTGGGATCTACGCGACCGCGTCGATCACAGCTCTCCGCGATGCGCGCTGGTGCTGCTGGCGCATCGGCACAACATCAGTTGGTCAGTCGAAGGGCAAACGCCAGCGCAGGCCCGGGAACCGGGCGATAGCGCGGTCGGTGGTGATCCAGGTTGCGCCGTTTTCGATGGCTAGTGCGGCGTGGTAGGCGTCGGGGACCGTGTTGGCCTTGGCCCCGGCCGCGGTGCATAGGGAGTCGAAGATGTCCCAATGCCGTGGCCCTGGCCGTAACGCGAGCGCAGCCGGTGCCGAGCGCAGAGCGCGGCAGGCCTCGAGCGCCTGGGCGGTGGAGCTGGGTTGGCGAAAGACGCGATGATTGGTGATCAACCGGATGACACCCGAGAGGACCAGCTCGCTGATCCCGACCGGCTCATCACCCACCAACACATGCTCCACCCACGCCCGGTAGGCGTCATGGTCGACACTGTCAGCGCGGATCGCATAAACACACACATTGACATCAAGGACCAGCATTGTCGCCCACGATGTCGGCGAGGGCTTCCTTGTCCTCCAAATCGACACCGGCCTGAAGCCCTCCGTTGCCGTGGGCCGGCAACCGAAACTGACCGAGACCACGGTGGGTGGTGGTGTCGCGGTGCAGCAGCGCGCGTAACGCGTCGTCGAGCACCGCGCCCAGCGATCGTGACGTTCGAGCGGCCACCACCTTCGCCTCGGCCAAGAGGTGCGCGTCGATGTTCACCGTCGTCCGCATCGCCTCATCATAGCATCACCTCGCCGCATCATGATGCACAGTGAGGGTGCCCCCCGACCGCAGTGAGCGTCTGAGCAGCCCTGACCGCGACACGGCCTCGGGTTGGCGTCGGCCCCATGGAGAGATCTTCCCGTCACCAGGAGCACACAGGCATCATCGGCGCTGCAGTGAGGTCGTTGCGTGGCGGGGCGGGGTGAACGCGCCCATCTCGGACAACTCGGCACAAACCGATTGGCCCCCTTCGTGTGAAGGGGGCCAATCGCCGTTGTCGATCGCCTGCCGTGTCCGGCAAGACTGCACCTGTTTTAGAGCAGCTTGAGCAGGTTGGCGATGATTAGCCCGATGTGAGAGGCGAGGCTTCCGATCGCACCGCTCAACAACGTCGGCAAGTTCGAAACTACCGACGGGATTTGCTGCAACCAAGCGGTCAACTCGTTGGTGGTCGTGTTGATCACAGGAGTCAAGTCCGGCCAGCCGGTCGTCAGTGCATTGACCAGCTGCTGGCCAGAAACGGCCAGACTGCCGCCGGTCGAGAGGTTCTGGGCATTCGGCGCAACCATCTGCCCGGCAAGCGCTTGAGGGATGATGTTCGCGAACGTGTTCAGGAGCCCACGATTCGTAGACAGAATACCATAACTCACGTTATTCGAGTTGATTACGGCATTCGCAAGCTCACCGGGAAAGTCGGCCGCATAACCGAGCATCGCAGGTAGGTTCCCGGCATTGTACGCATTCGAAATGTTTTGAAGCGTAGTGCCTATAGGCACGAAAGGCTGAGTACCCATCCCCACAGCCAATAGTCCAAGTGTCGTCAGAGAACTTGGGGTAACCCCGTCGGCCGGTATGCCCACCAATCCATTGACGAGATTCGTAAAGTTCTGCGGTATCTGAGGTATAAAAGTCAGGGTCTTCTCCAGCGGCAGAAGTACAGGCTGTTCTAACCCCCCGAGAAATGCATTATAGACGCCGTTTTTCGCAGCGATCATATTGCCGCTAAGGTAGCCACTCCACGCTGATTTAAGGTAGCCCCAGAAGGACACATTGGTGGTCGTGCCAAAGTATTTTGCGGCGCCGATCGCGGCGGTGTGGTACGGGGTGATGTAGTCAATTCCGTACTGCGCCCAGTTGGCGAGCATTTGCCGCGCGATGGGGAACGGGTCAGTCTGCCACGAGCTTAAGACGGTTTGCAGGTTTGTGCCCGCGTTCTGGAACACGTTGACCCACGTCGCCACGGGCAGCGGTAGCGTGGCGGGGTTCAAGAAGTCGGTGAGGGCGGCCGCGGGCACGGCGGCCGCGCTAGCCCCGCCGGCCAGCGAGGCCAGCTGGTCCTCCACGCCGGCGAACAGGTCCATCATCGGGCTGGCGGCGTCGGTGAGGTTGATCTCGGTCACGCTCACCTTCGGGAGATAGTGGGCGGCGTCGAGTTTCGGTAGGTGCTGGGTCATCGGGCCGGCGGCGATGACGGCGGCGCTGGCCAAAGCGATGCCGGCGCTGATGTGGGGGCGGCGGGCTGCGAGGTCCACGACCATCTCCTTTGCGTGAGTGTTTCGGGTGTCGAGTGAGCTGAACGTACCTGAGAAATACCGGGGTAATAAGCGCCATTCATCAATCGTTGCGACGTGTGCGCTTCTACAAATAGTGTGCACCCCACGAGAAACCATTTTGGATAATCTGATCCACCAATCGTTCCCGGTTTTCTGTGCCCCGCGGCGCACCCACCGATCGCGTGCGTTCCACCCTTCACAGCGTTTCCGCTTCAAGAATTTTTGCTCACGAGCAGTCTGGCCCCGCGCCCACCGGCGCGGCTCAGACGACGAGGGGCCCGATCACCGGATCGCGCCATGGGTGCTCTCCTAAAGATGTTGTAGCGCAATGTATGTGAGCGTCGTGCCTGCCCAGGACCATGGCGCATAAGGGGCGCGTGCCATCCCGGCGGCCCGCGACGACCTACACACGACGTCGCACCCCCTGTGCGATAACGCTGAGACGAGAAATACCCGCACAAGAAGCACCCCTCACGCACTGTGGTAGGGCGCGCTCCGTCGCATCGGGCAACCACCGGGAAATAGGCCGACTATCTTCGCCTACACGTCGTCAATATTCACCGACAGCCCGGTTCACCGCGACGAATCCCGCAATTATCGACCGCGTTATCGATTCGCGTTCCCGCGCCACCCGCCGTTACACATATTGCGTTTAGGCGATGGTTTGCCGAGCACGAATACGCCAGCATTATTCACCCCAGCACACAGCAACACCGACAACCGGGTCCAGGGCCAGTCCGACGCTGTCGCGTCGGGTTACCAATGGCCCACAGGCACCTCCCAATGCCTGTCGACCCATGTGCACACGCCACGACGCACGGCCACACCCTGGGCAGCCACCCCTCACAGGAACGGGGCCAATCGTTGACCAAGTGCTTAGGGACCAACGCCTCGATCATGGGCGCCGAGCCACAAGTCCACCAAGGGACGCATCGTTTCACCCGTGACTCATCGGGTTAGTGACCAATTGACGCGTCGGCCGTCATGTCCGCGATCGGTGATGATCGCCTGCAGCAGCTCACCGAAGTCTTGCTGCCCGGCCGCGACGGCATCGAACCCTGCTGAAGTGGCGTGCCCGATAGCAGCGCATCGCTTGGCAGCCACGCAGACGCCGACGGTGCGCCCAGACACCGCCACCGGGTCACCAGCGGCTCGTGGGGCGTCGTCTCTACGAGCGCCGGCAACCGCCCCGAATGCGGCCGATTGTTCTCGAGGCGGTGTGAAGCGGCGTGTCGATTGGCGAGTCCGTGGTCGTCGCGCGGGACGGTCAACACATGGCTGGCTACCAGTAGCGGCGGGCAACGGTCGATTCGATCACGGCCGCTGCACCCGGCCGGCCACCGGTGGTGTGCCGGTGTCGGTGTCGTTCAGGTCAGTCGGTTGATCCCCGGGTAACTGTCGAAGCCCCGGTCAAAGCTCATCAGTTCAGTGATGTTATGGCGATCCATGATCGCGACGTGCAGCGCATCGCGGGCAGACAAGTCCGGATAGCGCAACAGGGTGTCCTTGGCGTGCTCGACGTCGGTGCGTGCGACCGACAACACGTCGTCGACCACCCCGAGGACGGCATCGAAGGCGGGCTGGATCGCCTCACGCCGGTTGATCGCGACGTAGCGGTGACAGATTTCCTGCAAGACTTCGGCATCGGTGACCAGTCGCTGGCCGGTGGCCAGGGTGGACTCGAGCAGACGCTGCGCGTCGAGCTTGTGCGGGTGTGGAGCACCCACCAGATACATGGGAATGTTGGAATCGACGAAGATCACCGCGATGTTTCCGGCAGCGCGGCTTGTCCGCGATCGATCTCGTCAAGCATCTGCTCAATATCGGCGGTCGGGAACTCATGGTGCACAGCTGTGCGGATGGTGCGCAACTTGGTGTCGAGATCGCCACCGGGTTCGCGTTCCCGCGCTTCGCGCAGTGTGCGGCGAACCCACTCCGAGACGGTGGTGCGGTGCCGGCGTGCGATCTGGTGCAGCTGCTCCCATTCGTCGAAATCAAGCACAACCTGCAGTCGTTTACTCATAGCATGAGGATAACCTACTCATGCAGGAGTATCATAAGGACCTGCGGATCGGGAATCACGCGTGAGCGTAGGCACGTGAGTACGCCGCCGAGGCGCCTCATGTGCTCAATCGGAGCCGCTGACTACGACGACAGCGAAATCCGCGACGCAAAGTGTGGGGCGTTTACGCATGGATCTGCGGTTGCCAGGTGGCCCTCGGTCCGGCGTTGGGCACCCGACGCGACAGCGCGGGTCGGACTGGCTCTGGACCCACGGCCCCGGCGGGGGTTGTCGGGTGTTGCTGCGTGATGGCGCGAATAATGGCGGCGTATTCATGGTCGGCAAACCCTTGCCGAAACGCAATATGTGTCACGGTGCGTGGCGCGAAACGCGAATCGATAACGCGGTCGACAATCGCGAATGATTTGCGGTCAAACCCGGCGGCCCACCGAATTGCGACGGGTCGTGGGCACAGCGTGTTCAGGCTATTTTAGGGTGGTTACCCGGGGTGGTGGCTGCCGTTGCTGTGCATTTGATGACCGGGTGCTGAGCCCGCGGATATTTCTGTTCTGGGTTTATCACACAGACACGCCTTCGGGAGTAGGTCGTCATGGGTCGCCGAGACGGGCCGTACCTGTCGTGGTGATCGGCCTCGAAGACGGTACCCAGTGCGTGAGATGAGATGCCGCAGATATGCGTTCCACAGCAACGCCTTTGAGGTCAACTTTGCAGTGTGATCAGTGGTGGCGCCGCTGAGCGAGACCGTGTTCGGCTGATTCGAGTCGCTCCACTGCGCTCGGGCACGGCTGCTCGCGCGCCACAAACTTTGAAGCGGAAACGCTGCGACGGGGAGGCACACGCGTGCATGATCGGTGGTTGCCCCTGCGGCGAGAGAAATTGGCGACAAATTGTGAATCGCGACAATCAGAATATGGTTTCGTGATTGCCCGAGATTGCAGAAAAGTAGCCGCGGCAATGACTGATAAATGGCGCCAATTTCGCGGATATTTCTCAGGTACGTTCACCTCACTCGATAGCCCGAAACACACAAAGGAGATGGTCGTGGACCTCGCCGCCCGCCGCCCCCACCTCAGCGCCGGCATCGCGTTGGCCAGCGCCGCCGTCATCGCCGCCGGCCCGATGACCCAACACCTACCCAAACTCGATGTCACCCAACACCTCCCCAAGGTGAGCGTGACCGACATCAACCTCACCGACGCCACCGAAAGCATGATGGATCTGTTCGCCGGCGTCGAAAGTCAACTCGCCTCCCTCGCCGGTGGCGGAGCACCCGCAGCCGCAGTACCCGGAGACGTTCTAGGGGAATTGGCCCAGCCCGTCGAGACCTGGATGAACGCGATGGCGGCCGCGGGTGGCAACATCCAGGCGGCCGTCTTTGCGCAGGAAGCGAAACCCTTCCCAATTCTTCAGCAGATCGGTGCCAACTTCGCTCAATACGCGAAGATGTACGTCGGCGCATACCAGACCGCCGCAACCTCTCTGGTGGCAGGTTACTTTGGGAAACCGGCCGGTTTTGCTCTCACTAACCCGGGCGACACCCTGCTGAGGTTCAACACGGCGCTAGCTGAGTTAGCGGCGGGCAATTACGCCGCCGGCGTCCCCGACCTTTACGCCACTACCATGGGATCGCTGATCTTGGGGCCGGCGCAGCAGCTTGAGTCGATTCTGCAAATCCCTGCGCTCATGTCGCAAAACTTTGCCAACGCGCTTACCTACGCGACCAGCACTCCCGGCTTGGCGGCCTTGTCTGGCCAGCTTCTCACCAGCATCCCTCCCAATACAGCGACGACCTTGGGCGCCAGCCTGCAAGCCATCAACAACTCCTGGGCGGCTGGGGACCCGATCGGGGCGCTGGCCAACGCCGTCGACACACCCGGCCAACTTTTCAACACGATATTCAATGGCACCTTCAAGCCAAGCAGGGGCTGGAATAACGGCCTGCTCTCCGGGGTGCAGACACAACTGCGAGTCTTCCAGCAGACCCTCGCGGGCAAGATCGTCACTCCCGGCGCCACAAACATCGTCGCGGGCGGCACCCTGCAGGGCGCGTTACAGAACACCGGGCTTTCGATCGTCAACGGCTGGCCCGACGTTAGCGGGTTTGGCCCCACCCTCAACGTCGAGGCCCCTGCCCTCGCGCCGTTCTACAACAACGTCCTAAGCCCGATCGGCAGCCAATTGCTCACCGCCGGCAGCCAACTGGGTTCCCAGATTGGTGGCCAACTCACCTCGCTCGCAAGTGAATTGTCGTCCCTGCTGCAAAATAGCACCGCCTCGATCGCGACCAGCCTGTCGTCGTTGGGCAGCATGGCCGCGACATTCGCCAACGTAATCCCCGCGTTCATCCTCAGCCTCCTGAAGATGCTATAGATCCGGAGGCGTGCCGCCGAGGCAGGTGATCGATCGCCAAGGATTGGCCCCCCTTCCCGCGAAGGGGGGCCAATCCTCTTGGGCGGCGCGATGGAGGCCACAGCGAGGCTGGCGAACCTTCAAAGCGGCGGCCAAGAAGCTGGGTGGCCCGACCCGGTCGTCGAGACCGCTGGTGGTCATGCCCGGGCAACCAGGTACTTCACTTCACGACGGTGACTGCTATGTCCTCAACGCGAACGTGTGCCTCTGCGCGATTCGCCCCTGACAATGCCGACCATGTCGCTTTACCGCCGTTGGTTGTAAGGGTTCTCGCCGGTGACGAGCCGGCGAACTGATGCTGTGCAGTGTCATCCGGTTCATCGGGACTTTCGGCACCCTGCCTCGGCGACGACCGGCACACCGTGGGTTTGGGCAGACCCGACGACCTTGAGTGCATCCCGGGACCGGGAATTCAACCGGGCCGCATCGCGGTGCACCGATTGGCCCCCTCCTCGCGGAGGGGGAGAATCACCATTCGATTGCTACGTGCCTTGCGGGCAACTCTGCATCGAACTCACAACAATCTGAGGAGGTTTATCAGCAGCGTCCCGATTTGGGTTCCAATGGCGCCAAGCGTCGACGGCAAACTCGACAGGATCGATGGCAGGCTTTGCAGCGATCCAGTCAATGCACCACCGATGCCGTTCACCACACTGCCAAGCGACGGCCAGCCGTTCATCAACTGGTTAACGAAGCCCTGTAGCGCCGCGGAGAGGCTGCCGCCGTTTGTAATGTTCTGGGCGCCAGGAGTAACGATCGCGCCAGCGAGGCCCTGGGGGACGGTGTTCACAACTTTATCCAATAAATCGGTAAGGCCATATAGAATGTTCGATGGAACACCGTTGATCATACCGTTCAACGTTATGGGGGCCACGTTGAGCAAATTGGTCGCTAACCCCACTGGATCTCCTGCGACCCATGAATTGTACACAGGCTGCATCGCCTGGCTGAAGGCGAATCCAGCTGCGGTCGGCCACTCGACGATACCAAAAAGACCGAGGTTAGTAATACCGGTAGTTCCCAGGTAGTTGACCGCATTCGCCATATTCTGGGTGATCTCGATCGGGACTTTCGTTAGCGACTCAAGCGGTAACGCGATATTCGTTATGGGGTTCTGCCAAAATCCGTTGACGAGCTGGAAAATTCCTTGCTGAATTTTACCTGCGGCGAAATTCGTTTGTGCCTGGATGAGCGATCTCGAGAGGGTACCGGCACCCGATCCGAAGAAATACTTCACAGCGGCGTTTGCGGAGGCTTTGAACTGGATGGTGTAGATATCCCCGTATTGGAGCCAGTTTGCGGCGACCTGCTGAAGGACCGGGAAAGGCAACCGGGTCCAGTTATTGAAAATTGTTTGCAAATTGGAGCCCGTGGTCTCGAACGTATTGATCCACGTCTGGATCGGGTTGGCGACCGTACTGACGACGGCTGCGGGCACCGCGGCCGCTGCTGCTCCGCCGCTGGCGAGCGAGGCGAGTTGGTTCTCCACGCCGGCAAACAGGTCCATCATGCTTTCGGTGGCGTCGGTGAGGTTGATGTCGGACACGCTCACCTTGGGGAGGTGTTGGGCGACATCGAGTTTTGGTAGGTGTTGGGTCATCGGGCCGGCGGCGATGACGGCGGCGCTGGCCAGAGCGATGCCGGCGCTGATGTGGGGGCGGCGGGCTGCGAGGTCCACGACCATCTCCTTCGTGTGTGTTTCGGGCTATCGAGTGAGCTGAAGGTACCTGAGAAATACCGGCCGAATAGACGCCATTTAGCAATGGTTGTGGCGGTCGCAGCTCTTCAAATATTGGTGCCCGCGAGACTATATCCTCAATAATCCAGTCCGCATTTTCGGCGCGATCTTTATCGCCGCGTCGGAGAGCCGATCGGTCACGTGGAAGACCTAGGCGTTTCATCTGGGTTCGCTGTCAAAATATTTGTGCGGACATACAGGCAGGCCACGTCCACACAGCCCCGGCGCCAGGCACCGAGATTCCCGGTTTCGATGCGCCATCGAGCGCTGCTTGCATCCTTGCCGTCTTTCCATATACCTTGGCGCACAACGTATCCGAAATCACCGCACCGCCTGCGCCCAGCGCCCTCTCGGTGGACGGCGGCAAACGGTCGACTCGACGCGACACATCGGCCTGCGACGATCTATCGACACAGGGAGGCACCCGTGAATTAACACTCAAGCGAGAAATATTCGCGGGATCATCATCGCGTGATAAGTACTGCAACACGCGGCTCCCTCCGCACCTGGGGCGACCGCTGGGAAATAAGACGAATATCCCGACCACGCCGGCTGTGGACATGTATCGAATCTTGGATCAAATGCAAAAGCCTCATCATTGTTGACCGTTAACTATTCGCGTTCCCGCCACCCTCAACTAGGCATCAATAGTCTTTCGCACTCGTTTGCCGAACGCCTCTCTGCGCGATTGTTGGCGTCGCGCCACAGCAACTGTGGGGCCCGCCTCGACCGGGACTCGTTGTGCGTTTCCCAAGCCGGTCGGGCTCAACAGCGCGGTCTACGGCAACCAGCCGGGCAGCTCGCCATGTCGCGGTCTACGCCTTCGCCCTCCTGGTGATACTTTTGCCCACACCGCGTATCGACGAGCTCTCGGAGCAGTGCGGGGAAAAGGGATGAGAAGCCCCTACTACGTTCTGTACGCCTGGCGAGACGTCCTGTGATGGCCGAGCGCCACACCATGATTCACCCCCCGCCTCACCTGGCTGATCGTGCAGATCCACCGCGACCGGCCGGCGCCGTGGCCGGTCGCGGTGGGCGATCAATGACCTGGCCACGTTGCTGGCTCGCACCCAGCAGGTGGTGTCGCAGACCCGCAGCAGGCTGGCCGGGGTGATGGCAGGTTCGGCCAATGTTCAAAGCGCGTCGCTGATGAATGGGGCTCTATTGTGTAACAAATAGTTCACGCCAAGGTGTCGATGGGCTGGCCGGTGATGCCGGCGATGAGCGCGAAATCTTTATCTGCTGCCAAGACTGTCAGCCCAGCCTTTTCGGCGGTCGCGGCAATGAGCAATCGGGGATCGAGGGCGCGCGGTGCTGACCCCGGTCGGCCAGAAGCATCTGGACCTCAAGTGCCCGGTCCTCGACGGCCGGCGTCAAATATTGCACCGGCATCAGCGACAGCGGCGGTGAGGCGAATTCGCCTCGACCAGCCCGGCCGCTGCGGGCCGAGTAGCCCAGTTCGAGCCGGGTGATGGTGGATAGGTGAACCAAGCCACGGCTGATGCGGGCGCTCCACTTCTCGACATCTGGAGTCTGGCCGAGCTGAAGACGCGCGTAGGCGGACTTGTCGATCAGCCAACTTGTCACCGCCACGCGGCCGCCATCACGTCCGGATCCCCGAGATCGGCGAATGTTTCGGCCGACCGTCTCCAATCTTCGATGGTGACGATCCGCTTGACCGGTTGGGCGGCCGCTTGCTCGAACATGCGACGCAAATACTCATTGCGCGATAGCCCAAGACTTGCCGCAGCGGTGTCGATGTGCTCGACAGCTTCCCTGGACAGCTCCCTGATCAGAATATCCGGCATACCGCCCACCTCCCAATAGCGTGATATCACGCTATCACATGCCGAGCCTTGAGGTGAGCGTTAAGGTGAGCCGCCGAGTTGTCCGTCGGTCTTTTGGCGTGTGCCCATGGCTACCGGCATGACAACCCACCGCATCAACCAAGTCCCCCACACGATAGCCGACCAGAAAAGCCTGCCCCTGGTCATCGGCGGCAGCAGGTAAGCCACGGACAACGTGCGGCGAACGGTCGCCTCCTGCGCCCAGGCGCGTGGGGCTGGTCTGCTGGCATCTGGTGGTGTGCGGAGTGAGATACAGCGGCGGTTCGGAGCAGCTGTGGGCCAGGGTGTGGGGATTGCTGTGTGGTGAACGAACAACGGTGATGCAGAAATGGTCGGCAAACGACCGTCCGAGAAGCGAATTGTGCGGCAATGGGCAGGACGGGGACGCGAAGAGATAGCGCGGTCGGTAATAACCGGGGTTGTCATGGAGCCGCAGAATCTGTGAATCTCAACGACCTGCAGCGTGAGATCTTTGTAAACACTTTCCTACCGTCGACCGGCGGGCGGGAAGGGTTCCGTGCCGGCGGTGTTTGATAACCGGGCTCTCTCAGACTTGCAGAGGGTTCTTATCTGATGCTCATCGGCTGGGAAACGCCGTGGTGGACACCCCATGGGGGCCGTCAACGAGCCCCGTGTGTCGTGCGCCCCGGCGGCAGGAAAGCGCCAGCGCCGAGGCGTCGACAGGCTTGCATGCGTTGCACGGCAACGTCTTTAGCGGTCTTCACGCAGCGTCCGGGTTGTCGGGCATCGCGGGCCCACAGCAGGGTCCGCCCCGGATCCAACCCGCTCCGGGGGCTCACGGTCCCGGTGCCAGATGCCCAGAAAATTGAAAGTGGAATCGCCTGAACCGATGGATCGCAGGCCTATCCGAATGATATTTCATCCACGGCAGAACAGCCGGGCATTAATTACGGACGAAACTATTACAAAATAGCTTCGCGCGGCTGCCAGATATTGAGAAAAGCCATCCCCACAATGGCTGATTAATGGCGTCGATTCGGCCGGTATTTCTCAGGTACGTTCAGCTCACTCGACACCCGAAACCACACAAAGGAGATGGTCGTGCAGCTCACCGCCCGCCGCCCCCACATCAGCGCCGGCATCGCTTTGGCCAGCGCCGCCGTCATCGCCGCCGGCCCGATGACCCAACACCTCCCGAAACTCGATGTCACCCAACACCTCCCCAAGGTGAGCGTGGCCGAGATCAACCTCACCGACGCCGGCAGCAGCATGGTGGATCTGTTCGCTGGCGTGGAGAGCGAACTCTCATCGCTTGCCGGCGGCGGAGCGGCAGCGGCCGCCGTGCCCGCGGCCTATGTCAGTAACGCGGTCAACCCCCTGCAAACGTGGGCGAACGTCCTCCCGCAGACCCTGACCAACATCGAAACGATCGCCAACCAGTGGTTACAGTACCCTGCGCCGGTCCTGCAGCAAGTCCTCGCTAACGTCATCCAATATGGCGTCGACTACATCACGCCGTACAGGAACGTCGCTAACGCCCTCGTGACGTATTACACCGGGCCCGGTGCAGGCAACTTTTACGGTCAGCTAGCAAGGGTGTCCACCAAGTGGGGCCAGGGCCAGATCAGCCAAGCCGTGAGTACTCTTTATGGTGCGTTCATAACCGCCCCACTCCAAAGGTTACTACCGCTCACCAAAACTCTCACCATACCGGGCTTAATGCTGCAAAACCTTACTAATGCGACGAACTATCTTCTTGGAACCGGTCTCACGACATTAGCTAATGCCTTCACTAGTGGGCCAGCTACCGCTTTCAATGCGCTGGGCGGCTCTTTGCAAGCTGTATACAACGCGCAAGTCAGCGGAGACTCGCTCGGAGCACTGACCAACTTCCTGGATATTCCCGGCCAAATGACGAATGCTTTCTTTAATGGTTACGCGACAGGCTTTGGATGGCTTAACCCCGGACAGGGCGCCTTCTTCAATGGCGGCTTTATATCCGATTTGGTGGATCTCATTCCTCGACAGCTCGCCCAGCAGATAGTCGCTCCAAACGCTCAGAATATCGGGCAGGGCGGTACGCTGGCGGCCGCATTGCAGAACTTGGAAACCGTGGCGACTCAGGGCTGGCCATCGCTGACCCCCATAATGAACACGCTAACGTCCAATCTGAGCAACATTGGTTCCCAGTTGACTGGGCTGCTTCAGAACCTGCCGTCGGTTCTTTCGAATCTCCCTTCGATGCTAAGCACCATTGCGACCGGAGTGGGAACGTTCATCATCAACCTCCTGCGGGCGCTCTGAATTCGGTGACAGGCATTTCGCACGCAAGCGGTAGCGAGTCAGCGGCGATCGTCCCCCTTCGCAAGGAGGGGGACGATCGTTTGCATTTAGATCTTTGCCCATCCGTACCATGATAGGTCCGCCGTTACGGCGGCTTGGGCAGGCTTGGGCAGGGATTTGTCGGGTGCGGGCTCGTTGGCGGACACGATGAGACCGAGATCGGTTCGCAGCTCTTCCCTCAGCGATTTCTACGGTTGGCCCTGTCTGCAAAGCTGCAGGGGCCGTGACGATTGAGCCTGGTGGGCACCGTACAACCGATTTGGCGCCCCCTTCGCAAGAGGGGGACCAGTTCTTTGGTGATCGACCAGGTTTCGTCGTGGGCAAACCCTCGGTTGGTGAATCCCCTGAGTTTCCATACGCCTCGGTGTTTTGTGAGCCAGCCGATTGCTCGGTCAATGGCCACACAGAAAGGGTCGGCAAACAATGGTCGTAAAGCAACCGCTGTCCTGCGGTCGTGGATATTCGTGGTCTCCCGGACCCTGGACGTCAACACCGGCTATTGCTGACCGCATTGTCTGTTCGTGTTCCCACCCTGTCAAATGCCACCCAATTGCGTTTTCGGCAATCGTTTGCCGCCGATGTTCGCGTCGCCATTGTTCACCCCACCCCACAGCAACCCCGACATCCCTGTCCCAGCGGTGCCCTCACCGCGCATACCCCGCCCCTTGACCACGCCACCACACAGGCCAATCAGCCAACCCCGAACACCCCGCCCTGGCAGGAAGCGCAGACACGACGGGTTTGCGACTAAAAGCCTGCCGATGGCTGTCGGCGAGCGTTTCTATTCCGGTGGTGTCGGGGTTTGGGTGGTGTCGTAGGTGCTCATGCCCAGTTGCATCCATGCGGTCAGCAGCCGTTGGTCACCGGATGCGGCGACGTCGTCGTCGTCATCGAGTTGTTCGGCCGAGGCGGCGTGCATCGCGTCGTAGCCACGCAGGTTAAGGCGGTAGGCCAACTCTGCCGCACGGTTGACCAGGTGCTCATCGATTTCGATAACGTCCATCTGCGACCACATCGCCTCAAGGCGCCGACGGCCATCACGATGCTGCCCGGCGCTGAGCCGTGCCATCCGCAACGCCTGGGCCAGCGCCGCGGCGGTTTCGACGTAGAGCAGTCGCGATGACACGATCACCTCGGCGTCGTCCCACAACCGCCGGCATGCCGCACTGCTTGGCTCATCGATGAGCAACGGCACCAACGCCGAGGCGTCCAGATAGCCGATCACCTACGCTGCTCGCCGACCAAATCACTGACGGTGGCGCCGGTGACCAGCGGGGGCGGCGCCGGCTGCTTACGGTTCCGCGCACGCTGGACCCGGCCCTGGGCACAGAGTTGCTCAAACTTCGTGGGCCGATCGACCGGCACAATACGCGCAATAGGGCGGCCGTGATCGGTGACCGTGACCGTGCGCCCCGCACGCACCTGGGCCAGATGCCGACTCAACTGATCACGCAGCTCGCGCACACCTACCTGCACCCCAACCCCTCCACATCAGCCATCACATACCACCGACAACCACCAAACCCCTCAAAGTGGCTGCTTATCGTAACCAAATTCTAGCCACAAAACCGAGGCGCCTGCCCGCAGCACCACATGGATGCCCGCAATGTGACCCCGCGTGCAGGCCGAGGCCTGCCGACGTGTGGCAACCTAGTTGGGCAACGTCGCCAGCCGCGACGATGCCACCAGCGGGCGCTGCGGGACTGGATGTGAGGTTAACGGCTTACGAGCTCAAATAAAGAACATTTGCGCCAGCACGCGGCGCACGTCGTTGAGTTCGGCGGCGGATAGCTGGATCTCGGGTGCGTAGCGGCGAAACCGCTCGGTGGACACCGTGCGGATCTGCTCGGTGATGACCCAGCCACCGCCGGAGCTGACGTGGATCCGGTGCAGCCAGCCGGCGCGCTCGGTGCTGGTCAGCGGGAGCACGCAAATCAACTGCCGCATCGTGAGGTCCAGATGGAAACGCGACGAAACCACCAGCGCGGGCCGGTCCTTGCCCTGCTCGCGGCCGCGTACGGGATCGAAGTCAACAAACCACACTTGCCCCGGCTCAACGCGCCGCGGCAGGCGCCTCACCGTATCCACTCATCGGCGATCGGCGCCTCGACGTCCGACCATTCCTGGGCTTCGTCGACATGGTCGGCCCAACCTTGGGGGTCACCTTGGCGATAGCGGTGAACCGCGGCAATGGCGCTGGCCTGCCAGTGCTCGTTGATCAGCCGGCGGATCGTCTCATCAGCCGAGGCACCCCCGAACTCCTCGCGACCGATGCGCAACACCTGCTCACGAGTCTCGTCACTCACACGCAACATGACACGAGCATACGCCGCGTGTAAACAGCATCGTTAACGAGCCGTGGGTCTCACGCAACGAGGGCCACAGGTGGCCCACCTCCTCGGTTTGCGTGTGTAACCATCGCACCGTGGCCTACCTTTCAAACCCCTCGTCACCGGCCTAGATTTCGACCCGCCGTCAACAGGGCTGTGAGACGATCGGCCCCCTCCGCCACGTAACTTGCGGAGGGGGCCGATCGCTGTGTGGAGGTCACCGGCTCGCGCCGGCGACCTGCACCGGACTTAGAGGAGCTTGAGAAGGTTGGAAATCAACAACCCAATATTGCTGGTCAACCATGCGCCAGCTTGGCCCAAAAGCGATGGGAGATTCGACAGGACCGACGGAATGGTTTGCAGGAGTTGCGTCAGTCCAGCATTAATATCGTTGACCACGGGCGTTAGGTTCGGCCAGCCATTGATCAGCTGGTTCACGAATCCCTGGAACGCCCCAGCAAGACTGCCGCTCTGCGTGAAGCCCTTGGTTACGTTGCCGCCGACAATCGGCACCGCGCCGGGAGCAACGATCGCCTGTGAGTACAGCTGAGGCAAAATATCCACCAGCTCATTAAGCAGCCCATTAGGAGAATTCAACTTAGCTGGGCCAGCACTGAGCAAGCCACCGTTACCAACGAATCCATTGAGCGCGCTATTCACCACTGCCCCGGGGGTGTTGATCAAATTCGCTACTGCCCCGCCCGCGTCCCCAGTGTTCCACGCATTGAAAGCAGCTTGAAGGCTCCCACCCAGGCCCAGCTGAACCTGGTTGGGAAAGTTAAGCAAAGCAAAGGCACCTACGCCCGTCAGGAAGGGTGAGGCGGGCCCAAACAGAAAGTTGGTCGCGTTGTAGAGCTCATGCGTGATATTGGGGATGATGGTGGTAACGACTTCCATCGGCTGCCCGATGCTTGTAAACGCGCCACCCCAGAACGCGGTGTACAAGGCCGTTATCGCGCCGGATATGTTGCCCCCTGTGAAGTCGGTGAGCGCCGTCTGGAGCTGCGGCTGAAAACCCGATTTCACCGAGGTAAAGAAGTTCACCGCGTTTGTCGCGGCATGCTGGTACGCCCCGACGTAGATCCCCGCATAGCTGAGCCAGTTAGCCCCGACCTGCTGCAACACCGGGAACGGAATCTGGCTCCACCGACCAAAAATCGTCTGCAGGTTGGTGCCCGCCGTCGTGAACGTATCAACCCACGTCTGAATGGGTAGAGGAAGCCCCGTCGAGGCGGCGGGGAGCGCGGCCGCACTTGCTCCGCTCGCCAGCGAGGCAAGCTGATTTTCCACGCCGGCGAACAGATCCATCATGCTTTCGCTGGCGTCGGTGAGGTTGATGTCGGCCACGCTCACCTCGGGAAGGTGTTGGGCCACATGAAGGTTGGGCAGATGCTGAGCCATCGGGCCGGCGGCGATGACGGCGGCGCTGGCCAGGGCGACTCCGGCGGTGATGAGGGGGCGGCGGGCTGCGAGGTCCACGACCATCTCCTTTGTGTGTGTTTCGGGTGTCGAGTGAGCTGAACGTACCTGAGAAATATCGGGTCAATAGGCACCATTCATCAATTGCTATGAAGTGGGCGGGTATCCAAATATCGGGCGGGATAGGCAATATTCTTATTAACGCGGCAAACAGATCATCTGCCGTGTCTTCGGCGTCGTGAGACCGCTGATCAGAAGCGCCTGTGACCGACCCATCCGCGCCCCTGGTTGGCAAAGATTTTGTGCACGACCGGCCAGCATCGGAGCGAGATGAATCGGAGCGGATTCACGATTTGGCGCAGCGACGACCAACATCCCAGATGCTATGGGTGCACCGCTAAAGACACTGCCGTGCAACGCATCTACCGTAGCCGTCCCATCCGCGCCGGTCCCTTTCTTCGAGGGCAGGGGACACAAGAGGCGTGGCCAGTCAAGACGACCCGCGACGACCGATGCGGCACGGCGCATGCCCATGTAATAAGCATCAGACGAGAAATACCCGCAAGCCTGAATTACAGTGATCAAGCCTGCGGACGCGGGCCCTCCCGCACCTCAGACGACAGTCGGAAGATCTTATAAGCGCCCCGCACCCCTACGCACGCTCTCGGGCTTCATGTGGTAATCCCTGCGATCGCTGACGGCATCATGCGGTTCGCATTCTAATTCCCACCGCCGCGACTCAAATAACTTGCCGACAATAGTTTGCCGACCATTTCTTCATCACCATTGCGCGTTCGCCAGACAGCAACACCCGCCGTCACGCCCGCACCGCCGCAGTGAATCAACCAACCGCTGCAGAGACTGTGCGTCGGACCCGGCTCAAGCCCGGCACATTTCAGCAGCGTCTTGTCGCGGTCGAACAGCGTAGCACTCGTGCTACGCTGTTGGCATGTCCAGGCAGATCACGCAGCGGGAGCTGCGCAACAACAGTGGCGAGATTATGCGCCAGCTTGACCAGGGCGAGTCGTTCGTGGTGACCCGCAATGGCATCGCGGTCGGTGAACTTTCCCCGTTGCGCCGGCATCGATTCATCAGCGCCGAGGCGGCCATCGCCGCGTTCAGGGGCGCACCCCGGGTCCGGTGGGACCGGTTGCGGGCAGATCTCGATCGGGCCGCCAGCCAGGACATCGCGCCTCGTGGCTGAGGCCCCGCGTCACCCGCAGGGGCTCATTGACACCTCGGTCGTGATCGATCTGGATCACCTCGACGCCGAGCAGCTGCCCATCGAACTTGCCATCAGCGCCCTTACCGTGGCTGAGCTGGCCGCCGGCCCGCACGCGACGGCCGATGCTGGCGAGCGCGCGCGACGTCAAGATCGCCTCCAACGAGCCGAAGCCAGCTTCGATCCACTACCGTTCGACAACGAGGCGGCGAGGGCCTATGGACGCATCTACGCCGCGATCGTCGCCACCGGGCGCAAGGCACGCGGCCCCCGAGCCGTGGATCTGTTGATCGCCGCCACCGCCCTGGCCGCCGACCTTCCGCTCTACACCCGCAACGTCGATGACTTCCGCGGACTCGAACACCTCCTGATGACCATCGTCGGCATCTGACTGACTCGCTGACGGTGAGTGACCTCACAGAGCGTCGATGCACCTGGGCTTGGCCCAAATCGCGCCGTAAAACTGCGCGTTGCGACGTTCGTGTCGGGCGTTGGTTGCGCAGGAATCAATGGCCGCCGGGAGCCCACGGGCATGCTCGACCGTGGTGGTGGCCGTTGCGCGGTCCGGGGCCGAGGTGAATCCGCCCACTTCAGACAACCAGCCTAAAAGCCGGTTGGCCCCCTCTAGCGAAGGGGGCCAACCGATGTTGGTGATCGCTTGCCGTGTTCGGCAACACTCCGGCTGATTTAGAGCAACTTGAGCAGGTTGGCCACGATCAGCCCGATGTGGGCGGCGAGGCTGCCGAGCGCGCCGCCCAATATCGTCGGCAAGTTCGACACGACCGACGGGATTTGCTGCAACCAGGCAGTCAACTCGCCTGACACGGCGTTAATGGCAGGAGTCCAGTCGGGCCAGCCGGTCGTCAGCGCGTTGACCAGCTGCTGGCCCGACACCGCGAGGCTACCCCCCGTCGAGAGGTTCTGGGCGTTGGGCGAGACTATCTGCTTTGCGAGTGTCTGGGGAATAACATTTGTGAACGTGGTGAGCAACCCGTCCTGCGGAGTCAGAAGACCATAGTGGGACCCAGACGCGTTGACAGTCCCGTTGATCACGCTATTCGCAATCTCACCGGGGATGTCGACCGCATAACCGAGCATCGCCGGCAGATTCCCCGCATTGTACGCATCCGAAACATGCTGAAGGCCTGTACTCAGAGCGCCGAAAGGCTGCGCGAGCACCCCCAAACCCACTAATCCAACCGTCGTCAAAGAACTGGTGTAGTCCACCGATGAGCCTACCATTCCATTGACGAGATTGGTGAAGTTCTGCGGTATTTGGGGCAGGAACTTCAGGGTCTGCTCCAGCGGAAGCGCGACACTGGAAAGCGGGTTCTGCACCAGAGCGAGGTACAGTTGTTGCTCCGCACCCCTGATATTCCCGGTAAGGTACATGCTCCACGCATTATGGAGTGACTTAAAGAAGAGCCCCGGCGTCCCATTTTTGTTTGCTTTAAGCAATGATACAGCGCCTGTCGCGGCGGTCTTGTACGGGGTGATGTAGTCAATTCCGTACTGGGCCCAGTTGGCGAGCATTTGCTGCCCAATGGGGAACGGGTCGGCCTGCCACAAGCCCACGTCTGTCTGCAGGTTCGCACCCGCATTCTGGAAGAGATTGACCCACGTCGCGGCGGGCAGCGGCAGCATGGCGGGGTTCAAGAAGTCGGTGAGGGCCGCCGCGGGCACGGCGGCCGCGGGTGCTCCGCTGGCTAGCGATGCGAGCTGGCTCTCCACACTGGAGAACAGGTCCATCATGCTTTCGCTGGCGTCGGTCAGGTTGATCTCGGACACGCTCACCTCGGGAAGGTGTTGGGCGACATCGAATTTCGGTAGATGCTGGGTCATCGGGCCTGCGGCGATGACTGCGGCGCTGGCCAAAGCGATGCCGGCGCTGATGTGAGGGCGGCGGGCTGCGAGGTCCACGACCATCTCCTTTGCGTGAGTTCGGGTATCGAGTGAGCTGAACGTACCTGAGAAATACGGGTCGAATAGGCGCCATTCATTGACTATTGTGGTGGCTGTTTTCTACCGAATACCAGACGGGTGTCGGGCGCTGGTCGTAATTGTCTGATGGGCTTTGCGTATTCGGTTTTGCCGCCGCAGATGAATATTGTTCGCATACGCTGTGATCGACCGATTCGGGCGCCCGTACTTCCTGCGCACGAGCCCGGTGCCGCAAGCTCCCGGGTGGTCGAATCCCGGGGTAAGGCCCCGCCCTGGGCCGGCCATTCCCGCCACCCCGGACGCTGCCGGAATACCGCTAAAAGTGTTGTTGTACAACGCATCTAGGGTAATGCCTGCTGGCGTTGCCGACGCTTTCCGTGGGAGTCGAGGCGCAGCACGGACGCGGCCCGTCATGGCGAGGAGCGATGGCCGGCCAGCCGCAGCGCAGGAGCGTGACAAGCCCCGAATGCGAATGCCCGGCAGACTAAACCCGACGATCAAACACCGCGCGCGGGGCGCCTCCCGCACTTCGCCTGGCGATGGGAAACATTCTGAATATCCCCATCCTGCAGGTCGTGGACATTCGCGGACCGACGGGCCCTCCACAACAACACACGCTATTGCGGCCTGTCGTTATCGTTTCGCGGACCAACCTCCGGACGACCCGCAATTCACGTTTCGGCGATCGTTTGCCCACCATTTCTGCGCCACCATTGTTCGCGCCACCACACAGCTACCCCATTGCCAGATCGAGAAATCCCACCGGCTCGGTCTGACCGTCACGTCATGCGGGCCCCGGCGGCCTCCCGTCCAGCCCTTGGTCCGGACCGCAATAGCCCGACACCAGCAGGTAGCATGATCGGTAGGATATTCGGTATGGCGAAACAAAAGATCTCAGTCAGCGTCGCCACCGACGTATTGGCCGCGGCCGACGCGGACGCCAGGTCGGCTGGCCTGAATCGTTCGGAGTTGGTCGAACAAGCCCTGCGCAACGAACACCTGCGTGTGGGATTGCAGACCTACACCAGCCGCACCGCTGCGGCGCTGGATATCGACGGCTACGCGCAGAAGATATATCAGGCCAACCGCGCCGCCGGCTTGTGATCAGCCCAGGTGATATCGCACCACGGCGCGACAGTGAACACGAACTCTACGTCGCGGTCTTGTCCAACGCGATCCATCTCAGCGCTGCGACCGGACGAGTGATCACCTGCCCATTTATTCCCGGCCACCTTCCCCAGGACGCAGTGGCGATGGTCGTCGCCGTTGACCAGCCCCACGGCACACTTTTACCCGAATTGGTGCAGTGGCTTCCGCTGGCCGCCCTCGACGAACCGATCGGCGCCGTCAGTGCAGCAGCCCTGCGACAGACCACGGCAATCGTGACCGCCCTCATCAGCTGAACCCGGCCGGGGCCAGGTGCCGACATTTCTGTGGCCCGAGCATGGCCCATCCACTTATGGTGTGCTTGTCGGCTGAGCGCGACCAGTCCACAACAACGCGACCCCCTTACCCCGATGACACTCAACCAGGAGTTCAGCCAACAAGTCATATTGGCGTGAAACCGGCTTTGCCGCGCATTGGCGGCGGCCTGGTCGCGGATTTCCTCTGTTGTCATGGTTGTCGAGGGTGGCTGCGATGCCGTATGTAGTCAGGACCGCGCGCCCGGACGAGTCGTCCTGGACGCCGGGAAAACTTCTAGTCATACTTATGACTATGACTGAAGTCAGCTCACTGGCACAGGCCAAGGCTCATCTGTCGGAATTGGTAGCCCGTGTCGCTAACCTGCACGAACGGATCACGGTCACGGTGCATGGACGTCCCACGGCGGTCCTGGTGGCCGTCGATGACCTTGAATCACTCGAGGAAACGATCGCGATATTGTCCGACCCGGCAGCGCTGCGCGCCCTTGGCCAGGCCGATGCTGAGCTGGCGCGCGGGGAAGGGCAGAACCAGGACAGCCTTGCTGCAGCGATGCGAGCACGCCGAGCCAGGACGTGACCGACCCGCGATACACGCTGATCATCGCCCCGACAGCCAAAAAGCAGTTAGCCGAGCAACTTCCCGAATCCGTGGCGTTCGCGGCCTACGAGTTCATCGTTGGCCCGTTGCTCGAAAATCCTCATCGAGTTGGCAAGCGGCTCCGAGCGCCGTTGAATGATCGCCATAGCGCACGTCGCGGTACCTACCGTGTGCTCTACCGCATCGACGACGAGCAGCGAAACGTCACCGTCGTCGGCATATTCGCCCGCTCGGAAGCCTACCGCGCCCAGTAGACGACAGCTTCCACACTCCTCAACGCAGCTACCGACGGGCAAGGTGGGCCGCCGTGGTGGGTGCGAAGATTTCGGATATGCCGGGCGTTAGCTGGGGCCGGGATCGGCTGTGAGCGTGGACGGCCGGGGTTGCTGTGTGGTGGCGCGAACAATGGTGGCGCAGAAATGGTGGGCAAACGATCGCCGAAACGTGAATTGCGGGTCGTCCGGAGGTTGGTCCGCGAAGCGATAACGACAGGCCGCAATAGCGTGTGTTGTTGTGGAGGGCCCGTCGGTCCGCGAATGTCCACGACCCGAGCATCGCCTACGCGATCGCCACGAACCGCGGAGTGAATGTCAAATCCGGACCAAAAGCACCACGCCGCAGTGTGTTTGATTACCCGCCGAGTGGCGAGCGGGGCATGAATTTGACCGGTGGCAGCTTGTTCGCGATACCTGCGGGGCTGTGCGCGCCGCTGAGGGCGTTCATCAGCCCCTGCGCGAGCGGGCTGGCCTGCGTCCCGGCGACGGCCTGCGACAGCGGCACTGTGCTGACACTGTTCGACGGCAACAGCGGCGCGGCCCGGGTCAACCCGTCGACCCCCTGGGCGGCGTTGGACCACCCCGGCGGAATCGACAGTCCACCCAGCTGGGTGGCGCTGGCCAACTTCGCCGAGATCGAAGACCCGAACGTGCTGAGCTGGTTGCTGATCCCGCCAACCACCAGTTTCATCTTGTCGTCGACGAAATTGCCGATGGTGGTGAGCAATTCGTCGGGGCCCGACGAGACCAGCCCGGTGCTGCCGTTTTGGCCCATCGAACTCATCTGCATCAACATCTGCGCCGGGTACATCGCGTACTGGATGAACACTGAACCCTGTTGCGCCAGTGTCGTCGGATTCGCGCTCGCCAGGCTCGCCAACGAACCCAAGCCCAGTTGACTCAGCACCCCCGACAACGGACCCGACGTCGTCAACGAATCCAGCGCGCCGTTGAGCGCGCCGCCAAGGCCCGTCAACCCCGCCAATACGCTCGCCCCATCGGTGATCCCCACCGCAGGGGTGGCCGCCGCCGACGTGGTCATCGTCGGTGGCACGCTAAAGGCCTGCACCTGGACCGCAGTGGTGGACGCCGCCGCGTAGCCGTTCATCGCCGCCACGTCCTGGGCCCACATCTCGAGGTAGTCGGCCTCGGTGGCGGCGATCGCCGGGGTGTTCTGACCGAAGATGTTCGTCGCGACCAACACCGCCAGCAACGCCCGATTGGCCGCCACCACCGCCGGCGGCACCGTCATGGCAAACGCGCCTTCGTAGGCTGCCGTCGCGGCCTTCACCTGGGCACCCACCTCCGCCGCCTGGGCAGCCGTCGCGCTCATCCACGACACATATGGCGTCGCCGCAGCCGCCATCGTTAACGCCGACGGACCAGTCCACCCGCTGGTCAACGCCGAAATCACCGACTCATAGGAACTGGCCGTCGAATACAGATCAGCGGCCAACCCGTCCCATGCCGCCGCAGCGGCGACCAACGGTCCCGAGCCGGGGCCCGTGTACATCAGCCCCGAATTGACCTCAGGGGGGAAAAACGCGAAAAACATTGCGGCTGCCTTGTTCAGCGAGCCGCGGCTGCGTTAGCCGCCTCTGCCGCCGCGTAGGAAATCCCACCGCTCGCCAAGGCGCTCACGAATGCCTCATGGACCTGGGTAGCCATCGAGGCCACCGTCTGATACGCCAACCCGTGCGCCGCGAACTGTGTGGCCACCAAGGCCGACACCTGGTCGGCGGCTGGCGGGGCAACTCCCGTCGTCGGCGGTGCCACCACCGCATTCGACGTGCTCATTGAAGCGCCGATGTCGGACAAACTATCGGCCGCCGCAATCAGCAATTCCGGTTGCGTTGTCACAAATGACACGCTCCCCACCTCCTTCTACACCGCCACCAAGCGCATTGCTTGGCAGGCAACATCCAACCCTTTTGCCGGGTAGGGTGTTTCACTTCCGACACCCGGCGCGTTGTGATCCGTACTGCATTGGAACGGTGTGACGCGCGGGCAAACCCGGACGCCCCGGCAAGCTGCCGCTGCGGGCAACCGACATGCTGCATCTGTAGGCATGCTCGGCGCTACCGTCAATTGACTCCGGACCCAGGGGAACCATCGCCGGCATCGCGCCGTCGACGGTGTCCGGGACACTCGCCGAATCCAAACGCCCGTCATGTTCGCGCCCAACCCATTGAACGAAGGGTCCAGATCAACGCAGACTTGTAGAGCGCGCATTCAGACGCCTCGAGGCCTTTCAGCAACGTGACGACGCCGACCAGGCTTGCAACGGCCACTCCGGTGAGGGCTCCACGACCAAGTGCCAGTCGCATGTCCGTCTCCTCCAACGCCTTCCGTCGCAATTTGACGTGTGTCCGCACAGTATCGAAGACGTCGCCGCGAATGTGGCGTTCGGAGTTATAGGGCATAAGGCCGCATCCCATCCACTCGCCGGGCAACTAGGAGGCAGATTAGAAACCCCTGTTCATCAGCGTAGTAATGTGCCATCAGCAAATATTTACGACTGCAATATTGTTTCAACATGAAAGTACCCGCCAGTAATATGGCGCGCCATCCTAAGAAGAAATCTGGTTATGCCGCAAGGGTATTCGGGGGTTCGTTAGGTGAGCGCTTCGGCGCTACGCCCGCGCAAGATCCATTTCGAATCGCTTCTCATGACATGAAGCGTGGCCTACGATGTGCTTTCATGAACGGCCTGATCGGCGGCCGGACCGCCAGTGATATTCCCGGGTTGGATATAGCCGAACAAAAGTCCTGGGAGAACTTCCTCGCGGCGGCCATCCACGTGTACGCGGTGCTCAACGGGACACTCGCCGACGTCCACCGGCTGTCGCTCGGGGACGTGAATTTGCTGCAAATACTGAGCAATTCGCCCGGCGGCAGTGCCCGCATGGGCGACTTGGCCGTGGCCCTGCCGTCACCGCCGACGCATGTGACGAGGAAGGTCCGGCGCCTGGAAAGCCAGGAACTGGTACAGCGCGGTGTCAGCCCCACGGACCGGCGCGGTGTGATCGCCACCATCACTGACAAGGGGCGCATAGTCGCCCAGCAAGCCATGGTCACGTACGCCCGGGAGGTCCGGAAGGTGTTCCTGGCCCAGATGTCGCAGGCGCAGGTGACCGCGATGGAGGACAGGTGCCACCGGATCGCCGAGGCGCTGAAGGACTCGGAAGCGACGGCGAACCTGGTTCACCTGTCCACTCGACGCGCGCGGCACCCGGGTCCGCGTCGCAAGCCGAAGGGCGAATGATCGCTTAGCCGAGTTGCACCGACTGGATCGTCACCGCGGTGGCCGGCGCTCCGTCCTGTCCGCCGGCGGCGACGCCGGCCTTGGCGACTTTGTCCAGCGTGGCCAGCCCGTCGGGCTGGATGGTGCCGAATACCGTGTAGTCCGGCGGTAGCTGGGAGTCTTTATAGACGAGGAAGAACTGACTGCCGTTGGTGTCGGCTCCGGTATTGGCCATGGCCAACGTTCCCCGCGGGTAGAGGACCGGCTTGTGAGCCTTGGGGTCGTCGGGCTTGTATTGGTCGGTCGGGTATTCGTTGGCGAACTGATAGCCGGGGCCGCCGGTACCGTCGCCCTTGGGGTCGCCACACTGCAGGACACCGAGCTTGGGCGAGGTCGTCAGCCGGTGGCAATGCGTGTCATCGAAGAACTTCTGCTTGGCCAGGCTCGTGAAACTGTTGACGGTGCACGGTGATTCGTTGTTGGCAAGGCGCAGGCCGATGGGGCCCTGGTCGGTGACAATGGTGGCGTTGATCTGCGACGGGTCCGTGGCCACCTTGCCGGTTGGCGGGGGGTCCACCGGTTTGCTGGCCGCCTCCGGCGAGGGCGGATATTGGCAGTCGGCACCGAGTTTGGCCGACGGCGCGAATGGCGGTAGGTGCGCTACCCCCCCAGGGGGATTGGCGGAACTGGTGGCCGCCGCCGTCTTGTGGTGATCGTCGCGGTTGGCGAGGTAGATCCCGGCCGCTATTGCGGCGACCGCGACCACTGCCGCCGCCGATGTCCCGAGGATGGTCAGGATACGGCGACGACGATCTTGCTGAGCCTGGCGCTCTAGGTGTCGTTGCAGCTTGCGTTTGGCTTTTGCGCGTCGCTCTTCGTTGGTCGGCACGCCGCTATCCCTCCGTAGTTCATCTGCAGATCAGGCACGGGCATCCCTTCATGGGAAGGCCGCGCCTCTTGGTCAGGTGCCTTGGATGACGGCACAGGCCCCGAGGATCGTCGTCGACAGGTAGCTGGCCGCGTTCGCCAGATGGTTGTCGGCCGGCGCATACGTCGGCACGGATAACGCGAATGCGCGGCGGTACTGCGCCGAGAGGTTCGCGAAGTCCTGCCAGGTGAGGTTCTTGCTGTCGCGGCCCAGCTGTTCCAGGTTGCCGGCGAAGGCGGTCATGACCTGGGCGGCGGCGTAATTTGCCGCCTTTTGCTCATCACTCCACAAGATGACGGGAATGTTCGGGCTCATGCTCTGCCACGCCGCGGTTTGCTGGCCGAACTGCTCCAACGCCGACTTCCACTTCGGGCAGGTGGGATTGGGACTGGTCAAGAACGGCTTGGGGTTCGTCGGGCTTCCTACCGGCGCGACTTTCGCCGGTGACTCGCCGGGCGGGACCATCGGTCCGCGCGCTGCCGCGGACCCGTCGGTGATGGCGGTACATATCGCGCCGAGCGCCGAGGCCGCGCTGTTTGCGGTGCCGGCGAAATTGTCATCGGAGGGAACGTACTTCGGGACGTGCGACACGTAGGCGAACGCGTAGGCGATGAATTGCTCGTACAGCTCGCGCATGATCCGGTGAGGCGTCAGCTTGACCAGGCCCACGGTCTGCGCGGCCGCATTACGCATCGATTGGGCCGCGGCCGTGAACTGCACGCGCTGCTTCTCATCCCACGCCGATGCTGGGACCGAGCGGTCGCGATCATTCCAAATGCCTTGCCCGTCCTTAGCGAGCGAAGTATTGATCGCCGTCCACGCCGCGCAACTCGGGTCGTCGGTGATGACGGTGGCTGGGCCGTTGTCGTGGGCGCTGGCGACCGCTGCCGCCGCCTCCTCGGTTGAACTTGCCGGCTGCGTTGCCGGCTTCGAATTGTCCCCCGAATTCCCGCTGTCGAAGAACAGCACCACCGCCAAGATGATCGCCAAGGCGGCTACCACTGTCACCGCGCCCAACGCCCGCTTCAGGTTTTTCTTGTCATCGGGCTCGTCGATGTCGTCGTCATCGTCGTCATAGTCGTCGTCGTCATCATCATCATCGTCATAGTCGTCGCGCTCTTTGGTACGAAACCTCACGCTCGGCAGCTTAAATGAGAAGCCGCCCACTGTTGTCGAATTCACGCTTTGCGTCCAACCGAATGACGCGACCAACCGAGTGAAACGGGCCCGATTTGTTTTCACTTTGAAAGGCCCAACGACGCGGCGGGGCAGGAAGTCTGAGTTCCCGCCCCGCCGCCGCGCACGACTCAAAGAGTGTGCAGCACTGCGCTGATGATCTTCAGCAACGCGCCGGGAATGATCCCGGCCAGGTTGCCGCCTAGACCGCTCAATAGGCCATTAATCCCGTTGCCGCCTAACAATGCGGTGAGTTGGACAGCCGTTGATCCAATGGCTGCGGCCGCTCCAGGCGTCGTCGACTCACTCAAAGCATGGGCCAGCTGCGTCGGCCACGTCACCAGCAGTTGCTGGAGCAGGCTGCCGTTGTTGAGTAGGCCGGTGAATGCCTCGCCGGCGGGGTTGTACAGGGCACTCGGATAGACATAGCCATTGAGAAGGTCGCCGGCCAGATCCGCTGGCACCTTGAGAACGTCAGTCAGTGCGGCGCCGACGTTTTCGGAGGACAGGTCGCCCCCGATTTTGCCCAGGTCCGCCAACAACCCGAAAGTGACGCCAATCTCCGGCGACAGCAGCGCATCGCTGAGGGATTTGAGGTTCGAATAGGTCAAAAACGACTCGGTCACGTTGGTCAGGGTTTGCAACATCTGGCCGGGGATCGTCGGGGTTGGGGGCGCCCCTGCCTTGGCGGTGCTAAGGAATGGGCTCAGCAGAGGCTTCATCGTGTGGTCCAGCGCCTCCAGCGCCCACTCGTCGTAGTAGCCGAAAGCGCCGAAGAGATTGCCTTGCCTTAGGGCGCTGAGAATCTGCTGCAGCGTGCTGCCCGATTCCGTCACGCCAGCGTGCGTGACAGATCCTCCGAAAAGCCCGAAGACAAATCCGTCGTCGCCGCCGTACCACCCGCCGTAAAACGCGTTCTGCAAACCGGTTTGGGCGCCCGAGAGGGCCGTGCTGAGCAGGCCTCCGTAACCGGACAGGTTGGTGCCCATCTGCTGCAACAGCCCTGGAATCGCAATCCCGGCCCCGCCGCCCACCGTTTGCAGGTTGATGAGTGCTTGACTGGCGACGTCTTCGTAGTCGCCGAGCACATCACCGAGCCCGCTGGTGAGCTCGACCGCCCGGTGCTGGGCCTCGGCCAGCGTGTTAGCAGCGACCAGGTTGGGCGCTACCGGGTGCGCGGCGATGAGGCTGGCGCCGACCAGGACGGCACCGGCGACCAACAATCTGCGCGGCGTGGCCCGGACGAGCTCACCGGTCGAATCGGGACGAGGGGAAAGCTGCACAGCGACTCCTTAAAGTACTCAGCCGTCAACATCTGCACCGAAGGGCGCGACGGACGCTACCTCAGGATTAGGCGAGAAACAATAGGCTTGCCTAAGCTAATTAAGGCTAGGCTGTCTTAATTCGCGTCTGCGGCCAATCCTCACTACGCGCCAGGGCCGCAGAAGCCCTGGCATTGACAACTCGAATCAGCGCATCGATTCGTGCGTGACGCACATGATTGGTTGCGCAGCGGGATTCTCGTGGACGGAAGACAGGTCTTGGCGGCTACCGGCAGGTAGTTTCGACTTGAACTTCGCGTCGTGCCCTGCCTATTCGCCAGCGTCGGCGCGGAATGCGCCCTGATCGGTGTCTTGTCAGTAGGCAGTGCGTTGCTGGCCGCGGATGAGCATGAAGAGTTTCGTGAATTGCTGCAAGCGACAGCGCTTTCCGGCAGCGTCTCGGCTACTGTTCAGCGCGCGTCGAATTTACGCTGGCGAAGTTCCTTAAGCTCTCAAGGGTGCTGCAACACCAGTGGGTTTCGCGGTTCCAGGAAAGGGTCAGAGGCTTGATCAATTCCGGCAAAGACCTTCGCCTGCTGCAGGTGCCCTCGGTGGCGCTATATGCGGGGCGTCTTCGTTCGGTCGGTTTGCGGGTGACCCGCTCGCGGATCGCGGTGCTCCATTCGGTGCACCTGAATCCGCATGCCGACACCGAAACGATCATCGGAGCCGTGCGTGCCACCCTGTCCACGGTTTCCCGGCAGGCGGTGTACGACATCCTGCACGCGCTGACCGACGTCAATCTGTTGCGGCGGGTTCAGCCACCGGGCTCGGTCGCGCGGTACGAAACCCGCGTCGGCGACGACCACCATCACATGGTCTGCCGCGGTTGCGGCGCCATCGCCGACGTCGACTGCGCGATCGGTGCGGCACCCTGCCTCTCCGTTTCGGACACCAACGGCTTCCACCTCGATGGCGCGGAGGTCATCTACTGGGGTCGCTGTCCCGGCTGCTCGGAAGCACATGTGTCTCAAGCCATCGGGGATCACAGTCCCACAGAACAACTCCCCGACGACACGCTTGGCTCGGGCGAAAGCGGCAACCTGCCGACGAGCAACGGCCAACTGTTGCCGGCGCCGACGCCCAGCCCCGGGGCGGGGGTATGGCTTGCACCCGGCCCGCTCACGGCCGTTACCGGGTTGAAGGCGGCCGGAATTGGGACAGGCGGGCTGGGAGCCAATGCCGGGTGGGCTCGCTACGAGACCGCCGAGGCCGCAGTGGCCAGCAACGGGCCTCGCATTGAGCCTTCAGTCTCACGCTCGTCAACGTCTATCTGAACTGAGTTGCTCGCACCGGTAGGCGCTGCCTCCTGGGGCCGCTGGAGTGCTGCTTGCCGGCTGGGCGGTATCCGCGGCCGTCGCCGACGCCTTCCAGATTCGTCGGTGACCTTTGGGTAGCTGCCGCCAGTTCGAGGGACCCTAATTTTCCTGCCCGCGTTATCATTCCGCCGAACTGGCGGAGATCGCCGGTGTGCAGCAGACCCGACGCTCGGCAGTTGGCCGCGGTGCACCAAAGCACGATTCGGTGATGCGTTTCCTGGATTTCGCGAAGGATTTCTGATTGGGACCCGGTCGGAGACATACTCGGCCAGATATCGAATCAGCGCGGTCTCGATATCCTGCAGGACGTTGCGACCGTAGTCGAGGCGGTGGTGATCGCCACCGATCGGCTGGGTGCCCTCATTTTGTGTCTACCTCGCCAGCTCGGACATATCGTGTGAGAAGGCCGCGAAGCAGTCGAGCGGGAGATACCGCAGCGTGCAGGGAGAGCCCCGCCGCCCCGTGGAGATTAGAACTTGTAATACGGCGCGAGGTCGTTGGCGCGCTGCAGATTGGTGGACATGCATTCCACCTCGGGGTTGGAGTAGACCGTCGAGAAGTACAGCGCCTGTTGCAGCACGCCGTAGCTGGTCTTGAACACGACCATGCAGGAGTAGTACCAGAAGCTGTTGTGGTAGGTCGGCTTCATCACCCAGTACTGCGCTGCGCGATGGCCCGCGATCGTGGTTTCGACGGCGTCGGGGGCCAGGGATTGCTCGTAGGTGCGCCAGATGATGGGCTCGACGGCCATCTGGTAGTTGCCCGCGTCGAGGTGGCAGCGCAGCCCGTCCTCGTGCTCGGGCGGCGTGAACGCGAGCCCGAGCCGCTGCAGGACGTCGAACGGGATGTCCTCGCACGCGTCGAAGGGGCGCGGGTCGGTGGTCGCCACGATGGGGCTCTTCTTGGTGGTCTCCATCGGTGCGGCGGTCGACCGCAGCTCGACGAGCCCACCTCCGCTCGGCCCCGGCGGGACGCTCTGCCAGCCGACCGCCACCGCCGTGGCCAGCGCGCCCAGCGCAAAGATCAGACGCAGATTGGTGAACACCACACCCCTTGGCGTCTCGGCAGTCACCTGCCGGAGTGTACAAGTCGAGTGCGCGCCATCACAGTCAAAAATGAACTAGTTCTAAACCAGCACCGCCGGGGGCGGAAGAGGCTGCGCCAAGGCCGGTGGTCGGTGGTCGCGGCGGATCTGCCTCGGCGTCACGACCTTGCGTTGCCGGAGCCGTGGTCGTTGGTGTCATTGCGGGTGATTGTGGGTCATACGTCGAATAACGTTGTCGGCCATAGCCTTTGGAAGGCGGCCTGCCAATTCAGGCCTGCGATGACCAATGAGCCCCGAAATGCCGTTCACGGAAGCTGGCACGTAGAGGGTGCCCGTCTGTCAAAGCGCCGATAAGTCGTTCGGCGCAGCGACGCGCTTGGGCCCGGCCCGCCCGGGCATGAGCCGCTGCGTCGCGTTGACGTGTCAGCACCGCGGCTTATCAAACTATAGTACGGTTATACTAACTAAAGTACGCTTAAGCCAACTATAATACGACTAAGCGGTAGGAGATCGCTGGAGGCTCCGATGCAGTTGAACCGACCTTTCGCCACAGTGACCCCGACCCTCGATGGTGATGTGCTGGCAATCTTGGCGACGCACGATGCCACATTCACCACTGGCCAGATCCATCGAATCCTGGATGGCTTCTCCGAGGAAGGGATACGCAAGGTCCTCGCGAGGCTCGTCCTCCAGGGCGTGGTTCTGGGCGATCGAGTGGGTAACGCGTTTATCTACCGCCTCAACTCCGAGCATCTTGCGGCAGAGCCGATCAAAGCACTAGCGCGACTGACAAACACGTTCTTTTCTCGCCTTGAGCAACACCTCGACGAGTGGGATGAAGCACCGGCATACGCGGCGGTTTTTGGATCCGCGGCGACGGGCGGGATGACGCTGCACAGCGACGTCGACATCTTCTTGGTACGTGGTAGGGATGCGACAGAGGGTAGTTGGTCACGCCGTGTCGGCGAGCTCACGACCGCGGTGTCTGGGTGGACAGGCAACGATGCGCGCGTCGTCGAGTTCACCATCGATGAGCTGCGTCGTTCGGGTGCCGAGCCCATGGTCCGCGATGTCGTAGAACACGGCCTCACCGTGGCCGGCTCACGAGCGTGGTTAGTTAAGCAACTCCGAGCGATTCCGAAAAAAGATCAAGGATGATGACCGGGCGCACGAGGCGGTGCTCCGAAGCCGTCCGGGTCGGCCGGCTGAAGAAGGCGACAGAGTTCCACGATGCCGCTGTGCTCATCGAAGATGACGCGCCGAACGCGGCCGTAGGTCTGTTGGTTGACGCCGGTATCGCTGCTGCAGACGCCATATGTTGTTGTCGACTGGGCGCGTACTCGGCCGGCGAGAGCCACAGTGCGGCGATCGCCTTGTTGGAAAAGGCGGAGCGTGACGTAACAAGGCACCTCCAAACCCTGCTGAACCTGAAGTCCAAAGTGGCATACTCCCACCAATCGGTGACCACGGACGATCGCAAAAAGGCCAGCCGAGCGGCCTCGAAATTGGTCGAAGCCGCCCGGCGCATCGCACAGTCTGCGACCGGCCAAGGCGTATGACCGCTCGCCTATGCTAGAACCCGTTTCAGTTTTGGCGTGAAGGGACGCGGCGTGCAGCTTTCTTTCGACAACCGGACGTACCTGGTGACCGGTGGTGGCAGCGGGATCGGCAAGGGGGTCGCGGCCGGGCTGGTGGCGTCCGGGGCTTCCGTCATGATCATCGGCCGCAACCCCGATCGGCTGGCGGCCGCGGTCAAGGACATCGAGGTGCTCAAGGCCGACGGTGCGATTCGGTATGAGCCCGCCGACATCACCAACGAGGAGGAGGCCGCCCGCGCGGTAGACGCCGCCACGGCCTGGCACGGCCGGCTCCATGGCGTGGTGCATTGCGCGGGCGGGTCGGAGACCATCGGGCCGATCACCCAGATCGACTCCGAGGCCTGGCGTCGCACGGTCGACCTCAACGTCAACGGCACCATGTACGTGCTCAAACACGCCGCCCGCGAGCTGGTGCGCGGCGGCGGCGGTTCGTTCGTCGGGATCTCCTCGATCGCGGCCTCCAACACCCACCGGTGGTTCGGGGCCTACGGCGTCACCAAGTCGGCCGTCGACCACATGATGCAACTGGCCGCCGACGAACTCGGCCCGTCCTGGGTGCGGGTCAACAGCATCCGTCCGGGCCTGATCCGCACGGATCTGGTTGTGCCCATTACGGAATCGCCCGAGTTGAGCGCGGACTACCGGCACTGCACGCCGTTGCCGCGGGTGGGTGAGGTCGAGGACGTCGCGAACCTGGCGATGTTTTTGCTCAGCGACGCGGCCAGCTGGATCACCGGGCAGTGCATCAACGTCGACGGCGGCCACATCCTGCGGCGCGGCCCCGACTTCTCGGCGATGCTGGAGCCGGCGTTCGGCGCCGAGGGATTACGCGGAGTGGTCTGAGTCCCCGGCGTCCCGGGCGGCGAGGGTGGCGAGCGCCGACCAGTCCAAGTGCCCGCCGCCGGTCGCCACCAGCGTGAGAAAGCGGTCCCGCAGCAGGCTGGCCACCGGCAGCGGCACCTGCAGCTGCTCGCCGGCCGCCAGCACCAGCCGGACGTCCTTGAGGCCCAGGCTCGCCGCGAAGCCGGCCGGCTCGAACTCCTGACGCGCGATCAGCCCGCCGTAGGTCTGGTAGGCCGGCGCGGCGAACAGCGTCGACGTGAGGATGTCGACGTACTGCTGCCGGTCGACGCCGGCCTTGGACACCAGCGCCACGGCCTCCGAAATCGTCTCGATCGCCGACGCGAGCAGGAAATTGCCGCTGAGCTTGACCAGGTTGGCGGTGTGCGGGTGCTCGGACACCACGAAGGTGCGCTGGCCGATCGCGTCGAACAGCGGCTGCAATGGCTGCAGGACCCCCGGGGCGCAGGCAGCGATGACGAAAAGCTTTGCGGCGCTGGCCGCTTCGGGCCTACCGAACACCGGCGCGCTGGCGTAGCGCTGGCCGGCTTCGGCGTGCGCGGCGGCTAGGCGCTCCGACAGCGCGACGCTGATCGTGCTCGACGACACGTGCGTGGCCCCCGCCGGCAGCGACGCCGCGATCCCGTCCGGGCCGAGCGCGACGGCCTCCACGGCCCGGTCGTCGGCCAGCATGGTGAACACCACCTCGGCCCGGCACGCCTCGGCCACGGTCCGCGCCGCGGTCGCGCCGCGCTGCACGAGGGCTTCCGCCTTGCCGGCGGTGCGGTTGTACACGGTGACGCGGTGACCCGCGCCGATCAGGTTCGCCGCCATGCTCTGGCCCATGTTTCCCAGGCCGATGAATCCGATGTCCATACATCTACTCTGCCTTCTATGACGCCGTCTATGAAGCGACTCGAGGGCAAGCGGATCCTGGTGACGGGCGCCGCGTCGGGGATCGGTCAGGCCACCGCGCTGCGGTTGCTCGACGAGGGTGCCACCGTGGTGGCCTCCGACGTGGCCGAGGACGGCCTGGCCGCCACCCGGGCCCGGGCGGACGACGCCGCAACGGCCGACCGCCTCACCACCCTGCCGATGGACGTCGGCAACGAGGACTCGGTGATCGACGGCGTGGCCGCGGCCGCGCAGACGCTCGACGGCCTGGATTCGTTGGTCAACGCGGCCGGCGTCCTGCGCGCCGCGCACACCCACGAGACCAGCCTCGAGCTGTGGAACCGGATCGTCGGCATCAACCTGACGGGAACGTTTCTCGTCGTGCGCGAGGCGCTGCCGGCGCTGCTGGCCAACGCGCGCAGCGCGATCGTGAATTTCAGCTCCACGTCGGCGTCGTTCGCCCATCCCTACATGGCGGCCTACGCGGCGAGCAAGGGTGGAATCCAGTCCTTCACGCACTCCTTGGCGCTCGAGTACGCGAAGGACGGCCTGCGTGCGGCGTGCGTGGCGCCGGGCAGCATCAAGTCCGGAATCACCGATGCCACAGGCGGATACATTCCGAAAGACGCTGACTGGTCGCTGTTCCCCAGGCTCATGCCGATCCTGCCCACCACCGTCGAGTCGAGCGGCGCCGGGATGGCCGAGCCCAGCGCGATCGCCGGCGTCATCGCCATGCTGGTGTCCGACGACGGGGCCTGGATCACCGGCACCGAGATCCGCATCGACGGCGGCACGCACGCCTGAATTGGTGGTAGGTCAGTTTGACGTGCGAACCCACCTACTCCGGCGGCTCCAGCCCCTCGGCCGCATATAGATCGCGCTCGTACTGCGAAACAGGCATTTTCCAGGTTCCCTGGGACGCAAAACGGCGAAGCAGAGTCGCCTCCTCAGCGGTAACAGACACCTCTTGTAATTCAAGCTTGTCGCCGGTCAGAGGACTCCTCGCAATTTTCACGGTAGGCCTCCCTCCGGTATCACTCGGCCGTACAGCCGCCATCGTCGTGTCACAGCGTTCACTCGCGAGTCTACGATGAAGATCTCTCGGGCGTCGATAACCAGCAGCTCGCGTTCGAGGGGAAAATCCGAAAGACTTCCGACAGCGAGGGCCGGAGTGCCAGCCGGGACAAGCAGGTCCAACTCGATCGGATCGGCGTGCGTGGTCGAATCTGGCGGAATTTGGTTCATGCTCGTCGATAGAAAGCCCAGTTCATAGAGCTTTCGTCCGATCTTCGCAGGAGCGGCGTCAGCTCTCGAAAGCCCTATGTCGGAAGCTCCTACCTCGCGCGTCACGCGCATATCAGCCTCCAGCGGAAATCTCCGAAGTGCGTCCCGGATCGTGTCGATGCTTAACTGCAACGATGGCGTCATGGAGATATGACCGCGGAGAGCGCCGTTGACAAGTTCGAAGCCGCCTGTCGTAAAGGCTTCGATCTCCGCGCGCTCTGCGTCACCGAGTTCATCTATCGGGTGCCGGATGAACGTATACGCAAGGTTGTCGAAGGGGTCCGGGCTTGCTGCCACAACTGAGATACTTGCCGACTAGGCGCGAGCCGGGAAGGCGATTCTCAAAGTTGTGGCCCCGACGCGTGATTCGAACCGACCCACAACCGCCTGAGTGATCCGCCCACTTGCGCAGCTAATTCACGCACGGAACGCCGCCGCCGTCGATCGGCTTGCCCTGATCG
Organism: Mycobacterium alsense; assembly: GCF_002086635.1. Classification (GTDB taxonomy): domain Bacteria; phylum Actinomycetota; class Actinomycetes; order Mycobacteriales; family Mycobacteriaceae; genus Mycobacterium; species Mycobacterium alsense. Next base: position 18,339 of record NZ_MVHD01000012.1, on the reverse strand, counting down.
GGCGTCGGATAGGTGGTCGTCGTGCCGTCGTAGTAGTAGGTGTTGGACCTGCTGGTCGTCGTGGTCGTCGTCGTATCGTCCGTCGTGGTTTCGTCGGGCGCCGGCATTGAGAAGTTGGTGTCCACGGTGACTCGGATGTGCCCGGGCGCCACGGCGGCGTTGGGCTGCTTGGGCGCGTCGAGCCCGAGCAGGGTGGCGACGTTGCGCGCGTCGGTTTCGGCGCCGGCGCCGTACTCGATGGTGGTGGCGGTCGGCTCGCCCGAATTACGGTCGCGCACTTGGCCTGCCGTGTAGCCGTGCTTTTTCAGGTTGCGGGACACCTCGGACGCCATGCCGGTCATGCTGCCGGCATTGACCACGTCGACCACGGTGGACGGGCTGGGTTTGGCGGCGGTGGTGGCGGGCGTGGTGCTCGGCGGCGGAGCGCCGATCGCCGCGGCCACCTCGGCCTTGATCGCCGCCGGGTCGATGATGTTGACGTCCTGTCCGTCGATGTTGTCGTAGCGCAGCACGGGCAGCGTGCGGAATTCGACGTTACCGCTGGAGAACAGCGTGCCCAGGCGTTGGATCAAGTCCTCGTCCCAGCCCGACGACAGCACAACGTCCTTGCGCGCCACCGCCATCAGGCTCTTGAGCTTGTCGATGTTGGTGAAGGTGCCCGAGGCCTGCAGCTCCTGCATGACCGACGAAATGAACGCCTGCTGGCGGTGGGTGCGGTCCAGGTCGCCGTTTTCCAGGCCGTGCCGCTGCCGGACGAACGAAAGCGCCTGGGACGCATCCAGTCTCTGCCGACCGGCCGGGAAGTCGGCGCCCGAATACGAGTCGTAGACGGGGTGGTTCAGGCACACGTCGACGCCGCCCAGGCTCTGCGCCAGGTCGTAAAAGCCGGCCAGGTTGACTTCGGCGAAATAGTCGATGGGAACACCGGTCAGGCTCCGCACCGCGCGCAGCGTCGCGGCCCGGCCGGCTTCACGGCCCTTGGTCTCGAGTTCCTTCTGGCTGATGGAACCCTGATTCGCGAGCTTGTTGGCGACGTATTGCTTGGTGAGCCCGTACGCCTCTTTGATCTTGATGTGGTTGTAGCCGGGAACGCCGTTGAACGGCACCCAGTCGTCGCGGGGAATCGAAAAGGCGACGACCTTATTGTCGGCCCCGATGTGCACCAGTATCAGCGTGTTGGTGTTGTAGCCGCCGTCGTCGGAATCACCGGCGTGCAAATGCTTCAGGATCGACCAGGGCAGGTCGTTGCCGTCCTGGTCTTTGCGCGAGTCCAGCCCGATCAGCAAGATGTTCATGTTGTCGCCGCTGGACCGCGGGTCCTCCGGCGACAGCGCCTCCGAAATGGTGATGCCGCCGAATGCGCCGTGGGCTACGTAATATCCCGCCCCGGTCATCAGTACCGCCCCCACCGACACCAGGGCCATCAACCCACGCATCAGTCCCTTGCGAAGGCGCGACGGTGGGGTAGCGGCGCGATGGCGGCGATGTGTGCCACCAGAGGGTGCCATCAAAGACCTCGCCCTGACACCAGCGCACCACCCACCACCGCAATGGCAGTTTGCGGCGATGTCGCTTGCGGCATGCCGTCAAGTATGCGATGGCTTGCTGTGAGCGCTCCAATCAAGCGGCTTCATGTAACGAGGCTCACCCGGCCGGCGAGCCGCATTCCGGCGCCCCAATTTGCCTTCTACCTGCTCTTTTGACCATAATTCCGGAGCGTGCCGCCGAGAACACCTCAGGACGCTCCCACGAGGCATACGCGGCCGACGAAATCGTGCCCAACTTGTCGCCGGGCCGATACCGTCCCGAATACCCGCCTGAGCTGCCAGTCAAGTCTTGGCCGCGGGCTGCGCGTACCTGGCCAGGAAGGCAAGAAACGCGGACGCCTCACCGACCGGCCACGCCGACCCCCCGCCCGCAACAGGTACCGGTGCGGGTCAGCCTCGATGCGCGATGGGCGCACGGCGGCGAACTTATCTAGATTCCGCGGGCACCCGAGGCTTCAGTTCGGCTTCACCTATCGCTCAATTGTGCCGAGCTGATTCGTGCGAGAGCCCGGCTTGCGCGCGGATAATGTCGACAACCCCGTACCCGCGAGTTGTAGTTGGCAAGGCACCGAACGGGTTTCCAGTGTTCGGGTCGCCGCTCCAGTAGTTCAAATTGCAACTATTCCATGATGCGTGGTCCCGCACGCACCGCGCAGCGCTCCCGGCGCGCGTTGATTACTCATCGAACTTGTTTGCACGGCAGCGTGTTTCGGCCTAGGAGCACTACTCACGGGTAATTTCGTATTGAAATTTGTGTTGCGGCCTACATGTTCGCCCGGCCACTACATAAAACCTCGGTGATCAGTGTCTGGGCGAACGTTGGGACGTTGCTGCTTAGGGAATCTGTTGAACACCTTCGGTGAGTTGCTCAAAGCCGCAACGCATTCCGAGCACACTTCGGGTACCGTGCAGCCCACGTCAGATCGACGCGAGTTGCGATTAGTGAAGGGGCGGCGGAATTAGTCCGTGTATGGCGCGTCAGATTGCCCGCGACTGACATGACTCCTTCCGTAACCCGAAAACCAAAGGCATGGCGCCATAGCGGCTCGATCCGCAGCATCGGCGCGAGCAACTGCTCGATACCGGAGCGGCGCTATTAGCGGAGAAGTCATATAAAGACGTGATGATGGAGGATGCCGCCATCGGTGCAGATGTGTGTCGAGAGACGCTGACATCTTCATCATCAAGCGCTCCAGGGAGAGGACGTATGGCCGCACGCAGAACCCGCCGCGAACGCAACGCCGAGGCCACTCGACGCGACATACTGGCGGCAGGACGCGAAATCTTTTCCCGGCAAGCCTATTCCAAAGCCACGATTACACAAATATGCTACCGGGCAGGCGTCACCCGCGGAGTCCTGCAACATCAGTTCCGTAGCAAGCTGGGTCTATTTGTTGCCGTATTCGACAGCCTTCAACACGACGCGTCCGTCCAGATAACCGAAGCCATCGACCGGCACCAAGACCCATGGGAACGAGCGCGCGCAGCCACCGCCGCATTCTTGGACGCATGCACTCAGCCTGCATACCAGACCGTCGTGCTCAAGGAAGGCCCTGCGGCCATGGGCTGGGATCGCTGGCGAGAACGCGACGCGCATTGCTATGCCGACCTGGTACGAGCACTTGTCGACACGCTCGCCCCCGCAGGACAGCAGGAGCACCTGTTCGCCAGCCTCACGGCGGCTATGCGTGGCACCTTGACCGAATTGTCCTTTCAAATCGCACAATCCAGCGATCAAGCCTTGGCCCGCTACCACGCACTGCTCGTCGTACGCTGCCTTTTGAATTCGTTGCGCGCCATACCTCCCGATGGTGATACGCCTGAACCGATCCGTGTCGGTATCGGCCAACTGCGCGCCGGTGCTAGCGGATATCTGGACCGCGTAGCGGCCGGCGAAACCATCGATGTGCTCCGCCGCGGCCGCGTCGTAGCAAGCCTGCAGTCCGCGCGTTGACAGACTTTGACGCAGCAAGTGGCGCGGGCACGCCTCCTCGCATGTTGTCGGCCACACCGCAGACCTATCGAACCCTCGCCAGGTCCTCGCCGGACGTGTAATACCAGCGAATGTTCGAGCCCGTGACAATTTCGGCGAGGTAGACGCCGAGCGGTTCGACCTCGTAGTAGTAGTGAACATTGCCCCGTGGATCCAGCGCCGTGGCGCACGAAAAGCCAGGCGCACCGCACCGTTGCTTCACCGGTATCGCGAGGACGCCGATCACCACCACGACGATCAGCGCGACCACGAGCGGGACGATGTTGGATGTGTGCCGCGTCGGCACGGGATGCATCTCAGGAGTGTAGGCGCCTCGAGGGGGATCGTCGTCCCGCGGCCGGCTCGTTTTGATCCGCGCGCCGGGCGGGTACGCAACCCCGGAGCCGATTGGGGGGCTGATCATGATCGACACAGCGGCGCCGGAGCCCGGGACGCCGGACGAGGCGCCCGCTGCCTGACGGAAGCGCCTGGAGATTCCGAGCGGGTCTTACTATCTCCTGGTGACCCCTGCGCCCGCGGCACCCGAAACGTTCTCGACCGAGGGGCCGGGCGGCGTGCGCATCGTGGCCGACCGCCTGGGCGATCCCCGGGCGCGCGCCGTGGTGTTCCTGCACGGCGGCGGACAGACCCGCCGGTCGTGGGCCAAGGCAGCCCGCGCTGTCGCCAAGCGCGGCTGGCAGGCCGTCACCATCGACCTGCGCGGCCATGGTGAATCCGACTGGTCGGACGACGGGGACTATCGCGTCGTGAGCTTCGCCGCCGACGTCCAGGAGGTGTTGCGCACGCTGCCGCCGGGGCCGGTGTTGGTGGGCGCGTCGTTGGGTGGGTTCACCTCGATGCTGCTGGAGGGGGAGCTCTCGCCCGGGACCGCCGGCGCGGTCGTTCTGGTCGACATCGTCCCCAACATGGAGCAGTCGGGGGCGAATCGGATTCACGCGTTCATGTCCGACCGGGTGGAGTCGGGGTTCGGCTCACTCGAAGAGGTCGCGGACGCGATCGCCGAATACAACCCGCACCGCCCCCGGCCCACCGACCTCGAGGGCCTGACCACCAACCTGCGCCGCCGCGGCGATCGATGGTATTGGCATTGGGATCCGCAGTTCATCAGCGGTACCGCGGCGTTTCCCCCGTTCGAGGTCACCGACCCCGATCGCATGCATGCGGCCGTCGAGGCGATCCTGCGTAACGGCGTGCCGATGCTGCTGATCCGGGGTCAGGTGAGTGACCTGGTCAGCAAGGAGCGCGCCGAGGAATTCCTGGCGCGCTTCCCGCAGGTCGAGTTCGCCGATGTGCGCGGCGCGGGGCACATGGTCGCCGGCGATCGCAACGACGTCTTCGCCGACGCCGTACTGAAATTCCTTGGCCGGCATGTGGATGCCGGGTAACGCGCCGATCCCAGGCCTCGCGCGCCGCGCTGCTACCATACAGCCCGACACCAAGAGAGGCGGCGTGACCATGCGGTGGTTGCGAGGGGCGGGGACGGTCGGGGCGGTGGCCATCGCCGCGACGGCGTTGGCAACCCCCGTGGGGGCCGGTCCGGGCGCGATGCCGGGAATGAAGGTGCAGGCTGAAGCCAGCTCGTGCACATCGGGTTTCGCGGCCCAAGGCGATGACGGCAGCTACTACCTGATGACGAGCGGGCACTGCGACGCCCACGACGGTTCGGTATGGACCTACGGCGACGACGTCCCGCTCGGCACGATCACCGCGAGCGAGCACGAAGCCGACACCACGGACGCCGCCATCATCCAGCTCGACCCCAGCGTCGGCGCGCCGATCGGACACGTCGGCGGCCACTATTTGGTCCGGGATGTGTTGAGCGCCAGCCAGATTCAGGTCGGCATGCCGTTCTGCAAGATCGGTGCGGTCACCGGAGAAACGTGCGGCGTGGTAAAGAGCGTCGCGGGCGACGTCGTCGAGGCCAGCGTGTACAGCCTCAACGGCGACAGCGGCAGTGCGGGTTTCGTGAAGAATCCCGACGGCACCGTCAGCGCGGTGGGCCTGTTGATGTCGTCCCCGGACGGCGACGATTACACGACGTACTTCGCCCTCGTCGACCCCCTGCTCGGCCGGTGGGGTCTGCATGTCTTGCCGTGACTGCGCCCCGGCGCGCGGCAGCGCCAAGGTTTGCGAATATCAAGATCGGGTATCTGGCCGGGCGGCGTTGTGAGCGGTTGCGCCAGCGACACGAAGGAGAGCGGTAGTGAAACGTGGGATCGTGGTCGGCGTAGCGGGCGTGGCCGTGGCGGTTGCGATGTGCGCCGGTTGCTCGAGCAACAAATCCAAAACGGGAGCGTCATCGAGCCCGGCGCCGCCGGCGTCCGGCCCCCAGGTCGTCGTCGACGGCCAGAACCAAAACGTCACCGGCCAGGTCACCTGCAACTCGGCCAACGGGGTCACCACCATCGGCATCGGTGACGCGACGGCGGGGCTCGGCGCGGTGGTCAGCAACGACAATCCCCCCATCGTCCATTCCGTCGGGCTGGGCAGCGTCAACGGCGTCGCGCTCGGTTTTTCCGACGCGGCGCCCAATCAGGGCAGCAACGCCGGTGCCGCGGTGAACGGCAAGTCCTACGCGATCAAGGGCACCGCGACCGGTGTCGACATGAGCAATCCGAACCAGCCGCAGACGGTGACCAAGTCCTTCGAGATGGACGTGACCTGCCCGTAGCCCGGGCGATCGATATCCGAGAGGGAGCCACAGCTATGTCTTTCATGCCTATGAAACGTGTCGTCAGCGCGGCGGCGGTCGCGGCGGGCCTGGGCATCTCCGCGATGACGCTGAACCCGGGCTTCGCGAATTCCGCTCCGCTGGACCCGCCTCCGCCGTGCCCGGGCTGCCACGGTGGCGGCGGCGGTGGCGGAGGCCACTAACGCTGTTGCGCCCGCTCGATGACGCCGAGCGCGGCGTAGACCGCGTCGCTCAGCGCGAGGCTGCGTGGGTCGGCGTTGGCCTTGGTCGCATCGAACCGGTTCGCGACGTACGCGTAGCCGATGCGGTGCTCGAGGTCGACGAACCCGAACGAGCCGCCCAGCCCGCCGTGTCCGAAGATGCGCCGATTGGGTCCGTTGACGCCGCGCTGGTTGAGCATGTAGCCCAGCCCCCAGCCGTGGTCGGCGACCCGCGGTCCCAGCACCAGATCGGTGTCGAAGCCCCCCTGTGACACCCGGACCAGTTCCATGTGCTCGCGGCTCAGCAGCTTCTCCTGCGCGAGCGCGTTGTAGAAGGTCGCCAAGCCCAGCGCCGACACCTGACCGTTGGTGCCGGGGAACTCCAGTTGGCGCCACAGTTCGAGGTTGTGGGAGCCGAGTTCGTCGTCCGGGGCGAAGCCCATCGAAATCGACAACGCGGCCTTCGGATGTTCGGTCACGCTGGTGGGGTAGCCGGGGGCGTTCACCTCGGCCAGCAGGTCGCGGGCGTGCGGCTTGTTGACCCGCTCGGCGCAGCGGCGCTGCTCGGCCGGGGACAGGCCGATGTGGACGTCGGCGCCCAGCGGCGCGGCGATCTCGGTGCGCAGGTACTGGCCGACGGTGCGGCCGGTGACGCGGCGGAACACCTCACCGACGATGAAGCCGAAGGTGGTCATGTGGTAGCCCTGGGCGGTGCCCGGCTCCCACCAGGGCTCGGCGGCGGCCAGCTGCTCGCAGACGTAATCCCAGTCGGCGACCGCCTCCCAGCTCATCCGGGTGCGCGGCCCGATCACCCCGGAGCGGTGGCTCATCACCATGGCCAGCGTGATGTCGTCCTTGCCCGCCCGCCCGAACTCGGGCCAGTACCGGGAGACCGGCGCATGCAGGTCCACCTCGCCACGATCGGCCAGCTGGTGCATGCAGGTGGCGGACAACCCCTTGGTGCCCGACAGCACCGTCGTGAGCGTGTTCTGTTGCCAGGGCCGGGTGCCTGCGGCGTCGGCCCAACCGCCCCAGAGATTGACGACGAGATCTCCGTCGACCCACACCGCGACGGCCGCGCCGACCTCTTTGCCCAGCGCGAAGTTGCGCTCGAACGCGTCGCGTACGCCGACGAAGTCCGACGCGCATGAGCCCTTGATTACCGCGCCAGTTTCTAGGTCGCTCATGGCGCCTTTCTCTCGAGCAAACCTTAGCCCGAGCGGGCGACGGGAATCGAACCCGCGTCGCTAGTTTGGAAGACTAGGGCTCTACCATTGAGCTACGCCCGCAAGTTTTAGTCGAGCGAGACTGTATCTGGCGGCGAACATCAAATCTAATCGAAGCGGTTCCGTGATCGCTCCGTGAGGTCTCGAGGTGGCTGCCAGCCGGTGCCCAACCCGGCGCAGGAGGGCCGTAGGATCGCGAGGTCAGCGCGGGGTGTAGCGCAGCTTGGTAGCGCATCCGCTTTGGGAGCGGAAGGCCGCAGGTTCAAATCCTGTCACCCCGACCACCGCCCGCCCCTGCGCCGCAACCCGGCCACCGACCACCGGCACGACCACCGAGGAGCAAACCCGTGAAGAGCAGCGTCGAACAGTTGAGCCCCACCCGGGTGCGGATCAACGTGGAGGTGCCGTTCACCGAACTGGAGCCCGATTTCCAGCGGGCCTACAAGGAGCTGGCCAAGCAGGTCCGGTTGCCCGGCTTCCGGCCCGGCAAGGCCCCCGCCAAGCTGCTGGAGGCCCGTTTCGGCCGCGAGGCCATGCTCGACCAGGTCGTCAGCGAGGCGTTGCCGGCCCGCTACGGACAGGCGGTGGCGGAGTCGGAGGTCCAGCCGCTCGGACAGCCCGAAATCGAGGTCACCAAGAAGGAGTACGGCCAGGAGCTGGCGTTCACCGCCGAGGTCGACGTCCGCCCCAAGATCGCCCTGCCGGACCTGGGCTCGCTGAAGGTCTCCGTGGACCCCGTCGCGGTCAGCGGCGAGGACGTCGACGCCGAGCTGGAGTCGCTGCGCGCCCGGTTCGGGACCCTCACCGGGGTGGACCGGCCGGTCGCCCTCGGCGATTTCGTCTCGATCGACCTGTCGGCCACCGTCGACGGCGAGGAGGTGCCGAACGCCGCCGCCGAGGGGCTGTCCCACGAGGTCGGTTCGGGCCGGCTCATCGCCGGCCTCGACGACGCGCTGGTCGGTCTGTCCGTCGACGAGTCGCGGGAATTCACCGCGCAGTTGGCGACCGGCGAGCACGCCGGCAAGGATGCGCAGGTCACCGTCACGGTCCGGTCGATCAAGGAACGCGAGCTGCCCGAGCCCGACGACGAATTCGCCCAATTGGCAAGCGAATTCGACACCATCGACGAGCTGCGCTCCAACCTCCGCGACCAGGTGGGTCAGGCCAAGCGCGCCCAGCAGGCCGAACAGATCCGCAACGCCACGATCGACGCCCTCCTCGAACAGGTCGACGTGCCGCTGCCGGAGGCGATCGTCAAGGCCCAGGTCGACGGCGCAGTGCACAACGCGCTGCACAGCTTCGACCACGACGAGGCCAAGTTCGCCGAGGCGCTGCGCGAGCAGGGCAAGTCGCGCCAGCAGTTCGAGGTCGACGCGCAAAACGCCGCCGAGTCCGACGTCAAGAGGCAGCTGTTGCTCGACGCGCTCGCCGACGAGCTGGACATCCAGGTGGGCCAGGAAGACCTGACCGAGCGGCTGGTGATGACCTCACGGCAGTACGGCATCGAGCCGCAGCAGCTGCTGGCCTATCTGCAGGAGAACAACCAGCTGCCGGCGATGTTCGCCGACGTGCGCCGCGGGCTGGCCATCGCCGCAGTGGTCGAGGCCGCGACCGTCACCGACACCGACGGCAACACGATCGACACCAGCGAATTCTTCGGTTCCCGCTCGGCGGCTGACGGGGCCGACGACGAAACCGACACCGACACGGCCGATGACGAAGAGGAGTGACCTACGCCAATGACGCTGTGAGCGAACGCGGGGTGCGTGGCCGCCCCACAGCGGGTTGTGTTGGTTAGGGTCGGGGCAGACAAGAACTCGAGAAAGCAGGTATCCCACGGTGAACCGGGCGACTGACATGCGTGTGAATTCGCAGGGTCTCAACCTCACCGACTCGGTCTATGAGCGGTTGCTCTCCGAGCGGATCATCTTCCTGGGTTCGGAGGTGAGCGACGAGATCGCCAACCGGCTGTGCGCGCAGATCCTGCTGCTGGCCGCCGAGGACTCCACCAGGGACATCTCGCTGTACATCAACTCGCCCGGCGGATCGATCAGCGCCGGGATGGCCATCTACGACACCATGGTGCTGGCGCCCTGCGACATCGCCACCTACGCGATGGGCATGGCCGCCTCGATGGGCGAATTCCTGCTGGCGGCCGGCACCAAGGGCAAGCGCTACGCGCTGCCGCACGCGCGCATCCTGATGCACCAGCCGCTGGGCGGGGTGACCGGCAGCGCGGCCGACATCGCCATCCAGGCCGAACAGTTCCACGTCATCAAGAAGGAGATGTTCCGGCTCAACGCCGAGTTCACCGGCCAGCCGATCGAACGCATCGAGGCGGATTCGGACCGCGACCGTTGGTTCACCGCCCAGGAAGCCCTGGAATACGGGTTCGTCGACCACATCATCACCCGCGCCGCCCAGATCACCAACGGAGAAGCCCAGTGAACGCCCAGAATCCCCAGCTCCAGCCCCAGGCGCGCTACATCCTGCCGTCGTTCATCGAGCACTCCAGCTTCGGTGTCAAGGAGTCGAACCCGTACAACAAGCTGTTCGAGGAGCGCATCATCTTCCTCGGCGTCCAGGTCGACGACGCCTCGGCGAACGACATCATGGCCCAGTTGCTGGTGCTGGAGTCGCTGGACCCCGACCGCGACATCACCATGTACATCAACTCGCCCGGCGGCGGTTTCACCTCGCTGATGGCGATCTACGACACTATGCAGTACGTGCGCGCCGACATCCAGACGGTGTGCCTGGGACAGGCGGCCTCGGCCGCGGCCGTGCTGCTGGCGGCCGGGACGCCCGGCAAGCGGATGGCGCTGCCCAACGCCCGAGTGCTGATCCACCAGCCGTCGCTGCAGGGCGTGATCCAGGGCCAGTTCTCCGACCTGGAGATCCAGGCCGCCGAGATCGAGCGGATGCGCACGCTGATGGAGACCACGCTGGCCCGCCACACCGGCAAGGACGCGTCGGTCATCCGCAAGGACACCGACCGGGACAAGATCCTGACCGCCGAAGAGGCCAAGGACTACGGGATCATCGACACCGTCCTCGAATACCGGAAGCTGTCCGCGCAGACCGCGTAACCCCGTACGCCGAACGTGCAGTCACTGCGGGTTCTCGGTCGAATTTTCGCGCTGGCTGCACGCTCGGCGAACCGCGGCGATATCGGCCGGGCCCACTCGACAGCACCCGCCCACGATGCGCGCTCCGGCCGCGACCCACGTGGCCGCCAGGTCGGCGGAAAACGTGCGCGGCCCGACCCACGCCCGCCCGTCCCAGCGTTCACCGCTGTTGGGGTAGACGATCACCGGCTTGCCGACGGCCGACGCCGCCTCGATCGCCGGCAGCACGTCGCCGGGTGCGCAGCAGTTGACGCCGACCGCCACGATCTCGGGGACCCCGGCGGCCACCGCGAACGCGTCGGCCAGCGGTTGCCCGGCCCGGGTCCGGGTCCCGTCGATGGTGAAGCTCAGCCAGGCCGGCATCCCGGCCGAGCGCACCAGGCCGACGAGCGCCTCGGCCTCGTCGACGTCGGGCACGGTCTCCAGCGCGAGCACGTCCGCGCCCGCGTCGGCCAGGATTTCCAGCCTCGGCCGGTGCCAGCGAGTCAGCGCCGCGACGGACAGGCCGTAGCGCCCGCGATATTCGGACCCGTCGGCCAGCGCGGCGCCGTACGGGCCGATCGAGGCGGCCACCCGCAAACCCGCCCCGCCGGCCCCGTCGCGCGCGGTCCGGGCGAGTTCGACGCTGCGGCGCAGCAGGGCGGCCCCGTCGCGCCGGCCGATCCCTCGGGCCGCGAATCCCTCGAACGACGCCTGGTAGCTGGCCGTCGTCGCGACGGCGGCGCCCGCGCCGAAATACGCGGCGTGCACGGCGGCGATCTCCTGCGGGGCATCGGCCAGCAGCCTGGCCGACCACAACGGGTCGGAAAGGTCGTGCCCGCGCGCCTCCAGCTCGGTGGCCAGGCCGCCGTCGCTGATCAGTGCGGATTCGGCCGGCCCCCAAAACCGGACAGCCAATCCCACGCGGTAACTGTAGGGTTGTTGCCAGCGTCCGACTCGATCGGGTAACGACCGCGACACGCCAAAGGCACGGAAAGCGCGTCTCCGCGAGTGACGGGCGCCGTCTGCCTATATGTTTCATTCAGACGACACGCATGAATACCAACAACGCGATTCGACGTAATGGTCGCGAGGGGCCCGAGCAAGCGGGTAGCGTCGGGGAAAACACGCGGCACAGCACGACGGACGGCGACAAGACGGCGACAAGGAAGTAGGCCCTCAGCACCATGGCGCGCATCGGAGACGGCGGCGACCTGCTTAAGTGCTCGTTCTGCGGGAAGAGCCAAAAGCAGGTCAAGAAACTCATTGCTGGCCCCGGTGTGTACATCTGCGATGAGTGCATCGACCTGTGCAACGAGATCATCGAAGAGGAGCTCGCCGACGCCGACGACGTCAAGCTCGACGAGCTGCCCAAGCCCGCGGAGATCCGCGAATTCCTCGAGGGTTACGTCATCGGCCAGGACACCGCGAAGCGCACCCTGGCCGTCGCGGTCTACAACCACTACAAGCGGATCCAGGCCGGCGAGAAGGGCCGCGACTCGCGCTCCGAGCCCGTCGAGCTGACCAAGTCCAACATCTTGATGCTCGGGCCGACCGGGTGCGGCAAGACCTACCTGGCCCAGACGCTGGCCAAGATGCTCAACGTGCCGTTCGCCATCGCCGACGCCACCGCGCTGACCGAGGCCGGCTACGTCGGCGAGGACGTCGAGAACATTCTGCTCAAGCTGATCCAGGCCGCCGACTACGACGTCAAGCGCGCCGAGACCGGCATCATCTACATCGACGAGGTCGACAAGATCGCCCGCAAGAGCGAGAACCCGTCGATCACCCGCGACGTCTCCGGTGAGGGCGTGCAACAGGCGCTGCTGAAGATCCTGGAGGGCACCCAGGCGTCGGTTCCCCCGCAGGGCGGCCGCAAGCACCCGCACCAGGAATTCATCCAGATCGACACCACCAACGTGCTGTTCATCGTCGCGGGCGCCTTCGCCGGGTTGGAGAAGATCATCTACGAGCGCGTCGGCAAGCGCGGCCTGGGCTTCGGCGCCGAGGTCCGCTCCAAGGCCGAGATCGACACCACCGATCACTTCGCCGATGTGATGCCCGAGGACCTGATCAAGTTCGGCCTGATCCCCGAGTTCATCGGGCGGCTGCCGGTGGTCGCGTCGGTCACCAACCTCGACATGGAGTCGTTGGTCAAGATCCTGTCCGAGCCGAAGAACGCGTTGGTCAAGCAGTACACGCGGCTGTTCGAAATGGACGGCGTGGAGCTGGAGTTCACCGACGACGCGCTGGAGGCGATCGCCGATCAGGCGATCCACCGAGGCACCGGCGCCCGCGGCCTGCGGGCGATCATGGAAGAGGTCCTGCTGCCGGTGATGTACGACATCCCGAGCCGCGACGACGTCGCCAAGGTCGTGGTGACCAAGGAGACCGTGCAGGACAACGTGCTGCCGACGATCGTGCCCCGCAAACCGTCGCGCAGTGAGCGCCGCGACAAGACCGCCTGACACATCCCGGGCGAAGCCCCGCGGCAAACCTCACGGACGTGACCAACACCACAGTTTGAATTGTCGGCTCCACCATTGCGTCCCTGACTTCGGCGTTAGCCTCAAAACCGCTGCGTACAACGCTTTCGAGACGCCCATGCTCACCTAAAAGGAGTGCCATAATTGGTACTGCTAGTGACACACAAGCTCGAGGCGGCAGGAGTCGCACTCATGGCGCGTACGCTAAAGCTCCAGCGGAGTGCCTATCCGATAGCGAATGGAAGGCGGATACGTGGATCCGAACGGCAGCGGAGCCGGGGCTGATTCCCATAATGGCTCGTCTCGGAACGGTTCCGAGCGTCAGCGTCTAGAACAAGTCGTCATCCGTTTCGCCGGGGACTCCGGCGACGGCATGCAGCTGACCGGCGACCGGTTCACATCGGAGGCAGCGCTTTTCGGAAACGACCTCGCGACCCAGCCGAACTACCCCGCCGAGATCCGCGCCCCCGCAGGCACTTTGCCCGGGGTCTCGTCTTTTCAGATTCAGATCGCCGACTACGACATCCTGACCGCCGGTGACCGCCCCGACGTCCTCGTCGCCATGAACCCGGCCGCGCTGAAGGCCAACCTCGGCGACCTGCCGCGCGGCGGCATGGTCATCGCGAACTCGGACGAGTTCACCAAGCGCAACCTGACGAAGGTGGGCTACATCACCAACCCGCTGGAGTCCGACGAGCTGTCCGACTATGTCGTGCACTCGGTCGCCATGACCACCCTGACCCTCGGGGCCGTCGAGGCGATCGGCGCGTCGAAGAAGGACGGCCAGCGCGCCAAAAACATGTTCGCCCTTGGCCTTTTGTCCTGGATGTACGGGCGGCCGATCGAAGCCAGCGAGAACTTCATCCGGGAGAAGTTCGCCCGCAAGCCCGACATCGCGGAGGCGAACGTGCTCGCGCTCAAGGCGGGCTGGAACTACGGCGAGACGACCGAGGCGTTCGGCACCACCTACGAGGTATCCCGGGCGTCGCTGCCGTCGGGGGAGTACCGCCAGATCTCCGGCAACACGGCGCTCGCCTACGGCATCGTCGCGGCCGGCCAGCTGGCCAACATCCCGGTCGTGCTCGGCAGTTACCCGATCACGCCGGCGTCGGACATTTTGCACGAGCTGTCCAAGCACAAGAACTTCAACGTGATCACCTTCCAGGCCGAAGACGAAATCGGCGGCATCTGTGCGGCGATCGGCGCCTCCTACGGCGGCGCCCTCGGCGTCACCAGCACGTCGGGGCCGGGCATTTCGCTGAAATCGGAGGCGCTGGGCCTCGCGGTGATGACCGAGTTGCCGCTGCTGGTCGTCGACGTTCAGCGGGGTGGTCCGTCGACGGGGCTGCCCACCAAGACCGAGCAGGCGGACCTGCTGCAGGCGCTGTACGGGCGCAACGGGGAGTCCCCGGTCGCGGTGGTGGCGCCCCGGTCGCCGTCCGACTGCTTCCAGACCGCCATCGAGGCCGTGCGCATCGCGGTGTCCTACCACACCCCGGTGATCATGCTGTCCGACGGCGCCATCGCCAACGGCTCGGAGCCGTGGCGGATCCCGGACGTCGGCTCGCTGCAGCCGATCACGCACGCCTTCGCCAAGCCCGACGAGCCCTTCCAGCCGTACAACCGCGACCCGGAAACGCTCGCCCGGCAGTTCGCCGTTCCGGGCACCCCCGGCCTCGAGCACCGCATCGGTGGCCTGGAGGCCGCGAACGGTTCCGGCGCCATTTCCTACGAGCCGGTCAACCACGACCTCATGGTCCGGTTGCGCCAGGCCAAGATCGACGGCATCGCCGTGCCCGACCTGGAGGTCGACGACCCGACCGGGGACGCGGAGCTGCTGCTGATCGGGTGGGGCAGCTCGTACGGGCCGATCGGCGAGGCCTGCCGCCGGGCGCGGCGCAAGGGGATCAAGGTCGCGCACGCCCACCTGCGCCACCTCAGCCCGTTCCCGGCGAACCTCGGCGACGTGCTGCGGCGCTACCCGATGGTGGTGTGCCCGGAGATGAACCTGGGCCAGCTGGCGCTGGTGCTGCGGGGCAAATACCTGGTCGACGTGCAATCCGTCACCAAGGTCCAGGGTGTCGCGTTCCTCGCCGACGAGATCGGGCGCATCATCCGCGCGGCGCTGGGCGGCACATTGGCCGAAATCGAGCAAGACAAGAAGATGGTCGCCAGAATGGCGGCAGCAACGGTTGGAGCGGGAGCTAACGAATGACTGGCACGATCGGCGGCGATCTGGCGGGCACCGACCTCGGCTTGACCCCCAGGCTTACCAAGAACGACGGCGTGCCGACGGTGTCTGCTGAAGACGCGCCGCAGAAGGCCAAGGACTTCACCAGCGACCAGGAGGTGCGCTGGTGCCCGGGTTGCGGTGACTACGTCATCCTCAACACCATCCGCAACTTCCTGCCCGAACTGGGGCTACGCCGCGAAAACATCGTCTTCATCAGCGGCATCGGCTGCTCCAGCCGGTTCCCGTACTACCTCGAGACCTACGGCTTCCACTCGATCCACGGCCGCGCGCCGGCGATCGCGACCGGCCTGGCGCTGGCCCGCGAGGACCTCTCGGTGTGGGTGGTCACCGGCGACGGCGACGCATTGTCGATCGGCGGCAACCACCTGATCCACGCGCTGCGGCGCAACGTCAACATCACCATCCTGCTGTTCAACAACCGGATCTACGGCCTGACCAAGGGCCAGTACTCGCCGACGTCGGAGGTCGGCAAGGTCACCAAGTCGACGCCGATGGGCTCGCTCGACCAGCCGTTCAACCCCGTGTCGCTGGCGCTCGGCGCCGAGGCCACCTTCGTGGGGCGTGCGCTGGACTCCGACCGCAACGGGCTGTCCGAGGTGCTGCGCGCCGCGGCCGAGCACCGTGGCGCCGCCGTCGTCGAAATCCTGCAGGACTGCCCGATATTCAACGACGGCTCGTTCGACGCGCTGCGCAAGGAGGGCGCCGAGGAGCGGGTGATCAACGTCCGCCACGGCGAGCCGATCGTGTTCGGCGCCAACGGCGAATATTGCGTGGTGAAGTCGGGCTTCAGCCTCGAGGTCGCCAAGACCGCCGACGTGAAGGTCGACGAGATCGTCGTGCACGACGCGCACGCCGACGACTCGGCCTACGCGTTCGCCCTCTCGCGGCTGTCGGATCAAAACCTCGACCACACCGTGCTGGGCGTCTTCCGCAACATCAACCGCCCCACCTACGACGACGCGGCGCGCTCGCAGGTCCGCGCCGCCCAGTCGGGCAAGCCGTTCGACTCTGCCGCGCTGCAATCGCTGCTGCGTGGGCGCGACACCTGGACCGTCGACTGACGTGGCCGAGATCGTGCCCGACACAGTCTCACTGGCCGGGGTGATACTCGCTGGAGGCGAGTCGCGGCGGATGGGCCGCGACAAGGCCACCCTGCCGGGCCCCACTGGAGCCGCCACGCTCGTCGAGTACGTCGCCGGCGTCGTCGCGCAGCGCTGCGAGCCGGTTTTCGTGGTGGCCGCCCCGGGCCAGCCGTTGCCGCCGCTGCAGGCGCGCGTCCTGCGCGACGAAGCGCGGGGGATGGGGCCGCTGCCGGCCACGGGGCGCGGGCTGCGCGCCGCCGCGGAGGCGGGCGCCCGTTTCGCCTTCGTCTGCGCCGTCGACATGCCCTTGCTCACCGCCGAGCTGATCGACGACCTCGTCCGCCTGGCCGCCAAGACCGACGCGGAGGTCGTGTTGCCGTGGGACGGTCGCAGCCACTACCTGGCCGCGGTGTACCGCACCGACCTGGCCGAGCGCGTCGACGCACTGGTCGCCGCCGGCGAGCGCAAGATGAGCGCCTTGATCGATGCCTCCGACGCCCAGCAGATCGTCCTGCCCGATTCTCGTGCGCTGACCAACGTCAACACGGATGCCCAGTTGCGCGCCGCGCTGCGGGCCGGCGCCTAGCGGCGCGCGCTGTGAATTGCTTCAGAAAAAGTTTTCGTGATAAAACTTGACGCAATTCATAAATTGCGCGGAGCCTCTCGCTAATTCGTCTATTTCGGCGTCAAAAAATAGGTATTAATTGCTTCCTGCGTGGCCATCGGGGTACCTTGGCACCGAATCCCTTGGCGCAGGGTTGATTTCGGCACCTGACCACGACTTCGGTTGCGGTCGGCCGGATGTGCGGCATGTAATCCGCTGTGCGAGATTCGATCGAAACACGCTGGCGCACCACCCGATTCGTCGCGCAGATACCGAAAGTATTGCGGCACAGGTTCTTTCAGGGCGCTCATTGGACCGATTAGTCCGCGTTGGTGGGTGGGTATTCGGTCGAACGTATCTTGTTGTAGTGTGCGCCGGTTCGTCGTTGCCGGCCTCCGGACGGATATGGGCCGTGGCGGGCGGGCGACATCGCCGCGATCACGTGGGCCAGTTCACAAAATGTGCGTGATTCGGCTCACGATCAGATTGTTTCCCGCGTTGCGGGGCACCGCGCGGAAACCCGCGTCTGACCTGTACAAACCACGACGCGGCCGCGCCGTGATCGGCCCGTTACCGAACCGAGATATCGGATTTCCGAAGATGACGAATGCGATCCGGTTTCGTACGGTCCGTGTTAGCCCGAAACGGGTTGACCGGAAAGTAATCGAAAAAGTGAATCCACGGACCCGCGTGCGAGCGGGGCTGCGGGTGGCCATGAGATCTGAGCGCCGCGCCGCGGCCGGCGGGTAACAGCACCCCGCCGGGCACATCGAGCCCGCCGCTGTCGTGCCGGAACGAGACGGCACGTCCCAGAGCACCTCTTTGCACCAACCAACCCCCAGACCCGCCTTGGTGGGTCTGCTTTGGCGCGCGCGCACCGCGAAAGGAAGAAATTTGAAGAACGTCCGCAAGACGCTCATCCTCGCCGCGATCACGGGCACCCTGGTGTCGGTGCCATCCGCCACCGCCACCGCGGAACCGATGGGCCTTGACCCGAACGTTCCCCCCGCCGCCCCCGGTCCCCGCCGAGCTGGGGTTCCCCGCCTTCCCCGCGGTTCCCCGCCGCCCCGGCCGCCCCCCCCCCGGCGCCGCCTTTGCGGACCGGCCGCCCTTTCCCGCCGCTCCCGCCGTGGCCGTTGATGCCGGCG
>NZ_MVHD01000129.1 GCF_002086635.1 Mycobacterium alsense | reverse complement strand
CGGCGGCAACGGCGGTAACGGCGGCATCGGGGGGCCGGCCCCGTTAATCGGCGCCGGCGGCGCGGGCGGCACCGGCGGGACCGGTGGGACCGGTGCGGACGTCGCTTCGATCGACGGATCCGACGGCCTGGGCGGCGCCGGCGGCACCGGCGGGTTCCTGTACGGCCCCCCCGGGCCGAACGGTTAAGCCGGGTGCCCTGGGCCCGCGGCGCGAGGATGACGGATCCCGGCCGATTTTAAGGGCGCTTGTTTGATGCATGTCAAATACGGGGAACCTGGTGCGGGCGGGCCGCAACAATCGACACCGACGCGGCGCCGTATCAGCACGGGACGGCCCGCCCCCTCAACGGGCCGTCCCGGCTGCTGCGCGAAAGACACGGCGAAGCTAAGCCAGCTAAGCCAGCTAAGCCGTGGTCTCACAACGGTTTTCAAAACACTTGTGCCATCGAACGCGGCACACCCGTGGTGCGGACTCGCTGTCGCACATGACAACCTGCGTTGCCAGATTCGGCGGCCGCCAAACATCGCGGGTCGGGGGCGAAATCGATTCCGAAAATCCTACACGTGGGCAACTGTTGCGGACGTAGTCTGTTTGTTTTCAGCCATATCGGCACGAGGAGGATGCCGATGTCCAACGTGATAGTGGCGCCGCAGGCGCTGGCCGCCGCGGCTACGGATCTGTCGGGGGTCGCCTCGGCGCTGACCGCGGCCAATCGCGCCGCGGCGACTCAGACGACCGGACTGATGGCCGCGGCCGGCGACGACGTGTCGGCGGCGATCGCCGAGGTGTTTTCCGGCCACGCGGTGGAGTATCAGGCGCTCAGCGCCCAGGTGGCGGCATTTCATGCCAATTCGTCCAGGCCCTGACCGGCGCGGGGCACTCGTACGCGGCGGCCGAGGCCGCCGGGGCCTCCGGGCTGCAAAGCGTCGGACAAGACGCGATCGCGGCGATCAACGCGCAAACGGAGACGCTGCTGGGGCGGCCGCTGATCGGTAACGGCGCCGCCGGCACCGCAACCAACCCCAACGGGCAACCCGGCGGGCTGCTGTATGGCAACGGCGGCAACGGCGGTAACGGCGGCATCGGGGGGCCGGCCCCGTTAATCGGCGCCGGCGGCGCGGGCGGCACCGGCG
>NZ_MVHD01000128.1 GCF_002086635.1 Mycobacterium alsense | reverse complement strand
GCATCGCCTCCCATACGCTGCGTCTGTATTGACGGCATGCCGCCGGCGACGAGGGTGACGTTTGGCTCTACGTCGAAGATCGCTGGCAGGTCCGGGCCTGATATCGAGAACGCCATCACGAACGTGGTGAAATTCGCGCCGCCGGTGAGGTCGATTGTGGCATCGTCGGCGCCCGTCGCCGTTTGCAGCGGCCCCGCCAAGTTGGACACGCCTTCAGTCGGAAACGCGCAAATGGTGCCGGAGAATGCTGTCCCCGGCGCGCACTGGAAGCCCATGAAGCCGGTGGTGCCGGGGACGCCCCCATAAAGCAGGGTGTCGCGGCCGTTCAGGGTCACGCTGCCCAACAGTGTGAGCGGCGTGTCGTCGTACCAGGTGACTGTGGGTGGGTCGTCGGCGGTGACCGAGCTATTAGCCGTCCCGATCATCGCCACGAACCCGAAACTGCCCTCGACAGCGGGCATAATGCCGAAGGTTTTCTCGGCCACAAGCGCGCTGCTGCCCCATGAGAACATCGCGCCGCCCCTCAGGCTCTTAGACATTTGGGCTTTTCTCCTCACCGTTAGCGGTAATCACAGACCGAGCCGCTCCACGGTCTCGGCCGCGGACTCGGCACGAAACAGCACCCGGCCATCAGGCGACACCAACGCTGTTTGCATCGGCCGGCCAGCTTCCAACCGCGGCCGCGCCCACTTCGGCAACAGATACGCCGGCACATCAACCGGGCGCCGAGCACGCATCTGTTCCAACCACCGCTCGAAGATCGGCGTCGGCGTCACCTTGTTCGCGCGGTGGGTGCTCAGCTCGGTCTCGATGGCTTCCATGACCGCCTCGTACACGCCGCTGCGGCGGCCCACAGCCTCGTCGTCGATGATCGGCATTACGCGCCCCGCTTCGACCGTGGCGTACCCCAACGCTTCTGCGCCGCGTCCCGGTGCTGTGGCGACTTCGCCACCGGCAGATCGCCGATCTGAATGCGAGCCAGGTGGTCAGCGACCACCTGATCCTGAAGCCGGATCTCAGCCATCAGCTTCGCCGCGATCGACGCCCGCTTCTCGCCGCGCAACTCGGCGTTGAGAAGGCTTTGCAGCTTGGCCACATGATCCGCGGCACGCACCGCAGCATCCACATGCTGCTGCTCACGCTCATCCCA
>NZ_MVHD01000127.1 GCF_002086635.1 Mycobacterium alsense | reverse complement strand
TCGTCGTGGTTGGTGGTGAAGCGTTCGGGGTGGTGGTAGGGGTTGGTGCGGGGTTGGCCGTGGTCTAGATGTGGTGGTGGTATCCATTCGGTTTGGCCGTGGGCGTTGATGCGGGTGGTCCAGCCTTGTTCGGCGAGGCGGTTGTCGGGGCCGCAGGCCAGGGTGAGGTCGTCGATGTCGGTGCGCCGGGTGGCTTGCCAGCCGGTGACGTGGTGGACCTGGCTGTGGTAGGCCGGGGCGTCACAGCCGGGTCGGGTGCAGCCGCGATCGCGGGCGTAGAGCATGATGCGCTGCCCGCGGGAGGCCAGCCGTTTGGTGTGATAGAGCGCCAGGGGTTTGGCGTGGTCGAAGATGGCCAGGTAGTGATGGGCGTGGCCGGCCATGCGGATCACGTCGGTCATGGGCAGCAGGCTGCCCCCCGCGGTCAGGGCCTTGCCCGCGGCGGCCTCGAGTTCTTGCAGGGTGGTGGTGACCACGATGCTCACCGGTAGCCCGTTGTGCGAGCCCAGCTTGCCCGAGGCCAACAGCGCGCGCAGCGCGGCCACCCAGGCGTCGTGGTTGCGCTGGGCGGGGCTGCGGGCATCGCGGCGCGCCGCGGCCTCATCCGGGGTGCCGTCGACGATGGGGGTGTCGTCGTCGGGGTTGCAGGCGCCGGGGGCGGCCAGCTTGGCCAACATGACTTCGATCGCCGCGCGCAGATCCGGGGTGATCAGCCCGCTGAGGCGCGACATCCCGTCGAATTCCTGCTTGCCCAGCACGATGCCGCGCCGGCGGGCCCGCTCGGTATCGCTGTACTGGCCGTCGGGGTGCAGCCAGTCCAGGATCCGCTTAGCGTATTTGGCCACCTCATCAGGGCGGTAGCGGGCGGCCTTGGCGGCGAGGTCTTTGTCGGCGGCCGCGCGGGTCGCGGCGTCCACCGTGTCGGGTAGGTGGGCGAAAAACTCGCGGATCACCTTGATGTGCCCGTCGCCGATGAGCCCGTCGCGCTGGGCGGCCGCGCTCGCCTCCAGCTGCGGCGCCAGCGGCTGGCCGGTCAGCGCGCGCCGCTCCCCCAAATCGGCGGCCTCCTCGATGCGCCGACCCGCCTCACCGCGGGTGATGCGCAGCCGGTCGGCCAGCGCGGTGCGCAGGCTGCCGCCCAACTCCGCCTGACCCGCCTGGGCATCGAGCTGGTTGATCAGCCCGTGCTGGGGGGCGCGCAGCCGGCGCGCGGC
>NZ_MVHD01000126.1 GCF_002086635.1 Mycobacterium alsense | reverse complement strand
CCGTTGCCGCCCGCCCCGCCGGCCATCCCCGCCGCGCCGGCAGTGGTGCTCGACGTGCCGGCGACACCGTCTCCGCCGTTACCGCCGTTACCGCCGTTGCCGGCGACACCGTTGAACGAGAACATTGCCCGGTTGGTGCCGCCCGCCCCGCCGTTGCCGCCGTTACCGCCGTTTTGTCCCGGCATATTGGCGGACATGCCGTTCCCGCCATTTCCGCCCATCCCGCCGGCGCCGCCGCCGAAGAACCCGTTGGCCCCGCCGGCCCCGCCGTTACCGCCGTTGCCGCCCGCGCTGGTGGCGTTCCCGCCGTTACCGCCGTTGCCACCTTGGCCCCACAGGCCCGCCGCCCCGCCGGCGCCGCCGCTGCCGCCGTTGGGCCCGTCCGCGCCGTTGCCACCATTGCCACCATTGCCGATCAGCCACCCGCCATTGCCGCCGGACTGGCCCGCGCCTCCGGGAGCCGTGGCGTCGGCGCCGTTGGCGCCGTTGCCGATCAGCGGACGCCCGGTCAGCGCCTGGACCGGCGCATTGACCGCGTCGATTACGCCCTGCAACGGGTCCGCATTGGCCGCCTCTGCGACCGCATATTGCGCCCCGGCGGCATTCAAGGCTTGCACGAATTGCTGGTGAAACTGCCCCGCCGCCGCGTTGAGCGCTTGGTATTGCTGCGCATAGGCGCCAAACACCTTCGAGACCGCACCCGAAATTTCATCCTGCGCCGCGGGTAGCAGCGACGTCGTCGCAGGCGCCGCCCCCGCGGCGGCGCGAAGGATCGTCTCCCGGATACCGGCCAAGTCCGACGACGCGGCGGCCAACGCCTCCGGCGCTGCGATCACATAGGGAGACATATGCGGCTCCGATTACAAGGCACGACCCTGGCCACAACGTGGCTCTTAAAGGACTTCGCCTACAGTACACATGTCAAATTGGGATCGGGGCAAATTTTATCAACTTGACTCGATCCGATACTTATCGACCAATACAGGCTGTGAAAACCCACGTTCGGTCTGGTCCGCTACGCGGCGCCCAGGGGCTTGACGGGACGGGCAACTTCGCCCCTACTGTCCGCCGTACCGGGTGGTACGATGCCGATTCGCCCGGGCCGGTCGCGTTTTGGGCCCATCACGGCTGAGGAGCTCGATTGGCTGACGGCGAACTGAGCGCGCGCGAGGCCGAGCGCGTGGTGTGGGATGTGATCGTCGTGGGCACCGGCATGGG
>NZ_MVHD01000125.1 GCF_002086635.1 Mycobacterium alsense | reverse complement strand
GCTGTCTCGCGACATAGTTGACACCTCTGCAAGTCAGGGAGGTCAGCCATGTCGAAGGCGCAGCTGGTCATCACCGCCGTCGTGCTCGAAGGGCGCAGCAAAAGCGAGGTCGCCCGCGACTACGGGCTCTCGCGCTACTGGGTACAGCAGCTGGTCAGCCGCTACCACGCCGACGGGGTCGCGGCCTTTGAGCCACGCTCCCGGCGCCCGCACCACCATCGGCACGCGGTCAGCGCCGAGGTCGAAGACCGCATCGTACGGCTGCGCAAGTCGCTGTCGAAAAAGGGCTACGACGCCGGCGCGGCCACCATCGCCGAGCACTTGACCCGCGACCCCACCATCACCAATGTCCCTGCCACATCAACGATTTGGCGCATCCTGCACAAACGCGGATTCGTCACACCCCAACCCCACAAACGGCCCCGCTCAGCCTGGAAACGTTTCACCGCCGACCAACCCAACCAACTCTGGCAAGCCGACGTCACCCACTGGCGCCTCGCTGACGGCACCGACGTCGAAATCCTCAACATCCTCGACGACCACTCGCGCCTGCTGCTGGCCAGCCGCGCCTATCCCATCGTCGGCGGCCACCACGTCGTCGAAACCTTCACCGCCACCTTCGCCCGCGTGGGCACGCCCGCAGCCGTCCTCACCGACAACGGCGCCATCTTCACCGCCACCCCCCGACGCGGCGGCCGCACCGCCCTACAAGTCATTCTTGGCGAACTCGGCATCAACTACATCAACTCCCGCCCCTATCACCCACAGACCTGCGGCAAAGTCGAACGCCTGCACCAAACCCTGAAAAAACGCCTCGCCGCCGCCCCCGCGCACACCCTCGCCCAGCTCCAAGCCCTACTCGACGAGTTCGCCACCTACTACAACACCATCCGGCCGCATCGCGCCCTGGGCAGACACACACCGCTGCAAGCGTTCAACGCCAGGCCCAAAGCCTTCCCCACCACCTACCACAGCCCACCGCACTACCGGGTCCGCCACGACAGAATCGACGCCGCCGGCGTCATCACCATCCGCTACAACAGCCGCCTGCACCACATCGGACTATCCAAACGCCGCCGCGGCACCCACGTCATCGTGTTGATCAACGACCTCGACATCCGCGTCCTACACCGCGACACCGGCCACCTCATCCGCAAACTCGTCTTAGATCCGACCCGCGACTACCAACCCCGCGGCGTCAAATGCGGAAACAGCCCAGAAAACAGGCTAGAGGTGTAAACCATGTCTCGGGACACCTGTCAACGATGTCCCGAGACATGACA
>NZ_MVHD01000124.1 GCF_002086635.1 Mycobacterium alsense | reverse complement strand
GCTGTCCCCCCCGGCCCCACCACCCCACGGGACCCGCCGAGGCCGCCGGTGCCGCTGCCGCCGCCGGTGCCGCCGTCGCCGCCGTTGCCGCCGTGGCCGCCGTCGCCCGCGTCACCCCCAATTGCCGTGGCCGAGGCGCCGTTGGTGGGGGTGTTCCCCCCATTGCCGCCGGCACCGCCGAGGGCCCCATTGCCGCCCTGACCCCCTTGGCCTCCGACGCCGGCGTTGCCGCCGTCGCCGCCATTGCCGAACAGCCCGCCGGCCCCGCCGTTTCCGCCGTGGCCGCCGGCCCCACCGGTGCCGCCGGTGCCGCCGAAGCCACCGGCCCCGCCGTCGCCGCCCGCACCCCCAACGGACTGCAAACCACCCGCTGAGGTGCCGGCAAACGACGCATTTCCGCCCTTGCCGCCGGTGCCGCCATCGGCTCCGAGGCCCCCAACGCCGCCGGTGCCGCCGGCGCCACCGGCGCCGCCCGTGCCGGCCAGCAGCCCGCCATGACCGCCGTCGCCGCCGGTGCCACCGGCGCCACCCGTTCCGCCGGAGGCGCCCGCGGCGCCGTCGCCGCCGGTGCCGCCCGCCCCGGACGTGGCGAACGAATTGGTACCGAAGCCCGAAGCCTGCCCGCCGATACCGCCGGCGCCGCCCACGCCGCCGGGGGCCGAAGCGTTGGTCCCGTTGCCGCCATCGCCTCCCGTGGCCGAAGCAAAGCTCCCCGTCGCGCCCCCCGCCTGACCGCTTCCGCCGGCGCCACCGGCACCCCCGTTGCCGCCGGCGCCACCGGCCCCGCCATTGCCGCCGTGCCCCTCGGCGCTCGCGTTGGCGAACGCCGAGCCGCCGGCACCGCCGGTTCCTCCGGTGCCGCTGAGACCGCCGTCGACGCCGTTGCCGCCGGTGAAGCCGAACGAGCTGCCATCGGTGCTGTTGAAGATGCTGCCGCCGGCGCTGCCGGTGGCGCCCTGCCCGGTAATGACGGGGTTGACGCCGTTGGCCCCAGCCAGACCGGTGCCGCCCTGGCCGCCGGCACCGCCGGCGCCGAACAGGTTGGCGCTGCCGCCGTCGCCCCCGCGGCCCGGAAGGCCGCCGTTGATGCCCGCCGCCGCGGCGCCACCCTGACCACCCATGCCGCCGTTGCCGTTCAGCCAGCCACCCGCGCCCCCATTGCCACCGGACGCGCCCGCGCCGCCCGCCCCG
>NZ_MVHD01000123.1 GCF_002086635.1 Mycobacterium alsense | reverse complement strand
GGGGCTGTCTGATTAACGGTGGATCCGACCTTGGCATTGGTTAGTTGCCGGTCGGGGTGATCCGGCCGTTGAAGGTGATTGCGAACGCGTTGAGTGCGGGCTTCCACCTCATTGCCCATCGTGCCCTACCTCGCCCGGTCGGATCCAGTGATCGGGTGACGAGGTAAAGGCATTTCATCGCCGCCTGGTCGGTCGGGAAGTGTCCGCGGGCACGGATCGCGCGGCGATAGCGGGCGTTGATCGACTCCACGGCGTTGGTGGAACAGATCACCCGGCGGATCTCCACGTCATAGTCCAGGAAGGGCACGAACTCGCTCCAGGCGTTCTCCCAGAGTCGAATGATCGCCGGGTACTGGGCTCCCCACTTCGCGGTGAATTCGACGAAGCGTTCCTTGGCCGCAGCCTCGGTCGCGGCGGTGTAGACCGGACGGATGTCCTTGGCGATCTGATCCCAGTACTTGCGTGATGCGTAACGAAAGGTGTTGCGCAACAGATGAATCACGCACGTCTGGATGATCGCCCGGTCCCAGACCGTGTTCACCGCCTCCGGCAGTCCCTTGAGCCCGTCACAGACCAGCATGCACACATCCCCGGTGCCGCGGTTCTTGATCTCGGTGAGCACCGACAACCAGAACTTGGCGCCCTCCCCGCCGTCGCCGGCCCACAACCCGAGGATGTCGCGCTCACCGGCGCACGTGACCCCGACCGCGACGTAGATGGGCCGGTTGGTGACCTGACCATCGCGGATCTTGACGAAGATCGCGTCGATGAACACCACCGGATACACCGGCTCCAGCGGCCGGTTGCACCACTCGGCCATCTCAGCGACGACTTTGTCAGTGATCCGGGAGATGGTGTCCTTCGAGACCGTGGCCCCGTAGACGTCGGCGAAGTGCGCGGCGACCTCACCGGTCGTCAATCCCTTTGCCGTGAGCGACAATACGATCTCGTCGATGCCCGTCAGACGGCGCTGACGTTTCTTGACGATCTGCGGCTCGAACGAACTGTTCGTATCGCGGGGCACCTCGATCTCGACCGGGCCAATCTCGGTGAGCACCGTCTTGGCCCGAGTCCCATTTCGCGAGTTGCCGCTACCGCGCCCCGCCGGGTCGTGCTTGTCATAGCCCAGGTGCTCGGCCATCTCCGCATCCAACGCGGTCTCCAGCACGTTCTTCGTCAACTGGTTGAGCAGACCATTCGGCCCGACCAGTTCGACACCTTGTTCCTTCGCCTGCGCCAGCAGCTGCTCAGCGAGCTGCCGTTGATCCAGTTCCATCGCCACGGGATCGAGTGTTTCTGACATCGTCAGTCCTTCCCGCCAAGCTCACGCTCGGCGTGTCAGACCAAGATCAGATCCACCGTTGTTCTGACAGTCCCC
>NZ_MVHD01000122.1 GCF_002086635.1 Mycobacterium alsense | reverse complement strand
TACTACAGCCGGAGATCGCTGTCATTGTTGTTGATGGTGTTTGCGATGGTGGCACGCGCGGGCTCTGGCCTGGTGTTTTCGGCGTCAGGTGGACCATGCCAGCACGTCGGCGACAGCGTGCAAGGGCCGTAGCAGCAGTGCGTCGAAAAGTCGACGGAACTCGTTGACAGTCAAGACAATCAGTGTCGTTGCGGTGGTATCGGCGTGGCGTTGCGCGGCGGTGGCCACGACGAGAAATGCGTGAGCGAGCATGGCCAGGGTGACCCAGCGGTGCCAGGAGGTCCAGCGCCGCACCTGATGCTCATCGAGCCCAGCCAGTTCCTTGCCGGTTTGAAACGACTCCTCCACCTTCCAGCGCCACCCGGCTACCCGCACATAGTCGGCCAGGGTCGCCGGTGTGGGGCTGTAGCAGTGGTAATAGGCCAGCTCGCCGGTCTTGTCGTTGCGGCGCACCAGCAGGTGATGCTGGGCGTCGCTGTCGCTGGTCTGGATGAGTGCCCAGGAATACCAGCGCTGCCCCTTGGCGCCGGTGCCCGCCGAGCGGCGCTGCCAGGCCCGCTGCGGCAGCGAGGTGGCCAGCGCATCAACCCGTTCGGTGCCCGCGGCGGTGCGCACTGTGCGGTTGGAGCCGATGCCCAGCACATAGCCGATGCCTCGCTGCTGCAGCCTCTGGCGCAGCTCGGGATCGGCGCCGTAGACCTCATCACCTGTCGCCCAGCCCGCCGGCACGTCCGCGTCGAGGGCGGCGGTGATCATCTGCGCGGCCAGGGTCGGTTTGGTGGCGAACTCGACATCGTCGGGTACTCCGGCGGTCGCACGGCGCTCCCTGTCATCACACCAGTCTTTCGGCAGATACAGTCTGCGGTCAATGAGTGTGTGTCCGGCCGGGGCGGCATATGCCAAATACACTGCCACTTGCGAGTTTTCGATCCGCCCCGCGGTGCCGCTGTATTGGCGTTGCACTCCCACCGTGTTGGTGCCTTTCTTCAGATCACCCGTTTCGTCAACGACGAGCACCGCACCGGGATCACCCAGATGATCGCTGACGTAGCCAAGCAGATCGTCGAGCACTCCGTCGGTGTCCCACTTGGCGCGAGCCAGCAGATGCTGCAACCGATCCGGGCTGGGGTGACCGACACGCTCGGCCAGCGTCCAACAGTTTTTGCGCCCCAGCTCCGAGACCAGCCCCAACATCAACGCCCCAGCGTTGCGCAGCGTCTCGCACCGGGAAAACCGCGACGCGACACGATCGAGGACCTCATCAAACCCTGCTCGCCAGCGATCAAGGTCTACGCTATGAGCCGCGGCGGCCGCGGCTAATTCAGGTGTCTTCACAAACTCCGAACAATGCCGCGGCCACCGCCTCAACCAGCGCAGACACACCGCACCGCACAATCTACGGCTGTAGTACTA
>NZ_MVHD01000121.1 GCF_002086635.1 Mycobacterium alsense | reverse complement strand
GTCGGGGGCGGCACCCGATCGTGCGGGGCGACCGCCTGCGGGCCTGGCTGCGGGGCCGGCGCAGGCCGGACGTCCGACGTCAGCGACACCACCACCGCCCCGGCCGCGACGGCCGCGATCCCCGCCAGCGCGCCGCCGACCAGCAGGGCGGGCCCGCGGCGGCGCCGCGGCGGGTCGTCCGCCACGTCGTCCACGGCGCTGTAGGCCAGCGCCCCGACGTCCGCGGCGGCGCTGCCGGAGACGTCGAGGTAGGTGGGGCTGAGCCCCCGCGGGTGCACCTCACCGGTGCCCGGGTCCAACGAGTACGCCAGGGCGGCCGTCGAAGAGGCGAACAGCGGCGCGTTCGCCGACGCCAGCGCCGCGCCCCGGGCGAGCGCCATCTCCGGTTCCTCGGGCACGCTCACCTCGAACGCGGTCGCCGCCTCGAGCGCGGCCTTGATCGCGGCCACATCGGCGCCGCACCCCGCGCCGCACCCCACGACGAACACGCCGTCAGCCCGCGACGTGGGCCGTTCCAGCCCGGCGACCAGGGCCGCGAGCTCGGCCGCGGTGCCCCCGACCAGCTGCCGCCGGTGCAGGTCGACGATGGACCCGTCGCCGACGTCGACCACCGCCAGGGTCGCGCTGTCGCGCTCGACGAACAGCATCGCGATGTGCTCGTAGCCGATCGAATGACCCACCGCCTGCGCCAGTGCGGCCGCGGCGAGCAGTGGGGAGACCAGCATGACGCTGCCGACGTCGTGGGACGCGATGGCGTCCCGCAGCGCGGCGGACTCGGCGGGGTCGGTCCACGTCACCCCCGTCGAGGCCAGCCGGTAGCCGCCCGCGGCCGCGCCCTCCCGGGTCCCGACGATCGCGTCGATCACCTGATCGGGGCCGGCCGAGGCGGGGATGTCGAATTCGTCCTGCTCGACTGTGACGCCGTCAGCGCCCTGGCCCTCAACGAGCACCAGGCGGACGGCGGTCGGAGCCATCGAAACTCCGAGCACGATGTCCACTGTGCGCCTCCAAGGTCCCCACGGGGGCACCACGCAGCAGGCCCCCGCTCGAACTGGGTGACACCAACCTACCCGCGTGCGCCCGGCGGCGCAGGCGCCGGGACTCAGTAACCCGGGCTCAGAAACGGGTTCTGCGGGTACTGCGGATACTGCGGGACCGGGGGCGCCTGCGGCGCCTGGGGCGCCTGGCTCGCGGGCACCGGAACCGGGATCGGCACCGGGAGCAGGGGGACGTGTATCCACTCCGTCGTCATCGGGACGGTCGTCGGGGTCGTCGTCGGCTGCGCCGTGGCGGACGGCGTCGGTGACGGGGTCGTCGACGGGGCCGGCGGCGTCGTGGTCGCCGCCGTCGGCGGCGGCGTCGTCGGCTGCGTCGTGGCGGGGGGAGGCGCGGGGCGCCGCGTGGTGACGACCGGCGGCGCCGTGGTCACGACCACCGGCGGCGGG
>NZ_MVHD01000120.1 GCF_002086635.1 Mycobacterium alsense | reverse complement strand
TACTTCGACCTGAAAAACCATTGAGGTGGTGAGGACGGGTTGGTGAGCGGTGGTCGGGTGCCGGATGGGTTTGCGGTGTCGGCTTTTCATGCCGCGAGGGCGCCGATCTTGACGAGGTTGTGGGCGAAGACGCCGTGTCCGCACCAGGTTCGGGCTCCGTGGATGCTGGTGAGTTCGGTGCGGTTCCAGCCATAGCTTCGTTTGATGTGATTGATTCGTCCCTCGGATCCGGTGCGCCATTTGATCTTGTCGCGGAAGGCTCGGCGGTGTTCGAAGTCGCGGCGCGCCGCAGTGGGTTTGCTTTTGCGTGGGATCGCCACACTGCGCACACCGAGCTCGTGCAAGTCATGTTCAACAGATGCCTCGCCGTAGCCGCGGTCGGCGGTGACCGCGCGCGGTGTGTGGCCAGTGCGGCGGGTGATCCGTTCGATCGCCGGGGCCAGCTGCGGGGCGTCGGGCGGGTTCCCCATCTCGACGTTGTGGTCGAGGATGACCCCGTCGGCGTTGTCCACGATTTGGGCTTTGTAACCGAACTCGACGGGCTTGCCCAGGCGTCCTTTGCGGATCGGGCGGGCGTCTATATCGTGCAGGCTGACCAGCCGGGTGGCTGATTCGGGCATCACCCCGGACAGGCGGGAACGGGCCTGGGCGACAACGCGTTCGGTGCATCTCACGATGGTGTTCAGGGCGTTGATCGCCCGGTGCAGTCGGCCTTTGCGCCGCCCGGTTGCCGTGCGCAGCGCACGTTTGGCATTGCGGATCACCGTCGTGGCCTCACCCATCGCTTGTTCGGCGATTCCGGCCAGTTCACCGGTGATGCGCTGCACCGCGCTCTGGGCCTGGTCGCGTTGCTGCTGTCCGCGCAGTCGCAGCTTGGCCGCGATCGAGCGGGCTCGCCGACCCGCCGAGCGGCGCCGATCACGCGCCCGGGTGCCGGTGGCGCCTCCGGCGGCCTTGATCCGCGCCACGGTACGCGCCATCGTGCCGATCGCCTTGGCCAACAAACCCGAATCAGTCGGATAGGCCACCGCGGCCTCCACCACAGTGGTGTCGGCGCGGACCTTGTCGGTGCGCAGCAGCTTGGCCGAGGCCGCCTTGGCCAGCAGCGCCTCGTTCAGCCCGGTGACCGCGTCGTCACCGCAGCGGGTGGTGATCTTCATCAACGTGGTCGGGTGAGGCACCCGGGTACCGAACGGAATCCGGCAAAACCGCTGCCAGGAGATCGAATCGGAAACTTCCCGACACAACGACTCGTAGCCCAGCCGGTAGCGGAACTTCAGAAACATCAACCGCAGATAGGTCTCCATCGGGATCGACGGACGACCGATCCGCGCATCGAAATACGACGCGAACGGCGCGAAGAACACCGGATCATCCAGCAGCCCATCCACCCGACCCAACTCGACGGGCAACACCAACAACTCCGACGGCAGGATCGAATCCCACAACGTCGGCTGATCGTTTACAGTACGAAACATGATGTCCTCGAATCCTTCTCGCCAAGGGTTCGAGGACATCATCCCAGCTCAGCGATCCTCAAAAGGCTCGACACGCCCCGACTTTTTCAGGTCGAAGTAG
>NZ_MVHD01000011.1 GCF_002086635.1 Mycobacterium alsense | reverse complement strand
CCCCGAACCACACCCCCAAATCCCCACCACACCCTGGCACCACACCCACCACTGGACCAACACCAAAGGAACGAGCTCACAAGAATTGGTGCCGTTGGGATCTGAGGACCAGGTCGCAAAGGACACGTGTGCAGAGCAGACAAGCGGTGGACTCCCATTCGATGACTGGTCTCATCAGATTGGATGGCAACCGCAGCCACACCTTGATCCTGAGCCAACCGGCGGAAAATGGCTGGTGGTGGGCCACACCGAACTAGCGCGAGAATTGGCCCGCATCACGGACGTGCTGGCCGACGATGTCGAGTCGGGCGCATCGGGTGAAGAGCGTAGCGTTGTCGGCTACGTGCTCTACGCTGCCCCGGCCCCTGACGACCCCATCGACGTCGCGTTGGCGTATCGGTTGTTTGATGAGGTGCGTGTGCTTGCTGCGGCGATGGCGGCCAGTGACATGTCGGCCAAGTTGATTATCGTGACGCGCAATGCCCAGCCGGTGTGTGAAGGAGATCGGGCCAACCCCGCCCACGGGGTGCTGTGGGGCCTGGGACGCACGCTGGCCCTAGAACACCCCGAAATCTGGGGCAAGATCATCGATTTCGACAGCTCAGTTCCCGCCGCGCTCCTAGCACGCCAGCTGCTCGAAGAAACCACCGCCACCGACGGGGAAGACCAGATTGTCTACCGGCAGGGCCAACGCCACGTACCCCGACTGCAACAGCGCAACCTGCCCACCGACGCAGTCACCCTCGACCCCGACGCCAGCCAACTGGTCATCGGCGCCACCGGCAACATCGGACCACATTTGATCCGCCAACTCGCCCACATGGGCGCCAAGACCATCGTCGCCGTATCACGCCAGCCCGGCCTACGCCTGCAAGCACTCACCGAAAGCCTCGCCGCCCAAGGCACCATCGTGGTCACCGTCGCCGCCGATGCCACCGACGAAACCGCGATGAGCGCACTGTTCAACAAATTCGGCGGCGACCTGCCCCCACTGGAAGGCATCTACCTGGCCGCCTTCGCCGGCCAGCCCACCCTGCTCAGCGAAATGACCAACGACGACATCGCGGCCATGTTCGCACCCAAACTCGACGCCGCCGCCCTGCTACACCGGCTGTCCCTCACCACACCGCTACGCCACTTCGTGTTGTTCTCCTCCATCTCAGGGCTGACCGGCTCACGCTGGCTAGCCCACTACACCGCCACCAGCGGCTACCTCGACACCCTGGCCTACGCACGCCGCGTAATGGGACTCCCAGCCACCACCATCAACTGGGGCCTATGGGAATCACTAGCCGACACCCAACACCAATTCACCCAAATCAGCCACGAATCCGGCCTCCAACCCATGAACGACACAACCGCCATCGCCGCACTACCCTTGCTCATGAGCCCCACCGCCGGAGTCCATTCCGTGCTGGTCGACGCGGACTGGCCACTACTGGCAGAGGCCTACCGAACCCGCGCAACCTTACACATCGTCGATGACCTAATTCGGGTGCACACCGTGAATCGCGCCAGGGCCGAAAGCGACTTCCGCATCGCGCTGCGGAAATGCCAGCCGGAGCGCCGACACGACATGCTGCTCGACCAGGTCGCCACGCTGGCCGCGAAGGTGATGGGTCGCGCGCCCACCGAGCCGCTGGATCCCTCGACAGGCTTTTTCCAACTAGGGATGGACTCCCTGATGAGCGTGACGCTGCAGCGAAGCCTGTCGGATGTGCTGGGTGAGTCTTTGCCGGCATCCGTGGTTTTCGATTACCCGACCGTGTACAGCCTGACCGACCACCTGTCCACCGAACTCCCCGAGCTGATCGAAGCGAAAAGCGGAAAGGCCGCCGACACCTACGCCGAGTTCACCGAAACCGAGTTGCTGGAACAACTTTCGGGCTGGCTGCGAGGAACGCGATGACCACCTCGCCCCCCGACCGCAGGGCCGTCATCACCGAGGCACTGCACAAGATCGAAGACCTCACCGCGCGTCTCGAGGCCGCGGAGAGTGCAAACACCGAACCGATCGCGGTGGTAGGGATGGGTTGCCGATTCCCGGGCGGGGCGAACAACCCGGAAGAGTTCTGGGACCTGTTGCGCGCCGGGCGAAGCGGCATCGTCCGCGTTCCTGCGAATCGATGGGATGCCGACGCATTATTCAGTGAGGACCACACCGTCCCGGGGACGATCTGCAATCGCGAAGGCGGCTTCCTAACGAGTTGGCAACCAAGCGAATTCGATGCCGAGTTCTTCTCCATCGCCCCACGTGAAGCAGCAGCGATGGATCCGCAACAGCGGTTGTTCCTCGAAGTGGCGTGGGAGTCGCTGGAGAACGCGGGGATCCCGCCGCCGGCCATTCGGGGTACACAAACCGCGGTCTTCGTCGGCGTCACCGCCTACGACTACATGCTCACCCTGTCCGGCGCGGTCTCGCCCGACGAACTCGACGCCTATGTGCTGACCGGCAACTCGGCGAACTTCGCCGCCGGGCGGATCGCCTACCTGCTCGGCGCCCGGGGTCCGGCGGTGGTCCTGGACACGGCGTGTTCGTCGTCGCTGGTGGCTATCCACCTGGCCTGTCAAAGCCTGCGCTTGCGCGAAAGCGACACGGCATTGGTGGGCGGAACCAACCTGCTGCTGACACCCGGCACCAGCATCGCCTGCTCGCGCTGGGGCATGCTGTCGCCGGACGGGCAGTGCAAAACCTTCGACGCGAGCGCTGACGGGTATGTACGCAGCGAGGGCTGCGGCGTCGTCGTCCTCAAGCGGTTGTCCGACGCGCAGCGGGACGGCAACCGCATCCTGGCCGTGGTGCGTGGGTCGGCGGTCAACCAGGATGGCGCCAGCAGTGGCGTGACTGTTCCTAACGGCCCGGCACAGCAGGAGTTGCTCCGCCAGGCGCTGAAGTCGGCCAAGTTGACGCCGGCCGATATCGACTACATCGAGGCGCACGGAACCGGAACTCCTCTCGGCGACCCCATCGAACTCGACGCACTGAGCAAGGTTTTCACCGATCGGGACGGCCGCGCTCCCCTGGTACTCGGAGCCGTGAAGACCAACCTCGGTCATCTGGAGGCCGCGGCCGGGATCGCCGGTTTCATCAAGACCGTGCTTGCCGTCACCCACGGCCGCATACCGCAGAACCTGAATTTCAACGCGCTCACTCCACATGCCGGCGAGGGTGTGTCACGGCTGTCCATCGCCGCTGAGGACACCGAATGGCCTGCGACCAAACACCCCCGGCGAGCCGGGGTGTCGTCGTTCGGCGTCAGTGGAACGAACGCGCACGTGGTGATCGAGCAGGCTCCCGAAGCAGTTTCCGTCCCGCGTGACGCCGCGCCTGTCGTGTCGACACTGGTGGTGTCGGGCAAGACGAGTGAGCGGGTCGCCGCGACGGCGGCGGTGCTGGCCGATTGGCTGGAAGGCCCAGGCGCCGAGGTCGCCTTGGCCGATGTGGCACACACCCTTAACCATCACCGTGCGCGGCAGCCCAAGGTCGCCACTGTGGCCGCCGTTGACCGGAAGCAGGCTGTGACTGGATTGCGTGCCCTGGCCGCCGGCGAACCCGCCCCGGGTGTGGTGGCCTGCCCGGAGGACTCGATTGGGCCCGGCACCGTATTCGTCTACTCGGGCCGCGGCTCACAGTGGGCGGGGATGGGGCGCCAGCTGCTGGCCGACGAGCCCGCATTCGCCGCGGCGATCGCAGACTTAGAACCCGTATTCGTTGCCGAGGCCAGGTTTTCGCTGCATGAGGTGATCGCCAACGGGAAAGAACTGGTCGGCATCGAGCAGATCCAGCTGGGTCTGATCGGCATGCAGCTCGCGCTCACCGCGCTGTGGCGCTCTTACGGTGTGACCCCCGATGCCGTGATCGGCCATTCCATGGGTGAGGTGGCCGCCGCGGTGGTCGCCGGGGCGCTCACCCCCGCCCAAGGGTTGCGGGTGACCACGACGCGGTCGCGGTTGATGGCTCCGTTGACCGGACAGGGCACCATGGCCCTGCTCGAGCTCGACGCCGCCGCCACCGAGGCACTGATCGCGGAGCATCCGCAAGTCACCCTGGCCATCTACGCGTCACCGCGCCAAACCGTCATCGCCGGCCCCACCCAAACGATCGATGACCTCATACAGAAGGTGCGGGCGCAAAACCGCTTCGCCAGCCGGGTCAACATCGAAGTCGCGCCACACAATCCGGCCATGGACGCCCTACAACCCCCGATGCGTTCGCAATTGGCCGACCTGACCCCCCAAACCCCGACAATCCCGGTCATCTCCACCACCTATGAGGACCTCGATACCCCTGCGGCCTTCGATGCCGAACACTGGGCCACCAACATGCGCAACCCGGTCCGCTTCCAACAAGCGATAACCCATGCCGCAGCCGACTACCACACCTTCATTGAGATCAGTGGTCATCCTTTGCTGACACATGCCATCGGTGAAAGCCTCACGGCGCGTGAAGGTCCCGGCTATCTCAGCGTCGGCACGCTGCAGCGCGACGCTCACGACACCCTGACCTTCCACACCAACCTCAACACCACTCATCGCAAGCATCCACCGCAGACCCCGCATGCATGCGGACCGCACCCCGTCCTTCCAACCACACCCTGGCAGCACACTCATCATTGGATCCCCGCAACGCCGCACGCGCGCCATTCGCCAGACACGCACCCCCTTCTTGGCATCGGTGTCACCGAACCCACCACGGGGACCCGGATATGGGAATGCGAACTGACCCCGAACCTGCTGTGGCTCGCCGATCACGTGATCGACGGCCTGTGCGTGCTGCCGGGTTCGGTCTACGCCGAGATCGCACTCGCGGCGGCGGCGGACGCGAACAACGAGTCGGATGACCCAGACCACCGGCCCTGGATGATCCGCGACCTCAGCCTCGAGCAGGTCCTCCACGTCACCGACGGCACCGTTCTCGTCACAACGCTCACGGGGGACGAGCGAACGTGCCACATCGAAATGCGCACCCACAACTCCGCGTCGGGGTGGACCAAACACGCTACCGCTACGGTTGCTCGCGAATCCGACTCGCAGATGCTGCAAACGGTTGTCGATGACTCCGATGACCTCGTGACGGAGCTTGCGCCCAACGGGCTTTACGACCGGCTGCGCGGCGCCGGGCAACAACACGGGCCGGCGTTTCGCGGCATCGTGGGTCTCACCGCCACCCGTTCCGGTGCCGCCTGCGCAGAAGTGCGGCTTCCTCCTTCGGCAAAGGCGGGCTCCCGCCACTTCGCATTGCATCCAGTAATGATGGACATTGCGGTGCAGGCACTGGGCGCAACCCAGCAGGCGACCGAGTTGGCCCAAGGCCAGACCGCTCGCCAAACCATCGTGTTGCCAACACGTTTCGCCGGCATCCATGTCTACGGCGACATCACGGACGGCGTCCGCTCGATGGCCACACTTGAACCCACCGACAGCCGGGACCGGTTCGTTGGCAACATAGTGCTCACCGACCCGGACGGCCACCCGCTGCTCGTCATCGACGAAGTGGAGATGGCGGTGCTGGGGCCGGGGGCCGCGGCGATGGAACTCACCGGCCGCATGTTCACGACCGAGTGGGAGCCCGCCCCTCGGGACAAGCCGCCAAGCACCCTCGGCGGTGTGTTGTTGGTCGGCGACTCCTCCACCGGCGACCCGCTGCTGCCTGCGCTGCAGTCGTCACTGCGAGACGCCGTCGCCGACCTCCACGTGATATCCCTGACGGACGCTGCGGAACTTCGCTCGACGATCACCCGGCGCCGCGAGTGGGACGGCATCGTCGTGGTCTGCCCACCACGAGCCGCCGATGAGTCGGTGCCGGAGCAAAGCCAGCTGGACCTGGCCCTGACGCGCACGATGCTGATAGCGGACATCGTCAAGGCCGTGACCCGAATGGGCACCCGGAATACGCCGCGGCTGTGGATCGTCACCCGCGGCGCGCAACAATTCGACCCCGCTGATCGAGTCACGCTGGCACAGGCAGGACTTCGGGGAATCGCGCGCGTCCTGACATTCGAGCACCCCGAACTCAAGGCGACGGTCGTCGACATCGAGGCCGGCGGCACTGACGAACTTGGCGCGCTGACCCAGGAGCTGCTCGCCGGTTGCGACGCCGACGAACTCGCTTTCCGGGGCAGGCAACGATATGTAAACCGACTAATGGCGGCGCCCACCACGGCCAGTGGTGACCTCGCCCGTGACCCTCGCCGCATCATCGTGAACCTGGACGGCGGCGGCGCGGTTCGTTTGCAGGTCGACCAACCCGGGCGGCTGGATGGGCTGCGACTGCATGCGATGAAGCGGATCCCGCCTGGGCCCGGTCAGGTGGAGCTCCGCGTCCTCGCCGCGGGCCTCAACTTCAGCGACGTGCTCAAGGCGATGGGTGTGTACCCCGGACTCGATGGCGCGCCGCCCGTGATCGGGGGCGAATGCGTCGGGGTCGTGACGCACATCGGTGCCGGCGTCGACTCCGTCGAGATCGGGCAGCGCGTGATTGCCTTCGGCCCCGGCACATTCGGCACTCATCTGACCACGCTCGCTGACCTCACCGCCCCTGCCCCCGGCACATTGTCGGATCCCGAAGCCGCGGCATTCGGCATCGCGTACCTGACCGCCTGGCATTCGCTCTGCGAGATCGGGCGACTGGCCCCGGGTGAACGCGTGCTCATCCATTCAGCCACCGGTGGCGTCGGGCTGGCGGCGATTTCGATCGCCAAGATGATCGGCGCGCGGATCTACACCACAGCCGGCTCGGATGCCAAACGCGAAATGCTGCGTGGGCTTGGCATCGAGTACGTCGGGAATTCGAGGAGTGTGGACTTCGCGGATGAGATACTCGATGTCACGGACGGTTACGGTGTGGACGTCATCCTCAATTCGCTTCCAGGCCAAGCGATCCAACGCGGGGTGAGAATACTCGCACCAGGTGGACGGTTTATCGAGCTAGGCAAAAAGGATGTCCACGCCAATGCCAACTTGGGTCTGGCCGCATTGGCGAAAAGCGCATCATTCACGGTCGTCGACCTCGACTTGAATCTGAAGCTGCAACCGGCGCAATACCGAAGGAAGCTCCAAGACATCCTGCAGCATGTGACGGATCGCAAACTGCAGCCGCTTCCGGTTACGGTCTTCAGGCTCCACGACGCGGGAGACGCTTTCGCACTGATGGCGTCCGGCCGGCATACCGGCAAAATCGCCGTCTCGATACCGGGCTCCGGGAACGTCGAAGCGATCGCCTGTCCGCCACCACAGCTGTTGGTCAGCTCAGACGGCGGATACGTCATCGTGGGCGGCATGGGGGGCCTCGGCTTCGCCGTTGCTCGGTGGCTCGCGGAGCAAGGCGCGGGACTGGTTGTCCTCAACGGGCGTTCGGCTCCGAATGATGACGTTGCAACCGCGATCGCAGAACTCAACGCCGCTGGGCGCCGAATCGAGGTGGTAGTCGGTGACATCTCCCAACCCGACACCGCCGAGCGGCTGGTCCAAAGGGTCGAAGGCCACGGCTTCCGAGTGGCCGGAGTCTTGCACAGCGCAATGGTCCTCGATGACGAGATCGTATTGAATATGTCCGACTCAGCCGCACGACGCGTGTTCGCACCGAAAGTCACCGGGAGCTGGCGTCTTCATCAGGCCACCGCCAACTTGAACCTGGACTGGTGGTTGACGTTCTCGTCGGCGTCTTCGTTGCTGGGCGCCCCAGGCCAGGGCGCTTACGCCGCCGCGAACGCATGGGTCGATGGTCTGGTCGCCTACCGGCGTTTCCTTGGACTGCCCGCCGTCGGAATCAACTGGGGCCCATGGGCCGAAGTGGGACGAGCCCAATCCTTCGCCGATCTCGGCGTCTCGATGATCTCGGTCGAGCAGGGGCTGGCAGCAATGCAGCGCGTGCTGGCGGCCGACCGGGCGCATACCGGTGTGTTCAGCCTCGACGCGCGCCAGTGGTTCCAATCCTTCCCCGCCGCTGCGGGATCATCCCTGTTTGCCAAGTTGCACAACACGACAAAGCCGGAGCGGCGCGGCGGCGGAGCGATGCGCGCGGAATTGGATGCCATCGACCCCGGCGAGCGCGCGGGCCGCCTCGCGGCGGCGATCGCCGACGAGATCCGGGCGGTGGTGCGCTCGGGCGGGCCAATCGATCATGACCGGCCGATGGAGTCGCTCGGACTGGATTCGCTGATGGCACTGGAGTTGCGGAACCGGTTGGAATACCGGCTCGGCACCACATTGCCGGCCGCCCTCGTCTGGGCATACCCGACGGTCAACGACCTAGCCGCCGCCATGTGCGAGCGCCTGGGCTACGCGACAACCGACGACACCGCGGAGACGCCCGATGCGGAGGCCGCGTTGTCGGTTGAGGACATGGAATTGCTGTCCGACCTTGTCGCTGCGAGCGAACTGGAAACGGCGGCGGGAGGCAGCGAGCAATGACCGGTCTCGCTGAGCGTGCGGCGCAAATGTCACCGAAGGCGCGCGAGGTACTGGCGCGTGAACTCGTCCGCGCGGGAACGGCATTCCCGACCGATATCGCCGAACCCGTGGCGATCATCGGGGTCGGATGCCGGTTGCCGGGGGGTGTGAATGGACCGGAGAGCTTCTGGCAGCTACTGATCGAGGGCCGGGACGCTGTCGGCGAGGTGCCGTCCGACCGGTGGGACGCGGACGCGTACTACGATCCGGACCCACAGGCACCGGGGAAGATGACGACGAAGTGGGGGGGGGTTCGTCGATGACGTCGCCGGGTTCGACGCCGACTTCTTTGGCATCACCCCACGCGAAGCCGAGGCGATGGACCCCCAGCAGCGGATATTGCTCGAGGTTGCCTGGGAGGCGCTCGAACACGCCCGCATGTCACCGGATTCACTGGGCGGCACTCGAACCGCCGCAATGATGGGCTTGTCGGCGTGGGATTACACGATCCTCAATCTAGAGCACCGCGCCGAGATCGACGCCTACATGAGCACCGGCAACCCGCACAGCGCCGCGGTGGGGCGGATTTCCTATCTGCTCGGGCTGCGTGGTCCGGCCGTCGCCGTGGACACCGCCTGTTCGTCATCATTGGTGGCGGTCCACCTTGCCTGCCAAAGCCTGCGCCTGCGCGAAAGCGA
Organism: Mycobacterium alsense; assembly: GCF_002086635.1. GTDB lineage: Bacteria > Actinomycetota > Actinomycetes > Mycobacteriales > Mycobacteriaceae > Mycobacterium > Mycobacterium alsense. The sequence goes on along the minus strand of NZ_MVHD01000011.1, from coordinate 113,352 downwards.
CGTGGCGCTGGCGGGCGGGGTGCACCTGTCGTTGTCGCCATTCACCAGCATCGCGATGTCCAAGTGGTCCGCCCTGTCGCCGACAGGTCGGTGCAGGGCCTTTGACGCGATGGCCGACGGGTTCGTGCGCGGCGAGGGGTGCGAAGTGCTGGTCCTCAAGCGGTTGGCCGATGCGGCGCGCGACGACGACCGTGTGCTGGCAGTCATCCGCGGTTCGGCGATCAATCAGGACGGGCGCTCCAACGGCATGACCGCCCCGAGCGCGGCTGCGCAGCGCGAGGTGATCACCGCGGCGCTGCGGCTGGCCGACGTGCCTGGGGGCAGCGTGGACTATATCGAAACACACGGCACCGGAACAATTTTGGGCGACCCGATCGAATTCGAGGCGCTGGCCGCCACCTACGGACGAGGCAGCGGCCGCTGCGCGCTCGGGTCGGTCAAGACGAACCTCGGACATCTGGAGGCGGCCGCTGGGGTCACCGGACTGATCAAGGCGATCCTGGCCGTGGAGCGGGGACACATTCCGCAAAATTTGCATTTCAGCCGTTGGAATCCGGCGATCGACGCCTCGTCCAGCCGGTTTTTCGTGCCCACCGAGGGCGCCGACTGGCCAAGCGGCGCCACGCGTCGCGCGGCGGTGTCGTCGTTCGGACTGAGTGGCACGAATGCTCACCTCGTGATCGAGCAGGCGCCCGCTACGGCGCCCATACCGCGGACCGCCTCTGGGGCAGTGGTTTCGACGTTGGTAGTGTCCGGCAAGTCGTCGAGGCGGTTGGCCTCGACTGCCGCGGCCCTGGCCGACTGGATGGACGGCCAGGGCGCCACGGTATCGCTGGCAGACCTGGCACACACGTTGTATCGTCGCCGGGCCCGTCATTCCGAGTCCGGTGCCGTCATCGCCCGGGACCTCCGCGCTGCGGCTACGGGGTTGCGGGCCTTGGCCGCTGGCAGCCCAGCGCCCGGCGTCGTGGGGGCGATCACGGCCACTCGCGGCAACGGCACGGTATTCGTGTACTCCGGCCAGGGTTCGCAATGGGTGGGGATGGGCCGCCAACTGTTGGCTGACGAACCGGCTTTCGCCGCCGCCATCGGCGAACTGGAACCCGAATTCGTTGCCCAGACCGGCTTTTCGCTACGCGAAACCCTGGTGGAGGGCCGCGAGGTGGAAGGCATCCACAACACCCAGCCGGTGCTGGTGGCCATGCAACTAGCGCTGACCGCGCTGTGGCGCCACTACGGCGTCGAACCCGACGCCGTAATCGGACACTCGATGGGCGAGGTGTCGGCCGCGGTTGTAGCCGGCGCGCTGACCGCGACAGAAGGGCTGCGGGTGATCGCCAACCGCTCACGTTTGATGGCGCGGCTATCCGGTCAGGGTGCGATGGCCCTGCTGGAACTCTGCGGCGGCGCCGTCGAGGCGCTCCTCGCCGACTACCCGCAGGTGACGCTGGCCGTACACGCCTCACCGCGCCAATCGGTCATCGCGGGTCCCCCCGAGCAGGTCGACGCGATCATCGCTGCGGTGACCCAGCAGAACCTACTGGCGCGCCGCGTCGACGTCGACGTGGCTTCCCATCACCCGATCATCGAGCCGATACTGCCGCAACTGCGTTCGGCGCTAGCCGATTTGGCGCCCAGGCGGCCGACGATCCCGATGATTACCACGACGTGCGACAATCCGGCACCGCTGCTCGATGCCGACTACTGGGCCGCGAACCTGCGCGAGCCGGTCCGCTTCCACCAAGCCATCACCGGCGCCGGCGCCGACCACCGTACCTTCATCGAGGTTAGTCCTCACCCGTTACTCACTCATGCCATCGCCGACACCCTCGGCGATGCCGACACACACGCCATCGGCACCCTCGAACGCGATGCCGACGACACCGTCACCTTTCACGCGCGTCTCGCCGCGGTGGGGAAAGCCGCACCGGCCACCACCGAAGGCCGACCAGTCGACATTCCCGTAACACCCTGGCAGCACGACAATTTCTGGGTCGCCGATCGGTCAGCGATGTCGGACTCTTCCGACGCCCATCCACTGCTCGGCCGCCACATCGAGGTCCCGTCGAGCCGGGACCATGTCTGGCAGGTCGATGTCGGCACCCAGGTGGCCCCGTGGCTCGCCGACCACAAGGTGTTCGGCCAAGCCACCATGCCGGCCGCGGCATTCGCCGAGATCGCCCTGGCCGCAGCCAGCGAAGCGTTCGGCGTGCCGGCCGACGCCCTGTCCATCTACCAACTCGAGGTCGAGCAGATGCTCCCCCTCAACGACCACACACAGCTGGCCACCCAGTTGACCCCTGGCGCCGATGAGAAGACCCGTATCGAAATCTATTGCCGCTCAACCGAGCGCCGCTGGTCTCGACACGCCACGGCCAAGGCCGAAAGGCGGATGCCGGATGCCTCCCCCAATCAGGCCGCGCCCACCGGTGGCGCAAGCGAAACGGCCGTCAAGCCAACCGACCTGTACGCTGCGCTGCGGCGCATCGGTCAACACCACGGTCCCGCTTTCGCGGCCCTAACGACGATTCACCGTCTACCGGGCGGTTGCGCCGAGACCGAGATCGTCCTGCCGGACGAAGCGCCCCGTGACTCGAGGTATCGGATCCATCCGGTGATGCTGGACGCGGCCTTGCAAAGCCTGGCGGCCGCGATGCCGGACGAGGAAATGACCGGCGCGGGCGAAACCAGCTATCTGCCAGTGTCATTCGAAAGTTTGCGAGTATACGGCAACCCGGGCCGGCGCGCCCGCTGCCGGTGTTCGTTAGCCAGCCTTGATGAAAGTGGAACGGGAAAGATCGGCAAAATCGTCCTCACCGACGAGGCCGGGACGACCACGGCAGAGATCAACGACATCTATCTGCGGCGCGTGGAACGGCGCAGCGTGCCGCTTCCGCTGTCGCAGAAGGTCTTCGACACAGTCTGGGTGACCAAACCTCTCGGTGCCGTGCACATCGAGCCATCCGGTAGTTGGCTCGTGCTCGCCGACGCGCCAGCACCCGAGATCGAACAATTCGTAGCCGGCTGGCGCACCCCCGCACGCCGAGTGCTCACGGCCGACCTGAACGACGAGGCTGCCGTGCTGGCCGCATTTGCCGAAACGGCAGGCGATCCCGACTACCTTCCCGTTGGTGTGGTCGCCTTCGTCGGATCCAATCCGGGCGTCACCGACGCCGGCATCGCCCGCGCAAAGGGATCGGTCTGGGCGATTTCGACCGTCGTTCGCGCGATCGTCGGCGGCTGGCATGGCCAGCCGCCTCGGCTGTGGCTCATTAGCACCGGCGGCCTTGCGGTTCATGACGAGCCGGGACAACCCGGGATCGGCGCATTGAAGGGCCTGGTGCGTGTGCTGGCCTACGAGCACCCCGAGCTGAGCACCACGCTCGTTGACCTCGATGCGGATTGGGACCCAACGGCAGCGTTGACCGCCGAATTGACTGCGGTGGTCAGCGACTCGATCGATGACGTGATTGCATGGCGACGTGGGCGGCGCTACGTCGAGCGGCTTTCGCGGGCCACCCTCGGCGAGTCCACGACCGACGATGTCGTCCGGGCCGGGGCGTCATACATCATCACCGGCGGGCTGGGCGGGCTCGGCTTGGTGTTCGCGCGGTGGCTGGTGGACAGCGGCGCGGGCCGAGTCGTCCTCAACGGCCGCGGCGAACCCTCACACGAACAGCGCACGGTCTTGGCAGAGCTGGAAGACATGGCTGAAATCGTCGTCGTCACCGGCGATGTGGCGGCTGAAGGTGTCGCAGAAAGGCTAGTGGCCGCTGCGGGCGAGTCATCCCTGCGCGGCATCCTGCACGGGGCCGCGGTCCTTGACGACAGCCTCGTGTTTTCCATGACCAAGGAGAGCCTCGAAAGCGTGTGGGCCCCCAAGGTCGTCGGTGCCCAGCGAATGCACCAAGCAAGCACTCGCTGTGAACTGGACTGGTGGCTAGGCTTTTCGTCTACCGCTTCCATGCTGGGCGGTCCCGGACAGAGCTCATACGGGTCCGCCAGCGCTTGGCTCGACGCGCTGGTCGACTGGCGACGTGCATCAGGCCTGCCGGCGGCCGTAATCAACTGGGGACCGTGGGCAGAGGTCGGGCTTGCCCGCAGCCTCACGGGCGGTCCCCTGGATCCAATCACGCCTGCCGAGGGCATCACGGCGCTGGAAGTGTTGCTACGCACCCGCCGGTGCCACACCGGCGTGGGACGGCTGCGTCCCGATCGGGCGCTGATCGCCTTCCCAGAAATCCGCAGCCTCGGTTATTTCACCGACGTGGTCGAGGAACTAGACTCCGCCGGCGACGGCGGTGACTGGGCGGGTCCCGACGCGCTGACCGGACTCGAGCCCGGCGAAGCACAAGGCATGATGACGGAACGACTGCGCACGCGCGTGGCTGCGGTGATGGGCTACGCCGACCGATCGGCCGTCGACGTTACCGTGCCGCTGGTCGACTTGGGTATGGATTCCCTGATGGCCGTGCGGATCCGCAACACGGCCCGTGTGGATTTCGGGGTCGAACCGCCGGTGACGCTGCTGTTACAGGGCGCGTCGCTACAAGACCTCACGGCCGATCTCGCCCGCCAGATCGGTCTCCGAGAGGACTCGTGGGCACTCGACTCGGACGATGAGGTTCGCGACCGGGCACAGCAGCGCGCGGCGGCGCGTCAACAAGCCGCGATGCGGCGGAAGCGAGGACAACCACGATGAGCACCGATCCGGAGTCGTACGCAAAGAGTTTGCCGGCCAGCGCAATCGCGGTCGTTGGTATGGCCGGTAAGTTCCCGGGGGCGAATAGCGTCTCGGAGTTCTGGGACAATCTGCGACGCGGCGAGGAATCCATCGTCACATTCTCAGAGGAAGAACTACGGGCTGCCGGGATTGGCGATGAAGCATTGGCAAATCCCGCGTATGTCCGGCGGGCACCGGTCATCCAAGGATTCGACGAGTTCGACGCTGAGTACTTCGGCTTCCCACCGCAATCCGCTCGGCTGCTGGATCCACAACACCGACTGTTTCTTCAGTGCGCTTGGCACGCGTTCGAGGACGCCGGCTGCGATCCGGCGCGGTTCGGCGGCTCAATCGGTGTCTACGGAACCAGCTCCCCCAGCGGCTACCTCCTGCACAACCTGATGTCGCACCGTGCCGGCGACGCCGCCATGGGGCAGGGCCTCAATTTCGAACAATTCAACCTGTTCCTCCAGAACGACAAGGATTTCCTGGCAACGCGGGCATCCCACCAATTCAATCTTCGAGGACCGAGCATCACGGTCCAGACCGCATGCTCGTCGTCGCTCGTTGCGGTCCATTTGGCCTGTCAGAGCCTGCTCAGCGGGGAATGCGACATGGCGCTTGCCGGGGGGGTGTCACTGTCGATCCCCCACCATGTGGGTTACTGGAACTCGCCGGGATCGATGGTATCGGCGGTGGGGCACTGCCGGCCCTTCGATGTGCGGGCCGATGGCACGGTGTTCGGCAGCGGCGTGGCCATCGTGGTTCTCAAACCGCTGCAGGCCGCCATCGAGGCCGGCGACCGAATTCATGCCGTCATCCGCGGTTCGGCGATCAATAACGACGGATCCATGAAAATGGGTTACGCGGCGCCAAATCCGGCCGCTCAAGCCCATGTCATCGCCGAAGCCCACGCCGTGGCGGGCATCGATGCCTCCACCGTGAGCTACGTCGAGACACACGGAACGGGTACCCCGCTAGGCGACCCCATCGAAGTCCAGGGTCTGCGAACCGCATTCGCCGTATCGGCGGCAACCCGTGCGGCTCCCTGTGTTCTAGGCTCGGTCAAGTCGAACATCGGCCACCTGGAGGTGGCGGCCGGTGTTGTGGGTCTGATCAAAACCATTCTGTGCCTGAAGAACAAAGCGATCCCGGCGACGCTGCACTACACGGCCCCCAACCCGGAACTGCGTCTCGACGAGACCCCGTTCACCGTGCAAAGTGCGTACGGCCCCTGGGAATGGGAGGGCACGCTGCGGGCCGGGGTCAGCTCGTTCGGCGTGGGGGGGACCAACGCGCACGTCGTGATTGAGGAGGCGCCCCCTGCCGCAGCGCGGCTCGAGCCCGCCGGCCCGCAGGTGCTGCTCGTTTCGGCGGAAGACGAAGTGGCACTTCAGGAATCCCGTGTTGCGCTGGCGGCGGCATTGGTCAGGCCGGATGCTCCTGCCCTAACCGACGCCGCGTTTACCCTCTCCGGGCGCCGCAAACACCGCCTCAGCATGGTGGCGGTAGTTCACGACCGTGAACACGCGGCGACGGTGTTGCGCGCATCCGACCACGACAACGTTTTTGTCGGGGAATCCATCGGCGAGAATACCGAATCCGGCTCAGAACTCCTCGTGTTCATGTTCCCCGGGCAGGGCGCCCAGCACGTAGGGATGGCCCAAGGCCTGTACGCCTCCGAACCTGTCTTCGCCGAACACTTCGACAGGTGCGCCTCCCGCTTCCGTAACGAGATGGGCATCGACCTACGCGCCGAGATATTCGGCGACGCCACAACAGACTTGGAGCGGATTGACTATTCTCAGCCGGCCCTGTTTACGGTCGAATACGCACTTACGCGGCTGGTCGAAACATACGGGGTGCGCGCTGGAGCGTACATCGGCTACAGCACCGGTGAATACATCGCGGCCACCCTGGCCGGGGTATTCGATCTCGACACGGCAATCAAAACGGTGTCACTGCGCGCCCGCCTGATGCATGAGTCCCCACCGGGTTCCATGGTCGCGGTGGCAGTGGGTCCCAAAGTCATCGCCCCGTACCTGGCGGAATACGCCCACAAAGGGGTGGACCTTTCCGCAGTGAACGATCCCGGCCACTGCGTCGTCGCGGGGCCGAATGACGAGATCCGGGCCTTCACCCAACGTCTTCGCGAGGTCGGCATCACTGCCCGACGGGTCCGCGCGACCCACGCGTTCCACTCCAGTTCGATGGATCCCATGGCCGCACAGTTCCAGGAGTTCCTTTCCGGCATCGAGCTTCGGCGCCCGCACACCCCTTTGCTCAGCAACCTGACGGGAACGTGGATGACCGACGAACAGGTCACCGACCCCGCGAGCTGGGCCCGCCAAATCAGCTCCACGATCAGGTTTGCCGACGAGGTCGGCGTGGCGCTGAGCGAGCCGGGTCGGATCCTCGTCGAGGTGGGCCCGGGTGGGGGCCTGACGGGGTCAGCAATGCGGCACCCGAAGTGGTCGGACGGCCACCGCGCGATTCGGCTCATGCGGCATCCGATCCAGAACAGCGATGATCGAGACACCTTCTTGCTCGGCCTCGGTCAACTGTGGGCGGCAGGCGTGCAAGTCGATTGGTCGCCAGCAACGGGACCGAATCCGCGAATCGTGTCACTCCCCGGATACCCCTTTGCCCATCAACGGCATTGGATCGATCCGACGCCGATCACCTGGACCGATCGACCCGCCCTATCGAACACCCCCATTAACGACGCCAGCACCCACTCCAAACGGGCTGCCGATGGCAAGGTGCAAACCGAAGCGGCACTACGGCAGATCTGGCTGCGCTGTTTGGGCGTCAAATCGATCGACCGCAATGCCAATTTCTTCGACCTCGGCGGCGATTCACTGATCTCGATCGGCATCTCGGCCGCCGCCACCGATGCAGGTTTGGATGTCACGCCGCAGGATCTTTACCGACATCCGACACTGGCCATGCTGGCAACGCACGTCGACGCTAAGGAAGCGGCAGGCAGCTTGGCGAAACCTCTTGACCTGACCGCCCATTTCGCGGTGCCGCCGAATGTCGCGCAGTTTTTCGATCAAGGTGTGCAAGAGCCCGGCCGCTGGCGGTTCCCCCTCGTCTTCCGACTCGCGCCGGGCGTGGGCGTTGAGGACGTCCGGTCCGTGCTCACCGCGGTGACTAACCATCACGACGCGTTGCGCCTTCGTCTCGTCGAGCGTGCAGGGGCGTGGGAGCAGCACATCGCGCCACCGCAGGAATTCGACCGGCTGTCGACCCGTTCGCTTTCCGGCGACGTCGAAGCCAGCTCGGACCGCCTGCCCGCTGCGCTGCCAGCCGCGGTGCGAGACATCGTTGCTGAGGCTGTGGCGCTAAATGACTTGTCCGCGCTGTTGACCGCCACCCATGTTTCGGGCCCGGAGTCCATTGGGCAAGACGCCAGCTACCTGATCTTGTCGGTACACGAGATCGTAGCGGACAACGCTTCTCGCGAGATCCTGCTGGCCGACCTGCTCACCGCATTCACCCAGCGACTTGCGGGTGAGGACATCGTGCTGCGCCTTGCCAGCGCCGAATGGCGCGAATGGTCTCTGCGTTCCGCGACCCTGGCGACGCACCCGGCGGTCCTGGGTACCCGAGACTTCTGGCTGGAGAACTCCACCAGATCAACGCTGCGGCTGGGCGACCCCGAGGTATCCGACCGGCCACATTTCAGCGACCTGGCCCGGCTACCGTCGGCGCTGACCGTTGATCAGACAGCCGAGATCGACGACGCCCGCCGCAGACTCGGCGTGTCGATGGAGGAAATCCTGCTGGCGACGTTGGGCCGGACGATGGCCCAAACTGTGGGCGAGGGCTTGATCTCGGTGGATTTGGAAGGCACTGGGCGGACGGTGCTGAGACCCGAGGTGGACCTGCGCAGGACTGTCGGCCGCTTCACGACGGTCTACCCCGTCCCGGTACCGTGCACGGGGGACAGCGACGCGGCGACGCTGCTGTCCACAGTTGGCGACACCCTCAAGTCCGTCCCCCACCACGGAATCGGCTACGCACTACTGCGTTACGTCTATGCGCCCACCGCGCGGCAATTGGCGGCGACGGGCTCCGCCGACATCCACTTCCGGTACGTGGGCATGATTCCGCAGCTGCCCCCCACCGATGCGCCGATTCAATTTGATTCCGACACGATTTCGGCAATCGGACCGGTTCGCGACACAATTCCGGGTCTGGGCCACGCCATGGAGTTTCGGGTGTACCGCCACTCGGGCATGCTTCATCTCGATTGGTGGTGCGACACAAGCCGCGTTGCACGCGCAACGGCCGAGCTTCTGGCACACCGATTCCCGCTAGCCCTACGGGTTCTCATCGATGACGCCATCCGCACCGTCCCCGGCGAAGCCGACGGCGCATCAAGGCCTGTGGACCTGGCCCTCGTGGACTTGTCCGGCGCATAACGTTCGAGGGTTGAAGGGAGATCCAATGAGTTACGCCGCGCGGGGTTTCGGCAAGGCGATCGTGGTCGATCAGGTGCGCAAGACCTACGGCGAGGTGGTGGCCTTGCAGGACGTCAGCTTCGAAGTCGGTCGCGGTGAGGTGATCGGTCTCCTCGGGCCCAACGGGGCGGGGAAGACCACAATCGTAGACATCCTGTCGACTCTGAGCAGGCCGGATCGAGGACGTGCGATCGTTGCCGGCTATGACTGCGTCTCCGAGCCAGCCGGCGTACGCCGGTCGATCATGCTCACCGGCCAACACGTGGCCCTCGACGACATGCTCACCGGGCGAGAGAACCTCGTCATGTTCGGTCGGCTGTACGGTCTCGATAAGTCGGACGCGCGCGCCCGCGCCGAAGAATTGATCGAAGAATTCGCACTAGCCTATGCCAGCAACAGGCGCGTGAAAACATACTCGGGCGGAATGCGGCGGCGGGTAGATATCGCGTGCGGCCTTATGGTCCCGCCTCAAGTGGTTTTCTTGGATGAGCCGTCCACTGGATTGGATCCACGTAGCAGACAAAAGATTTGGGATCTAGTCAGCGATTTCAAAACCGCCGGGATCACCACACTATTGACCACGCAGTACCTCGAGGAAGCCGACGCCCTTGCCGACCGCATCATTGTAATCGACCACGGAAGCATCATTGCCGAGGGAACGGCCGATGAACTCAAGGCGCGAACCGGCGCCAGCTATTGCGAGATCGTCCCGCAGGATCTCAGCGACCTGCCCGTGATCGCCAAGACGCTCGGCTCTTTGTTGCCGGAGAAGAACAGGGCCGCTTTGACGTCCGCATCAGATCGAATCGCCATGCCGGCACCGGATGGTGCCAGCACCCTCATCGCAATCGTGGGGAGGCTCGCCGCCGCCAATATCGATGTCGTCGACGTCGCGTTGCGACGCCCGTCGCTGGACGAAGTATTCCTCGCGTTGACAGGGAATTCCCCCGAGCCACACACCGCTGTCGCGGAGTCCGTCCAGTGACGTCCCCGGCTCGCGCGCGGCCCCGCCCCGGGGCGCTCGCACAGTGGTGGGTCCTCACTTACCGCTTCATCTCGCCGACGCTGCGCAACGGTGAAATCGAAGTCACCATCGCGTCCTCGGTGGTCTTCACAGCCGGCTTCTACATCCCATTGCACGACGTCATGAGCGCCGCCACGAGAGGATTCGCCAGCAGCTACGCGCAGTACATCATGCCGTTGATCGCATTACAGGCCATTACATTCGCTGCGATGTCGACGGCGTTCCGCGCGGCGACCGACTCCGTGCAGGGAATCAACCGGCGGTTCAGATCGATGCCGATCTCACCGGTCACGCCGGTGGCAGCGCGCATCTCTGCCGCTGTGTACCGTTGCCTGGTCTCTTTGGTAGTAGCGCTCGTGTGCGGCCACCTGATCGGATTTCGCTTCCACCGGTCAGCGGTCTACTCGCTCGCCTTTTGCGTACTAGTGCTCGTGGTCGGGGCGTTGCTGTCGTTCGCAGCGGACCTGGTCGGCACCGCAACCCGAAACCCGGAGGCCATGACGCCGCTACTGATCCTGCCGCCGTTGATCTTTGGCCTACTTTCTGTCGGCGTGCAACCCGTCGGCCAGTTTCCTCCCTGGATCCAGCCCATTGTGCGCAACCAGCCGGTCTCGAAAATTGTGGACACCCTCCGCGCGCTGGCCGGTGACACCACACCGTTTGGCGGAACGGTCACCTGGTCCGTGCTGGTGCCCACGTTGGCGTGGCTATGCGGATTGGCAGCAATCCTGGTACCGGCATCGGCAACGGTGCTGTCAAGGCGGACACGATGACCCTGGTCCACGAAAAAGTCACCAATCCCGACGGGAACCGGCGGTGCGACGAAAGTTCCGCGCGGGTGCTTATCCCGCAGACCCTGGTGCAGACACGGCGGATCCTCCTACGGTGGTCGCGCGATCTCACCGCGGTGGTCGAGGTTTTGGTGTTGCCGATCTTGTTTCTGCTGACTGTGAATATCGTGCTCGGGCACATGGTTTCACAGATCACCGGGCACAGCGCGCTATACGGCAGCGTTCCGATGAACGCCCTCGCCGCTGCGATCAACGGATCGGCAGTCGGGGCGATCGGCCTTATCGGGGAGCGAGACGACGGGCTGCTTCGGCGGTTGTGGGTGCTTCCCGTACACCGCGCATCGGGTGCCTGTTCGCGGATCGCCGCCGAGGCCGTTCGGATCGTCATCACGACGGCGTTCTTGCTCGCCGTCGGGATGCTGCTCGGTTTTCGCTTCCATCAGAGCGCACTGGCGAGCCTGTCCTGGCTGATCGTCCCGGTAGTATTCGGGCTGTCGTACGCGACGCTCGTCACGATGGTCGCGCTGTATACGGCGAAAACGTTTCTGCTCGAGGCAGTTACACTCGTACACCTTCTCGCCGTCGTCTTCTCGACCGGCTTTCTGCCGGTGGATCAATTTCCAAAGTGGATACGTCCGGCGGTCGCACACCAGCCGATGACCTACGCGATCGAAGCGATGCGCGGACTGTCGCTTGGCGGTCCGGTGCGATGGCCCCTGACCGCCACCCTCTTGTGGTCCACGGCCATCGTCGCGATATGCGTAGCTCCGACACTCGTGGCTTATCGACGGGGCAGCACGCACTGAAAAGGGAGTTCTACGGTGTTTCCCGGATCCGTTATCCGAAGGCTGGCTCGCAGCGAAGAAGTGTTCGCGGTCAACGAGACCTACTTTGCGTTCACGGCGCACCTCGAGGGTGCCGTCGACGTCGACGCGATGTCGGCCGCTTTTGACACGCTCCTGCGGTGTTATCCGGTTTTCACCGGCCACCTTGAGAAAGCTGATGACGGCCGGCACCAGATCGTGGTCGATGAGTTCTTACACCCCGGGCTCTGGGTAGTCGACGACGACGCCGACCGCACCGCCACACCGAAACCAGCGGGAGCACAACTCGATCAGACCCAGTCACTAATGCATCTGCGATGGAAAGGTAACGGCACAGGCGGCGCACTGACACTGTATACCCACCACAGCTTGGCCGATGCCCACCATGCATTCGGCCTTCTCGAGGAGCTTTTCACCCTTTACACGAAGGTGGTGGAGACTGGCGACCCCGGCCCGGTCGTTCCGCAAGCCGCACCCGAGCCGCTGGAGGTGTTGCTCGAACAGCGCGGAATCAAGAAGCAGGTCCGGTCTGGGCTCGAACGTTTGTACCCGGCTACGTTCGCTTACGACTTGCCCGTAGCCGAAGCACCACCCATGCCGCCGAACCCTGATGCAGTAGCACCCATTCCGGTAGCACGCATCCGGTTCACCGAGCAAGAGACGTCCGATCTGGTGGAGTTTGGCCGTGCCAACCAACTCAGCCTGAACTCCGTGGTGGCCGCAGCCATCCTGCTGACCGAGTGGGAACTGCGTGGTACGCCGCACATTCCGATCCCGTACATCTATCCCGTCGACTTACGATACATACTGTCTCCCCCGGCAAGCCTGACCGGCAGCACGCTGCCGCTGGGGGTGGCGATCTACCTTGCGGAGATCGGACCGGAAACCGAACTCGTCGACGTAGCCCACGGTATCGCGGATGCCTTTCGAGCCGACCTGTCCGACGGCGTGATCCAGCAGTCTACCTTGCACTTCAATCTGCAATACGATGGCACTCCGCCCGGGCTGCCGCAGTTCGTGCTGTGTACAGACACCGGCACGATCCCTGGCCTGGGCACGCCACCGGGCTTGGAGGTGTCCGACTTCCACAGCGAATTGCACTTTCCCACCCGCACCCCGGTCGACCTCTACAGTTGTGGAACCTTCGCCGGCTTGCTGTTCATCGAGCACCATGCACATTTGCCGGGACGGGAAAAGCCGCTGAAGGCAATACATTCACTGCTGTGCTCCCTTCCCGCCGGCGACAGCTGGGATATGGAGTGACCGCTGAGCGCGAGTTTGACATCGTCTTGTACGGTGCCAGTGGCTTCTCCGGAAAGCTGACGGCCGAGTACCTCGCGCATGCGGGCTCGGGGGCACGAATTGCGCTGGCCGGCCGCTGCAGTGATCGCCTGTTGGCAGTGCGGCGGATGCTCGGCCCGGCCGCCCAGAGTTGGCCCCTGATCGTCGCCGAGGCGTCGCAGCCAACGAGGCTGGCGGCGATGGCTAGGCGGACTCGAGTGGTGTTGACGACCGTTGGCCCCTACACCCGGTACGGCCTGCCACTGGTGGCGGCGTGCGCCGCCGCCGGAACGGACTACGCCGATCTTACAGGGGAGCTGTTGTTCGTCCGAAGGAGCATCGAATGCTACCACGACCAGGCCGTCGACACGGGTGCGCGGATCGTGGTCTCGTGCGGATTCGACTCGGTCCCTTCGGATCTCAATGTCTATCAGCTCTACCGCCGCGTCATTGAGGACCGCTCCGGTGAACTTTGCGACACGACATTGGTGCTGCGATTCTTTCGCCAATCCGCCGCATCCGGGGGCACCGTCGCATCAATACTGGAAACAATGCGCGCCGCGTCTACCGACGTGCAAGTCCGCAGGATCATCGACGATCCCTACACGCTGACGACCGACCGCGCCGGCGAACCGGAACTCGGGGCGCAGCCGGACTTCCTGAGGCGTCGAGGCCGCGACATCGCGCCCGAGCTTGCGCGATTCGGGGTCGGCGGATTTGTGATGGCTCCGCATAACACACGAATAGTTCGACGTAGCAATGCGTTACAGGGCTGGCCCTATGGTCGGCTTTTCCGCTACTCGGAAACCATGAGCCTCGGCAAATCGCTCGCGGCGCCGATCGCTTCGGCGACAACCAGCGGCGCTTTGGCCTGTGCTTTTGGCCTCGGCAACAAGCACTTGCGCCGAGTTTCCCGCCGGCTGGTGGAGCGCATCACGCCCAAACCAGGGTCCGGTCCCGCCGAGAGCGCGCGGAAGCGCGGCCACTACACCGTCGAGACCTACACCACCACGTCGACCGGCGTCCGCTACGTGGCGACGTTCGCGCAACCGTGCGACGCTTACCAGGGCACCTCAGTACTGTTGGGCGAGAGCGGCCTCGCGCTGGCCTTGGACCGCGACCGCCTCTCCCCGCTGCGGGGCGTGCTTACGCCGGCAGCGGCAATGGGCGATGTGCTGTTGGCCCGCCTCCCGTCCGCCGGTGTCTTGATGGGAACGGCCCGGCTCAGCTGAAGGCCAGCTCACGGGGTAGGAACCGTCACGTACCCCATATACATCCGGCCCCGCAAGCGGCTACCGAGAGCGCAGTCGAAGGCACGGAGGCACATTTCGGTGAGGTCGGTCCGCGAGATATTCTGCGACTGAACCCACTTCACGCACGCGGCGCGAACGAACGCCAGCCAGGCCTCCACGGCGATCTCGGCGGCGTCACGCAGACATCCGTCCGCGACGAGTTGATCGACCAGGCGTTCGCCGACAACTTTTAGCTCTTCGGCGAGAATCGCCCGGATTTCCGGGTCATCCGCCAACGCGACACGGTTGATCGCGGCCGCCTCAAAGGGATGGTCCGCAAAATGTTGGATGTGGGCCTCAAGCCCGGCGACGAGCTGTTCTGCGAGCGGCAGTTGCGGATCAAGGCTGACGCTTGCCAGGAACCGGTCACTAGCTCGCTTCACTATGGCTATGTACAGATGTCGCTTGCTCGGAAAGTAGTGATACATCGTCGCTCTCGACACGCGCGCGCGGGCGGCGATGTCCTCCACGAAGACATCTTCATATGGTTTTTCCGCGAACATCGCGGCTCCGATGTCGAGCAACTGCTCGCGACGCTGCTGCGGCTTAAGCCGGCGTCGTATCACGTGGAGCCACCTCCGACCAGTTCAGGGGATTCGGTCACGGCCATGTCGGTCGCAAGGGTTTCCGAAAGATACAGACCCAAAGCTCGCGCGCAGTTGTGGATCGCGATGGTTTTGGGGGTGATTCGCAGTCCGGTTTCGGCTTCGATGCGGTTCCGCAGTTCGAGGTTGCCCAGCGAGTCCAGGCCGTGGTCCGCGAACGGACGGTCGGGGTCGATCGCACGCCGCAGGATCAGGCCGGTCTGCTCGGTTATGAGACGCCGAAGCCGAACGGGCCATTCGGTTGGCGAAAGTGTCTGCAGCTCAACACGCAGAGTGGAGTTTCCCGGGGCCGCTCGGTCTCCGGCCGTCCGGAAAGCTTCGGCGAACGGGCTGCGTGCAACCAGCGATGCCAGCCACGGTGCACCCAAAGTGGGGACGTAGCCGGTGTAACCACGATCGTGACGCAGCAACGTCGCGAACGCCTGAGCGCCTTCATCTGGCGTGATCATCGTGGTCCTGCCATTCGCCGCCATGAAGGCCGCGCGGCCGATTTCGCCCCATGCTCCCCACGCGATGGCGCTGGCGGGAAGGCCCTGGCTGCGACGCCAATGGGTGAAGGCGTCCAGCCAGCTGCAGGCCGCGGCGTAAGCCCCCTGACCGGCTGAGCCGAAAAGCGCGGCCACCGAGGAAAAGGAGCAGAACCAGTCCAGCGGCTGTCCGGCGGTGGCCTGATGCAGGTTCCATACACCGTATACCTTTGGCGCCCAGTCCCGGTCGATCAGTTCGTCGGTGATGTTTGCCAGGGTGGCGTCTTCGACCACTGCGGCGGCATGCAAAACGCCGCGCAGCGGAAGCCCGGTGGCGGTGGCGGCGGCCACGACCTGTACCGCCGTGTCGGCCTCAGCGATGTTGCCGCACTTTACGACGATGTCGGCTCCGGTCGCCCAGAGCCGTTCGATGGCTTGCCGCGTTCGGGGGGTCGGGTTGGAACGGGCAGTCAGCACGATCCGCCCACAGCCCGCTTTCGCCATTTCGCCGGCCAGGAATAGCCCGAGGCCGCCCAGGCCGCCGGTGACGATGTAGGCGCCGTCGTCCCGGAAGACCGGTGCCTCTTGCGGCGGCACTACCGCGCGGGTCTCCCCGGTGCGCGGCACGGTGAGTACAAGCTTGCCGGTGTGCGCGGCGCCGCTCATCATCCGCATTGCTGTAGAGGCTTCCGATAGCGGATATTCGGTGTAGGCGGGCAGCGGCAAGTCACCCTTCGCGATCCGCTCGTACACGGTCTGCAGCAGCTTCTGCAACCGCAGCGGATGGGTCTTTGACAGCAGCGCCATGTCGACCGCGTGAAACGTGAGGTTGCGGCGGAAGGGGGAAAGACTTATCCGGGCATCGCCGTAGATGTCTTGCTTGCCGATTTCGACGAACCGCCCGCCGTAAGCCAACAGGTTCACCCCGGCGCGCAGCGCCGCTCCCGTTAGCGAGTTGAGCACGACATCGACGCCGTACCCGCCGGTGTCGAGACGGATCTCCTCGGCGAAATCGGTGCTGCGCGAGTCGTAGACATGTTCAATGCCGATGCCCCGCAACATCTCCCGGCGCTCGACGCTGCCGGCGGTGGCATAAATTTCGGCTCCCACCATGCGGGCGATCGCAATCGCAGCCTGGCCGACGCCCCCGGCGCCCGAGTGGATCAGCACTTTGTCTTCTGCAGATATCCGCGCCAGGTCGCAAAGGCCGTGCCACGCAGTGCCGTACGCGGTGGCCGCGGCGGCGGCCTGGCCGGCGGTCAGGCAGGATGGCAGGGCGACCACCAGCCGGGCATCGCAGGTGACGAACGTACTCCAGCTGCCGTTGGCGTAGCCGGAGAAACCACCGACCCAGTCGCCGACCTGATGGTTGGTGACGTCGTCGCCGACTCGGGCAACCACACCAGCCAGGTCGAATCCCAATTCGTGCGGTTGACCCTCGAGGTCGGGGTAGCGGCCCAGGGCGGCAAGCACATCGGCGAAGTTGATGCTCGACGCGTTGACCGCGATCTCGACTTCTCCCGGCCCCGGCGGCCTCCTATCGTGGCCGACAAATTCCATCGTCTGCAGGTCGCCGGGGTGGCGGACCGTCATACGCACCCGCTCGGACTCGTGCTGCACCGTGGTAACGCGGCGTTCCTCGGCGCTCAGCGGCGTGCAGCGCACCCGGGCCACGTACCTTTGGCCGGCGCGCCAGGCCGTCTCGTCTTCCTCTGAACCACTGAGGAGTTCGTGCGCCACCTGGCCGGCGGCAGTATCTTCCTGGAGGTCGACCTGGGTGGGACGCAGCTGGGGGGTCTCGGCGCCAATCACCCGTAGCAGGCCGCGCAGTCCGGCCTGCGCCAGGTTGGGGTTGTCATCCGCAAGGACGACCTGGGCGCTCCTGGTGATTACATACAGCCGGGGCGGCTGCGCCGACAGTTCCGGCAGCTCGCGGGTCATGCGCACCAGGTGACGCACCTCCTCACGGCCGCGCAGCAAACCATGCTCGGCTGCATCGTCGGCGGGTGGCGGGCAGACCATCACGATGCCTTCGAGGCCGTTGCGCACGTGGACGCCGAGCTGTTTGCCGTTAGCCACGTGGTCGGCGTCCTGCGGCCAATTCAGAGTGGTGCATTGCGCTCCAAGTGCTTTCAGCGCGTCCGTGAGGCGGGATACCAGCGGATCAGTCTCGGCGGTATCGATCAGCAGCCAACTCCCTACCACCCGGTCGGGCACGGGTGGCAGCGTCTGCCGCTGCCAGTCGATGGTCAGAAGTCGCTCGGCCATCAGTTGGCCCGCGCCGCCACTGATGCCCATCCGCAGGCCCTTGACGGCCAGCAGGACCGTGCCCTTTTCGTCCAGCAGATCCAGATCGATCTCGGCTGCCGACGCGCTCACTGATGTGACCCGCAAGTGGCAATAACGCGTGGCAGCCGTCGGGGCGTACTGGCGCAACCGCCGCACACTCAGCGGCATCAACGCTCGCCCCTCAGAGAAGTCCTTGACGGCCGGGTGTGCCAGCACCGACTGGAAGCACGCATCCAGCAACGCGGGATGAACGCAATAATCAGCACGTTGCGACCGAACTGAGCTGGGCAGCCTGATTTCGGCGACGAGGCTGCGTCCCTTGCGGTCGGCGGTGCATGCCGATGACAAACCGCTGAAGGCAGGGCCGTATTCGACACCCCGGTCGGCGAAGGACTGTCGTAGCGCCGCACCGTCAATCAAATGAGAGTGGGCGGCTAGCAAGGTGGAGATGTCGCGCGGCTGCGGCATCTGATCGTCAGCCGCGCGTAGCATCGCGCTCGCTCGCCGGGTGCGCTCACCCTCGTGCTCGGTGTTCACCGCGAAATCGGCAACGCCGGCCCCGTCCTCTGCCGCCACCGCGCTCACCTGAGTCGCCTCACCGAGCAGCAACGATTGCTCGAAGTGAAGGTCACACACCTCGGAGTCCGGGCCCAGCACCGCGTTCGCAGCCGCCAGCGCCATCTCGCAGAATGCGGCTCCCGGAAGGACCGCAACCCCGTTCAGTCGGTGATCGGCCAGCCAAGGGAGCGTTGCGGTGCCGACCTCACCCTGCCACGCATGACGTTTCGGTTCTTCGAGCAATTTCACATGCGCGCCCAGCAGGGGGTGCACCACAACCGTGGACTTGCCGGGCGGTCGCGTCGCTGCCTCGGACTCGATGAGGAGCCGCTGGTGGGTCCACGTCGGCAGCGGCGCATCCACCAGACGCCCGGACGGATACAGCAGTGAGAAGTCGATGGCGGCACCGGCGATGTGCAGGTCGGCCAGGAAGCCGAGCAATCCGTGGGGCATCGGTTGCTCGCGCCGCACGCCGGCAAGCGCGGCAACAGACATGTCGGCGGCGCTGGCGGTATGTTCCACTGCATGGATCAGCAGCGGGTGCGGCGACGACTCGGCGAACACCCGGTGACCGTCACCGAGGGCCGCCTGCACCGCAGCGGCGAACTTCACCGTTCGCCGCAGGTTATCCACCCAGTAGTCGGCGTCAAAAGTCGGTGGTGTACGCGGATCATCAAGTGTCGCAGAATAGTACGGTACTTCCGGCGCGGTCGGCGTGAGGTCTGCGAGTTGGCCGGCCAAGTCGGCTAGGATCGGTTCGACCTGAGGCGAATGCGAGGCGACGTCCACGGCCACCTCGCGGGCCATGAGGTCGCGGCCCTTCCATTCGGCAACCAGTTCGCGCAGCGTTTGGGCCGCCCCGGCCACCACGGTGGAATTCGGTGAGGCGACGACCGCCACCTCGACCTCGCTTATGCCTCGCTCGGCCAGCTCCTGTCGCACCCGCTCAGCTGGCAGCTCCACCGACGCCATCGCTCCCGCTCCCGCGATGCGCGACAACAACTTAGAGCGCCGGCAAATCACCTTCGCCCCATCTTGTACTGACAGCGCGCCTGCTACGACAGCAGCCGCGATCTCGCCAAGGGAATGGCCGATTACCGCGCCAGGCCGCACGCCCCGGGCTCGCATCGCGGTGGCCAATGCTACCTGGAAAGTGAAGAGCGTCGGCTGCACCCGGTCAACGCCGGTAACGACCTTGGGAGACGACATCGCCTCGCGCACTGAGAATCCCGACTCCCGTGCGATCAGCGGCTCGATGTAATCCACGGTCGCGGCGAACACCGTGTCCATTGTTAGCAGCTCGGCGCCCATGCCTGCCCACTGTGAACCCTGGCCCGGGAAAACCCAGACCGGTCCGCGATCGTCGCGGCCAGCCGCCGGTGCGTAGGCCACATCCGCCTCGGCGACGTCCCGCAGCCGAGCAAGTAGCCCGTCGATGTCCTCTCCGTCCTCCGCCACTACCGCAGTCCGCACCGTCCGGTGTCCGCGTCGCCGCGCCAAGGTGTAGGCCAGGTCCCAGATCGCCACGCGGTCCCTGTTTCTGTCCAGCCAGTCGGCCAGGCGTTTTGCGGTGCGCCGCAACTCGTCGGCCGAGGTAGATGAGACCGGCAACAGCAACGGCCCGTGGCTTTCCGGCGTTGTGCACCCCGCTTTCGCGGCAGGGGCCTGCTCGAGGATGGCGTGGACGTTGGTGCCTGACATGCCGAAGGACGACAACCCTGCTCGCCGTGGCACCATACCTTTGTCCGCCCACGGCATAACTTCCTGCGGCACAAAGAGTCCGGTTTCCATCCTCCGCAGCGCCTGAGGCAACTCAGTGAAGTGCACCATCGGTGGCACCACGCCGTACTGCAGCCCGAGGACCGCTTTTATCAGTCCGACAGCCCCGGCGGCGGCTTCGGTGTGCCCCAAGTTGCTTTTGGCTGACCCAAGTGCGACGCGGTTGCCACAGGTTCCGTATACCTCAGCAAGGCTTGTGAATTCGAGTGGATCGCCGATCGGAGTACCGGTGCCGTGCGCCTCGACCATGCCGATTGTGGCCGGGTCCACCCCGGCAGCCGCCAAGGCTGATCGGTATACCGCTGCCTGGGCATCCGCTGATGGCGTGGTGATGGTTTCTGAACGGCCATCCTGGTTAATCGCGGTGCCACGGACGATGGCCAGAATCCGGTCGCGGTCCCGCAGCGCGTCGGGCAGCCGCTTGAGCAGGACAACCGCACAACCGTCTGAGCGGACAAATCCGTCCGCGGAGACGTCGAACGTATGGCAGCGGCCTGTGGGCGAGAGCATGCCCTGCGCGGATGCCGAAGCGGACACCCGCGGGTCCAGCACCAGCATCGCGCCCCCGGCCAGGGCAAGATCGCTCTCGCCCTTGTCCAGGCTCAGGCAGGCCATATGCACGGCGAGCAAGCCCGAGGAGCACGATGTGTCGACCGTGAGCGCGGGGCCCACCAGCCCCAGCCCATAAGCGATCCGCCCGGAGGCCATGCTGAAAGGAGTGCAGGTGTAGCCGTAGGCGTCATCCAGCGAACCGGCATCACCGGCAATCAGCGTGTAATCCTGTTGACACAGCCCCACGAAAACGCCCGTGCGAGAGCCGTTTAGCGAGCTCGGCGCGATGCCCGCATGCTCGATCGCTTCCCAGGATGTCTCCAGTAGCAACCGGTGCTGCGGATCGATGGCGGTCGCCTCCCGTTCCCCGAAGCCGAAGAACGACGCATCGAAACCTCCGACGCCGTCGATGAACCCGCCCCACCGCGATACGGACCGCCCGGGCACGCCGCGTTCCGGGTCGTAATGGTCTTCGATGTCCCACCGATCGGCGGGAATCTCGGTCACCAAATCGTCGCCGCGGAGCAGCGCCTGCCAGAACGCGTCGGGCGAATCTATGCCGCCGGGGAGGCGGCATGCCATCCCGATGATCGCAACGGGGGTGGCGCGTCGTTCCATGGGGTTTTCCAACCTCGCCTCAACTAGACCGGCACCGCTTCGCGGACCGAACTTAACTTGTGAAACTGGAGAAGGTCACCCCACCGCGTCACCCTGACAACCCCGGTCCCAATCACGGGGCATCGACGCAGAACCATCGCCGGAAACTTGAGCTTAGACCCCCGCCATCGGACAGGTTGGTCAAACGACGAACTTCACTGGGCCGGAAGGCATATGGATTGCGACAACTAATGTTGTTGCACACCAATCTATTTCAGGGACGCCGCCTGTCTTCGGCTGCTACCAACGAGTAGTTTCGCATTGAACTTTGCGCCTAGACTTGGGGATTTGCCACGCTCACACGAGTTCGCCTTATGATCAGCGGTTTTTCATGTGTTGAGATATTGCCGGACGCGGTGGATCGTGGACCGCTTCATCAGGTTTCCCGGAAACAGCGTCGCCAGTTGGCGAGGACTTCGGTACTGTTCCACACGCGTCGAATCATTGGTACTCAACATCGCGGAAGGGCGGGTTAGGTGCGACTAGTACTACGTGCCTCAGATTCGTTGAACAGCACCATGAAAGAAAGCCGGTCACCGGTGGATGGCCCAACGTCCCCGGCGACTAGGGGGGCTGTTGCCGGTCCATACTCACTTGCCCTAGCCGGCGGCAGACGGGCAGCTTCCCCGCAGCGCCCCACCGCCGCGGGGAAGCTGCCCGTACTCAACGGCCGGTGCCCGCGAAGTGGTGGCCTAGGCGACTGAGCTGAAGGGATTGTGCTGCATCAGATTACGACAGTACCACGCGTCATTTGTCACGCAGCTTCCTTCGGGGCGGATTCGATGTTCCGTGGCTTGGCGACGTAACTCGTTCTCCGGAAAGGGGATCGATGTCCACGCGGCGCAATGTCTATCGATCACCCGGCTGGCGGGGTCTTATTCCACCACGCTGGGGAGTGACGGTTCCTGCCTGCGTACCCACCGCGCTTGAGTGCGTCCGCGGGCGTTCTGTCGGTCCTCTGTTTATCCAGCGTTGGCCCACCGTGCGCCTGCGCAGGTTCTATCGAGGGTAGTTTCCGCGCGTTGTCGTCGTCTCACACGGCTTTAGCGCCCCTGTCCGCCGAAGTCATGGGATCAGCCCGGTCAGCTCGGTTTGCAGCCCGCCGAGGCTGGTGCCCGCGACCGCGTCCATCACGTCCCGGGTGACCGCGTAGGGGAAGTTGAACGACGCCGCGCCGACCTCGTTGATCCCGCCGCGGACCGCGTTGAGGATCGTCGTCGGGTCGGCGGTGAACAGCGACTGCCCGACGTTGAAGGCCGCGAACTGGGGCGCCGTGATCAGGTCGCGCGCGTCGACGAACAGCTTGGTCGGCAGCGTCGCCGGCCCGACGGGAACTCCGTCCCAACTGACCAGCGTCCAGCCATCCGTGGGATTTCCCTGTACCTGGACCACTCCGGTGTTGGGCAGGGAGTGGGTGAGCATGAGCAAGGGGTTGGGGTTGTTGACGTTCATCAGCGTCCCGGTCTCGATCGCAAACGCGCTCGAGAAGGCGACCTCGGTGACCTTGCCGTTCGCGGCCACGACCATCGGGTTGGCCAGCGCGTTGGCGTACATCGCCTGCAGCGCGTTGGTGAAGCCCTGGTCGAAGACCACCCCGTTGAATTGGGTGCCCAGGCCCATGTTCGGCATCAGCGGAAATCCGAGCGTCCACGCCATCGGGCCCATCAGATAGAAAATGCCCGCGGGGATTTGGGGCATCCCCTCGAAAATCCCGGCGCTGATCTCGTTCAGCCCGGACAACACCTGCGGCGCCATCCCTTCGATGTTGGCCAAGGGCAGGGCGGTCTGCTGCGCCCTGATCAACTGCGACTCCCAGATCCCGGCGAAGGGCCCCTGCTGCTGCAGTGCCCCGGCGATGGCATTGGCCTGGTCAATGCCCAGCTGGGTGAGTGACGGCCCCGGCACCGCGGTGTCAATCAGGTTTGCGGCGTTGCCGAACGATTGGCCGTGCCGCACGAAGTCGATCTGGATGATCGGCCCGCTGGGCCCGCCGGGACCGCCGGCGCCGATGAACAGCCCGCCACGACCGGCGGCGCCGTCGACACCGCCGGGCCCGCCGGGCCCGCCGAGGCCGCCGTTGCCCAGGAAGAACGCGTGGCCACCGGTGCCGCCGTTGGCGTTGGCGCCGCCGGCACCGCCCATGCCGCCGTTGCCCATCAGCCAGCCGCCGATGCCGCCCGTGCCGCCGGCGCCGCCGGCGAAGCCGGCGCCGCCCACGCCGCCGTTGCCGATCCACCCCGCAGCCCCGCCGGCGCCGCCGACTGCGCCCGCGCCCCCGGTGGGCGAGTAGCCGGCCCCGCCGTCGCCGAAGAGCAAACCGCCGGGGCCGCCGGTGGGCGACACCGCCGTTCCGGCGGCACCGTTGCCGATCAGGTCGCGCCCCAGCAGGAAGTCGGTGGGCGCGTTGATGATCGGGCCGACCGCCTGGCCGAGAGGGCTGTTGATCCAGGCTTCACCGGTCGCGTGAATCGGCCCGTAGACAAACGTCTGGAACCCGTTGGCAGCCGCGGAAGTCAGGCCGGAGGCGACGCTCGCCTCGGCACCGGCATACATGGCCGCCGCCGCGCCCAGCGTGCGCAGGAATTGCTCGTGATACGTGGCCGCCTGCGCTGCCGCCGCCTGATACTCCTGGGCGTGCGCGCCGAACAGCGCCGCGACCGCCGCCGACACCTCGTCGGCGCCCGCCGCCGCCAGTTGGGACGTCGGAATGGCCGCGGTCAGATTGCCGACACTGACTGCCGAACCGATCTGCGCCGCATCGGCCGCCGCCGCTTCCAGGAAGTCCGGCACCACGAACATGAACATCGCCTAACCCCCCGGTTACCAACGCGTACTAGACATCATGGAGCCGGTCGGCGGAGAAAGAGGCGTATCGACACAAACGACTCGCCGTCATTTTGCGAAGGGCGCGGCCGCCTATTGAGCGCCGGCCGCGGGCCACCCGGGGTACGGCGGCAGGGTGGGGAAGTCGGAGCGGGGATGCGCGCCGTTGAGCAGGTGCAGCCGGCGCTCCAACGGGTCGGGCGCTTTGTCCACGCAGGACTGGGCGTCGGCCGATGCCGAGGGCCACTCGGCCGGGTTGAGATTGGTCGTCATCGCGGGATCGGCGGTGAGGTAGCCGACGACCTGCCAGCCGCCGAAGACGTCGTCGACGGGCGCGGCGGCGGGCCCCTTTTGGTTCGGCAGCGGCGGTGACGCGCTATGTTCGGGCGCCGTCATCCGGACCCACCGCAAAGCCAGCCCCGCCGTGGGATCCGTTGCGGGCGCGGCGCCCTTCGAGCCATACGTCCCATTGCCCAGATCGGTCGCCTCGCCATATCCCCACCCGCACACGACGGCGGTCACCTGACGACCCGAGGTGTCGATGCGCAGGATGTGGTAGCGACCGGTCCCGACGACGCGATCACGGATCGGGTGCTCGGTGTTGGGCCAGCGATCGCGGGCGCTGTCCGGTTGGCCCTCCGGCGCATCGGGCGGCACCGCGCGGGTGAACCCCGGATAGGCGTAGCCGATATCTCCGCCGGTTTCCGCCACGACGACCGACTCGACATAGGCACGCACCACCGCGGCCGCGCCAGTGAGCAGATCGATTCCCGGCTCGGCGCTCCACACCACCCTGTCTTCGGACAGGTTTCCCGTCCACGGAATTTTGGGCGGGGGCGCGGCGGGGTACTGAACGGCCCGAGAACCGCAGCCCGCGAAAACCACGCTGAGCGCCGCAGCGAGCACCGCGCCGAAAATGCCTTGCCGCAATGAATTCACGGGCCCGTTCCTAGGGGTTGGGGATCTGCGTCACGGTGTCGTACTGGTGTTGCATGTGGGGAATCACGGTGCCATCGGCCAGGGTGTGGTGGCCCGGCAGGTCCAACAATTCGTGGGAGTGCTGGCCCAGGTGGGCCGCGTGGGTTTGGTCGGTTTGGCCGGCGATCTGGGCCTCCGGCCCGGCCGCGTCCTTGGTCCAGCTGAACAGCGACCCGGCGGCATCGCCTCCGTCGGACCAGGCGTGGTGGGTGATGTTGTGCAGGAAGTCCTGGGTTGACTGGTCGCAAAGACCCTGTTGGTTGACGATCCAGTTGACGGCCTGGTGGTCGCGGCCGGCCGCCCAGAACACCGATTCGACGGTCGGGTCGAAGGTGTTGCGCGACCAGTCCTGTGTCAGGATTAGCGAGTAGCCGTTGCGGATCGAATGCATATGGTCCAGTGCGCCTTTGGTGACCTGCACCGCGTCCTGTTCGCACGGCCGATGAAGGCCTCGAGCGCCGGCCCCGTGAAAGGCCGTAGCTAACGCGGAAATCTGCGCCGGGCGACCAACTTGCAGGGTCTGATTGATCGCCCACGGATCACCGCCGGCCGCGGCGATCAACGCGGAGATGTTTATGTATTGGAGCCGCATGCCACCTGCGCCGGCGGGCCCCCGACATCGCTGCCCCCTTCCTGGATTCGTGATCAGATTAGTGACCTTGACCGACCTGTCAATTCATCGGGGCTCGGCACTGGCGCGCAGAGCGGCCCACTATTCCGAAAAAGGATCGGCGCGATTCCCGCCTATTAGCCACGTGTTAACGCTGCCGAAAAGTACACCGATAACGTATTGCGGTATGGCGCCCTCAGACCAGACACGCCGCTGGGCCAAGACCTCCGCTACACAGCAGCGGATCCTCGATGCAGCGACTGAAGTGTTCGCGACCCGGGGGTTCGCCGCCGCGACGATGGCCGATATGGTGGCCACGTCGGGTGCCAGCATCGGCAGCATTTATCACCACTTCGGCGGCAAATATGAGCTGTTTCTGGCGATGTTCGAACAGATGGCCAATGCCGTCGACCGCCGCATCGAGGAGGTGATGCGTCAGGCGGGCCAGTCCTCACCGGAGGGCATCGACCCGCGGCGCACCTTCGAACTGCACGTGCGGGCCTATCTCGAGGCGATGTGGGAGAACCGGCGCCTGGCCCGGGTGCTGACGGCCGGCGACACGCCGCCGGGTTTCGAGGTTGCCCGTCGCGGCCGCATGCAGGCGGCTTTCCGGCACTGGATGGCGGTGCTGGAACTGGACAAGTCGGCGCGCGGGCAGCTCCTGAGGCGTGTCCTGGTGGCGACTATGGCGGAATCGTCGCTGATGGTTGCTGCGTGCGAAAACTCAGACGATGTCCCGGCCATCACCGACGCGACGCTGGAATGGATCGACCGGTTGATCGAGTGAGCGGCGGGGTTTATGAGCCACCAAGCCCTTTCGGATAAACATTAGGCAGAGATCGGTGAGCAGACGGACCCGATCTGTAACTCGGCGCGACTGTGGAAGTTTGTCCAAACAAGATTGGCTATGCTCACGTTTGCTGTTCCACGTGTGTCTAAGTTGCATTCCGTTCAAATTCCGCGACATTAAAAGGTGTGGCACACAATATATTTCGAGATGTATTTCGAGTTCGGTACGGCAGCGGTCCTATAGTCTGCCATCGCCTGCCCGTCCACCCTCATCGCAGATCCAAGTGAGGTATCGGGGCCGCCGACCCGAATCGCCTGCCGTCCCGGTATTACAGCAGAACAGCGCCACGAATTATGTTGGACCGCACCAACGCGGCCCGGTCCGGCTCGGCCGGCCATTCCACTTCGAACTTCGCCCCCGTCGCCATCCAGCCCGTGGGCAGCTTCGCGCCCGGTTATCCGGTGATGGCCCCGCTGTCGGCATCCCCACCGTGGAGGCTTGAACAGAACCGACACGGACTCACGACCTGGCGATTACGCACAGTCGCCGATTCTCGCCCGCGCCAATCTGATCCTGATGCGCCATGACGATCACCTTCGCATCAGGGTCCGACAACACCCCGCAACGTGGTCCGCCGGCATTCAAGCCGGCAACCGGCAATCAGCCGTAGAGCGGCACCCAGACGCCGAAGAACCAGTAACCCCAACCTCCGTACTGCCAGTTGAAGACCGGAAAGACGGTGAAGGTGTTGTAGTTGAACGGCCCGAAGTCGCCCCGGGCCACGGCCATGTCGCGCGGCGGGCCCGACCACGGGCGGTTCCACCCGCCGGGAGGCGGCGGACCGTTCCACCCGCCGGGGGGCGGCGGGCCGACCGGGTCACCCTTGCCCGCATAGGTCCCGGACATGTCGATGATCGGGGCGCCGGCCGGCAGCGGCGCGCCCGCGGGGGCGCCGGCCAGGATGGGCGCACCCACCGGCAGCGGGGCGCCGATCGGCACGGGGGCGCCGATCGGCAGCGGGGCGCCGATCGGTAGCGGCGCGCCGATCGGCACGGGCGCGCCGACGGGCAGCGGCGGCCCCAGCGCGATCAGGGGCGCGCCGACCGGCACCACGGGCAGCGGCCCGGGCACCACCAGCGGGACGCCGGACATGTCGGTGACCGGGGCGCTGGCCGTGCACACCTGGCCGGCCGCCGGGGCGCCGGCCGCTCCGGCCGCGGCGGCGCCTCCCGGTCCGCCGGCCGCCGGGGCCCCGGCCTCGCCCGACTGCCCCTCGATGCACGCGGTCCCGCCGGTTTTCAGCGGGGTGGCTGCCGCTTGCGGGCCCAACGCTATGGCGGCGCCGCACAACCCGGCGATCGCACCCACCTTGATGTAGAACCGATCAAAGACCGTCATCACGGCCGACTCCTTCAACCCTCGAACATTCGCATCAAACGGTGCAGCAAATCGCGTAGTGCACCGCAGCCGTGTCGAATGTATGGCCGCCGATCCCTATTGGACATGCGACGATTCCGGCGCTTATAGAACCGATACAAAGCAGACACGCTCCGGTTATCGCGGGTGCTGTGTGCCCGGCAAAAGCCCAGCACTCTTCCCGGCGGACGGTGGCGCGCGTCACTGATCTAGGCTGGCGGCGAGCGCTTCATCAGCCGACTGATGAGCACACGAGAAGACAGGGAGAGATCACGTGACGGTCCGAGTGGGCATCAACGGCTTCGGTCGAATCGGACGCAACTTCTACCGGGCCCTGCTGGCTCAACAGGAGCAGGGCGGCGCCGACATCGAGGTCGTCGCCGCGAACGACATCACCGACAACGCGACGCTGGCGCATCTGCTTCGGTTCGACTCCATCCTGGGCCGGCTGCCCTACGACGTGAGCCTCGAGGGCGAGGACACCATCGTGGTCGGCAACCAGAAGATCAAGGCGCTCGAGGTCCGGGAGGGCCCGGCGGCGCTGCCGTGGGGCGACCTGGGCGTCGACGTCGTCGTCGAATCCACCGGCCTGTTCACCAACGCGGCCAAGGCCAAGGGCCACCTGGAGGCCGGGGCCAAAAAGGTGATCATCTCGGCGCCGGCCACCGACGAGGACATCACGATCGTGCTGGGCGTCAACGACGACAAGTACGACGGCAGCCAGAAGATCATCTCCAACGCGTCGTGCACCACGAATTGCCTTGCGCCGCTGGCCAAAGTGCTCGACGACGAGTTCGGCATCGTCAAGGGCCTGATGACCACGGTCCACGCCTACACCCAGGACCAGAACCTGCAGGACGGGCCGCACAAGGACCTGCGCCGCGCCCGCGCCGCCGCACTGAACATCGTGCCGACCTCGACCGGCGCGGCCAAGGCCATCGGGCTGGTGATGCCCAACCTCAAGGGCAAGCTCGACGGTTACGCCCTGCGGGTGCCGATCCCCACCGGCTCGGTGACCGACCTGACCGCCGACTTGTCGAAATCGGCCAGCGCCGAGGACATCAACGCCGCGTTCAAGGCCGCGGCCGAGGGCAAGCTCAAGGGCATCCTGAAGTACTACGACGCGCCGATCGTCTCGAGCGACATCGTCACCGACCCGCACAGCTCGATCTTCGATTCCGGGCTGACCAAGGCGATCGACAACCAGGCCAAGGTGGTGTCCTGGTACGACAACGAGTGGGGCTACTCCAACCGGCTGGTCGACCTGGTCGCCCTGGTCGGCAAGTCGCTGTAAAACCGTGACGGAATCGTCGCCCCCCGACCTCTCCGCCCTGCTGGCCGAAGGCGTTTCGGGCCGCGGCGTGCTGGTGCGCTCGGACCTGAACGTCCCGCTCGACGATGGCGGGGCGATCACCGATCCGGGCCGCATCGACGCGTCGGTGCCCACACTGCGGGCGCTGCTGGACGCGGGCGCGAAGGTCGTGGTCACCGCGCACCTGGGCCGGCCCAAGGGCGGGCCCGACCCCAACCTGTCGCTGGCGCCGGTGGCCGCGGCGCTGGGCGAGCGGCTGGGCCGGCACGTGCAACTGGCCGGTGACGTGGTGGGCGGCGACGCGCTGGCCCGCGCCGAGGGGCTGACCGACGGCGACGTCCTGCTGCTGGAGAACATTCGCTTCGACCCGCGCGAAACCAGCAAGGACGACGGCGAGCGGCTGTCACTGGCCCGGGAGCTGGCCGAATTAGTCGGTCCGACGGGGGCTTTCGTTTCCGACGGCTTCGGGGTGGTGCACCGCAAGCAGGCGTCGGTGTTCGACGTCGCCACCCTGCTGCCGCACTACGCCGGCACGCTGGTGGCCGAGGAGATCCGGGTGCTTCAGCAGCTGACCAGCTCGACCAAGCGACCCTACGCGGTGGTGCTCGGCGGGTCGAAGGTCTCCGACAAGCTCGGCGTCATCGAGTCGCTGGCCACCAAGGCCGACAGCATCGTCATCGGCGGCGGCATGTGTTTCACGTTCCTTGCCGCGCAAGGCTTTCCGGTCGGCAGGTCGCTGCTGGAGGCCGAGATGGTGGAGACCTGCCGCGGGTTGCTGGACACCTACGTCGACGTGCTGCGGTTGCCGGTGGACATCGTGGTGGCCGAGCGGTTCGCCGCCGACGCGCCGCCGCAGACCGTCGCCGCCGACGCCATCCCGGAGAACCTGATGGGCCTGGATATCGGGCCGGGTTCGGTCAAACGGTTCGCGACCCTGTTGTCCAACGCCGAGACCGTCTTCTGGAACGGGCCGATGGGCGTGTTCGAATTCCCGGCCTTCGCCGCGGGCACCAAGGGCATCGCCGAAGCGATCGCCGCGGCGACGGCCAAGGGCGCGTTCTCCGTGGTGGGCGGCGGCGATTCCGCGGCCGCGGTGCGCGCGCTGGGCATCCCGGAGGGAGACTTCTCGCACATCTCCACCGGCGGCGGCGCGTCGCTGGAATACCTGGAGGGCAAGACGCTGCCGGGCATCGAGGTATTGGACCGACCCCAACCGACTGGAGGCGCCGCGTGAGCCGCAAGCCGCTGATCGCCGGCAACTGGAAGATGAACCTCAACCACTTCGAGGCGATCGCGCTGGTGCAAAAGATCGCGTTCGCGCTGCCGGACAAGTACTACGACAAGGTCGACGTCACGGTGATCCCGCCGTTCACCGACCTGCGCAGCGTGCAGACCCTGGTCGATGGCGACAAGCTGCGGCTGACCTACGGCGCCCAGGACCTGTCGGAGCACGACTCGGGGGCCTACACCGGCGAGATCAGCGGCGCGTTCCTGGCCAAGCTCGGCTGCCGCTTCGTCGTCGTCGGACACTCCGAGCGGCGCACCTACCACAACGAGGACGACGCCCTGGTGGCCGCCAAGGCCGCCGCCGCCCTCAGGCACGAGCTCACGCCGATCGTGTGCATCGGCGAGCACCTCGACGTCCGGGAGGCCGGCGATCACGTGACCCACTGCGAAGCGCAGCTGCGCGGCTCGCTGGCGGGCCTGTCGGCCGAGCAGATCGGCCAGGTCGTCGTCGCCTACGAGCCGGTCTGGGCGATCGGAACCGGGCGGGTCGCCAGCGCGTCCGATGCCCAGGAGGTGTGCGCGGCGGTCCGGACCGGCCTCGATGCCCTGGCGTCACCGCAGATCGCCGAGTCGGTGCGGGTCCTCTACGGCGGGTCGGTGAACGCGAAGAACATCGGCGACATCGTGGCGCAGGCCGACATCGACGGGGCGCTGGTCGGCGGCGCGTCGCTGGACGGCGAGCAGTTCGCGACGCTGGCCGCCATCGCCGCGGGCGGGCCACTTCCCTAGGGGGCTCCTGACGCCGCCGGGCGCACCGGTAGGCTTTGCGGCATGGAATTGGCCCTGCAGATCACCCTGGTCGTCACCAGCGTGCTGGTGGTGTTGCTGGTGTTGCTGCACCGCGCCAAGGGTGGCGGCCTGTCGACGCTGTTCGGCGGCGGCGTGCAGTCCAGCTTGTCGGGGTCCACCGTCGTCGAGAAGAACCTCGACCGGTTGACCCTGTTCATCGTGGGCATCTGGCTGGTGTGCATCGTCGGCATGGCCCTGCAGATCAAATACCGCTGACGGTCGCCACGTCACGCCGAGTGTGAAATCGGCGACGCGACACGCGGGCGATGCGTCGTGATTTTCACTTTCGCCGCCAGGGAGCACCGCCAGGGAGCGCCGCACGGGGCCGCGCACCGATACTGGGATGCATGCCCCCCGAACGCCCGGAAGCCTCCGAAGACTCCGAAGCCTCCGGCACCGGTGACTCCGCGCTGGAACCGATCGGAGCCGTCCAGCGCACCCGGGTCGGACGCGAGGCGACCGAGCCGATGCGCGCCGACATCAGGCTGCTGGGCGCCATCCTCGGCGACACCGTGCGCGAGCACAACGGCGAGGAGGTCTTCGGTCTCGTGGAACGCGCGCGGGTCGAGGCCTTCCGGGTGCGGCGCTCCGAGATCGACCGGGCCGAGATGGCGCGGATGTTCTCCGGTCTCGACATCCGCCGGGCGATCCCGATCATCCGCGCGTTCAGCCACTTCGCGCTGCTGGCCAACCTGGCCGAGGACATCCACCGCGAGCGCCGGCGCGCCATCCACATCGCGGCCGGCGACCCCCCGCAGGACAGCAGCCTGGCCGCCACCTACGCCAAACTTGACCGGGCGCAACTCGATTCGGCCACCGTCGCCGACGCGCTGACCGGCGCCGTGGTGTCCCCGGTGATCACCGCACACCCCACCGAGACCCGCCGGCGCACGGTGTTCATCACGCAACACCGGATCACCGAGCTGATGCGCCTGCGCGCCGCCGGGCGCGCCGAGACCGACGACGGCCGCGACATCGAACTCGAGTTGCGCCGCCAGGTGCTCACGCTGTGGCAGACCGCGCTGGTGCGGGTCTCGCGGCTGCAGATCACCGACGAGATCGACGTGGGCCTGCGCTACTACCCGGCCGCCCTGTTCCGGGTGATTCCGCAGGTCAACGCCGAGGTGCGCGAGGCGTTGCGCGCCCGCTGGCCCGACGCCGACCCGCTATCGGCGCCCATCCTGCAGCCCGGGTCGTGGATCGGCGGTGACCGCGACGGCAACCCGAACGTGACCGGCGCGGTCGTGCGGCGGGCCACCGGCAGCGCCGCGTTCACCGCGCTGGGGCACTACCTGGCCGAGCTCACCGAGCTCGAGCAGGAGCTGTCGATGTCGGCGCGGTTGATCACCGTCACCGACGAGTTGACCGCGCTCGCGCAGGCGTGCGGGGAGACCGCCCGCGCCGACGAGCCCTACCGGCGGGCGCTGCGGGTGATCCGCGCCCGGCTCACCGCGACGGCCGCGCAGATACTCGACCGCACGCCGCAGCACGAGCTCGACCTGGGAATGCGGCCCTACGGCGGGCCGGGCGAACTGCGGGCGGACCTCGACGTCGTCGACGCCTCGCTGCGCGGGCACGGCGCCGCGCTGCTCGCCGACGACCGGCTGGCCCGGCTGCGAGACAGCGTGCACGTCTTCGGTTTTCACCTGTCCGGCCTCGACATGCGGCAGAACTCCGAGGTTCACGAGGAGGTGGTCGGCGAGCTGCTGGCCTGGGCGGGGGTGCATGCCGACTACGCCGCCCTGACCGAAGACGAACGCGTCGAGCTGCTGGCGGGCGAGCTCGCCACCCGCCGCCCGTTGGTCGGTGATCGCTCCGGTCTGTCCGATTTGGCGCGCGGCGAGCTGGACGTGCTGGCGGCCGCCGCCCGCGCCGTCGAGCTCTACGGTCCGCCCGCCGTGCCGAACTACGTCATCTCGATGTGCCGGTCGGTGTCCGACGTCCTGGAGGCCGCAGTCCTGTTGAAGGAGGCTGGGCTGCTGGACGCGTCGCGGCCGGAACCCTATTGTCCCCTGGGGATTTCGCCGCTCTTCGAGACGATCGACGACCTGCACAACGGGGCGCCGATCCTGCGGGCGATGCTGGATCTGCCGCTGTATCGATCGCTCGTGGACGCGCGGGGCGGCTGCCAGGAGGTCATGCTCGGCTACTCCGACTCCAACAAGGACGGCGGCTACCTGGCGGCCAACTGGGCGGTGTACCGGGCCGAGCTCGACCTCGTCGACGTGGCCCGCAAGTCCGGTATCCGGTTGCGGCTCTTCCACGGCCGCGGCGGCACCGTCGGCCGCGGCGGCGGCCCCAGCTACGAAGCCATCCTGGCGCAGCCCCCGGGGGCGGTGAACGGCTCGCTGCGCCTCACCGAGCAGGGCGAGGTCATCGCCGCCAAGTATGCCGAGCCGCAACTGGCGCGGCGCAACCTGGAGAGCCTGGTGGCGGCGACCTTGGAGTCGACGCTGCTGGACGTGGAGGGCCTCGGCGACGCGGCCGAACCGGCCTACGCGGTGCTCGACGAGGTGGCGACCCTGGCACACCGCGCCTACTCCGAATTGGTCCACGAGACAGAGGGTTTCGTCGATTACTTCATGGCCTCCACGCCGGTCAGCGAGATCGGCTCGCTCAACATCGGCAGCCGGCCGACGTCGCGCAAGCCCACGTCGTCCATCTCCGACCTGCGCGCCATTCCGTGGGTGCTGGCGTGGAGTCAGTCGCGGGTGATGCTGCCGGGGTGGTATGGCACCGGGTCGGCCTTCGAACGGTGGATCGCCGGCGGCGACGAGGCAGAGCGGACGGCGACGCTGCACGAGCTTTACGAGCGCTGGCCGTTCTTCCGCAGCGTGCTGTCCAACATGGCGCAGGTGCTCGCCAAGAGCGACCTGGGCCTGGCGGCCCACTATTCCGAACTGGTGGCCGACGAATCGTTGCGGCGCAGGGTGTTCGACAAGATCGTCGACGAGCACCGGCGCACCATCGCCATGCACAAGCTGATCACCGGTCACGACGACCTGCTCGCCGACAACCCGGCGCTGGCCCGTTCGGTGTTCAACCGCTTCCCATACCTGGAGCCGCTGAACCACCTGCAGGTGGAGTTGCTGCGCCGGTATCGCTCGGGCGACGACGACGAGTTGGTGCGGCGCGGCATCCTGCTGACGATGAATGGGCTGGCGAGCGCGTTACGTAACAGCGGCTGATGGGCATCCTCGTGCCATGGACCCGGCACAGGTGGCACAGAACGGCGTCTTCGAACGATTCGCACGCG
This sequence comes from Mycobacterium alsense, assembly GCF_002086635.1. GTDB lineage: Bacteria > Actinomycetota > Actinomycetes > Mycobacteriales > Mycobacteriaceae > Mycobacterium > Mycobacterium alsense. The sequence continues at coordinate 78,780 of NZ_MVHD01000011.1, read as the reverse complement.
CCGGCTACGTGGTGAACGGGCTGCTGCACCTGATCGTGGGCTACCTCGCCTTCCGGGTCGCGCTCGGCGACGGCGGCACCGCCGATCAGACCGGTGCGCTGGCGACGCTGGCGGGCAAACCGGGCGGCCCGGTTGTGCTGTGGGTCGCCGCGGCCGCGCTGCTGACCATGGGCCTGTGGCGGCTGGTGGAGACGGCCCTCGGCCGATCGAGCGACCGCGCGCCCGAGGGCTCCCCGCCGGGAGCGTGGGACCGGGCGAAAGCGTTCGGATTGGCGGCGGTGTATCTCGCCTTCGCCTACTCGGCGTTCGGATACGCCCGCGGCGCCGGGAGGCCTGCCGATCAACAGAATTCGAGCATCAGCGCCCGCCTGATGCAGACCACCACCGGGACTGTCGCGCTCATCGCCTGCGGCGTCGTCATCGTCGCGGTGGGCGGCTACCACATCTACAAGGGCGCCAGCCGCAACTTCGTCGGCGACCTCAAGGGCAAGTCGGGGGATATGGTGCGACGCCTCGGCGCGGCCGGCTACGTCGCGAAGGGCTTGGTGATCGCCGGCACCGGGGCGCTGGTCGTCGTCGCCGCCTGCCGCTCGGAACCGAAGAAGGCCACCGGTCTGGACGGGGCGCTGAAGACCCTGGGGGCCCAGCCCTACGGGGCGGCGCTGCTGATCGCTGCCGGCGCGGGGATCATCACGTACGGGCTGTACAGCTTCGTGATGGCCCGGTCGACCAAGATGTAGGCCTAGCGGTTGCGCAGCCTGTCCATCACACCGCGCACGGCGTTCTCGGTGACGGCCAGCGGCGACATCACCGTCTCGCCCACCTTCAACATGGAGTCCACCCGTTTGACGATGGTCTCCAACGGCTCGACCAGCACGACGAGCCGCCGGGCGAGGTCATCGAGGCTCGACAGCGTCCCGTCGAGGTGATCCAGGCCGCCCTCCATGCGCTCCACGGTGGCGTTGAGGTTCGACAGCGAGCTGTTCAGCTCCTTCATCGTCCTGCTCAGGCCGTCGAGGACGTCTTCGACCTGCTCGACGGTCTTGTCGGCATTCAGCGCGGCCTGGGTGAGGGTCTTGATCCGGCTCCGCTCCGGCCCGCCGCGCACGGTTCTGTCTGCCATGGGGCCATTATGCTCGGCCGGGGCTCAGCGGGGGGAGCTTCGATGCGGCCTCTTCGTCGAGCAGCCAGAGCGTGGTTTCCAGCCCGACGGCCCCGGCGGCAGGCACCGACGCCGGGGCGGCGCCACCGATGGCGGCGGCGGCCGCGTCGGCCTTGCCCGCACCCGACACCATCAGCCACACCTCGCGGGAACGGCGAATCGCGGGGATGGTCAACGTGATTCGTTGCGGCGGCGGCTTGGGGGAGTCGTCGACGGCAACCACCGTGCGGGTCGTCTCCAGCACCGCGGGGGTGCCGGGGAACAGCGAGTTGATGTGGCCCTCCGGCCCCATCCCCAGCAGGTGGACGTCGAAACTCGGCACCGGCCGGCCCGGCTCGGCGTTGGCGGCGAGCAGCTGCTCGTAGGCCAGCGCCGCGGCGGCCAGGTCCGCGCCGAACTCGCCATCGCTGGCCGGCATCGGGTGCACCTGGCTCGACGGGATGTCGACGTGATCGAGCAAGGCCTCACGCGCCTGCTTGTCGTTGCGCTCGTCGTCGTCCTCGGGCACGTAGCGTTCGTCGCCCCAGAACACGTGCACCTTGGACCACTCGATCTGTTCGCGCCGTGTGGCGAGATAGCGCAGCAGCCCGATGCCGTTGCCGCCGCCGGTCAGCACGATCAGCGCCCGGCCCCGCGCCGCGACGGCGCTGCCGATGGTGTCGATCAGGCGCGCGCCCGCCGCCTCGGTCACGGCTTCGGCGTCCGGGAAAACTTCGACGATCGGGCTCACACGTACTCCACCTTTTCGATTCCTTCGAGCGCGGTCCGGTAGATCTCGTCGGCGTCGAGGCGCCGTAGATCCTCGGCCAGGCACTCACCGGTTTCCCTGCGCGCCAACGGAACCAGCGCCTCGGGCTTGGCGGTCCGGCTCAGCGTCGCGGTCCGGCCCTCCTGCGGCCGGCTCAACGCGATGGTCTCGCTGGCGCGAACCAGCTCGACCTTGAGCTCGCCGACCGCCCGGCGGACCGGACCGTCGATCCGGCTGGCCAGCCAGCCCGCCAGGATGTCGAGGGCGGGCTCGGTCTTCAGGCCGGAAACCAGCGCCGACTCGATCGGGTCGTGCGGCGGCTGGTCGACGGCGGAGGTCAACAGCGCCCGCCAGTAGGTGATGCGCGCCCAGCACAGGTCGGTGTCACCGGCGGTGTAGCCGGGCAGGCGGCTCTTGATCGCCGACAGCGGGTCGACGCCGTTGGTGGCGTCGGTGATGCGGCGGATCGCCAACTTGCCCAACGGATCCTGCGCGGGCTTCTCCGGGGCGATGTCGGGCCACCACGCCACGACCGGAATGTCGGGCAGCAGGAAGGGGATGACCACGCTGGAGGCATGCCCGGCCAGCGCTCCGGACAACGTCAGGACCACCACCTCGCCGGCGCCGGAGTCGCCGCCGGCGCGCAGCTGTGCGTCCAGGCGTGGCTCGTCGGCGTACGGGTCGCCGCGCATCGTGACGATGATCCGGCTGGGGTGCTCGTGGCTGGCGTCGTTGGCGGCCTTGAGCGATTCCTCCAGCACGTCCTCGCTGTCGGGCGCGATGAGCAGCGTCAGCACCCGCCCCATCGTGACGGCGCCGATCCGCTCGCGCAGCTCGTCGAGCTTCTTGTTGACCGCGTTGGTCGTGGTGTCGGGCAGGTCGACAATCATCTGCGCCACTCCTCGGCATCACTTCGTTCTGCATCGTCGCCGGCTAAATCAATTGCGCCGCTCCTCCTCATCGCTTCGTCCCGCGCAAGCGGGCGGTGCCCCCACTGCATCGTCACGGCGCGGATCATGGCCGCCGCCATTCCCGACCCGTGCGGCGCAGCATGTCGAACGCCGAGTCCGGACCCCAGGTGCCGGCCTCGTACGGGTCGGGCTTGCCGTGCGCCGCCCAGTTCTCGAGGACGGGATCGAGTATCTCCCAAGCCAATTCGACCTCGGCGTTCACCGGAAACAGCGACGGCTCGCCGAGCAGGACGTCGAGGATCAGCGCCTCGTAGGCCTCCGGGGATTCCTCGGCGAACGCCGACCCGTAGGAGAAGTCCATGTTGACGTCGCGGACCTCCATCGCGGTGCCCGGCACCTTGGAACCGAACCGCAGGGTGGTGCCCTCGTCCGGCTGCACCCGGATGACCATCGCGTTGGCGCCCAGCTCGTCGGTCATGGTGGCGTCGAACGGCAGGTGCGGCGCGCGCTTGAAGACCAGCGCGATCTCGGTCACCCTGCGGCCCAGGCGTTTACCGGTGCGCAGGTAGAACGGCACGCCCGCCCAGCGGCGGGTGTCGACCTCGAGCGTGATGGCGGCGAACGTCTCGGTGGTGGAGTCCTTGGCGAACCCCTCCTCGTCGAGCAGCCCGACCACCTTCTCGCCACCCTGCCACCCCCCGGTGTACTGGCCGCGGCTGGTGGTCTCATCGAGCGGCTCGGCGAGCTTCGTCGCCGAGAGCACCTTGATCTTTTCGGTCTGCAGCGCCGACGGGTTGAAGCTGACCGGCTCCTCCATCGCGGTCAGCGCCAGCAGCTGCATGAGGTGGTTCTGGATGACGTCGCGGGCGGCGCCGATGCCGTCGTAGTAGCCGGCCCGTCCCCCCAGCCCGATGTCCTCGGCCATGGTGATCTGCACGTGGTCGACGTAGTGGGAATTCCAGATCGGGTCGAACAACTGGTTGGCGAAGCGCAGCGCCAGGATGTTGCGCACCGTCTCCTTGCCCAGGTAGTGGTCGATGCGGAACACCGCCTCCTCCGGGAAGACGGCGTTGACCGACTTGTTCAGCTCCTGAGCGCTTTCCAGGTCGTGGCCGAACGGCTTCTCGATCACCACCCGGCTCCACCGGTTGCCCTGCGGGCGGGCCAGTCCGGACCTGTGCAGCTGCTCGCACACCACCGGGAACGACCTCGGCGGGATCGCCAGGTAGAACGCGTGGTTGCCGCCGGTGCCGCGTTCGGCGTCCAGCTTCTCCAGCGTCTCGGCGAGCCGGGCGAACGCCTCGTCGTCGTCGAAAGCGCCCGGCACGAAACGGAATCCCTCGGCCAGCCGTTCCCAGTTCTCCTCCCGGAACGGGGTGCGGCAGTGCTCCTTGACGGCCTGGTAGACCACCTTGCGGAAATCCTGGGTTTGCCAGTCCCGCCGGGCGAACCCCACCAGGGAGAAGGTGGGTGGCAGCAGGCCGCGGTTGGCCAGGTCGTAGATCGCCGGCATCACCTTCTTGCGGGCCAGGTCCCCGGTGACACCGAAGATCACCATCCCGCAGGGGCCGGCGATCCTGGGCAGCCGCTTGTCCCGCTTGTCCCGTAATGGGTTATGCCATTGCGTGGTTGGGCGAACCGGACTCATTTCGAGGTGGAGTCCAGCTGCTTCTGCGTCTCCTCCAGCAGCTCGGTCCAGGACTCCACGAACTTTTCCACGCCCTCTTTCTCCAGCACCACGAAGACGTCGGTGAGGTCGACCCCGACGCCGGACAGCTGGTCGAACACCTCCTGCGCGGCCTTGGCCGTGCCGGTGACCGTGTCGCCCTTGATGTCGCCGTGATCGGCGACGGCGTCAATCGTCTTCTCCGGCATGGTGTTCACGGTGTTCGGTGCGACCAGCTCGGTGACGTAGAGGGTGTCGGGGTAGTCGGGGTTCTTGACGCCCGTGGACGCCCACAGCGGTCGCTGCACGCGGGCCCCGTCGGACTTGAGCGCCGCGTAGCGCTTTCCGCCCTCGAAGACCTCCTGGTAGGCGGCGTAGGCCAGGCGGGCGTTGGCCACGCCGGCCTTGCCACGCAGCGCGAGCGCGTCCTCGGACCCGATCTTTTCCAGCCGCTTGTCGACCTCGGTGTCGACCCGGGAGACGAAGAACGATGCCACCGAATGGATCTTGGAGAGGTCGTGTCCGGCCTCGCCGGCCTTCTCCATGCCGGCCAGGTAGGCGTCCATCACCTCGCGATGACGTTCCACGGAGAAGATCAGCGTGACGTTGACCGAAATCCCTTCCGCCAGGACGGCGGTGATGGCCGGGATCCCGGCCTTGGTCGCGGGGATCTTGATGAACAGGTTCGGCCGATCGACGATCTTCCACAGCTCGACGGCCTGCGCGATGGTCTTGTCGGTGTCGTCGGCCAGCCGCGGGTCGACCTCGATGGAGACTCGGCCGTCGACCCCGTCGGAGGCCTCCCACGCCGGCGCCAGCACGTCGCACCCGTTGCGCACGTCGTCGGTGGTGACCGTGCGAATCGTGGCGTCCACGTCGGCGCCGCGCTCGGCCAGTTCGGCGATCTGCTGGTCGTAGGCGTCGCCCTCGGCGAAGGCCTTCTGGAAGATGGACGGGTTAGTGGTCACCCCGACAACGCTTTTGGTGTCGATCAACTCCTGCAAGTTGCCCGAGCGCAGCCGCTCCCGCGACAAGTCGTCCAGCCAAACGGACACGCCCGCGGCGCTCAGCGCCGCGAGGTTGGGGTTCTGACCGGCCATGTGAATCACCCTTTCTCAGTTGTCTACGACCTGTTCCGCCGCGGCGGCGACGGCTTCGGCGGTGAAGCCGAATTCACGGAACAGCGTCTTGTAGTCGGCGGATTCGCCGTAGTGCTCGATCGAGACGATCCTGCCGGTGTCGCCGACGAGCTTGTGCCAGGACTGCGCGACGCCGGCCTCGACGGCCACCCGCGCCGACACCGACGGCGGCAGGACGCTGTCGCGGTACTCCTCGGGCTGGGACTCGAACCACTCGACGCACGGCATCGACACCACCCGAGCGACAATGTCGCGCTCCGCCAACAACTTCTGCGCCTCGACCGCGAGCTGCACCTCGGAGCCGGTGCCGATCAGCACCACGTCGGGCTCGTCACCACCACCATCGTCTCCCAGGATGTAGCCTCCCCGCCGCACGCCCTCGAAACTGGTGCCCTCCAGCACCGGCACGCCCTGGCGGGTCAGGACCAGCCCGACCGGACCACTGCCGTTGCCGCGGGCCAGGATGGTCCGCCACGCGTACGCCGTCTCGTTGGCGTCGGCCGGGCGCACCACCGACAGCTTGGGGATGGCGCGCAGCGCCGAAAGGTGCTCGATGGGCTGGTGCGTTGGGCCGTCCTCGCCGAGCCCGATGGAGTCGTGGGTCCACACGTAGATGGTGTCGATGTCCATCAGCGACGCCAACCGCACCGCCGGGCGCATGTAGTCGGAGAACTGCAGGAACGTGCCGCCATAGGCGCGCGTCGGGCCGTGCAGGACGATGCCGGACAGGATGGCGCCCATCGCGTGCTCGCGCACCCCGAAATGCAGCGTGCGCCCGTACCAGTGCGCGGTGTAGTCCTTCGTCGAAATCGACGGCGGGCCAAAGGAATCCACGCCCTTCATGGTGGTGTTGTTGCTGCCCGCCAGGTCGGCCGATCCGCCCCACAGCTCGGGCAGCTTCGGGCCCACCGCCGAGAGCACCTCGCCCGACGCGGCGCGGGTGGCCAGCGCCTTGGACCCGGGTTCCCAATACGGCACGTCGGCGTCCCAGCCCTCGGGCAGCTTTTCGGCGGTCAACCGGTCCAGCAGCGCCTTGCGTTCGGGTTCGCGTTGTGCCCACGCGTCGAACTCCGCCTGCCACTTCTCGTGGGCTTCCTTGCCCCGGTCCACCAGCTTGCGCGTGTGGGCGATGACCTCGTCGCGCACCTCGAAGTTCTTGTCGGGATCGAACCCCAGGATTTTCTTGACGGCGGCGACCTCGTCGTCGCCCAGGGCCGCGCCGTGCGCCTTGCCGGTGTTCATCAGGTTGGGCGCCGGGTAGCCGATGATGGTGCGCAGCTCGATGAACGACGGCCGGTCGGTGACCGCCTTGGCGTTGGCGATGGCGTCGAGGATGCCGACGACGTTCTCGCCGCCCTCCACCTTCTGCACGTGCCAGCCGTAGGCCTCGTAGCGGGCGGCGGTGTCCTCGCACAGGGCGATGTTCGTGTCGTCCTCGATGGAGATCTGGTTGTGGTCGTAGAAGACGATGAGGTTGCCCAGCTGCTGCACGGCCGCCAGTGACGACGCCTCGGAGGTCACCCCCTCCTCGATGTCCCCGTCGGAGGCGATCACGTAGATGAAGTGGTCGAACGGGCTGGTGCCCGGCTCGGCGTCCGGATCGAACAGGCCGCGCTCGTAGCGCGACGCCATCGCCATGCCGACGGCCGACGCCAGCCCCTGGCCCAGCGGGCCGGTGGTGATCTCAACGCCCTTGGTGTGCCGGAACTCCGGGTGCCCGGGCGTCTTGGATCCCCACGTGCGCAGCGACTCGATGTCCGAGAGCTCCAGGCCGAACCCGCCCAGGTACAGCTGCAGGTACAGCGTGAGGCTGCTGTGGCCGGCCGACAGCACGAACCGGTCGCGGCCCAGCCAGTACGTGTCGCTGGGGTCGTGGTGCATGACGCGCTGAAACAGCGTGTAGGCCAGGGGGGCCAGGCTCATCGCCGTGCCGGGATGGCCGTTGCCGACCTTTTGGACCGCGTCGGCGGCCAGCACCCGGATCGTATCGACCGCAGCCGAATCGATCTCGGTCCAGTCGTCGGGCAGGTGCGGTTCGGTCAGCGTGGAGATCTCTTCGAGTGTGGTCACAGCCTCGGTCCTTGGGGTTATCAAGCTGATATTGCTCACCCTAGTGCGGCAGCGCCGGCTCTTACAGCGCAGAGTCTCGGATACCCGTGGCCGGCCGGTGTGAAAAATCACGCACCGGGCGCGCGGGCCCCGCGATCAGTCCGGCCGGATCCGGCGGAAACCCGGCGGAAGGGACCCTGAGGGCTGGGCACCGCCCCCACGCGGTCTACCATCGTGCGTAGTAGATGCTGCGCGCAGCCGCGACCCCGAGGAGTTATTGCGTGAGCGTTCGCGGGCGCGTCGCGCCCCGTCCAGTACCGAGCCGAGTACACGGCACGGTCTTGGCGTACCTGGCGCTGACCAAGCCGCGGGTCATCGAGCTGCTGCTGGTCACCGCGATACCCGCGATGCTGCTGGCCCACCGCGGCACCGTGAACCCGCTGCTGATCCTCAACACCCTGATCGGCGGGATGCTGGCCGCCGGAGGCGCCAACACGCTCAACTGCGTGGCCGACGCCGACATCGACAAGGTGATGAAGCGCACCGCGCGCAGGCCGCTGGCGCGGGCGGCGGTGCCGACGCGAAACGCGTTGGTGCTGGGCCTGGTGCTCAGCGTGGGCTCGTTCTTCTGGCTGTGGTGGACGACGAACCTGCTGTCCGGGCTGCTCGCCATCGCCACCATCGCGTTCTACGTGTTCGTCTACACGTTGTTGCTCAAGCGCCGCACGTCGCAGAACGTCGTGTGGGGCGGCGCGGCGGGCTGCATGCCGGTGATGATCGGCTGGTCGGCCGTCACGAACACGATCGGCTGGCCGGCGCTGGTGATGTTCGCCATCATCTTCTTCTGGACGCCGCCGCACACCTGGGCGCTGGCGATGCGCTACAAGGACGACTACCGGGCCGCCGGTGTGCCGATGCTGCCCGCCGTGGCGACCGAGCGCCAGGTCACCAAACAGATCCTGATCTACACCTGGCTGACCGTCCTGGCGACGCTGACGCTGGCGCTGGCCACCGGCTGGCTGTACGCGGCGGTCGCGCTGGTGGCCGGGGTGTGGTTCCTGGCGATGGCCCACCAGCTCTACGCCGGCGTGCGCGCCGGTGAGCCGGTCAAGCCGCTGCGATTGTTCTTGCAGTCCAACAACTACCTGGCGGTGGTGTTCTGCGCGCTGGCGGTCGACTCGGTGATCGCGCTGCCGACCCTGCTCCCGTGAGCTAGGGCAGCAGCACGATCGAACCCGTGGTCTTGCGGCCCTGCAAATCCGCATGCGCGCGCGCCGCGTCGGCCAGCGGGTAGCGTCCGCCGACTTGGATCGTGATGGCCCCGCCGGCGATCGCGTCGAACAGTTCGCCCGCGCGCCAATGGAACTCGTCGCCGGTGCGGATGAAGTGCGCCAGCGAGGGCCGCGTCAAGAACACCGATCCGGCGGCGTTGAGGCGCTGCGGGTCGAACGGCGGAACGGGGCCGCTGGCGGCGCCGAACAGCGCCAGGGTGCCGCGGACGGCCAGGCTGGCCAGGCTGGCGTCGAACGTCGTCGCGCCCACGCCGTCGTACACCGCCGCCACCCCGGCGCCTGCAGTCAATTCCCGGATCCGCCGGCCGAATTCTTCGGCGTCGTCGGGGTAGGAGAGCACCTCGTCGGCGCCGGCCTCCTTGGACATCCGCGCCTTCTCCGCCGTGGAGACCGTGGTGATGACCCGTGCGCCGAGCCGCGTGGCCCACTGCGTCAGGATCAGCCCGACACCGCCGGCGCCGGCATGCACCAGAACACTGTCTCCGCTTTGCACCGGATACACCGACTTGAGCAGGTAGTGCGCCGTCAGGCCCTTCAGCATCACCGAGGCCGCCACGTCGGATGGCACGCTGTCGGGCACCTGCGAGGTCAAAGATGCTGGAGCGGTGGCGAATTCGGCGTAACCACCGGAGGCCGCGGCGGTGCCCACCCGATCGCCCGCGCTGAACCCGTGGACTCCGTCGCCCGTGGCCACGACGGTGCCGCACGTCTCCTGGCCGAGGATGAACGGCAGCTCGCGCGGATACTGCCCCGAGCGGAAATACGTGTCGATGTAGTTGACGCCGATCGCGTCGGCCTTGATCAAAACCTCGCCGGGGCGGGGCGCGGGCTCGGGGACATCGACGTAACGCAGGACTTCGGGACCGCCGGTTTCGCTGATTTCGATTGCGTGCATAGCGATATCATGCCCGGGCATGAAGCTGGCCCGGCCGGACGTCTTCCACCCGCGGATCGTGCTGGCGGGCGGTCCGCGACACGCTGACGACGCCGGGCTGGTGGGAGCGCTGCGAAAGCGCGGGCTGCACGCGCGCTGGTTGGCGTGGGACGACCCGGCCACCACCCGCGCGGATTTGGTGATCCTGCGGGAGGTCTCGGACGCTTTTGACCGGCTCGACGAGTTTTCGGCGTGGAGCAGATGCGTCCGCCACCTGCTGAACCCGCCCGACGCGCTGGCCTGGAATCTGGGCGCGCAATATCTGCGCGACCTCGACGGCGACGGCGTGCCGACGCTGCCCGGGGGGACGGCACAGTCGGCGCTGATCTTCCTGGGCGGAAACCGGTCGCATTCCTGGCCGGGCGAGCCGGAGCTCGAGTCGTGGGACCTCGGGTACGCCGCGATCGCCGCGGCCGCCGCGCGCGCGCGAATCGCCACGCGCGAGCTGCTTTTCGCGCGCGCCGACGTGGCGGGGGACCGGCTCGTGGGCCTCGACCTCGTCGCGCCGTCGCTGGGCTGGTCGCACCTTGACGCCGACACCCGTGAGCGTGCCCAGCGCGAGTTCGCGCTGGCCGTCGAGTCAGCCTGCGACCGGCTCGGCCTCGGCCCGCTCTCGCGTCGTTTCCCGCATTGAGGCCCACAGCGCCGCCGTGGCCGCCGTGCACGCCGCCGCGCCGGCAACGTGCAGCGCGACCAGGGCCGCGGGCACCCCGGTGTAGTACTGCGCGGTGCCGACGGCGGCCTGCGCGCAGACCAGCGCGACCAGGACGCCCAGCCGCAGCAAAACCGCCCGGGCGGCGCGCACCGCCAGCAGCCCGAAGCCCAGCCCGATCACCAGGGCCAAATACGAGACCAGCAGCGACGAGTGCGCGTGCACCAGCGTGGTGACCTCGACCTTCAGCCGGGGCACCGTCCGGGTGGCGCTGCGGTCACCGGCGTGCGGACCGGCGGCGGTCACCAGGGTCCCCGTCACCAGCACCGCCGCCAGGTTCAGCCCGATCAGCGCCGTCAGCCCGCGCAGCGGCGGCGCCACCCGGCGGTGGACCACTGCGTCGTCGGGCTCGCCGACCTTGACGTAGAGCAGCACCGACAGCCACACCATCGCCATCGACGTCAGCAGGTGGATGGCCACCGTCCACCACAGCAGCCCGGTGCGCACGGTGATTCCGCCGATCACCGCCTGCACGACCGTCGACGCCGGCATCAGCCACGCGTAGACGAGGACCTCGGTGCGCCGCCGCGCCCGGGTCACCGCCAGCACGGCCAGCGCCGCGGCGATCACCACCGCGAACGTGACCATCCGGTTGCCGAACTCGACGGCCTGGTGGATCCGCGGCACCTCGGCGTGGGCCACCGGGGTGAAGCTGCCCGGAAAACACTGCGGCCAGGTGGGGCAGCCCAGGCCCGACGCGGTGACGCGCACGATCGCGCCGGTGACGGCGATGCCGCCCTGGGTGAGGATGACGAGCGCGGCGATCGCCCGCTGGGCGCGCACGCTGGGCTCGGGGAGCAGGTCCAGCCACCGTCGCGCGCGCATCGCCCGATCGTAAGGCAATGAAAACTACGGCCTGTAGTACGGGCGGTCGTGCGGGCCCCCCGCGCTCGCCCGGCCCCGCGCGTCCCGCCGCGGCGTCAGGTGAAGCGGAACCAGCGGAGCGCGGCCAGCGCGGCCAGCGCGCCCCACACCGCCAGCACGACGACCCCGAACCAATCCACCGACAGGGTCATCGCCTGCGACAGCGCCTCGGTCAGCGCGCCCGACGGGGTGAGGCGGGCGGCCCACTTGACCGCCGTCGGGATCATCCGGGTCTCCAGCGTCAGCGCGCCGAGCCCGGCGAAGACGAACCACATCAGGTTGGCCACCGCCAGCACGATCTCGGCCCGCAGCGTCCCGCCGAGCAGCAGCCCCAGGGCCGCAAACCCCGCGGTGCCCAGCGCGATGACCGCCGCGCCCAGCGCCAGCGCGGCGGGGGCGGGCCGCCAGCCCAGCGCGAAACCGATGGCGCCCAACAGGATCGCCTGCAGGAACACGACCGTGACCACCGCCAGCGACTTGCCGGCGATGATGCCCCAGACCGGCAGCGGGGTCGCCCCGAGCCGCTTCAGCGCACCGTAGCGGCGATCGAAGGCGACCGCGATCGCCTGCCCGGTGAACGCGGTGGAGATGACCGCCAGGGCCATGATGACGGGCGTGAACGTGGCCGCGCGGTGCGGCCCGAACTCACCGAACGGCAGCAGGGTCAGCCCGATCAGCAGCGTGATCGGGATGAACATGGTCAGCAGCAGTTGCTCGCCGTTGCGCAGCAGCAGCCTGAGCTCCAGCCCGAACTGCGCCGCGAGCATCCGCGGCACCGGGCTGGGGCGCGGATCCGGGGCGAAAGTCCCCGCGGGAAAGGGTGATTCGCTCATGGCCGCAACTTCCTGCCGGTCAGGTCGAGGAAGACGTCCTCGAGGCTGCGTTGCTCGACGCGCAGGTCGGTGGCCAGCACGTCGATGCGCGCGCACCACGCCGTGACGGTCGCCAGCACCTGCGGGTCGACGGGGCCCTCGACGAGGTACTCGCCCGGCGTCACCTCGCTGGCCTTGTAGTCCTCGGGCAGGGCCGAGGTCAGCAGGGACAGGTCGAGCCGGGGCGGCGCGGTGAACCGCAGCTGGTCCTTGGCGCCCGAGCGCATCAGTTCCGCCGGCGTGCCCGACGCCACCGTCACGCCGTGGTCGATGATCACCAGCCGGTCGGCCAGCTCCTCGGCCTCCTTGAGTTGGTGGGTGGTCAGCACCACGGTCACGCCGTCGCGGCGCAGCGCGTCGATCAGCTCCCAGACCAGCAGCCGGGCGTGGGCGTCCATGCCTGCGGTGGGTTCGTCGAGGAACACCAGTTCGGGGCGGCCGACCAGCGCGCACGCCAGCGCGAGCCGTTGCTGCTGCCCGCCGGAGAGCCGCCGGTAGGTGGTGCGGGCGGCGTCGGTGAGGCCGAGGGTGTCCAGCAGCCACGCCGGGTCGAGCGGGTCGGCGGCGTAAGCGGCCACCAGGTCGAGCATCTCGCCCGCGCGCGCCGCGGGATAGCCGCCGCCGCCCTGCAGCATCACCCCGATGCGCGCCCGCAGGCGCGCGTTGTCGGCGATCGGGTCCAGGCCGAGCACCTCGATCGTGCCGGCGTCGGGCCGCACGAAGCCCTCGCACATCTCGACCGTCGTGGTCTTGCCGGCGCCGTTGGGTCCGAGCAGGGCCAGCACCTCGGCGGCGCGCACGTCCAGGTCGAGGTCGGAGACGGCTGTGGTGGACCCGTATCGCTTGGTCACCCCGCGCAGTCGGACGACCGCATCGGGGGCGTGGGGGGCCGAGCTCACGTGGAGTCAGCGTAGGCGTCGGGCGCGGTCTCGGAAGAAGGGGTGGCCGGTCGGCCCTGGCCGTCGGGCGGCGCGTCGGGCACCCGTGGCGGCCCGGGCTGGCGCTGCCCGTTGGGCAGCCTGCGCCACGGCAGGCGGGTGTAGGTCACCGCGATCAGGGCGAGCACGATGATGCTGCTGGCCAGCGTGGCGTCCACGATCTGGAACAGCGCGAAGCGGTCGCCGTTGGCCGTGGGGCCGAAGATCCCGACGATCAGGGTGATGAGGATCGCCGCCACCCGGAAGCCCGTGCGCGTCGCCCAGGCGGCCAGCGGGATGATGGCCCACAGCAAATACCAGGGCTGCACGACGGGAAACAGCAGCACGGTGATGCCCAGCGCGACGCCCAGGCCGCCGATCGGGTGCAGCCGGCCCCGGAAGACGGCCACCAGCAGCCACGCCACCATCACGGTGATGATCAGCACGCCGATGCCACGCGTGAGCCCCAGCACCGCGGTGGTGTGGTCGCCCAGCCCCAACAGGATCCCCACCTGGCCGGTGCCCAGCGCCAGCAGCGTCGGCGGCGACATCCAGCTGCGCACCACGTTGGCGGTGCCCAGCGTGTAGATCCAGCCGAATCCCAGCCCGCTGGCCCAGCCGACCAGCGCCATCACCGCGAGCGACAACGCCGCCATCCCGCCGCCGGCCAGCAGCAGCGCCCGCACGGTGCCGCCGCAGCGGTGGGCCAGCGCCACCGTGACGAACCCCAGTGCCAGCAGCGACGGCAGCTTGACCTGCGACGACAGCGTGATCAGGACGGCGCCCGCGACCAGCATGCCCACCGGCCCCCAGGCCGGGCCCGGCCGCCACGACGCCGGGAGCAGCCGCGGGGCCTTGCTATCTGAGATACCGCGCAGCGCGAACTCGGCGCCGGCCAGCATCAGCCCCAGCATCAGCGCCTCGTTGTGGACACCGGCGACCAGGTGCATGATCAGCAGCGGGTTGGCCGCCCCCAGCCACAGCGCGCTGACCTCGGCGACGCCGCAGCGGCGGGCCAGCCGCGGGGTGGCCCACACGATCAGGCCGACCCCGATCAGCACCACGATCCGGTGGCAGAGCACCGCGGCGACGATGTTTTCCCCGGTCAAGGCCGAGATCCCGCGCCCGATCCACAGGAACAGCGGGCCGTAGGGCGCCGGCGTCTCCCGCCACAGCGTGGGCACGGACAGGGTGAATACGTGCGACAGGCCCAGCCCCGACGCCGGACCCACCCGGTAGGGATCGAGGCCCTCCAGCGAGATTTGGCTCTGGGCCAGGTAGGAGTAGACGTCCTTGCTGTACATCGGCGGCGCGATGAGCAGCGGCAGCGTCCACAGCAGCAGGGTGCGGTCCAGGTCGCCCCGCGACATCCGCCGGCTGCCCAGCGCGAACCGGCCGAGCATCAGCCAGGCCAGGGCCATCATCACCGCGCCGGTGGTCGTCATCGTCAGCGATACGGTCTGGATCCGCGACGGCAGGTTGAGGAGCCGGACGCCGAACGTCGGGTCCTGCACGACGGGCCGCGCGCCCGCCCCCAGCGCCCCGATCGCCATCACCACGGTGCCGGTCGCCCCGAACAGCCGCGTGCGCTGCAGCGCGGTCAGCTCGGTATCGTTCAGCGGCGAACCCACCGCTTGCTCGTCGCCGTGCAGGCTGGCGATCGACGAGCTCAGCGTGTGCTGGCGGGCTGCCATCAGAGCAGCGTAGCCCTGACGACGCGGCGGGCCGCGTGGCGCGGCCCGGCAAGCAGGGCAATCGGGCGTGGCCGCCCGGCGGTGTGACCAGCGCAACGCCGATAGAGGGGACCCTTGCTAGACCGATGCCCGGAATTGCGTCACACTGGTGTTGTGAAAATCCGAACCAGCCTGGATGAGGCCGCCGGGGTCCCCGGCGCGGCCCCGCCTGTCTCGGATGGTCACACGCGGCGGGCCATCGTGCGCCTGCTGCTGGAATCCGGATCGATCACGGCCGTCGAGATAGGTGACCGCCTGGGCCTCGCGCCCGCCGGCGTGCGGCGCCACCTGGACGCGCTGATCGACGCGGGCGACGCCGAGTCGGCGCCGGCCGCGGCGTGGCAGCAGGTGGGCCGGGGCCGGCCGGCGAAGCGCTTTCGGCTGACCGCCGCGGGCCGGGCCAAGCTCGACCACGCCTACGACGACCTCGCCGCGGCGGCCATGCGCCAGCTCCGCGAAATCGGCGGCGAGGACGCCGTCCGCACGTTCGCCCGGCAGCGCATCGACACGATCCTGTCGGGCGTCGAGGCGGCCGACGGCCACGACGACGCCGCGGTCGAGGCGGCGGCCGAGCGGGTCGCCGGCGCGCTGACCGAGGCGGGCTACGTCGCCAGCACCACCCGGGTCGGCGGACCCATCCACGGGGTGCAGATCTGTCAGCACCACTGCCCGGTGGCGCACGTCGCCGAGGAGTTTCCCGAGTTGTGCGAAGCCGAGCAGCAGGCCATGGCCGAGGTGCTCGGAACCCACGTGCAGCGGTTGGCCACCATCGTCAACGGAAACTGCGCCTGCACCACCCACGTGCCACTCACCGTGCCCATCTCGAAGACGACCCCGACCCCGACGGCGCCCAGCCCGCGCCGCGACACCACGAGCATCAAAGGAGCGTCCGCATGACACTCACCCCCGAGGCCAAGACCGCTGAGACTCCGGTCGCGCCGCTGACCCAGGAAGAGGCGATCGCCTCCCTGGGCCGGTACGGCTACGGCTGGGCGGACTCCGACGTCGCGGGCGCCAGCGCGCAGCGCGGGCTGTCCGAGGCCGTGGTGCGCGACATCTCCGCGAAGAAGAACGAGCCCGAGTGGATGCTGCAGACGCGGCTGAAGGCGCTGCGGATCTTCGAGCGCAAGCCGATGCCGACGTGGGGCTCCAACCTCGGGGGCATCGACTTCGACAACATCAAGTACTTCGTGCGCTCCACCGAAAAGCAGGCCGCGAGTTGGGAAGACCTTCCCGAGGACATCCGCAACACCTACGACCGGCTGGGCATCCCGGAGGCGGAGAAGCAGCGGCTGGTCGCCGGCGTGGCCGCCCAATACGAGTCAGAGGTCGTTTACCACCAGATCCGGGAAGACCTTGAGGCGCAAGGGGTCGTCTTCCTCGACACCGACACGGCCCTGCGCGAGCACGAGGACATCTTCAAGCAGTACTTCGGCACCGTGATCCCGGCCGGGGACAACAAGTTTTCCGCGCTCAACACCGCGGTGTGGTCGGGCGGCAGCTTCATCTACGTCCCGCCGGGTGTCCACGTCGACATCCCGCTGCAGGCCTACTTCCGGATCAACACCGAGAACATGGGCCAGTTCGAGCGGACGCTGATCATCGTCGACGAGGGCGCGTACGTGCACTACATCGAGGGGTGCACGGCGCCCATCTACAAGTCGGACTCGCTGCACTCCGCGGTGGTGGAGATCATCGTGAAGCCCGGTGGCCGTTGCCGTTACACCACGATCCAGAACTGGTCGGGCAACGTCTACAACCTGGTCACCAAGCGGGCCCGCGCCGAGGCCGGCGCCACCATGGAGTGGGTCGACGGCAACATCGGCTCGAAGGTGACGATGAAGTACCCGGCGGTCTGGATGACCGGCGAGCACGCCAAGGGCGAGGTGCTGTCGGTGGCGTTCGCCGGCGAGGACCAGCACCAGGACACCGGCGCCAAGATGCTGCACCTGGCGCCGAACACGTCGAGCAACATCGTGTCCAAGTCGGTGGCCCGCGGTGGCGGCCGCACCTCGTACCGTGGCCTCGTCCAGGTCAACAAGGGCGCGCACGGGTCGCGGTCCAGTGTGAAATGCGATGCGCTGCTGGTCGATACGGTCAGCCGCAGCGACACCTATCCGTACGTCGACATCCGCGAGGACGACGTCACGATGGGCCACGAGGCCACCGTGTCGAAGGTCAGCGAGAACCAGCTGTTCTACCTGATGAGCCGCGGGCTGACCGAGGACGAGGCGATGGCGATGGTGGTGCGCGGCTTCGTCGAGCCGATCGCCAAAGAGCTCCCCATGGAGTACGCCCTGGAGCTCAACCGGCTGATCGAGCTGCAGATGGAGGGCGCGGTCGGATGACGGCCGTTCTCAACAAGGGAGAGCTGTTCTCTTCCTTCGACGTCGACGCGTTCGAGGTTCCCCACGGCCGCGACGAGATCTGGCGATTCACCCCCCTGCGCCGGTTGCGCGGCCTGCACGACGGCTCCGCGGCCACCACCGGCAAGGCGCAAATCGATGTCGCCGAGCACCCCGGGGTACGGACCGAGACGGTGCGCCGCGGCGACGAACGGCTGGGGGAGGGTGGCGCCCCGACCGATCGGGTTGCCGCTCAAGCGTTTTCGTCGTTCAACTCCGCCACCGTGGTCACCGTCGGCCGGGACAGCCGGATCGCCGAGCCGATCAACATCACCGTGACCGGGCCCGGCGAGGGCGCGGTGGCCTACGGGCACCTGCAGATCCGCGTCGAGGAGCTCGGCGAGGCGGTGGTGGTGATCGACCAGCGCGGCAGCGGAACCTACGCCGACAACGTCGAATTCATCGTCGCCGACGCCGCCCGGCTGACGGTCGTGTGGATCGCCGACTGGGCCGACGACATGGTGCACGTGTCCGCGCACCACGCCAGGCTGGGCAAGGACGCGGTGCTGCGGCACGTCACCGTCACGCTGGGCGGCGAGGTCGTGCGGCTGGCGGCCAACGTGCGCTA
Organism: Mycobacterium alsense; assembly: GCF_002086635.1. GTDB lineage: Bacteria > Actinomycetota > Actinomycetes > Mycobacteriales > Mycobacteriaceae > Mycobacterium > Mycobacterium alsense. Next base: position 60,808 of record NZ_MVHD01000011.1, on the reverse strand, counting down.
CTGCGCCCCCGGTGGTGACGCCGAGCTGCTGGGCCTGTACTTCGCCGACGACGGCCAGCACCTCGAGTCACGGCTGCTGGTGGACCACGCTCAGCCCGACTGCAAGTCGAACGTGCTGTACAAGGGCGCGCTGCAAGGGGATCCGGACTCATCGCTGCCCGACGCGCACACCGTGTGGGTCGGTGACGTGCTGATCCGCGCCGAGGCCACCGGCACCGACACCTTCGAGGTGAACCGCAACCTGGTGCTCACCGACGGGGCGCGCGCCGACTCGGTGCCCAACCTGGAGATCGAGACCGGCGAGATCGTCGGCGCCGGGCACGCCAGCGCCACCGGGCGTTTCGACGACGAGCAACTGTTCTACCTGCGCTCCCGCGGCATCCCCGAAGAGCAGGCCCGCAGGCTGGTGATCCGCGGCTTCTTCGGCGAGATCATCTCCAAGATCGCGGTGCCCGAGGTGCGCGAACGCCTCACCGCGGCCATCGAACACGAACTGGAAATCACGGAAAAGACGGAAACAAAAGCCTCATGACGACTTTGGAAATCAAGGACCTGCACGTCAGCGTCGGCGGTTCTGATGGACCCAACGCAGCCGACGGGGAGCGCGAGATCCCCATCCTCAACGGTGTCGACCTGACCGTGAAATCCGGTGAGACACACGCGCTGATGGGCCCCAACGGCTCCGGCAAGTCCACCCTGGCCTATGCGGTCGCCGGGCATCCGAAGTACCGGGTGACCTCGGGGTCGATCACCCTGGACGGCGAGGACGTGCTGGCGATGAGCATCGACGAGCGCGCTCGCGCCGGACTGTTTCTGGCCATGCAGTACCCGGTCGAGGTGCCCGGCGTCTCCGTGTCGAACTTCCTGCGATCGGCCGCCACCGCCGTGCGCGGCGAGGCGCCGAAGCTGCGCCACTGGGTCAAGGAGTTCAAGACGGCGATGACGTCGCTCGAGATCGACCCCGCGTTTGCCGAGCGCAACGTCAACGAGGGCTTCTCCGGCGGCGAGAAGAAGCGCCACGAAATCCTGCAGCTGGAGCTGCTCAAGCCCAAGATCGCCATCCTGGACGAGACCGACTCCGGGCTGGACGTCGACGCGCTGCGCGTGGTCAGCGAGGGCGTCAATCGGTACGCCGAAACCGAACGCGGCGGGATCCTGCTGATCACCCACTACACCCGCATCCTGCGCTACATCCACCCGGAATACGTGCACGTGTTCGTGGGCGGCCGCATCGCCGAATCCGGCGGCTACGAGTTGGCCGACGAGCTCGAGCAGAACGGCTACGTGCGCTTCACCCAATCGGCGGCCGCGGGGGCGTAAGGCATGACGGCGTCACGACTGGACCTCGCCGCGATCCGCGCCGATTTCCCCATTCTCAAGCGGGTGATGCGCGGCGGAAACCAGTTGGCATACCTGGACTCCGGCGCGACGTCGCAGCGCCCGCTGCAGGTGCTCGACGCCGAGCGCGACTTTCTGGTCACGTCCAACGGCGGGGTGCACCGCGGTGCGCACCAGCTGATGGAGGAGGCCACCGACGCTTACGAGCAGGGCCGGGCCGACATCGCGGCGTTCGTCGGTGCCGACAGCGACGAGCTGGTGTTCACCAAGAACGCCACCGAGGCCCTCAACCTCGTGTCCTACGCGCTGGGCGACAACCGTTTCGACCGCGCCGTCGGACCCGGCGACGCGATCGTCGTCACCGAGCTCGAGCACCACGCCAACCTGGTCCCGTGGCAGGAGCTCGCCCGGCGCACCGGCGCCACGCTGCGCTGGTACGGGGTCACCGAATCCGGCCGCATCGACCTCGACTCGCTCGAACTCGACGAACGGGTCAAAGTCGTTGCGTTCAGCCATCATTCGAACGTCACCGGCGCACACGCCCCGGTGGAGGAACTGGTCACCCGGGCGAAGGACGTCGGCGCGCTGACCGTGCTGGACGCCTGCCAGTCGGTGCCGCACCGGCCGGTCGACTTCCACGGCCTCGACGTCGACTTCGCCGCGTTCTCCGGACACAAGATGCTGGGTCCCAACGGGATCGGCGTGCTGTACGGGCGCGGCGAGCTGCTGTCGGCCATGCCCCCGTTCCTCACCGGCGGGTCGATGATCGAGACGGTGACCATGGCGGCCACCACCTACGCGGCGCCGCCGCAGCGCTTCGAGGCCGGCACCCCGATGACCTCCCAGGTGGTCGGTTTGGCCGCGGCCGCGCGTTATCTCGGCGCCATCGGGATGGACGCCGTCGAGGCCCACGAACGCGAACTGGTCGCCGCCACCATCGAGGGACTGTCCGGCATCCGCGGCGTGCGCATCATCGGGCCGGCGTCGACGGAAAATCGCGGCTCGCCGGTGTCGTTCGTCGTCGACGGCGTGCACGCGCACGACGTCGGGCAGGTGCTCGACGACGAGGCCGTCGCGGTCCGGGTCGGGCACCACTGCGCGTTGCCGCTGCACCGCCGGTTTCATCTGGCCGCCACGGCGCGCGCGTCGTTCGCCGTGTACAACACCGGCGACGAGGTCGAGCGGCTGGTGACCGGCGTGCGCCGCGCCCTGGATTTCTTTGGGAGAGACTGACGTTGCGCCTCGAGCAGATCTACCAGGACGTGATCCTCGATCACTACAAGCACCCGCAGCACCGGGGGCTGCGGGAGCCGTACGGCGCCGAGGTCTTTCACGTCAACCCGGTCTGCGGTGACGAGGTCACCCTGCGGGTGGCGCTGTCCGAGGACGGCGAAACGGTCACCGACGTCTCCTACGACGGGCAGGGCTGCTCGATCAGCCAGGCCTCGACGTCGGTGCTGACCCAGCAGGTGATCGGCCGCAGCCTCGGCGAGGCGCTCAAGACCATCACCGCGTTCACCGAGATGGTGTCCTCGCGCGGCACTGTCGAGGGCGACGAGGACGTCCTGGGCGACGGCATCGCGTTCGCCGGGGTCGCCAAGTATCCGGCGCGGGTGAAGTGCGCGTTGCTGGGGTGGATGGCCTGCAAGGACGCGCTGGCCCGGGCGGCCCAGGCTCCAGCGGAAAACGACGCAGCTTTCGAGGAGGGTTACCGATGAGCGAAACCACCGCGCGGAATGAGGAATTCCTCGCCGACGTCGAGGAGGCGATGCGCGACGTCGTCGACCCCGAACTGGGCATCAACGTCGTGGATCTGGGGCTGGTCTACGGGCTCGACGTCGAAGAGGGCGACGAGGGAACCGTCGCGCTGATCGACATGACGTTGACCTCCCCGGCCTGTCCGCTGACCGACGTCATCGAGGACCAGTCACGCAGCGCGCTGGTCGGCGCCGGGCTGGTGGACGAGCTGCGGATCAACTGGGTGTGGAACCCGCCGTGGGGGCCGGACAAGATCACCGAGGACGGCCGCGAGCAGCTGCGCGCTTTGGGCTTCACCGTCTGACCCCGCCCGAATCGCGGGCCGTCACGCGGTTTCGCGCCGCCGCGGCGGTCCGTGTCCCAAACCGGATCGTGACGATCCCGCTTCGTTGTCTTTGCGGTTGTCGTTGCGGTTGTCGTCGCGCAGAACCGAGATAGCGCCTTTCGCTTCGAAGATCGCGAGGTTGACGCCGTCGGCGTTGGGGTGCCCGTGCAGGCGCAAGACGGCCTCCAGGTCGGAGGTGGTCAATCCGCAGTGACGCAGGTTCCGCCGGTCTACTTGCCCGTCGCGGATCAGCACCTTCAGGGGCGGATCGATGAACCGTCGAATCCCGGGAACCAAGCGCAGCCTTGCCAACACCGCATGGGCGACGAGGAGGCAGCTCAGCGCCACGGTGGCGCTGAGCCACGATGTGTCACTGGCGGTGGCGGCCCTACCGACGATGGCTCCCGCCGCGACGGCGGCTATCCAGTCGAACGGCGCGAACTCGGCGAGCGTGCGTCGCTCCGTGAACCGAAATAGGACCGCGGCCGTGAGGAACAGGGTCGAGGTCTTGATGGCGGCGCCGACGACGCCGTGCGGGTCACCGATCAGGGCATGCAATATCAGGTCCACGCGCGCTCCATTTCACCGTTTCGCCCCACAGCGGAATCCCGATCGGATCTTTCGCGAACTCCAAGCACATCGCTGATCCCTTCCCCGGAACGTTCGCTTCGGTGGCACCAAATGAGTGGCGGAGCGCGGGTTCTCGATAGTCATCGTGGCCCGAACCTGCGCGAGCTGTCATCACCCTCCGTCACCATTCACCCGGGTGAATGACCGGCTGGGGTGATGACGGTTCACCCCATCGCGCGTCAGGCTCGGTGATGAGCAGACCAGCGAGGGTCTCGTCAGCGGCCCGACCGCGGCCGGTTGTGAGAAATGACGGGAGAACACGACGTGAGCACCGAGTTCGAGGCCGAGGAGGTCGCGATGGCAAATTCCCCACACCCGTTTCGATGCAACGAACGTCACCGGGCCCCGGTCAATGGTCCAATTGCAGGCCGAAGCGGAAGCCCACTGATGCGTAACCCGATTCCCGTTCCCCGTGGCATCGAACATCTCGACTTCTTCCCTCAATGTCGCCTCGCCTTCCTGGACAACGGGTTTCGGTGCACCCAGCCGGCGGCGGCGTATGTGGAATACCACATGGTCGGCTACTGCAAGCGCTTTGACTGCGACGCGGACGGCAATGCATGCGGCTATGTGTGCGCCGCGCATCTCGACGCGCTGGATTACACCGCCGAGTGCACCGTGCGAGAGTTACAGCCGCCAACCCGTGCGCGGTGGCGGTCCCGCCGCATCGTTCGATGCCCGAGCTGCGACCGGTCGATCCGGTCCGCCTCCGACATTCTGCAAGTCGTGGTGATGCTCTGATCGGCACGGATCCTGTCGCCGTCAATCGGCCACGGAACACTTTGTGGCATAGCCGGTTGCGGCCAACCAGCGTTCGGCGTCGAGGGCGGCCGCGCAGCCGCTGGCGGCGGCGGTGATGGCCTGCCGGTAGCGCCGGTCGACCAGGTCGCCCGCGGCGAAGACGCCGTCGACCGAGGTGTGGCTGGTGGCGTCCGGGGTTAGGACATACCCCCGAGCGTCGAGATCGAGCAGCCCCACAAGCAGCTCGGAACGGGGGCCATGCCCGACGGCCACGATCACCGCCGAAACCGGTAGGTCGCACTCGGCGCCGGTGATGCGCTGTCTGAGCCGCAATCCGGTGACCCGGCGCTCGCCCCGGATGGCGACGACCTCGGTGTTGGTCAGCACGCTGATCTTTTCGTGCGTGCGAACACGGGCGGTCGTGATTGGTGACGAGCGAAACGTGTTGCGGTGATGAACGATGGTGACGCTGCGCGCGATCCCGACTGAGAAAAGCGCCTCTTCCATGGCGGCGTCCCCCCCGCCAACCACGGCGACGTCCTTGTCGCGCAACAAGAGCCCGTCACCCTTGGCTGTGAAACCAATGCCTCGGCCCTGCAACCTCATCTCACCCGGGACACCAAGCCACCGTGGGGCCGAACCCATGGCGAGGATCACGGCGCGGGAATGCAAGGTGTTCGCGGCCGTGCCCACGGTCTTGACGGCACCGGCGAGCCGGAAGGTATCGACGTCACCGAAGTGCAGACGGGCACCGAACCGCTCGGCCTGGGCACGCAGGTGTCGCACCAGACCGGGTCCGCTGGTGCCCTCGGCGAAGCCGGGATAGTTGTCGACGAGCGTGGTGGTCATCAGCGCCCCGCCGCGCGAAGTCCCCTCGATCAGCACGGTGTCGAGCTGTGCGCGCGCCGCATAGATCGCCGCGGTGTACCCCGCCGGACCCGATCCGACGATGACGACGTCATGGACCTTGCCGGGTCGGGACCGATCGCTGAAGACGCCGGCCGGCAACGACTCCGGCATCGGCTCACGGCGCATTCCTGGTGTACTGCACATGCGCCTCAGCGCGCAAGCGGCCGATCATGTGCGGGTAGTGCAGTTCGAAGGCGGGTCGTTCGGAGCGGATGCGGGGGAGTTCGGTGAAGTTGTGTCGCGGGGGCGGGCTGGCGGTGGCCCATTCCAGCGAGTTGCCGTGTCCCCATGGGTCGTCGACGGCGGCCGGTTCGCCGTAGCGCCAGCTTCTGAACACGTTCCACACGAACGGCAGCATCGATAACCCGAGGATGAACGCCCCGACGGTGGACACAACGTTGAGCGGTTGGAAGCCGTCCGTGGGCAGGTAATCGGCGTACCTCCGGGGCATGCCCATGTTGCCCAGCCAGTGCTGCACCAAAAACGTGGTGTGAAAACCGATCAGCGTCAACCAGAAATGCAGCTTGCCCAACCGCTCGTCGAGCAGCCGGCCGGTCATCTTCGGAAACCAGAAGTACACCCCGGCGTAGGTGGCAAACACGATCGTGCCGAACAGCACGTAGTGGAAGTGCGCGACGACGAAATAGGTGTCGGTGACGTGAAAGTCGATCGGTGGGCTGGCCAGCAGCACACCGGACAAGCCGCCCAGCAGAAACGTGACCAAGAAGCCCATCGCGAACAGCATCGGCGTTTCAAAGGTCAGCTGGCCTTTCCACATGGTGCCGACCCAGTTGACGAACTTGATCCCGGTGGGCACCGCGATCAAGAACGTCGTGAACGAAAAGAACGGCAGGAGAACGGCACCGGTGGCATAGAGATGATGGGCCCACACCGCCATCGACAGCGCCGCGATGCTGATGGTGGCGTACACCATCGTGGAGTACCCGAACAGCGGCTTACGGGAAAACACGGGGATGACCTCGGAGATGATGCCGAAAAACGGCAGCGCGATGATGTAGACCTCGGGGTGGCCGAAGAACCAGAACAGGTGTTGCCAGAGCAGGACTCCGCCGTTCGCCGGGTCGAACGCGTGGGCGCCGAGGTGGCGGTCGGCGGCCAGCCCGAACAGCGCGGCCGTCAGAAGCGGGAAGGCCACCAGCACCATGACGCTGGTGACCAGGATGTTCCAGGTGAAGATCGACATCCGAAACATGGTCATACCCGGCGCGCGCAGGCAGACCACCGTGGTGATCATGTTGACCCCGCCCAAGATGGTGCCCAAGCCCCCGACGATCAGGCCCACGATCCACAGATCACCTCCGGCGCCCGGGGAATGGATCGCGTTGGAGAGGGGGGTGTAGGCGGTCCAGCCGAAGTCCGCGGCGCCACCGGGGGTGATGAATCCCGCCAGGGCGATCAGCGCGCCGAACACGAAGAGCCAGAACGACAACGCGTTGAGCCGCGGAAACGCTACGTCGGGGGCGCCGATCTGCAAAGGCAGCACCAGGTTGGCGAACCCGAACACGATCGGGGTGGCGTAAAACAGCAGCATCACCGTGCCGTGCATGGTGAACAGTTGGTTGTACTGCTCGTTGGAAAAAAACTGCAGCCCCGGGACCGCCAGCTCGGCGCGGATGAAGAGCGCCAGCAGTCCACCCACGAAAAAGAAGGTGAAGCAGGCGACGATGTACATGATCCCGATCAGCTTGTGGTCGGTCGTCGTGATCAGGCGGTAGAGCAGGGCGCCCCTGGGCCCGACGCGCGCCGGGAACGCCCGGTGCGCCCGAAGCCCTTCCAGCGGGGGTGCGTAGGCGGACATCAGCTCGGTCTCCTAACGGTGCTCAGCGCGCTGCCGCGATGCCGCGCGGACAAGACCTGCCAATCGCGGCATCGCGGGTGTTCAGCAATCGCGGGTTGCGCGCGTCTACGCCGAGGCGGCACCGCGAAAGCCGCTGCGGTGGGGCAACTTCCAGTCCGGCCGGACGTAATGGCACGTATAGCCGGATGGGTAGCGCTCCAGGTAGTCCTGGTGCTCGGGCTCGGCTTCCCAGAACTCGCCGGCCGGACTCACCTCGGTGACCACCTTGCCCGGCCACAGGCCCGACCCGTCGACGTCGGCCACGGTGTCGAGCGCGATCTGCTTCTGCTCGTCGTCCAGATAAAAGATCGCCGAGCGGTAGCTGGTTCCGATGTCGTTGCCCTGGCGGTTCTCGGTGGTCGGGTCGTGGATCTGGAAGAAAAACTCCAGGAGCGTCCGATAATCGGTCTCGTCCGGGTCGTAGGTGATCTCGATCGCCTCGGCGTGGCCGGGATGGTTGCGATACGTGGGGTGCGTGTTGTGGCCCCCCGTGTAGCCGACCCGGGTGGACACCACCCCGGGCTGCTTGCGAAACAGGTCCTGCATGCCCCAGAAGCATCCACCCGCCAGGACCGCCGTCTTGTCCCGGTGCGTCATGAGCGCTGCTCACTCACGATTTCCCCGTCGCGCCCGGCCGGATCCGCGTTCGCGAACAGGCTCAGGTACTGCCCGTAGCCTTCGGCTTCCAGGTTGTCGCGGTGAATGAAGCGCAGCGACGCCGAGTTGATGCAGTAGCGCAGGCCGCCGGCCTCGCGAGGGCCGTCGGGGAACACGTGGCCCAGGTGGCTGTCGCCGTGAGCGGAGCGCACCTCGGTGCGCTCCATGAAGTGGCTGCGGTCGTGCTTCTCGACGACGTTGTTCGCGTCGATGGGCCTGGTGAAGCTGGGCCAGCCGGTGCCGCTGTCGAACTTGTCGGCCGACGCGAACAGCGGCTCCCCGGAGACGACGTCGACGTAGATGCCCGGTTGCTTGTTGGCCCAGTACTCCCCGGAGAACGGACGCTCGGTGCCGTTCTCCTGGGTGACGTGGTACTGCTCCGGGCTCAACGCGTCGACCGCGGCCGGATTCTTGTTGTATTCGTGTGACACGGATTCTCTCCTTAGTTGGGTGTCGAGTCAGTTGCGGCCGGCCATGATGCCGCCGTCGACGTTGAGGATTGCGCCGGTGACCCAGCTGGCTTGGTCGGAGAGCAGATAGGTGATGGCGTTGGCGACGTCGGCGGGGGTGCCGATCCTTCCCAATGGGTGCAGCGGCGCGAATGTCGCCAGGGTGGCGTCGATCTCGCCCTTGGGGATGAAGCCTTCGTACAGCGGGGTCTTGACAACCGCCGGTGCCACCGCGTTGACACGAATGTTGTGCTCGGCCAGCTCGATCGCGAGGTTGTGGGTGAGCGCGTGCAGCCCGGCTTTTTGCATCGAATAGGCGGACGACGGGGTCGCACCGATGGCTTGATGTGCCCATATGGCGCCGATGTTGACGATGGATCCGCCCGCGCCGTTGGCGACCATGCCCGCGACGACGGTCTGGGTAAGGAAGAACAGGGCGTAGTTCAGCTCCAGGTACGAGTCGTAGGTCAGCGCATCGAGCTCGAGAAACGGCTTCGGGATGAAATATCCGGCCGCGTTGACCAGCAGGGTCGCGTCGTCGTGCTGCTCGGAAAGCACACGCTGCACATCGCCGACCGCGGCGCGGTCCGTCAGCTCGGCGGCGATGCCCCAGGCCTGGCCACGCCGGCTGGTCAGCTCGGCGACCGTGTCGTCGACCCGGTCCTTGGAGCGTCCGATGATCACCGCGCTGCCGCCGTGATCGACGACGTCGAGCGCGACCTGCCGGCCCATGCCGGCGCTACCGCCCACCACGATGACTTTCTTGTCGTCAAAATGCATTTCGGGTCCCTTCCTGATCTCCCTGACGGCTCCACTTGGGCCGCTGCTCTTCTGGACCGCTCGGCACTACACGCAATGCCGAGCGGTTTCGACCCGCCAGCGGAATGACAATCGCGTTCGGATCTCCTCGCATCGAGCCTGCGGCCGGTCGGGGTGAGCTGTCATCACCCCGAGCGCCGGTTCACCCGGGTGATCGCCAGGCCCGGGTATCGGCGGCGGTGCGACCCCGCCCGTCCCACCTACAGATTGATGGCCTTGCCGGTCAGGGCGTGAAAGCACTCCTGTAACCCTTCGCCGAGCGTGGGATGCGTGTGGACGTTTCGGGCCAGCTCCGTGGCGGTGAGATCCCACAGCTGCGCCAGCGTCAACTCGGGCAGGAGCTCGCTGACCTCGCTGCCCACCAAATGCGCTCCCAGCAGCTCGCCGTGCGCATCGTCGGCAAGTATTTTGATGAAACCGCCGCGTTCACCCAGTCCGTGGGCCTTGGCGCTGGCCTGCATGGGAAAAGTGGCGACCCGCAAGCGGTGACCGGCCGCGCGCGCCCGCTCTTCGGTGTAGCCGAAGCTGGCGATTTGCGGCTGGCAGAACGTCACCCGCGGCATCATCCGGTAGTCCAACGGCATCGTCGCGACGCCGGCGATGCTCTCGGCGGCGACCAATCCTTGTGCCGAAGCGACGTGGGCCAGTTGAACTTTGGCGGTGACGTCACCGACGGCATAGACATGCGGCGCGGAAGTGCGCATGTGGTCGTCGATGTCGATTGCGCCACCGGCGGTGAGACGCACGCCGGCGGTGTCGAGACCGATTCCTTCGACGTTGGGGCGAAACCCGATGCAGATGAAGGCCCGCGCGGCCCGCGTGGTGGCGGATGTTCCGTCGGCGCCGGTGTGGTTGACGACGACGTGCTCGCCGTGGTCGATGACTTTGTCCACCCTGGTGGATGTGCGAATCGCGATCCCGCGGCGCCGGTAGTGCCGCTGAAGTTCTCGTGAAACGTCGGCGTCCTCGTTCGGAAGGACGCGGTCGGCGAATTCCAGCATCTCGACGCGTACGCCGTAACTGTGCAGGATGTAGGCGAATTCCATGCCGATGCCGCCGGCGCCGATGATCACGATGGACTCGGGCAGTTCGGCGCTGAGAATCTGCTGTTCATAGGTGACGACGTTGTCGCTGAGGGCAACCCCCGGCAGCAGCGGCACGCGCGATCCGGTCGCAATCACGGCGTGGTCGAAGCTCACCAATCTGGTGCCGCCCTCACGCAGGGCGATCTGCAGGCTGTGCGGACCGATGAAACGGCCGCGGCCGTCGATCTCGGCGATGTTGTTCTTGCGCATCAGAAAATGCACACCGCGGACCCGGGCGTCGGCGACTTCCCGGCTGCGCGACACGGCACGGGCGTAGTCGAGGCCAACGTCGCCGGAGATGCCGAATGTGTCGGCCTGGTGGGTGATGATGGAGGCAATCTCCGCGTTGCGCAGCAGCGCCTTTGAGGGAACACAGCCCGTGTTGAGGCACACCCCGCCCCAGTAGCGTTCCTCGACTACCCCGACGGTCATGCCCAGGTGGGCGGCGCGTATCGCCGCCACATACCCCCCGGATCCCGCGCCGAGGACGATGAGGTCGTAGTGGTCGCCGGCCGGCTTTGTCATCTTGGCTCCTGTGTTGTTGCGCAGCGTGAGGCCTCGTCGAGCAGCGCGCGCGCCGTCGGATCGAACTCCTCCGCGCAATTGGCCGGCGACCGTGAGATCCGTGTGCCAGACGCGATTTCATGAGTGGTTATGGTCAGCGTGGTTTGGGGGAGCCCGTTCGTTCGCGGGTCGCGTCGACAGCATCGGCCAGCAACCACAGCGCCAGGCCGATGAGCGCGATGTCCTTCATCAAGAACTCCCCGTCGGCGGACAAGATGGGAAAGCCACCCGCGGACGCCTCGCCGACCCCGGGGGTTGTGACCATGAAGCTCAGCGTGGTCACGAAGAACAGCGAGGCGATGATGCCGCCCACCACGGAAGCCTTCGGGAACCATGGCTTGGCGGCCAGCAGCGCCGCGGTGATCAATTCTATCGATCCGTTCAATCGACCAAAGGCATCGATGGACATGATGTTGTAGAACCAACTCAGGAACGGGCTATTGGCGACCCAATGTGAAATGCCGTGGGATTCGTAGTAAGTGAATTTCATGGCCCCGAACCAGGCCAGAACGATGACCAGACCGTACCGTGCGATGAGAGGCGCAATGCCCGTCGTTCGGGACTTTACTGGTTCATCAAGGGTCATGGTGGTGGCCTCGTTGTGTGACATGCGCTCTCCGTTCTGTGTGTTGCGCCTACCGCATCACGGTGATCCAGGCTGCCTCGGTCGCGGTTTACCTCGGCGACCACTATCGCCGCGCGACGGGTGAGTTGTCCTCATCCCCCAGTGCAATTCACCCGGGTGAGAGGGTCGAGTTCATTGCGCACAGGCCGGCTCCGGCAGATCCAAGTCGGCCTTGGTCAACCGGTAGACCTGAAGCGTGAGGTTGTAGTACTTGTCGGTCTCGCCCACCCATTCCATCCCGACCCGCCGGGCGGTAGCCACACCACGGCGGTTTTCCGGCCGCACGACCGCGAAGACCTCACTGACGCCGGGGTTTTCGAATGCCTGGTGGGCAACCGCGTGACCGGCTTCCGCGCCGTATCCGTGGCCCCAGGCGTTCGGAGACAGCTGCCACCCGATTTCCAGATCCGTGCCGCCCGGCGGCAGCGGAAGCAGGGCCACGCCCCCGATCAGCTCTTCGGAGCTTTTGTCGGTGATCGCCCATCGGCCCAGCGGGAGGCCGGTCGGGTCGCTTTCGGCGGTCCACGCCTCGAGAACGCGTCGCATTTCGGTCCGATCGGCGATGGGGGGCAGGGCCGGACACAGCCACCGCGCTACTTCGGGTGCACCGTATATCGCGTAGGCGGCGAGCTCGTCATCGGGCCGCCACGGCCGCAACACCAGCCGGGGTGTCGTGATGCGCCGCGCGCCCGCATCCCATTCGACGTGGCGATGATCAACCATCGTGGCCCCTTGCGTTGTCGTGGGCGTACCGGGTGCGGTGCCCAAAAGCCATGGGCGACCGCGCCGGTCCGTCGGTTTCACCGGTGATGGTGGCGATGGCCCGCTCGTCCTCCGCGACGACCTGGTTGGCGGCTTGCAGCACGGCGCGCACGTCACCGGCGGGAATGACCGCCGCGCCCGAGACGTCGGCGAAGACGTAGTCGCCGGGACGGACCGCCACCCCGGCGATCACCACCGGATGGTTCGCCTCGTAGGGCGTGACGACGTCACCGCCCCACCGCGTTGTTTCGCCGCGGCAATAGATGGCGAGGTCGTAACGCTCGAGCTCGGCGAAGTCGCGCAGCCGTCCGTCCGCGAGAACGCCGGCGAGCCGATGGTTTTCGGCACGCGACAGCTTTGTTCCGCCGCCCAGGGACTCATCGGTGAAGCCGTTGCTGGCCAGGACCAGCACACGCCCGTCGGCGCCGCCTTCGATGGCGTCGTAGAACAACCTCTTGAAGTTGTAGCGGTCGGGCGGGAGGGCGGAGCGGCAGGCCGGGAAAAAGGAGATGGTCACGGCGGGGCCGAAGAGGCGGCGACCCGGGGTCGGGCTCACCAGATCGAGGAGATGGCAACGATGGCGGTGCCGTCGCCCCATGGCGTCCACGATGTCGGCGGTGCGCACGCGGCCGGCGAGGGCGTCGAGGGATTGCATCAGCGGGCCGGGATCGCAACACGCCAGGACTGGGCGCCGCGGAAATCGAGCCACACCTCGGTGGGCGTTCGCACCAGCCGGGCCAGGACCTCCTCGCAGGCCGGGCAGCGCACGACGATGCCCGGGCCGCGGTGATAGACGTGACTCTCGGCGAAGGCCATGGTGCGACAACATTTCCCGCAGGTGAGCGCCGCGGTGGTGGCGTCGAATCCCAGGACTTCGGCGAAGGGGCCCGCGGCCGCGTTGCCGTCGACGTGCGTGGGTTCGGTCATCATTCCTCGCTTCTGGATCAGTTGCTCGGCCCGAACCGCTCGGTCCGGATGGCTGACGGCCGGTACCCGTGCGCGATCAGCTTCGCGGTCGCCGATTCGACAAATCCCGTCGGGCCGCAAACGTAGACACATACGCCACGATCGGGGATCGACCCGGTCGGTGCGAGGTCGGCGTAGCCGACCCGGCCGGGCGGCCGGGCGGTTTCGGGTGCGGCCGCGCGGCTATACAGCAAGGCGACGCTCAGCCAATCACATTCGCGCTCGAGGCGGCCCAGTTCGTCGGCGTAGTAGACGTCGGCCGGACTGCGCACCGAGTAGACCAGCCGAAAATCGGCGCCGCCCGCGACCACTCGCTGTCGCAGCATCGCCATCAACGGCACGATTCCCGATCCGCCGCCCACGAGCAGCACCTGAGCCTCCTCGTCCGGGCGCCAGACGAACCAGCCACCGATGGGTCCGCGAAGTTCGATCTCGTCGCCGGCCGCAAGTCCGATGAGATAGGGCGAGACCTCTCCATCGGCGACCCGCTGAACGGTGAGCTCGATGCGCTCACCGTCGGCCGGTCGGCTCAGTGAGTAGCTACGCTGCGCGCTGTAACCGTCCTCGGCGGTCAGCTTGAGATCGACGTGCTGGCCCGCCAGGTGGCCGCCCCAGCCGGGCACGATCAGCCCGATCGTCTGAGCGGACTCGGTCTCGGGGTGGGAGTTCACCACCTGCGCGACCCGCCACTGGAGCTTCGGTTTCACGTCGGCGTCCACGGTTGTCGTCAATCCCCGGCGTAGCGCTGTTCTCGCCACGGGTCGCCGTAGCTGTGGTAGCCCAGCCCTTCCCAGAAACCCGATACGTCGCTGCCGCGCAGCTCAATGGATTTCACCCACTTCGCGGACTTCCAGAAGTACAGGTGCGGCACCAGCAGCCGCGCCGGGCCGCCGTGCACCGCCCGCAGCGGTTCGCCCTCGTAGGCGTAGACGATCCATGCCTTGCCGTGGAGGAGATCGCGCAGCGGGAGATTGGTGGTATAGCCCCCATAGGAGCCGACGAGCGCGAATTCGGCGTCGGTGTCGGTCGTTTCGAAAAGGGTCCGCAGAGAAACGCCTTCCCACCTGGTACCGAGCTTGGACCACGAAGTGACGCAGTGGATGTCGACGGTGACCCGTTCGCTGGGCAATGACTTCAGCTGGGCCCACGTCCAACGGTGTTCGGCGCCGCGCGCGTCACGGATGGTGAACCGCCAGTCGTCGAGATCGATGCGCGGAGTCGGCCCTGCCTGCAGGACAGGGAAGTCCGCGGTCAGATGCTGACCGGGCGGCAGCTCGCGGGTCGATTCGGTGCGGCGTCCGCGAAACCCCTTCTGGACGATGCTCACTGGTGCTCCTCGCGCGGTTGTGGGGGGCCGGGGTAGGAGGCGAGCAGTTGCCGCCAGGATGCTGCAAAGTTGGCGACGCCGTTGTTCTCCAGCACCCTGACAACGTCGTCGAGGTCCACGCCGACCGCGCCGATGTCGTCGAGCACCGCGCGAGCCTCGGCGGCTGTCCCGCTGATGGAGTCGCCCCTGATCACGCCGTGATCGGCGAGGGCCTCCAAGGTCTTTTCCGGGATCGTGCTGACGGTGCGGGCTGCGACCAGCTCGGTGATGTACATCGTGTCGGGATAGGCGGGGTTTTTCACGCCGGTGGAGGCCCACAGCGGGCGCTGCACCTGCGCTCCGTCGTAGCTGAGCGTGGCGTAGCGCTGTCCGGCCTGGAACACCTCCTGGTATGCGGCATAGGCGAGCCTGGCGGTGGCGATTCCGGCACGTCCGCGCAGGGCCATGGCGGCCGCGGTGCCGATTGCCTCCAGCCGCTGGTCGATCTCGGTGTCGATGCGGGAGACGAACACCGATGCCACGGAATGGATTTGGGTGAGGTCTTTGCCCGCGCGTCGCGCGGCTTCCAGTCCGGCCAGGTAGGCGTTCATCACCGCACGATGGCGCTCGACCGAGAAGATGAGGGTCACATTGACTGAGATGCCTTCGGCCACCGTGCCGGTGATCGCCGACATACCGGCCGACGTCGCGGGAATTTTGATGAACAGATTTGGCCGATCGACGATCTTCCACAGCTCGACGGCTTGACCGACCGTCTGCTCGACGTCGTCGGCCACCCGCGGGTCGACCTCGATCGATACCCGTCCGTCGAAACCGGCGGAGGCTTCCCACTGCGGGCGCAGGACGTCGCACGCCTGCCGGACGTCGTCGGTGATGACGGTGCGGATGGCCGATTCGGCGTCGGCGCCGCGTTCGGCCAGTTCCATGATCTGCCGCTCGTAGGCTTGGCCGTGTGAGATCGCCCGCTGGAAGATCGAGGGGTTGGTGGTGACACCGACGACGCCTCTGGTGTCGATCAGCCGCTGTAGGTTGCCGGATACCAAACGCTCCCGGGACAGGTCGTCCAGCCAGACCGACACGCCGGCCGCGGACAGCGCGGTCAGGGCGGGGTTTTGCGTCACGGGGCCGCGGCCTCCTGCCGGTGTCGGTGGCAACGCGCGGTTCGGGCGGTAACGACCAGCGCGGCGAACGCGAAGACCGGCCAGCACGCGCCGGCCAGCATTCGCCGATCCCGTGTCGTCAAGCAATAGGGGCGTGCGGTGCGGCGCTCACGCATGGCGGCGCGCCTCAACCATCGTGCGCGACGCGGCGCTGGCAATGCAGATCGCGGCGGTACCTTGTGCGTCGTGGTGCGTCACACGTCCTCCGTTATCGGGCCTTCGTAGAGCGCTGTTTCGCGAGCGCGCGTGCCCGCGCGTCGATGCGGAACTCATGCCCGCCAGGTCGATGTCCCGATGTCCAGGCTGTGGATCGGCGGCTGCCGGGCGGTGTTCTCAGCGTGCCCCGGACCCGGTTCGGCTGTCATCACCCCCCACCACCATTCACCCGGGTGAAAGTGCTCCGCCCGGCGGCGCTGCTCCGGTGTGATCGCCCGCTGGACCGCGGCACACCGAGGACTCGGTGGCGTCAGTCCAGATCGTCGTGGGCTATCAGTCGCCGGGCCGCCTCGGTGATCGAGCCCGACAGCGACGGGTAGATGGCGAGCGTCTGCGCCAGCTCGGTGACCGTGATGCGGTTTTGCACGGCCACCGCGATCGGCAGGATCAGCTCGGAGGCGATCGGGGCGACCACCACGCCGCCGATCACCACGCCGCTCGCCTGTTGGCAGAACAGCTTGACGAAGCCGTGACGCAGCTCCGACATCTTGGCGCGCGCATTGGTCTCGAGTGGCAGCGTGACGATCCGGGCCGGCACCGAGCCGTCGTCGATCGCCGCCTGCGGCACGCCGACCGCGGCGATCTCCGGCCGGGTGAACACCGTCGCCGGGACGGTACGCAACCGGATCGGGCTGACGGCCTGACCCAAGGCGTGATACATGGCGATGCGGCCCTGCATGGCGGCGACCGAGGCCAATTGCAACAGGCCGGTGCAGTCCCCGGCGGCGTAGATCCCGGGCACCGACGTCCGTGACACCCGGTCCACGGTCAGGTAGTTGCCGCGGCCCAGCTCGATGCCGACGCGCTCGAGACCCAGGCCGGCGGTGTTCGGGGTCGATCCGATCGTCATCAGCGCGTGACTGCCCTCCACGGTACGGCCGTCGGTCGTCGTCACCACGACTCCGCGGTCGCTGCGGGTAACCGATTGCGCGCGTGCGTTTTTCACCAGCCTGACCCCGCGCTCGGCAAGCGACTTCTCCAGCACCGCGGCGGCGTCGGCGTCCTCGTACGGCAGCACCCGGTCGCGGCTGGCCACCACCGTCACCGTGACACCGAGTTCGGTGTAGGCGCTGACGAATTCGGCGCCGGTGACACCCGAGCCGACGACGATCAGGTGGTCGGGCAGCGCGGCCAGGTCGTAAAGCTGGCGCCAGGTCAGGATGCGCTCGCCGTCGGGCCGCGCCGACGGCAGGATCCGCGGGTTGGCGCCGGTCGCGATCAGAACGACGTCGGCGTCTCGCAGCGTCGTGGCGCCATCGGGCGCGGTCACCTTGACACAGTGGCGCGCCAATCCGGGAGTCGGGTCGATCAATTCACCGCGGCCGGCGATCAGCTCGACACCCATGCCGAGCAGGTCGGCGGTGATGTCGGCGGACTGGGCGGCGGCCAGGGTCTTGACCCGCTGGTGGATTTCCGGCAACGAGATCGCGGCGTCGCCGACCTCGATGTCCAGCCCCAGCGGCGCCCTGCGCAGTTCGGTGCGCAGCCCGGTGGAGGCGATGAATGTTTTCGAGGGCACGCAGTCGCACAGCACGGCCGCACCCCCGATCCCGTCGGAGTCCACGACGGTAACCTGGGCTACCTCGGGACCGCGGGCGGCGGCCACCAGCGCCGCTTCGTAACCGGCCGGGCCCGCGCCGAGGATCACAACGCGGGTCACCACGGCTCGAACCTCATCGGCCGTCCGGCCGGCGGGTCATCGAAGACCCCACCCCCCACCGGCGCCGGTGTCCTCGTCGCCGATGATATGGATGGCGGCTTCCTCGGCCGAGGCGGCGCCGCCGTCGATGCCGACGTCGTAGGCGAGGTAGTCGGTACCCGGATCGGTCGGGTCGACGTCGAAGGCGACGAGCCGGCCCGCGCGCATGCCGCCGACCTGATCGTCGATGGGCTCGCCGTCGCTGTCGGTGCTATCGCCGATCCCGTCGCCATCCCACCGGTCGGTCACGTCGGGCAGTTCGCGGGCCAGTCGGCGCGCCAGACTTTCATGCGTGCGCGCTTCCCTCGCGGTAAGACCCCACGCCCGCAACTCCTGCGGACTTTCCGGGGGCGAGTAGCCCTCGTCGAGGTCGATGCCGGTCTGTTCGGAGTCCACGCTTTCTTCCGGCTCGAGCAAATGGGCCCCGACATCGTCGAATTCAGATATCCCCATAGCGGCGTCTCCAATCCGTATCTGCGAGGTCACGCGCGCGCGGCGCAGGCGCGCGCCCGCTCGGTGGTGGCCTCAACCGAGCGCCCCCACAAGGTCGCGGCAGGCTCGTTCACAGCGCCGGCACACCTCGGCGCACACGCGGCAATGCTCGTGGTGCGCCGCATGGTTGTCGCACTCGTCCGCGCTTGTCTTGCAGGCGGTGGCGCACGTTTCGAGCACCGTCCTGGTCAAGTTGGCGTCGTAGCCCGTGTGCCGGGACAGGACGCGACCGGTTGTCGCGCAGACGTCCGCGCAGTCAAGGCAGGTACGGACGCATTTGGTCAAGTGCTTGACGTCGTCTTCACTGAGGCAGGCGTCTGCACACGCGGTGCACGCCTGGTCGCATTCAATACATGCGTCGATACATGCGACCAGCTTGTCCCTGTCGATCCGGCCTAGATCTCGTGGATAGGTCTCCAGCATTCTCCTCGCGGCGCTCACGTGAAGAGCATGGCGCGCAAAGGGGTGAACTGTCCTCGCCCACTTCCGTCACTCACCCGGGTGATAAGCGACGTGACGAGAAGCGGCTGGGGGCGACGAGCGCGAAATGGCCTGCCACTCGCGCTATCCGGCGGCGCTGTCTGCCGGAGGAGCGAACTCCTCACTGACCGAGAAACGCGCGATGGAGGACGGGGCTACACCCAGCGACACCATGGGCCGCGGGAAAACGAGCGCGGTCAGATATGCCGTGAAGACAGCCCAGCGGTTCGCGGCGCTCGGTATCGCGTAGAGGTGGTAGCCGCGCGTGACGGCCTTGGCCGGCAGCCCCGACATGTGGATGTTGAGTGGATTGGCCACCGCAAAGCCCGGTCCGAGGTCGACGACGGTGCCCAGATCGCGATGCCGGTAGTCACGTGGCCTTCCGTGGCCGAGGCTGGCGGCGACATTGGCTGCGAGGGTTTTGCCCTGGCGGGTGGCGTGTTGCGCGGTCGGCGGGGTGATGCGCCCCGGCTTGGTGACATCGGCGACCGCGGCGGCGTCACCGCCGGCGAACACGCCCGGCATATCCGGCACCCCGAGGTCGGCATTCACCTTGAGCCGGCCGCGCTCGGTCGGCAGACCCAGCGTGGCGATCAACGGGCTGGCCACCACTCCCGTCAACCAGGCCACGGTGTATGTGTCGATGCGGGTGCCGTCGGTGAGGATCACGTGATCGGGACCGACCTCGCCGAGGGTCACCCCCAGTTGGATCCGCACACCGTGGCGCCGCAAGACGCGTTCGGCCCTCCCCGCGAGCTTCGGGCCGATTTCGGGCATCACCCGGTCTGACAATTCGAGCAGGATCAGTCGGATGTCGTCCCGGGGGATTTGGAATTTGCGCCCGGCCGCCGCGGCCATCGCGCAGAGCTGGGCGGTCAGCTCGGCGCCCGAGTACGACGCCCCCACGACGACAACGGTTTTGCGCGCCTGCGCGCGGCGCGGGTCGCGGTCGATGGCGGCCAGCTCGAACTGTTCGAGGATGTGGTCACGCAGATAGAGGGCTTCGGCGATCGATTTCAGGCCGCGGGCGTGCTCGGCGAGGCCGGGAATGTCGAAGCGGCGAGTGATCGAGCCCGGGGTCAGTACCAGCCGATCCCACGCCAACTCCTGGGTGGCGTTTTCCTGATCGCGAAAGCGTACGGTTCGTGCGGGGAAATCGACCGCGTCGACGTAGCCGCGGATCAGCCGCACACCGGGCAAGTTGTCGCTCAACGGAATCGTGACGAAGCGCGGATCGATCACGCCTCCGGCGACGTCCGGTAACAGCGGCGTGTAGAGCAGATAGTCCACCGGAGAGATCAGGGTGACGGTCGCGCGTGATCTCTTGCGGCGCAGCAAGGATGTGAGCCGTCGCGCGCATTCGAATCCGGCGAACCCGCTACCCACGATCACCACCGACGGGGCATGGTCGGTCTGTCGGGTCGTGCGCATCTAAACCGCCTCGAGCTGCTGGAGGCGAATGGCGGTCAGCATCGTGCGCAGTTGCGGCTCCTCGGGGCTACCGGCGTAGCCATCCAGCCAGCCGGTCAGCTTCGCGAATACCGCCACCGGCAACGTCATCGGGTTCGACAGGAGGGCGGTGAGGATGCGTTTGATCACCAGATAGGTTTCTCCGCAGCCCAATTCGACGAAGACGATGGTGCGCTCGTAGCCGGTCAGACGCGACTTCACCGCATCGACCAGTGACCATGCCATGTCCTCGTCGCGGGTCGCCGACCGGTCAATCGGGGGGAGCGATTGCGCCAGCGAGCCACGCCTCGCGACGTTCGGTGTCGGCGACGACGCCGATCGCACCCCGCTGGCGTCCCCGGTGAGGACGTAGACCGGGGCCTGCGGCCCGACGGCGGCGTGGCCGGGGCCGTCGGCGGCCTTCTTGACCTCCACGGCGGTAAGCATGTCCTGGTTCCTTCCACGAGCCCGTCGATCGTCTGCTCTTGTGTGAGGCTGCCGCCGCGTGGGGTGAACCGTCATCACCCCAGCCCTCTGTTCACCCGGGTGATTGACGCGATGTCGCGCTCGACGATTACAGCAGGCCGAGTTCCCGCGCCCGGCTGACCGCCGCGCCCCGGTGCTCAACCCGCAGCTTGCGGTACACGGCGCGCTGGTGGGTCTTCACGGTGTTGAGCGAGACGTAGAGCCGCTCACCTATCTCACGTCGCGACAACCGCGTGGCGAGCAGGCGAAGAACCTCGAGCTCCTTGGGGGTCAGCTCCTCATCGACGGCGAACTTCGCGTTGCGCGAAGCCGCCGCGGCCGACGCGTTGCGCCCGGCCGAAGCGAGCACCGTCGAGCCGATGCCGGCGTCCGGGCAATCGCGCACGAGGGTGTCGACCTCTTCGAGGATCGCCTTCGCCGTCTGGTGGTCGCCGAGTTGCTCGACGATCTTTGCCCTCACCGACAGCGTCTTGGCCACCTCGAGGATCGCTCCACCTTGGCGCGCCGACCTGACGGCCATGTCGGCGGCGGCTGCGGCCGCGGCCGTGTCACCGCGCATCCGGAGGAGTTCGGCCGTGGCGAGCGACACCATGGCGTCCACGAGGTGTTCCCCGTCCGCCAGATCCTTGGAGCTGCCGGAAGCTCGGCGGATCTGACGTTCGGCGTCCGCCAGCCGGCCGTGCTCGGCCGAAATCAGCGCCAGTTGGCCCAGCGCGTAGCTGCGCGCACGACGATCGCCCACCTTTTCGGCCAGCTCCACTGCCCGCCGGAAGGCGGCCTGCGCCTCGTGGGTGTTGCCCGAAAAGTACAGTGCGGATCCATAGATGCAGTAGGCGCTTGATCGGCCCAGCGGCACCTCGCCGAGATCGAGAGTGATCGCCCTGCGAGCCGCCTCGAGCGCCGCGGCGAGTTCGGCCGTCTTGAACGAGTGAACCGCGCGCAGGACGACGGCTTGAGCGCTGACGGCCCCGCCGTCTGCGGTGTCGCCCGCGGATCCGGTCTCGACTGCCTCGATCCATTCGGCGGCGTCATCGAGTTGACCACCGCTCAGGGCGATCCACGCGCGGGCCACGCTCAGCCGCGGATCCCGTAGAACGGTTTCCTCGGGGAGCAGATCAAGCAAGCTGGAGACGGTCGACCGGCCGCCCCCGTTGAATTCGTCGACCCAGTCCGCGGCGATCAGATCGGCACTGCGCGCGATGTCACCGCCGGCGACCAGGTGCCGCACCGCCTCATCGATGAGGCCCTCGGTCTCGAACCAGGTCGCGGCTCGCCGGTGCAGATCGGCGACGAGATCGGGCTCGCTGCGCCGCAACTCGGTGCGCAGCAATTCCCCGAACAGCTGGTGATAGCGATACCAGCGACGGGACATGTCCAGCGGCACGACAAACAGGTTTTCGCGCTCGATCTTCTCCAGGACCGAGGCCGAGCCAGACGTTTGCAGTATCGCGTCGCACAGCTCACCGTTGAGTCGTCTCAGGACCGAGGTGCGCAGCAGGAACCTGCGCAGTTCCGGTGGTTGACCGTCGAGCACCTCGGCCATCAAGTAGTCGACGACGTGACGGTTGTCGCCGGCGAAGGTTCTGATGAACGCGGAGGCATCGGCACGCCCGGCGAGTGAGAGGGCGGCAAGGTACAGGCCGGCGGCCCACCCTTCGGTGCGCCGGTGCAGCAGTTGCACATCTTCGTCGGCCAAGTCCAGCCCGAGCACATCGTTCAGCAGATGCTCCGCATCGATGGGCCCGAAACGTAAATCGTCGGATCGCATCTCGGCAAGGTCGCCGCTGGCCCTCAACCGCGCTAACGGCAGCACCGGATCCGATCGGGTGGCCAACACCAAGTGAAGATTCGCGGGGATCCGGCTGATGAAGAACGCCAGTTGGTCATGAACCGCGCGACTTGTCACCAGGTGGTAGTCGTCCAGGATGAGCACCATCGGGCTGGCGATCGTGTCCAGATCATTCAGCAGCGTCGGCAGAACGACCTGCACCGGGTCGGCGCCCATCGCGAGGAGTTCGACCGCGCGAATCCCGACCCCCGGGCTGATCTTCTGCAGCGCGGCGACCACGTACATCCAAAACCACACCGGGTCGTTGTCCGAGGGATCAACCGACAGCCAGCCGAACCGCTGGTCCTCGTCTCCACCCAGCGCCCACTCGGCCAGGAGTGTCGTCTTGCCCCATCCCGCCGGCGCGCTCAGCAGTGTGAGCTTGCGGCGAAGCCCGGCCGACAGGACGTCGAGCAGGGCGGCCCGGTGGACGAGCTGGGTCCCGATCGCCGGGATGTGCAGCTTGGTGCCGAGCAGAACCGCCCGCGCGGCGGCTTCGCCGGTGCCATGGGCGCCGCGTCCCCCCGAGCCGGTCATGTCCGAATTCCGCGAATCCGTCGAAGCCGGGGGCCGGGCGGGAAGCCGCGGCGTTGGCGCCTCCTGGGTGGGCGCTGGCGTTTCGGCATCCCAATTGTTCTCTGCGGGGTCGGGCGGGCTCGTTCTGCCTGGCGATCGCGGCGACCCCATTGAATCAGATCCGTCCTCGGTGACGACCTTGGGCACGCGCCGCCGGTGCCCGTTCGAAGTGGCGGGCCCCAGCAGCATCGGCCCAATCATTTTCTCGTGATTCGCGCTCACGCCGTGCCCGCTCACCGCATTTCACCTCTTTCACCGAAGCAGCAACTCCTGCAACCCATGACATCGCCGCGCGCGGATGGTGAGCGTCTCAAGATGAGGTGATTCAGCGTCTCAAAGTGAGACGCCCGGGCCGTCGGGCGGCCCGTCGGCGTCTTCAGCGTGCTCATGGCCGTCGGGACACCAACCCGTCCCCGCCGACGCCGAACACCACGGGCATCATCATCAACATTCCCCAGACTGTGCTCATCATCGCTTCCCAACTCCCCTGTGTCTGGCCCCCCGGCGCCGCTTCCCGGTTGAGCGGCGGGGTCGCGGCGATCCGGAGTGCAATCACTACGTTGGCAGCGTGCGCACCGCCGATACCATCGCCCAACGGGTGATCTTTAGCGCCGGGTCGGTGTATACCTAGCGCCTTGAAATTTGACGGACCGGTCAATGGTCATGACACCCGCTCCTCGAGCGGCTTTCCCGACGCCGCGCACGCACCCGGGTCACCAGCTTCGAAATCGGCACGGTGGCCGCCGGCGGCGATGGCGGAACTGATGGCTCCGGTGACGACCTCCGGGACTTCATACAACAGCGTGTGCCCCGCGGTGGGCCGGTGGATGAGCGTCGCCCCGCGGATCCCGTCGGCCAGCTTGCGGGCGTGCCACATCGGCGTGAGCTTGTCCGCTCCTCCACTGATGATGGTCGTCTTGGCCGTGATAGAGCTCAGGGTCTGAGAGCAGTCGTACTCTTTAAGACCGCGCAGGAAGCCGACTTTGGTCGTCGACGGGGTGGCGTCCACGGCGGCCGCGGACATAGCCACCAACGATTTCGGGGCGGCTTCACCGTATCCGCCGTGTCTGGTCAGTGCCGCGCACACCGGCCTGGCGAGGAATTGAACCACCTCATCGGTGCCCGCGCGAGGCATCCGGCGCACGATGCCGTAGAGCATGCTCGTCGCGGGCGTGTTCAGCAGCCGTCCGAGGCCGTGCGAGCCGAGATTTCCCGCGGCGGTCGCGACGAGAACGAGGCTCTCCGGCTCAACCGGACGCTTGCCGGCCGGCCGCCGAAAATAGGCCAAGGCCGCCATGCCGCCCATCGAGTGCCCGACCAGCGTGAGTGGGCCCGTGACGCCAAGCGCGACCAGCAACTCGGCGAGGTCGTCGGCGAGCCGATCGATCCGGTACGTGTCCATGGGTGCTTTGCCGGATGCGCCGTGACCGCGGTGGTCGTAACTGATGATCCGGATGTTGTTGCCCCAGTGGCGGATCAGGTCTGTCACCTGGATGTTCCAGGACTCTTTGGTCAGGCAAAAGCCGTGCAGAAGTACGACCGTATGGCAGGCGCCGTGAGGTCCCCAGTCGCGAACGGACAGCGCGACGCCATCGCTCGTGGTGACTGTGCGGTGGCGCGGCAGCGATCGGCCCGTGCCGGGCGTTCGCCTGCGGCCGCGTCGCGCTGACGGCCGCTGCGACGTCGCCTTGTCGCCGGACGTTAGCCGCGCATCGAGATGTACAGTCCCGCTTGCCGGTTCGGCGAGCGTGCTGGCGTGACCGGCGGTCATCGGGACACCAGCCCGGCCCCGGCGACACCGAACGCCACCGGCAACCATCGTCGGCATTCCAAGCGCCGCATCCAGCATCGTTCGCTCTTTCCCTTGCGTGCTCACCGGCACCTGGCCGGCCCGAATGGGCCGCTTGCCTGGGTGAGGACGTGAGTAGTTTCGGGAACTACGCTCGTCGCGCGGGCAGCGGAAAACCATCGCCCGAGGGTTGATGTTTAGGGCCGGATGGGTGTAGTGACAGGCCGGCGCGGGGGACCCGCGAAGCGGCCGCCGAAATCAGATGCGCGCGGCGGACCGGTCCGCGGACACCGCAACAGCGACCCGCGCGTCGGGTCCCGGGGGCGCCGTCGTTGAACCCGCGAGCCGTCGGGAGGTCCGTGCGGCTAACCGGCCCACTGTGCGGTGAACGCGGCGACCGAGCGCGCGACCCGCTCCCGGATGGCGTCGGGATCGGGAAGCGCGGCGGCGAGGCCGGTGACGGCCCGGTCGGCGCGGGGGCGCCATTTTTCGATCCACCCTTCGATGACGGCGCGGTTGGCGGGATTGGCGGTCAGTGCGTAGCGGGCGAGTGCGGCGCTCCATGCTTGGTTGCGGGTGGTGTCGACCCGGGATTCCTGCAGCAGCGCCGCCGTCAGGCCGTCGCCGTGGTCGTTGGCCAACTCGGCGAACGCCTCCTTCAGCAGCGCGTCGAGCGCCGGTTTGACCGCCAGGTTCAGCGCGGTGAAGGCCTCGCCCCAGTCGTAGGCCACCAGCAGGCGTTCCAGCGTTTCGCGGGCGGGCTGCCAGGCCTCGTCGGTTTCCCAGATTCGCCGTGTCGCTTCGGTATTGGCCAATCGTGTGTCGTGGGAGAGTGAGAGCGACTTGGCGCGGTAGGCGATCCATTGCAGCGCCCGTAGTTCGTCGGCGGCCTGGAAGAAGGCCGCGTTGGTGATGTAGGCGCTCGGCGCGAGTTGTCCGACGTAGAGGCTGGTGATCTGCAGGACGTGGAACAGGTAGCGGGCCGGGACATAGATGCGGGCCAGGGTCTCGATCCAGGCGGGATCGAGCTTGCCGTCGCTGTCGAGGGCTTCGTGGTGGTCGACCACGCCCTCGGCGTAGACCTCGCGGTCGTGTTGCAGTGCGATGTAGCGGCGGTAGTTCAGAGCGGCGGGGTCACGGAAGCCTTCCCAGTTTTCGGCCTGCAGCGGTGAGCCCTCGCGGTGCCTGAGGTACCAGCGGTTGATGGCGCTGCCGGGATCGAGGTCGAAGGGTGCCGGATGGCGGTTGAAGTGGTAGTGGAACCTGCCGGTGACGGCTTCGTACTCGGTGGGTTTACGCCGGGTGTCATCGGCGATGCTCCAGGTCTTCAGCGGTCGGGTCTTCGCGGCGGTCATGTGTCAGTCCTCTCGGTCCAGGTACCAGTGCAGCTCGTCGTCGCCGACGTAGCGCATCCGGCCGGCGAACGCCACCAGTGCCGGTTCCAAGCTGGCCAGCGGGAAGGGTTGGCCCGCAGCGGATTCCAGGCTCGCACGGGTTACGCGCAGGAATCGCGGTGCGTGGATGCGCACGTAGCCGGCATGGTCCTCAACGGTGATGGCGGCGCCGGGGTTGTCGGTGAAGATCGTGTCGGTCAGGGCGGCGACGATGTCGGGGTCGAAGCCGCGCACGACGGGGCCGACGAGCTTGTCCTGTTCTGCGGCGGCGGTCATCGGTGGTCTCCTTCGCTGAGCGATACGGTGATCTGGTCGCCGTCGAGGCGTACGGGATGGCTGTGCAGCCGGCAGTTGTCCGGATTCACCCCGGCACCGGTGGCGAGGTTGAATTCCCAACTGTGGGCGCTGCACGTCAAGATGTCTCCTTCGACATCGCCGTCGGCCAGCGGGAATCCGGCGTGCGGGCACAGACCGTCGTAGGCGCGAATTTCCCCGCCGCGCAGGTGGGCGAGCAGGATCGGCCGGTCACCCACCTCGAATTCCGCCACCTCGCCCTCCCATAGGTCGTCGAGGGTGGCCACGGGAGTCCAGGTGCTAGCGCTGGGCATAGAACGCCTCGACGTGGTCCAGCGGACCGACTCCAGACGCACCGATTCCCGCTTTGGGGTCCAGGACTTTGCCGTTGTGGCGCAGCCGGATTGGGGCATCGCGCTTGGCGACCCGGTGACCGACCACATGATGGGCGATCGCCGCGCTGACGGCTTCGACGCTGTCGGCGTCATCGACGGGGATGAGGAGTTCGAGCACGTCGCCCTCGAACAGGGCGGTCAGGGGAAGCAGCGCCATGGTTTCAGCCCTTCGATCCGCTAATCGATCCGTGGCGGACACCGTTGAGCGCCCACCCGTAGTTGTCGGCGTCTTGGCCCTGTTCCTCGGCCGAGAGCCCGAAGTACCGCAAGACGGTGCCGAGGTCGGGTGGGCTGATCTCGCCGGACAGGACCCGGTCGATCAGGGACTGGTGGCCGGCGAACCGGTCGGGTCGTTGGGTGAAGATCCACCGGCAGGGCTCCGAGCAGAACAGGTACTTGCGGCCGTTGTGCACATGCGTCAGCGGGGCGGGATCGGTGTGCGCACCGACGATCACCCCGGCGGCACGCACGATGGGCAACTGGCACAGGTTGCAGGTGATCGGCAGGGTTTCCGGCAGGGTGGCGGCGATGTCACCGTTGCGGATGTTGTCGGTGACGACATCCCACTGCTTGCCGAAGTTGCGGTTCCAGCCGGGGTACTTCTCCTCCAGCCACAGTCGCTCCGCGTCGGAGGCGCCGGCGTCGGGGTTCCACCACACCGTGGGCCGGTAGTACCACACACCCAAATGAATGGCATGGTGATACCAGGTCAGCTCGTTGATGAATTCCTCCCAGTACCAGGGGAAGTCGAGCCCGTAGTCGCGGAACTGGTCGGCGAACTGCTTGACCACCCAGTCCTCGATGAACTCCTTGAAGCTCATCCGCCGGCTCTCCAGCGGGGTGTAGTAGTCCATCGACAGACCGGTCAGCAGCGCGAAGATGCGCCACGACCGCCAGAACATGTGGTCGATGAGGAACTGGCCCCACTCCGCCTCGCCGTTGTCGGTGAGCACCTTGATCGTCGGCTCGCCCTGTTGTGCGTGGCGGGCCTCGTCGGTCTGGATGGAGCTGATCAGCGCGCCGAATTCCAGGTCGCCGACGTCGATGGCGTCGGCGGCCATCCCGAGGAACTGCAGGTTGGTGAACCCCGTCTCCAGGGTGAAGGTCAATTGCAACGCGATCGACAACGCGTCGTTGGCAACGAACATGTCGTCGAACAGATAGCGCACCGCGAGCACGATCCAGTTGTTGGTGTGAAATGCCTTGAGCGCCCAATCGCCTCGGGGTTCTTTGTCGAGCAGGCCGTACGGGAAGAACGCCTGAATCTGGCCATGGCGGACCTCGTCCAGGGTGCCGAAGGTCGCGGTGTTGCGCCAGGCCGCCGAGCGGCCGAACCTTCCCATCCGCGCTTCACCGATGGACGCCAGGTATTCGGGCATCGTGATGGCGCCGTAATGCGCCACGATGACGGACTTCCACCCCGGGTCGAGTTGCTCGAACAGCTTCGATCGTCCGATGGCGTTCTTCAGCGAGTACGTCGTGGTGTCCTTGGTGACCTGATTGTGCACGTACTCGCGGAAACCGATTTTGTACGGCTCGTCCCACTTGAGCCAGGCCTCCGAGGAGACCCGGTGCGTGCCCGAAAGCTCCTCGGGAAACACCTCGTTCTCGGTCACGTAGCGAAACGTCCAGTTGGTGTCGCGGGCCAGGTCGTACCAATCGCTGCGAGAAAGTTTGGGCATGTGTCGTCCTTGGTCGGGCATGAGCTGCGATCTGAGCCGCGTTGAGCTGCGTTGATGACGCGAACGGGACCATGATGCAATAAACCTCGAGGGCTCCTAAGCGTTACGATCACGGTGATTCGCAACGTCGGGTGAAACCGGCGCGCCAAATACGCTCCGATGCGGATGTCCACCCGACAGAAAGCACGCGGGAAGGGGTCACAGTGCCGACGAGCACCCGGCAACACGGTTCGTCATCGAGCACGAATCCGTGGGCGGCTTCGCCGGACGTCGCCGCCGGCAAGCCGAACGAGGTCGTGCCCTGAAATCCGAAGGTGCACGTCACCGAAGCCTGGACTCCAAGATCGTCGCCGCGCTCGACCGGGTCGGCGAAGCTCTGCACGTGCTGGCCAGGCGGGCCGCCGAACGACACGATCTGTCGAGCACCCAAATGCGGGTGCTCAGTTGGCTTTACGTCGGTCCGCCGCCGGCGGCCCGCAGCACCGCGCTCGCCCGCGAACTCAACGTCGCCGATCCCACCGTCAGCGACGCAATCGCGGCACTGATCCGCAAAGGCCTGGTGGTGCGCACCCCGAACCCCGACGACCGCCGTCGCCGCGACCTGGTACTCACCCCGACAGGCCGCAAAGCCGCGACCGAGCTGGCACGCTGGACCGCACCCGCGGAGATCGCCACGTCCAAACTCGACCGCTCCGAAGCCGAACGGCTGCTCGACACGCTCCTCGTCGTCATGGCCAAACTCCATGACGCGCAGATGCTTCCCGTCATCCGCGCCTGCAGCACATGCGTTCTACTGCACACCACCGATGCGCGAAGCTACCACTGCAGGTTCTACGACACGCCAATGACGATCTCGGATCTGCGAGTCGATTGCAGCGACCACGTTGCCGTCTAACGGCGCGTGACTCGCGGGATGCTCTGGCATGCGGTCAATCAGCGCCGCGCACCAGCTGCGCCAATTGGGCGCGGGATGCGATGCCCAATTTCGCAAATGCGTTGTGCACGTGGGTCTTCACGGTGTGGGGGGAGAGGTGCAGTTGGGCGGCGACGTCGCGGTTGGTCGCGCCCTGTGCGATGAGGTTGACCACCGTGAGCTCGGAGTCGGTCAGGCTGTCCCAGCCGCTTTTTGCCCGCGGGTGCGTGACGACGCGCCGTTCCACGCCTAATTGGCGCAGCGCGCGGCCCACCCGGCGGGCATCGGCAATCGATTCGCACTCGATATAGGTGTCGAACGCCGCGTTCAGCTGGTCGATCGCCTCGGCGTTGCGCCGGGCGCGACTCAGCTCGCCGCCGGCGTCCTCGGCGGCGCTCGCGAAAAGAAGCGGCCGCGACGACGAGTGGAGTAACTCCGCGGCGACAACCAGCGCCCGGGCATCGTGTTCGAGGATCCCGCGGGCATACCCGGCCACCCCTGCCAACAGCGGCACCGCGGACCCCTCACGCTCCAGCACCTCGGTGGCCCGCAAAGCCCGCGCGCGTAAGCCGGCATCACCGGCGGCCCTGGCAACCCGGGCACCCAAGATGAGCCGAACGAATGCATGGGGGAACAGCGGTGTCCCCAGTAGGGTGACCTCGCCGAGCCAGCGCATCGCGTCGTGAACATCGTCGTGCTGCCACGCCGCCAGCGCGAGCACATACGCCGCTCCTCGACGTACCGCGGCTGAGCCGGCGGAATAGGCATCACGCGCGTCGTTGACCATCCGCTGCAGCAGATTTCGGTCGTCGGTGTGCACCGCCACCTCGGCCAGAGTCACCATTCGCAGTATGTCGGGCTCGGTCGCACCTGTCGGCTGTGGGGGCGGCAAGGACTCCGTCGCGTCGCGAGCGGCCGACAGCCGGCCCGCGGCCAGATGGACAATCCCACTAAAGACGGCCCAGATGACGAGTGCCATCGCGTTGCCTTCCCGCTGGGCTTGGCCAATGCCGCGGGCGACCCGGGCGGTCGCGTCGTCCAACCGGCCGACCACTGCCAGCAGGTTTGCGTAATGCATTGCGGCATAGGCAGAAGCCAACGCCGCATCATTCGTGGGCGCGGGCGGGGAAAGCTCTTCGAGGCGACTTACGGCGCGTCGTGTGTACCCCTCACCGGCGTCGAGTAAAGCGACGGTGACGCCGGCCATGATCGTGGCCTCGAGGTCACCGGTGACCGCCGCGGCCGCGGCAGCCTCGTCGGCGGTCGTGCGACGTTGCCCACCTTGGTCCTGCAGGGCCAGGTTGTAGGCCAGCCACGCCAGATGCCGTGCCCGGGTGACCTCGCTGATGTCGGTCAACTCGAGCGCCCGCCGATTCTCCGCCACGCGCCGCTGGGTGTTGTGCTTGGTGTGCGCCGGGAGCCGGAGGCGAATCTCGGCCTCTACTTCGGGCGAGGCCGCCTGCGAGAGCGCCACGACGGCCAAATCTTCGGCCTCGCCGTAGCGGCTGGCCCGGTTGAGCCACTCGACAGTGTCGGCGACGAGTGACCCGGAGTCCGGGTCGTGGGCGGGCAGTAGCTGCAACGCGCGCTTGCTCAAGTCCGCGGCCGAGCTCGCGTCGTTGTGGCCGACCGATTGCGCGGCCCGGCGCAGTGCGTCGATCGCTTCGCCGTCCCCCGGCTCTGCGCTGCGTGCCAGCTGGGTGGCCACCTCGGCCGGGGCCGCACCCATCCCCAGCATGACGGACGCCGACTGGCGCTCCATCGCCCGGCGCAGCGATTGTGGCAGCGACTGCCGGGTCGCCTCGCGCAGCAAGTCGTGCCGAAACCTCAGCCGCTCACCGTCTTCGACGAAAAGGTCCGCGCGCACCGCCTCCTCGAGCGCCGACAGCAACGATGTCGGCGGCCGGTCCAGCATCGCGGCCAGCAAGCCCCCCGAAAACCGGTCGGGCAGCACCGCGGCGACCCGCACCACCTGCGATGCATCCCCGGACAGGAGGTCCAGCCGCTGGTGCATCGTCGCGCCCAGGCGCCGCGGCAGCTCGTCTCCGGTGACCTTCGCGCGGCCGCCGGAGAGTTTGAGCCGGCCCTCCTCGCCCAAGCCCCTGACGAGCTCGGTGACGAGAAACGGATTGCCATGTGCCTTGGCGGCCAAATTCAGCAGCGAGACATCGGCTTTCGCCCGCACCGTGTCGCGGACCACGTCGGCGACCGCGTCCGGCGCGATGGCCGCCAATCGTACGAATGTGGCGTCCCCGCGTTGGAGCACCGACAATGTTTCGTGAAGCGCCGGCCCGCCGGCCCCGGTGCGGGCGGTCATCACCCACAGGACCGCCACATCCGGGCGCACCGCGGCCAGCGACCGCAGCGCAAGCAACGTGCCGTTGTCGGCCCAGTGAATGTCCTCCAGCACAATCGCCAGGGGGGTCTGTGCGGCCGCCGCTTGAATCGCATTGTGCAGATCGTGCACCACCCAGTAGCGCAGATCCGCCGAGCCGGCCAATTGCCGCAGCGCCCCGACGTCTCCCACCGGGGGATCGGCGTTCAGGGTGGCCATGAACAGTGAGAAGAACGGCACCGCCTGCTGATACTCGAATGCCTCCCCGAACAAGGTGCGCACCCCGACCTTGTCGGCCAGCGCTAACACCTCGGTGAGCAACCGACTCTTGCCGATGCCGGGCGGGCCTTCGATGACCAACACGCCCCCGCGCCCCTGGGCCACCGCGGTAACCAGCGCGGCAATCAGTTTCAGCTCGTCTGTCCGCCCCCGAATCGGCGGTGTGACCAGCCGTTGGCCGCCGACATCAGAAAGGCCGGTCGAAGGCCCCACCGGGTGTCCTATCTACCTAGCTACCTATTTCTACCCACCGTTACCGGATCGTTCCTGCAGCGCCTGTCATTGTAGGCATGCCCCCGTCGTCTCTCCGATTTGCTGTCGTCAATCAGAGCCCTGGATGAGCTGCGCCAATTGGGTGCGGGACGTGATGCCCAGCTTCGCGAAAGCGTTGTGCACGTGGGTCTTTACCGTGTGGGTGGACAGGTATAGCTGGGTGGCGACGTCGCGGTTGGTCGCGCCCCGTGCGATGAGGTTGACGACCGTGAGTTCGGCGTCGGTGAGGCTGTCCCAGCCCGTCTTTGCCCGTGGGCGCGTGACGATGCGCCGTTCCACGCCCAGCCGGCGCAGCGCGCGGCCGACCCGGCGCGCATCGGCGAACGCCTCGCACTCGACGTAGGTGTCGAATGCCGCGCTCAGCTGGTCGATCGCCTCGGTGTTGCGCTGTGCGCCACCCAGCTCGTGGCCGGCATCCTCGGCGGCGCTCGCGAAAAGTAGCGGCCGGCCCGACGAGCGAAGCGACTCGGCGGCCGCAATCAGCGCCGGGGCGTCGTGTTCGAGGAGCCCGCGGGCATACCGGGCCACCGCCGCCAACAGCGGCGCCGCGGGCTGCTCGCACTCCAGCACCTCGGCGGCCTGCAGGACCCGCGCGCGCAAGCCCGCATCACCGGCCGCGGAGGCCACCCGCGCACTCAAGATCACCCGATCGAAGGCATAGACCTGCAGTGGTGTCCCGAGAAGGGCGATGTCGCCGCCGAGCCAACCCGCCGCCTCATGAACGTCATCACGCAGCCATGCGGCCAGCGCAAGCACATACGCCGCTCCTCGACGGATGGCAGGCGAACCGGTGGGGTAGGCATCGCGCGCCTCATTGGTCATCTGCTGCAACAGATTTCGGTCGTCCGTGTGCATCGCGACCGAGGCCAGGATCACAATGCGCAGCAGGTCCGGCTCGCTTACGCCTGTCGGTTGGGGGGCCTGCAGAGGCTCAGCCGCGTCGCGAGCCGCCGACAGCCGGCCCGCGGCGAGGTGGACGATCCCGCTGATGACGGTCCACATATTGAGGACCATCGCGTTGCCTTCCCGACGGGCCTGCCCGATGCCTTCGGCGACCCGGGCTGTCGCGTCGTCCAGCCGGCCGACCACTGCCAGCAGGATTGCGTAGTAAATTGCGGCAAAGCCATGAGCCGAGGCCGCATCACTCGTGTAGCTCAGCGAGCAGAGCCTTTCGAGGCGGCCGAGGGCGCGACCGCGAAACCCGTCACCTACATCGAGCAATGCGAGGGTGATCTCGGCCATGATCGTGGCCTCGAGATCACCGGTGGCTGCCGCGGCGGCGGCAGCCTCGTCGGCCGCCGTGCGCCGTTGCCCGTTTTTGTCCTGCAACACAGTGTTGTAGGCCAGCCACGCCAGATGCCGTGCCCGGGTGACCTCGCTGATGCCGCCCAGCTGCAGCGCTCGGCGATTCTCCTCTGCCCGCCGCTGGGTGCTGTGCTTGGTGTGCGCCGGGAGCCGGAGGCGAATCTCGGCCTCTTCGTCGGGCGACGCCGCCTCCGAGAGGGCCGCAAGGGCCAATTCTTCGGCCTCGCCGTAGCGGCTGGCCCGGTTCAGCCACTCGACCGTCTCGGCGACCAGTGACCCGTGTTCGGCGTCATCGGCCGGCAACAGCTCCAGCGCCCGCCCGCACAAATCCGCGGCCGCACTCGCATCGCCGCGGCCCACCGAGTGGGCGGCCTGCCGCAGCGCACCGATCGCCTCCCTGTCGCCTGGCTCCGCGCTGCGTGCCAGCTGGGTGGCCACCTCGGCCGGGGCCGCGCCCATCCCCAGCATGACCGACGCCGACTGGCGCTCCATCGCCCGGCGCAGCGATTGTGGCAGCGACTGCCGGGTCGCCTCGCGCAGCAAGTCATGCCGAAACCTCAGCCGCTCACCATCTTCCACGAGCAGGTCCGCGCGCACCGCCTCCTCGAGCGCCGACACCAACGACGCCGGAGAACGCTCAAGCATCGCGGCCAGCAAGCCGGCCGAAAACCGGTCGGGCAGCACCGCGGCGACCCGCACCACCTCCGCCACCTCACCGGAGAGCAAGTCCAGCCGCTGGTGCATCGTCGCGCCGAGACGCCGGGGCAGCCCGTCTCCGGTGACCATCGCCCGGCCGCCGGAGAGTTTGAGCCGGCCCTCCTCGCCCAACCCCCCGACCAGCTCGCTGACCAGAAAAGGGTTCCCGTGCGCCTTGGCGGCCAAATTCAGCAGCGACACATCGGCTTTCGCCCGCACCGTGTCGCAAACCATGTCGGCGACGGCGTCCGGCGCGATGGCCGCCAATCGCACGAATGTGGCGTTCGCGCGCTGCAGCACCGACAAGGTTTCCTGCACCGCAGGCCCGCCGGCCCCGGTGCGGGCGGTCATCACCCACAGCACCGCCACATCCGGGCGCACGGCGGCCAGCGACCGCAGCGCCAACAGCGTGCTCTTGTCGGCCCAGTGGATGTCCTCCAGCACAATCGCCAGGGGGGTCTGTCCGGCCGCCGCACGAATCGCGTCCGCCAGATCGTGCACCACCCAGTAGCGCAGATCGGCCGAGCCACCCAGCCGGCGCAGCGCCTCGGCGTCTCCGACCGGGGGGTCGGCGTGCAGGGTGGCCATGAACAGCGAGAAGAACGGCACCGCCTGCTGATACTCGAAAGCCTCGCCGAACAAGGTGCGGACCCCGCGCGCGTCGGCCAGCGTCACCACCTCGGTCAACAGCCGGCTTTTGCCGATGCCGGGCGGGCCCTCGATGACCAGCACACCCCCGCGCCCCTGGGCCACCGCGGTGACCAGCGCGGCAATCAGTTTCAGCTCGTCCGCCCGCCCCCGAATCGGCGGCGTGACCAGCCGCTGACCGCCGACATCAGAAAGGCCGGTTGAAAGCCCCACCGGGTGTCCCGTCTACCGTTTGCCGGACTGCCACTGCAACGGGCGTCATTGTAGCCCGGCCGCGCCATCCACGATTTGCTGTCGATCAGCCAGGCGAGTGCATGAGCGGCGCCAATTGGGCGCGCGAGGTGATGCCCAGCTTGGCGAAGGCGTTGTGCACGTGGGTCTTCACCGTATGGGTGGAAAGGTGCAGTTGCGTGGCGGCGTCGCGGTTGGTCGCGCCCTGCGCGATGAGGTTGACGACCGTGAGCTCGGCGTCGGTGAGGCTGTCCCAGCCCGTCTTTGCCCGCGGATGTGTGACGATGCGCCGTTCCACGCCCAGCCGGCGCAGCGCGCGGCCGATCCGCCGGGCATCGGCAACCGCTTCGCACTCGGCGTAGGTGTCGAAGGCGGCGTTGAGCTGGTCGAGCGCCTCGGCGTTGCGGCGTGCACGACTCAGCTCGTGGCCGGCATCCTCGGCGGCGCCTGCGAAGAGAAGCGGCCGCCCCGACGAATGAAGCGCACTGCCAACCGCCGCCAACGAATCGGCATCGCGGTCGAGTATCCCGCGCGTGTGCTGCGCGACCGTCGCGAACAACCGAACCCCGGGACGCTCGCGTTCGAGCACCTCCACGACGTCCATGAGACGCGCCCGCAGCCCGGCGTCACCGGCGGCTGACGCCACCCGCGCGGTCAGGGTCAGCTGATCCAAGACCGTCGGCAAGGGCGGCGTCACGAGTAGCGGGATATCGCCGCCGAGCCAACGGACCGCCTCGTGAACATCGTCGCGCTGCCACGCCGCCAGCCCGAGTGCGCCCGCCGCTCCGCGACGTACGGCGGGTGAACCGTTCGCGTACGCATCGCGCGCTTCACTCGCCGTCGCCAGTAGCAACGTTCGGTCGTCGGTCCGCGCCGCCACCTCCGCCAGCGTGAACATGCGCATGGCGTTGACGAAGGTCGATCCCGTTCGTTCCGGCGTCGGCAGCCACTCGGTGGCGGCGCGGGCAGCCGACAACCGGCCCGCGGCCAACTGCACCACTCCCGCCGTGAGGGCCCAGATGTGCAGCGCCATCCCGTCGCGTTCCTGCTGGGCTTTTTCTGCGCGGGCCGCGACCAACCCCGCGGCGTCGTCGACGCGTCCGACCAGTGCAAGCAGGTTCGCCAGGTGGACTCCGGCGAGGTGATGAGCGGTCATATCGCCGGCGGGGCTGAAAGATTGCAGTTCCTCGACTCGTCGTAGAGCGCGGCTTGCATAGCCGTTTGCGCCGTCGAGGCACGCCAGCGCTATTCCGGACAGAATGCTCGATTCGAGATCGCCGGTGGATGCGGCGGCGGCCGCTGCCACGTCGGCCGCCATGCTGTCGTACCCGTGTTGGCCGTGCATCGCGAGGTTGTAGGCCAGCCATGCCTGATGTCGTGCCTGGGTGACGTCGCTGAGGTGGGGCAGCTGAAGCGCGCGGCGGTTCTCCTCGATGTGTCGCGCCGTCGTATCCGTGGTCACCGTCGGCAACCGAAGGCGAATCTTGGCCTCTTCCTCGGGTGTGAGCGCGGCCGACAGGGTGGTGCTGGCCAACCGCTGCGCCTCCTCGTAGCGCGTGGCCCGATTGAGCAGCACGATCGTTTCCGCTACCAGTGGCCCGCGTCCTGGGTCCTGGGGCGGCTGGAGCTCCAGCGCCCGCTTGCTCAAATCCGACGCGGCGCTCGGATCGCTGTTGGCCACCGACTGTGCGGCTTCGCGGAGTGCGACAATCGCGACCTCATCGCCCACCTCGGCGCTGCGCGCGAGCTGCGTTGCCACCTCCTCGGGTGCCGCCCCCATGTCCAGCATGATGGTCGCCGCCTGCCGTTCCATCGCCCGGCGCAGCGACTGCGGCAAAGATTGCCGCGTGGCTTCGCGCAGCAGATCGTGACGAAACCTCATCTGATCACCGTCTTCGATGAGTAGGCCGGCCCGAACCGCCTCTTCGACCGCCGCTAGCAGGGCGGCCGGTCGGCGTTCCAGCATCGCGGCGAGCAGCCGGGCGGAGAACCGGTCAGGCAGCGCCGCGGCCACCCGCACGACTTGGCTCGCATCGGTGGAGAGCTGGTCGAGTCGTTGCTGCATGGTGTCGCTGAGCCGTCGCGGCAACGTGTCTCCGGTGGCGACCGCGCGGCCGCCGCTGACATCCAGCCGCCCCTCCTCGTCCAGTCCTCGCAGCAGCTCCGTCAGCAGGAACGGGTTGCCGTGCGCCTTCTCGGCCAGACTCAGCAGCGACGGATCCGCGTTGGCGCGCACGGTGTCCTGCACGATGTCGGCGACCGCGCTCGGTGCCATCGCCGTCAATCGCAGAAAGCTGGCATCCTCGCCTTCCAGCGCTGCCAGCGTCTCGCGAACGCTCGGTCCGCCGGCGCCGGTCCGCGCGGTAAGCACCCACAGCACCGGGGCATCCCGGCGCGTCGCGGCCAGCGACCGCAGCGCCAGCAGGGTGGCGTTATCGGCCCAGTGGATGTCCTCGAGGAGGATCGCCAAGGGTGTTCGGGACGCTTCCGCGTGTATGGCGGCTTGCAGGTCGCGCACCACCCAGTAGCCGAAATCGGTGGACGCGCCCATGCGGCGCAACGCTTCCGCATCACCGACGGGGGGATCGGCCCGCAGGGTCGCCATGAACAGCGAGAAAAACGGCACCGTCTGCTGGTACTCGAACGCCTCGCCGAATAGGGCCCGAACGCCGGCCTTCTCGGTGAGCGCCACGATCTCGGTCAACAAGCGGCTCTTCCCGATGCCCGGCGGACCCTCGATGACCAGGACCCCGCCCCGCCCCCGCGCGACCGCCGCGATCAGCGCGTTGATGACCTTCAGCTCGCCCGCCCGCCCACGAATCGGCGCTGTGTGCACCTTCCCGGGCGCACTCGCGGTGCTCACGCGAACCCCGTCCACCGCGGTGGGTGACCCGGGACGCAAACTACCGAGGGCGGCCCGAAACAGCGGCCGTGCCCGCGAGGGGATCGCGCATGCCTCGGAACGACGCTCTGACTCGACGCCCGATGTCACGCCGCCACCTGGACTTCCACCGACAGGTAGTCCGCGATGCCGTGGGTTGCAGGCCAGTCGCCGTCGCATACCGCTCGCCCGAGCGACTCCACTAACGGACTACGGGCGCCCAGCTCGGCGAGCCACGAGGCCACCGTCGGCGCGATTTGATCTGCTTGGACGTGTACGGTGCGGCCGTCGTGTAGGCGATCGGTCAGCTGGTAGATAGTCATCTCTCCATGCCCTTCGCTGGGTCACCGCGTGGCGCGTGTGTTAGCTGACATGACCCATGAGACCGCCGCGGGCGTACACTGAGCGTCTCAATCTGAGCAGCGTTGCGCGTCTCAAGATGAGACGACGGTATTGGGGCGGCCGCACCGGTCGGCAGGGGAGCGAGGTCCATGAGTCGATGAGCTCGCGGGCCGACGTTCAAACCGATGTTCGCCAGGTCAGGGAACGGTTCTTGTGCGATGGGTCCCTGGAGGCGGAGACCCTGCCCCCAGCCGTGCTGGACTCCTGGCGCCGGTCGCAGGCCATGCAGGTTCATCCCGACCGGCTCGATTTGCCCTATGTCCGGCAACCGGATACCGGCTCACGACTCGCTCACGCCGCGGCGCCAGTGCTGAAGGGGATCACCGAGGACGTGACCATCGACGCGATGTCGGTCATCCTCACCTCGGCCGACGGCGTAGTCATGCAGCGCTCGGCCTCGGAACGGTCCTTTATGGAGGCACTGGATTCGGTGAGCCTTGCCCCCGGCTACAGCTACGCGGAGGAATTCGCCGGTACCAACGGGATCGGCACCGCGCTCGAGACCGGGCGGCCGGCATTCATCCGCGGCGGCGAGCATTTCGTCGGGCCCTTGGGCGAGCTCGCCTGTGCGGGCGCACCGATCCGTGACCCGATAACCCAACGGCTCGTCGGCGTCGTCGATCTCACCTGCTGGGCCAGCCGCTCGAATCCGGTCTTGTTGCCACTGGTCAAGAGCCTCGGCAGCCAGATCGAGGACCGACTGAGAGAGTCGGCCCACGCCAGCGAGATCGCGCTTCTGGAGGCGTATCGCAACCAGGCGCGACGGTTCTCATTCGGTGTGCTGGCGATCGGTGGTGATGTGTTGCTGATGAATCGCTACCTGCGCCAGGCACTCGACACCAATGATCAGATCGCTTTGCTCGAACACGCTTCGGAGCTGCTCGGGTCCACACTGTCGGGCACGGTGTTGGCCGTTCTGCCGAGCGGGCAGATCGCCAAAATCACCGCCGCCGACCGCGCGGAGATCCGCGGCAGAACCAACGTCGTTTTCCTGGTGCGTTTGTCCTCCGAGCCGACGGCGCACCGTGTCGGGACGCGGCAACCGGTGGTGTCGCACATTCCCGGCCTCGCCGGGCGCAGCAGCTCATGGCAGCGCAGCTGTCAGCAGGTCGAGCGATGCTGCCGAGACCGCGATTGGGTGCTGCTCGAAGGCGAGAAAGGGTCCGGACGAACCAAGCTGGCCCAGGCCGTCGCACAGCACAGGCACCCGGCAAAGACGGTGCGGGTGACGCGGGCGGAAACATTCGCGACGCCAGCGCTTTTCGTCGCCGAGATCGTGACTCAAACCGACGGCGATGACTTCGCCGTCGTGATTCCCGACGTGGATTGCCTGGATGAGGGGACGCTCGCAGCGGTCGTTCCGGTGTTGCAATCCCGTGCGGGTCGCGGATGGATCGCGGCGACGATCAGTTCGTCGACGCCGTCACCGATGGTTGAGCTGCTGCTGCCGTTGTTTACTCACACCGTGGCG
This sequence comes from Mycobacterium alsense, assembly GCF_002086635.1. Lineage (GTDB taxonomy): Bacteria > Actinomycetota > Actinomycetes > Mycobacteriales > Mycobacteriaceae > Mycobacterium > Mycobacterium alsense. Next base: position 20,621 of record NZ_MVHD01000011.1, on the reverse strand, counting down.
GTGCCCGCGCTGCGGCACCGGATCGAAGACATCGAGGTATTGGTGTCGTTCCTGCTGCGCGAGCTGACCTCCGGCGCTGATGTGTGCCTCGATGCCGACGCGATGCGTCAACTCAGTAAGCTGCCCTGGCCGGGTAACGTCGCACAGTTGCGACGAGTGCTCGCCGAAACCGTTGCGCGACAACGTTCCGGCGTGATCGGTGCCGACAAGCTGCCGCCCGAGTGTCGATCCGTTGCCAAGCGCAGGCTCACCCAGATGGAGGCGCTTGAGCGAGACGCCATTGTCCGCAGCTTGGAGGACAACGACAACAACAAGCTGCAGGCGGCGACAGCCTTGGGGATGTCGCGGGCGACGATCTATCGCAAGATGCGGGATTACGGCATCGCCTGACATATGCCAAAGCCGCATGGTGACTGCGAGACAGAGTCGAGGTAGCAGGAGGATGAGGGCGCGGGCCGGTCGAACGACCGAAGTTCAGCGGGTCAGGGAAGGGTTTCTGACCGCGGGGTCCGTTGACGCGGTGCGCCCTGTCGATGGGGACCTTCTGCAGCCCAGCGTCCTGGAGTCCTGGCGTCGGTCGCGGGCCCTGCGGGTACATCCCGACCGGGTCGAGCTCCCGTATGTGCGTGAACCCAATACGGGCTCCCGGTTGGCGCGTGCCGCGGCGCCGGTGCTGCAACGCGTCACCGATGACCTGGCTGCGCAAGCAATCAGCGTGGTCCTGACGTCGACCGACGGGGTGGTGGTTGAACGGAGCGCGGCGGAAGTGTCCATCCTCAACGCGTTGGACGGGGTGAGTCTCGTACCCGGCTACAGCCTGGCCGAAGAGGTGGCGGGCACCAACGGGATCGGCACCACCTTGGAGACTGGGCGGCCCTCGTTCATCCGCGGCGGCGAGCACTACGTGGAGATGTTCACCGGTTTCGCGTGCGCCGGGTCGCCGATCCGGGATCCCATAACGCGCAGGACAATCGGCGCCGTCAATCTGAGTTGTCTGGCCGACGAATCCGATCCGCTGTTGCTCGCGCTGGCTACCAGCGCCGCCCACCAAATCGAGGATCGCATGCGGGTGGTGGCCCATGAGGGGGAGACCGCGCTGTTGGAGGCGTATCTGCAGCAGACACGGCGGTCTTCGAGCGGTGTGCTCGCGATCGGTGGCGACGTGGTGTTGATCAACCCCTACCTGCGCCGGACACTTCACGGTAACGATCAGACCGTGCTGCTCGAACACGCCTCGGATCTGCTCGGCTCCACGCTGGCCGGCACGACGCTGGCTGTCCTGCCAAGCGGGCACATCGCCAAAATCACTACCGTCCAGCGCGCGACGATGCGAGGTGGCCGTACCAATGCCGTTTTCCACGTTGATCTTTCCGCCGAGGCCAGACCGCACCCTCCTCAAAACGGCCACCCGGCGCAGACTTTCGTTCCGGGCCTGGCCGGTCGCAACAGCGCCTGGCTGCGCTGCTGCCGACAGGTTCGCCAGTGCTGCCGCGACCGCGACTGGGTGATGCTCGAAGGCGAGAAAGGATCCGGCCGCGCACGGCTGGCCCAGGCGGTGGGGCAGGACGTGAAACCGGGCCGAACCGTTCGGGTGATGCGCCCCGAAACATTTCCCAGTGCGGCGCGTTTCGTCGCCGAGCTGGCGGCCGAGTCCGACGATGGGGATTTCGCACTCGTGATCGCCGACGTGGATGACATCGACAAGGACACGCTCGAATCGATTACCTCGATATTGGCCACCCGCGCCGGCCGGGGGTGGGTCGCGGCGACCAAAAGCTCCGGACAGCCCTCAGCGCCGACCAAGCAACTGCTGCCGCTGTTCCCCCATACCGTCACAGTGCCGGCGCTGCGGCACAGGATCGATGACCTCGAGGAGCTTGTGCCGCTGCTGCTGCGCGAGATCACCCGGGGTGCCGATGTGCGGCTGGCACCGGAGGCAATGCGCCAACTCAGCAGGCTGCCGTGGCCTGGCAACGTTTCGCAGCTACGGCGGGTGCTGACCGAAACCGTGGCGCGCCAACGATCGGGGATTATCGGCGCCGACAAGCTGCCACCGGAGTGCCGGTCCGTCACCCGGCGCAAGCTGAGCCAGATGGAAGCTTTGGAGCGCGATGCGATCGTCCGGAGCCTGCAAGACCACGGCGGCAACAAACAAGAGGCGGCTAGCGCGCTGGGAATGTCGCGGGCGACCATCTACCGCAAGATCAACGACTACGGCATCGCGTAACACCCCTGCTTGTCGGCCCAAAAGCATTGGCCCGCAATCGCCGCCGCGAATGTGTCGCCCGCGCCGCCGTCGTCTACCCACCTAGCGACATTTCGTCTGGCTGCGGTGATGTTCGAGACAGTCGGCAAATCACCCGGGTGAATCAGTTCGCCGGGTGATGACCACTCGTCCCACGTCGGTTAATGCTGGCTTGACAGATCGCAAGCGGGCGGTGGTGGAGCCGCCTAGAGCCGGATCTGCGTTCGGGGCCGCATGAGCGGGTCGCGACGACGGTTGGCAACCGTGCCGCGCCGATCACCGCGGACCCATCGCCATAAATCGGAGAAAGCCAGATGAACCATCGCCAATTTCAACGCTCGACCGCTGAATGCGGCCCCGGCGTCACGCGAACACCTTGGCTGCTGCATCGAATGCGCGACGCCGCCGCGTCGGCCCGGCGTTGGGTGTATCGGAAAGGATGGGAAACGGCTGACACCCCGACGGGCGAAGTCCCGGCGATCGAGGATCAACTGCACGCGCTACGGCCCGTCTGCAGTGCCCAGCGGGTGTCGACCGGCAGTATCTGCGGTGCGCCGGCGGTGGCCGTCGCCGAGATCCACGCCGTCGACGGGTGCGACCAGATGGGGCTGAGCCCCGACGGCGACCTCGTCGAGACGCTCTGTCAGGCCTGCCTGGCCACCCTGCGATGGGCGATGGCGACCTACGTGGGCGACAAACGCGAGGTGGCGTCGCGATGCGGAACCCACCCGGCGTGCGCCACCTGCGGGCGTCCCACCGGATACCTGCGCAGCGTCTTCGCCGTGCGTCCCCTCGGGCCCGAGGGGACGGCAACATGACCCGGCTACGCATTGCCTTCCTCTTTGTGGCTGTGTTGGCCGGCGACTACGCGGCCCTCATGTTGATCAATGGCCAGCCAGTCGATTTCGGAGTCGCCGCCGCCATTTGTGCGGGGTCCTCGGTCGCTGCCGGGCTGATCGCGTACGCGGGCGGTCGACGCCGCAAGGCGATGGCGCGGGGACGAGCCGCAGTCTGGGAGCGCCGTGACCGGCAGGCGGCCGGCTCCGTCCGCCAGTGCCCGTTGTGCCGAGACGGGCGCCAAAAGCTGGGTGCCTCACCAAGATTCGTCGACCGGCAGGGCGCGCGCCTATGCCGGGCATGCGCGCCTGCCCCCTTCCGGTCCGGCACGATGAGCCCGGGGTGGAGGTGATGACATGAGCGCACCCGCCACCGTGTCGGGATCACCGCTCTCCGCTCCACGAGCGGCCCGGGCGCGAAAAGCACGACGGCACCCGTCGCACGGGGGCGCCGTCGTCGACGTCTTCCCGCATGGTCCCAGTGCGGCCGGGCGCATCGCCTGGCTGGGCGCCCGGGTGTTGATCCGGCCCGCGTTGAGCGTGGGCGCCTTCCTGCCCTCGGCGCCGTGGCCCTGGGGCGTCGTCGATTTCGCCGCCCGCGCCATCGTGCCGCCACCGGGCACGGTGCGGGCCGGCGTCGCGCTGGGGCATTGCACCGCGCAGCTCATCCGGGCCGCCGGAGTGCCACCGGCCGGCGGTTCCCGTCGGGTCGTGCTGTATCTGCACGGTGGCGGGTTTCTCACCTGTGGGGCGTACTCGCACGGCCGGCTGGTGAGCATGCTGTCCCGTTTTGCCGACAGTCCCGTGCTGGTGCCCAACTACCGCAAGATTCCCAAGCATTCGATCGGCGAGGCGATCGACGACTGCCACGACGGCTACCGGTGGCTGCGCCGAAAGGGTTATCAGCCCGACCAAATCGTGCTGGCCGGTGATTCCGCCGGCGGCTATCTGGCGCTGGCGCTGGCCCAACGCCTGCTCGAGAGCGGTGAGCATCCTGCCGCGCTGGTGGGCATGTCACCGCTGCTGCAATTGGCCACACGACCCAAAGCGGCCCACCCCAATATCGGCTCGGATGCGATGTTTCCACCCAAAGCGTTCGACGCCGTTCATGGCCTGATCACCCGCGCCGCGGCGCACCGCGACGCCGGTGGGGGTCCGCACGCGCTCTACGAGCCGCTCGACCACATCCAACCCGGCCTACCCCGCACGTTGATCCATGTGTCCGGCAGCGAGGCGCTGCTGCACGACGCGCAACTGGCGGCCCGACGATTGGCCACCGCCGGCGTGCCTGTCGAGGTGCGGGTATGGCCGGGCCAAATCCACGTGTTTCAACTCGCCGCGCCGATGATCCCCGAAGCCACTCGCTCGCTGCGCCAGATCGGCCGCTACATCCGCGAAGCGACCGGATAGCCAAGGGAGCCCGAGGTTTTCGAATGGATTTCGGAGCGTTGCCGCCGGAAGTCAACTCCGGCCGCATGTATTGCGGTCCCGGCTGCGGGTCGATGCTGGCTGCCGCGGCGGGCTGGGACGGGCTGGCCGCCGACCTCCATTCCACGACGGCCTCCTATCGGTCGGTGATCTGGGACCTGAGCGGCGCGGCGTGGCTGGGGCCCGCGTCCGTGGCGATGGCCGCGGCCGCGGTGCCCTACGTTTCGTGGCTGAGAACGACGGCCGCGCTGTGCGAGCAGGCCGCCACCCAGGCCAGGGCGGCCGCGTCCGCCTACGAGGCGGCGTTCGCGATGACGGTGCCCCCACCGATGATCGCGGCCAACCGCGTGCGGCTGATGGCGCTGATCGCGACGAACTTTCTCGGCCAAAACGCACCGGCGATTGCGGCCACCGAAGCCGAGTACGGCGAGATGTGGGCCCAAGACGCCGGGGCAATGTATGCGTATGCCGGCGCGTCCGCTGCCGCTGCGGCGTTGCCTCCGTTCGCCTCGCCGCCGCCCACCACGAATCCGGCCGGGGCCGGTCAGCAGGTTGCCGCAGTCGGTCGGGCCGGCGCCACGCCCGCCGGCGCGGGCGCCCAGACCATCATGTCGATGGGCTCGCAGCTGGTTTCCGCGATACCCGATGCGCTTCAGGGCCTGGCGTTGCCGTCACCGGCCGCCGCGGCGTCACTGCCATCGTTCCTGCAATTGCTGAGCTTGCTGAGCCCGGTGAACCTGAGCGTGTCGTCGGCAGCAACGGCCATCACGTCGACGGGCACCGCTGGTTCGTATACGGGCTTGGGATACGCGGTGCACTACGACCCAGACGGCGCCAGCAAGATGGATGCCATACTGCAACGCCTGGGGGTGGCCCCGGGGGGCTCGGGAGCCGGCGCGGCAGCGTCATTGGATTCGGCGGGCCCGGGGGCGGGCAGCGCCGCGGCACCTGCATTGTCGGCGGGTTTGGGCCGCGCGCCCGCGATCGGCGCGCTGTCGGTGCCGCCGACCTGGGCCGCGGCCGCCCCGCCGATCAGGCGCGTCGCGGTAGCGTGGCCGGACGCCCTCCCCGGCGCCACCCCGGCGGTCCCAACGCCAATTCCGGAAAACCTGCTCAATGAGATCCTGTTGGCGAGCATGGCCGCGCGGGGCATCGGCGGTAGGTCCCCCCGGGGCCGGCCCAGGATCACCATCACCGTGACGCCACCGGACGGCGACAACGGAAGCTGACACCGCGCCGGCCGTCCATCCCCGCATGATGCGTTCGCACTCACCCGGGTGAAATGGCTCGCCGGGTGATGACGGCTCACCCCCCGTCGGTGAATGCTGATCGGCAGCTGGCGAGCGGAGGACAAATGCGGCCAACGATGTACCGGATCTGCATTCGAGGCTGCGTGACCGAACGGCTCGGGTGCGCGCTAGAGGGAATGCGCCTCGAGGCCGGTGCGACCGACACCGCGTTCACTGGTGAAATCCGCGACCAGTCACAGCTTTACGGACTCCTCGACCGGGTCCGTGATCTGGGCCTCGAGCTCATCAGCGTACAGCCGCAGCTGGCGGCTGATCCCGCGACAACAACCCGCGTCAGGAAGGACCTGTAATGCAAGCCATCACCGTTTCAGATCGTAACGCCGGCGTCGCCGGCCTGTCCCTGACCGACGTGCCATACCCCCAGGCGGCCGACAACGACGTCGTCGTACGGGTGCACGCCGCGGGGTTCACCCGCGGTGAGCTCGACTGGCCGCACACGTGGATCGACCGCGGCGGTCGTGACCGGACACCGAGCGTGCCCGGCCACGAGCTGTCGGGCGTCGTGGTTGAGTTGGGGTACGGCACCACCCTTTTGACCGTCGGTCAACGGGTGTTCGGGCTCGCCGACTGGGCGCGTGACGGCTCGCTCGCGGAGTACACCGCCGTGGAAGCGCGTAACCTCGCACCGCTGCCGGCCGACATCGACCACACGGTCGCCGCGGCGCTGCCGATCTCCGGATTGGCCGCCTGGCAGGGCCTGTTCGACCACGGCCGCCTCGTCGCCGGCCAAACGGTTCTGATCCACGGCGCAGCGGGTGGGGTCGGGTCGATCGCGGTGCAGCTCGCTCGCGAGATCGGTGCGCGCGTCATCGGCACCGGCCGGAGTGAGGACCGAGACCGGGCCGGGGAGCTAGGCGTCCACAGCTTCATCGACCTGGACACCGAAAAGCTCGAGGACGCGGGCGAAGTCGACGTGGTGTTCGACGTCATCGGCGGGGACGTCCTGGCCCGCTCGGCGGCACTGGTGCGGGCGGGCGGAACGCTCGTCACCGTCGCCGAGCCGCCGAAGACCCTGCCGAGCGACGGGCGGGGGATTTTCTTCCTCGTCGAGGCCGATCGGGCCCAGCTCGCGGAGCTCGCCGCGCGGGTACGCGACGGGCGCCTCAAGCCGGTGGTCGGTGCCGTGCTCCCGCTCGCCGAAGCTCCCGCAGCATTCGCCCCCGGAAAGCGTATCCCCGGCAAGACGATCCTGCGTGTCGCCGAAGACTGACCGGGAGTGTGAAAACACCGCCGTCCGAGGGGAAGGCAGCCGAATGGCCCTCAAAGTACTACTCACCGCGCTGATCACCGTCGTACTACTCGCGCCCGCGGTGCGCGCCGAACCGACGCCGCAGGGGTCTAGCCAAAGGCCCGTTGTCCGAACAGTTTTCGATCAACCTACCAGTGTTCCGGGCAAGTCACTCGAAGCAGTTACCGTCAGCTATCCGCCAGGAGCCAAAAGCGCGGCTCACCACCACGCGAAATCGGCGTTCATCATGGCCTACGTGATCTCCGGAGCGATCCGAAGCCAGCTCGAGGGTGAGCCCGCGCGTGTCTATCACCCCGGTGAGACCTGGAGTGAAACGCCCGGTGCGCACCACACGGTCAGTGAGAATGCCAGCGCCACAGAACCCGCCGAATTGCTCGCAGTCTTCCTGGTGGACACCGGAGAGCACCCGCTCACCACGGACGACGACGCGGAGAGATGATCCACCGCGTCAAGGCCATGCACAAGCCTGATCGGGTCCGGATCGTCCGGACAGCGCTGCGACTATCGCTCGCCACGGCCTTTCTGTCCGCTGTCGCCGACCGATTCGGCTGGTGGGAGCCGTTCGGGCAGGGTACCTGGGGGAGCGTGGCCTCCTTCGCCGACTATGCGCACCAGCTTGTTCCGTTTGCCTCTGGATGGTCATTGACCGTCATCGTGTGGGTCGCCACCGCCACCGAAACAACCCTGGCAATCCTGCTCTTGGCCGGCTGGTGGCCAAAACTCGTCGGGGCGGCCAGTTCCTTGGTGCTCATAGTATTTGGCACCGCGATGGCGGTATCCCTCGGTATAGAATCACCGCTCAGCTACAGTGTTTTCTCCGCGGCGAGCGCGGCCGCCGCTTACGCGACACTCGGAACTGACACCCCACAGTCCCGGAACCTTGCCCCGTCCGGTCGCCCGGAACGGTCGCGAGCCTAGATGAAAGCCGGCCAGGAATTCGACGTCGTCGTCGTCGGCGGCGGGGTGGGCGGCGTGGCCGCCGTGCGAAAGCTCGCGGCGGTGGGCCATGCGGTAGCGCTCGTCGAGGATCGCCTGGCCGGCGGCGAGTGTCATTACTTTGGCTGCAACCCGAGCAAGACCCTGCTTCGCCCGATTGAGGTGTTCAATCTCGCGAAGGCCGTTCCTGGTGTGCGAGAGGTGATTTCGGCCCAAGGGGTCGACGTCGCGGGCGTCTTCGCAAAACGCGACGCGATCATCGAGCATCTCTCGGATCAAGACCGGGTAGCGTCATTGCGGCAGGCCGGTGTGACGGTGTTTCATGGGTTCGGTCGGTTGAGCGGCCAGCGAACCGTGCGCGTGGCGCGGGGCGATGCCTCCGAAGTCTTGGAGGCACGCCACGCGGTTGTTCTGGCCACCGGCACACGTCCTTACATTCCGCAGATATCCGGGTTGGTCCAGGCACGTCCGTGGACGAATCGGGACTTGACGACCATGACACGCGTGCCGCCCCGCGCGCTGGTGGTGGGCGGCGGTGTGGTCAGCGTCGAGTTCGCGACCATCCTGACCGGTTTGGGCTCGGAGGTAACACTTCTGGCACGTGGGAAGACCGTGCTCAGCAACTGCGAACCCGAGGCCCGCGCGCTGGTCGCGCAGTCACTGCGGAGCAAGGGCGTGAAGATTCACTTCGGGACGGAGTTGGCGGCGGTAGACCGCCCCGTGGCGGGTGGGCCGGTGACCGCAGCTTTCAACGATCAGACCGTCGAGGTAGACGAGATCGTCCTGGCCGCCGGACGGTGCGCGAACACCGACGGCATCGGACTGGAAACCGTTGGCCTGCCGGGTGGCGGGTCCGTTTGTGTGAACGACCATCTCCAGGCGCTCGGGGTCAGGGGCGGGTGGCTCTACGCCTTGGGCGACACCACCGGGCGTGCTCGGCTGTCTCATATCTCCACCTACCACGGGCGTCTCGTCGCCGAAATCATCGCGGCGAGAGCCGCGGGGCGAGAACTGTCGGAGAACGAGCTTGCGGCCCGGGACAGCGGCAATCTGGCGCAGGTTATTTACACCGAGCCGCAAGTAGTCAGGGTAGGGCGCACGGAAAGCCAGGCCCGAGCAGAAGGGTTCGCGGTGAGAACGCGAACTGCCCGTTACCCCGAGGCGGTGTCACACCTCGCCCTTTACCGGGATGGCTTCGATGGGTGGGCGAAATTGGTCATTGACGTCCCGACCCAGAGATTGCTCGGAGCGACATTCGTCGGGCCGGAGTTCTCCGAACTGGCGCAAGCGGCCACCCTGGCTGTCCTCGCGAAGGTTCCCACCACTCTCCTGCGTCATGCTGTCGCGCCACATCCAACGGTCAATCAGGTCTGGGACCCGCTGCTCGCCGAAGAATCCGAACTTGCCCGTTACTTGAGACCGAAGGCAAAAGCCACCCGAGAGCCCACAAGCGAATCCCCCCGCTTGTCAGAGCCGTTAGACCTCGGTCGTTGAGATGGCTGCGACCATGCTGGTAGCGGGGGTCCGCACGCTGGGCGGCAAGGTGGAGACGCTCGAAGTGGACGGGCCGCGGTCGCCGGCAGCCGACGAGGTCCTTATCGAGGTCCGCGGCGCTGGGGTCGGCAACTGGGACAACATCATTCGCGGCGGCGGCTGGGACGTTGGCACGGAGCCGCCGCTGGCGCTCGGTGTCGAGGCCGCCGGCGTCGTCAAGGCCGTCGGCGCCGACCCGGGCGGATTCAGTGTGGGTGACGAGGTGCTGTGCCACCCCGTGCCGCTGCGCGATCAAGGCGCGTGGGCGCCGTTGTTGATCGCGCCCGTCGGCTCGCTCGCCCACAAGCCGCACGAGATTTCATGGGAGACCGCGGCGATCTTCCCGGTGCCGGCGTTGACCGCCGAGCAGGTGGTCGGCGAGGCGTTGGCCCTTGACGGTGGGGAAACGGTGCTCGTTCATGGCGGTGGTGGAATCACCGGCGGACTCATCGTCCAGCTGGCCGCCCTGCGCGGGGCCGATGTGCTCGCCACGGCCGGCCCCCGCAGCGCCGACCGGGTCCGCGCCAATGGCGCCCGCGAAGTAATCGACTACCGCGATCCGATTTGGCCACAACACGCGAGGGCGCTGGCGAAGGGCACCATCGACGCCGTCGCCAACGCCGCCCCGGGGGGCGCCGCCGCGGCGATGACCGCGCTTGCCGACGGTGGCCGGTTGGCCACCATCACCCCCGACCCGCCGGCACCCACCCGCGGCATCAGGGTCACGGCGGTTTACGTCCGTTCCGACGGAACTCAACTCGAGCGACTGGCCGCGCTACTCGCATCCCATCGGTTGAGCGTGCCCACCCCGCGTTCCTGCAGCCTGGATCAGGCCGGCGACGCCCTCGCGCAAGTCGTCGCAGGCCACGAGCCAAACGGGGTTGTCGTCACGAAAGACATCTCATGATGATGCCGTCGCACGCCGAAAACCCCGCATGGCAAAGGAATCCCATCGAGAGCGTCATCCCGTGGTTAGCGTCTCGACGAGAGCCTCGCCGCGCGGTGGTGGCCCTTACCGACCACGGCCTCACGGCACTCGAGGTCCTCCAGCTGGCACCGCCAACCTGCATCCCATACACACCCAAATATCGCACCAGCAAAGGAGTCTGCAGATGACCGGCATTACCCACATCTTCACCGGAGTGGGCGCTCACATCGCTCCCGGATACGCCGACGCGGTCGCCGTATCGGGCGGCGGCACACAGATTTTCGTCTCCGGAACGCCCGGACTGCGTGAAGACGGCACCGTACCGGAGGACTTCACCGACGAAGCGCGGCAGTGCTGGGCCAACGTCGAAACCGCGCTCGGCAAGGCCGGCGCCAAGCTCACCGACATTGTCTACATGCGCCAATGGCTCACCAGCCGCGACAATTTGTCCGCCTACCTGGCGGTGAGCAAGGCCATCATCCACCACGAACCCGCCGCGATGCTCAGCATCATCGAGGGGCTGGTGTGGCCCAACCAGCGCGTGGAAGTGGAAGTCATCGCCATCCTGCCGACATGAGCGATTACCCCATCGTCGACTTGTCCATCGACGAACTGCTGACCACGACGCGCTCGGTGCGCAAGCGACTCGATTTGACCAAACCCGTTCCCATCGGCCTGATCCGGGAATGCCTGGAGATCGCGGTGCAGGCGCCGACGTCGTCGAACGTGCAGAACTGGAGTTTCATCGTGGTCACCGACGCCGAACAGCGTCGCGCGATCGCCGATGTGTACCGCCGCACATGGGAGTGGATCGTCGCCTCTCCCTTCGCCGTTGCAGACCGGTTCAAGGACGACCCCGCGCGCAATCGTGAGCAGCGCAAAGTTGCCGACAGTGCGGCATATCTCGCCGAGCACATCGGTGAGGTCCCCGTCTTGATGATCCCCTGCGTCGAGGTCATCGACGGCGACGGCGGGCTGACGGCCGAAAACGCCAACCAGTATTGGAGTTCGATCATGCCCGCGACGTGGAGCTACATGCTCGCCGCGCGTTCCCGGGGCTTGGGAACCACGTGGACCGGGGTGACCATAATGGCCGACGACGAGATGCGGGCCATCCTCGGCCTGCCCGACAACGTGTACCACGCCACGGCCGTCCCCACCGCCTACTACACCGGCACGACCTTCCGCCCCGCCAAGCGGATTCCGCTCGACGACGTGTTGCACTTCGACCGTTGGTGAGCTGCCGATCGAAGCCGTACGGCGGGCCGGTGTACGAAAGCCTAAGGAGGACAACCATGGACGGCGATTCCGACGACCCTCGTCCCCGGCGATGACGTTGCGCGACGCGGCACCGACCAGCCGTGCGATGGTCGTCGCGGTGATGGTGTCGATGGTCGCGTTCCTCGACTCCACCGTGATCAATCTGGCTTTGCCGGACATCGGGCGCGACCTCGGCGGCGGGCTGGCATTGCAGCAATGGATCGTCGACGGCTACCTGTTGTCGACGGCGGCCGCGATTCTGCCCGGCGGATCCATCTCGGACCTGTTCGGACGCGTGCCGGTGATGCGGTTCGGGCTGTTGGCTTTCGGGGCGGGCTCGGTTCTCGCGGCGGCTGCCACCTCACCGGCGATGCTGGTCACCGCGCGCCTCATCCAGGGCCTCGGTGCGGCGTTCCTCGTGCCGGGCTCGCTGGCGCTGATCAACACGGTCTTCGACAAGGCACAGCAGTCCGCGGCGATCGGCGTCTGGACCGGCTGGACGGGAACCGCCTTCGCGTTGGGCCCCCTGCTGGGCGGAATGTGCGTCGATTTCCTCGGTTGGCGTTGGATTTTCGTGTTGTCGGCGATCCCCATGGCGGTCGGCTACGCGCTGACGTTCTGGCTGTGCCCGATGTCGGGGCGGATCGAAGGCGCCCGCGTCGACGTCGCCGGGGTGGGCCTGTCGGCCGTGGGTCTGAGCGCCACCGTGTATGCGTTGATCGAATCGCAACACGATGGTTGGACCGACCCGATGGTCATCACACCACTGGTGATCGGGATCGCCGCGTTGGCCGGCTTCGTGAGCTGGCAGCGCCGCAGCCGGTGTCCGATGCTCCCGTTGCCGCTGTTCACCTTTCGCAATTTCGCTGCCGCCAACCTCGTCACCGCGTTCGTCTACGGCGCGTTGACGCTGGGATCGCTGGCCGTCGCCCTCTACACCCGAGAAATCGGCGGCTACTCGGCCACCGCGGCCGGTCTGGCCACCCTGCCGATCCCGGCGCTGTCGTTCGTGTTCGCACGTCATGTCGGCCGCATCGCGGCGCGGGTGGGACCACGCGCGTTCCTGATCGCCGGCCCCGCCTTGGCGGGGATCGGGCTGCTGCTGATCCGCCCGAAAACCAATGGATTCCACGCGATCACCGACCTGGTCCCCGGGATGACCGTGCTGGCCATCGGACTGGTGGCGACTGTCACACCGCTGACGTCGGTGACGCTGGCCTCGGTGCCGATCGAACACAGCGGCCTGGCGTCGGCGGTCAACAACGCCGTCTCGCGGCTGGCCGCGTTGATGTCGATCGGGTCCATGGGCCTGATCACGGTCGGCACGGCGAGCGCGACCGGATTCGCCCACGTGTTAGAGGTGAGCGCCGCACTGTTCGCGCTGGGCGCGCTGTGCGCCGCCCTGTTGATAACCAATCCTCCCGCCGGGTGCGAACCCGTCCCATGCGACCTCGCGGCCCTGTGCCGCGACCGACCGGGTGCACAACCCGCCCTGGTCACCAGCTCGCCGCCCGCGACCGAACCATTCCCTCCGCGGTAGTCGTGCACCCGCTCAGCGAAAGGTGCTCAGCGAGAGGTGCTCTACGAAGGGTCGACGGGCGCTGTTGTCGCGCGCCGGTCCGGCGGCCACCGCGGGAATCAACTCGACCCCCGTGGTGTTTGGTTGGCCGTGGCGAGGGCAACGAAAGGTCTTGACGGCGGTCGGTCGACAACGGGTAACCGGGGGTCCCGGTGTTGAGGCTTCTCAAGCGGGCATGGGTTCCGTTGGTCGTCATCGTGGCGTTGATCGTCGGCGGTGTTGCAGTTGACCGCCTCAACGGCGTCTTCCCGGGGCCGGGCGTGCCCAAGCCCGATCCCCGGGATGCGACCCCGCCGTACGCGGCCAAGACCGCGATCTACGAGATCCTGGGACCGCCCGGGACGACAGGCGTTGTCAACTGGATGGACGCGGAGGCACAACCGCAGAAGGCCAACTTCACCACGCTGCCGTGGTCGACGACGATAGTCGCGGAGATGCCCGGCATCTTCGCCTACGTTGTCGCCCAAGGTGACAGCCACTCCATCGGCTGCCGGATCACCGTCGACGGCAAATTGGTCGATCAGCAACAAGTCGACGCGCGTGATGCGCAGGTTTCCTGCTTGGACAAGTCCGCGTGACCGACGACACCGGCGACACGGACGAAATCCCCGTCGCACAGCCCACCGACGTTGAGCACAGACCGCGTCTGGCCCGCGCCATTCGCGTCCTGGCGCTGCCGATCGTCGTGTTCTGGGTGCTGATCGCGGTCGGCGTCAACGTCTTCGTCCCGCAGTTGGAGAAGGTCGCCGAGGAGGTCTCGGTGCCGCTGTCGCCATCCGACGCGCCCTCGGTCACGGGGATGAAGCGAATCGGGGAGAAATTCAAGGAGTACGACTCCGACAACCTCGTCCTGGTGACCCTCGTCGGTGAGAAACCTCTCGGCGAGGACGCTCACCACTACTACGACGATCTGGTCAGGAAGCTGCAGCGGGACACCGAACACGTCGAGCATGCGCTGAATTTCTGGGGGCAGCGATTCACGTCCTCGGGCGTCGAAAGTTACGACCACAAGGCCGCCTACGTCCAGGTCAACCTGCGCGGTGACCAGGGCGGAGCCGTCGGCGACAAGTCGGTTGCCTCGGTTCGCAACATCGTTGCGGACTCCAAGCCGCCGCCGGGGGTGAAGGCCTACGTCGCCGGCCAGGGAGCCCTCACCGCCGACACGATCGTTGTCGGCAACGCGAGCCTGGCCAAGATGACGATCATCACCATCGTCATCATCGCGATCATGCTGATGTTCGTCTACCGATCCATCGGCACCGTGCTCTTGACGATGGTCATCCTGTTCGTCGGACTGGCCACCGGCCGGGGCGTGGTGGCACTGCTGGGCGAGACCGGCATCATGGGGCTTTCCACCTTCGCGGTCAACCTGCTGACGGCACTGGCCATCGCGGCCGGTACCGACTACGCGATCTTCATGGTGGGCCGCTACCAGGAGGCGCGCGAACGGGCGCTGGACCGCGAAGCCGCCTACTACGACACCTTCGCCGGTGTCAGCAAGGTGGTGCTGGGCTCGGGGCTGACGATCGTTGGGGCGCTGGCCAGTCTGAAATTCACGCGGCTGCCCTACTTCAGTTCGCTGGCATTCCCCTGCGCGGTGGGTCTGCTGGTGGTGGTGGCCGCCGGGGTGACCCTGACACCGGCGCTGATCGTGGTCGCGAGCCGGTTCGGTCTTTTCGACCCGAAGCGAAAGTTCAACTACACGCGCTGGCGCCGCCTGGCGACGGCCATCGTGCGGTGGCCGGCGCCCATCCTCGCGACATCGGTCATCCTGGCGATCGTCGGTGCCATTGGGTTGATGGGCTTCAATCCGCGCTATAACGACCTGTACTACCTGCCGAAGAGTGCGGCCTCGATCCAGGCATACGATGCGGCCGATCAGCACTTCACCCAGGCGCGGTTGAATCCGGACATTCTGATGATCGAATCGGACCACGATCTGCGCAATCCCGCCGACATGCTGGTCCTGGACAAGGTTGCGGGAGCGATCTTCCGGACGCCCGGCATCGAACGGGTGCAGAGCATCACCAGGCCACTCGGCCCGCCAATCCAAAACGGCTCCGTTCCGTTCCAGCTCAGTGTGCAGAGCGCGCCGATCCGCGACAACCTGAGCTACCTGAAGGACCGGATCGCCGACATCAAGAAGATCATCGGCGATCTCGACACGCTGATCGTCCTCTTGCAGCGCACCTATGCGGTGACCCAGGAGCTCGCGAACGCCGCGGACGACAGCGCGAAGACCGCGGGGAACACGGCGGCCATCACGGACGAAATTCGCGACCACATTGCCGATTTCGACGACTTCTGGAGACCAATTCGCAGTTACTTCTATTGGGAGAAGCACTGCTTCGACATCCCGATATGCTGGTCGCTACGATCCTTGTTCGACGCCCTGGACGGGTTCGATCAGCTCGCCGAGCAGTTCCACAGCCTCACCAACGACCTCGACCACACGGCCGCGGCCACGCACCAACTGCTGCAGATCATTCCCCAGATCATCGCCACGTCGACGGCAATCCGGAACACAACGTCGACCATCTACAGCACATTCGACAACCTCGTCGTCCAGTTCGACCGGCTCACCGACACCAACGCCGTGATGGGCAAGTCGTTCAACGACTCTCAGGTGGAGAGCCTTTTCTACCTGCCGCCCGAGATTTTCGGCAACCCCGACTTCTTGCTGGGGTTGAGCCTGATGGTGTCGCCGGACGGCAAGGCCGCCCGTTTCATCATCACTCACGCAGTGGATCCGGCGACGACGCAAGGAATCTCGTCGGTGGATCAGGAACGCCAGGCGGCCAAGGAGGCGCTGAAACTCACCTCGCTGCAGAACGCCGACATCTACCTCGGCGGAACGGCCGCGACGTTCTACGACATCGCCAAGGGTGCGAAATACGATCTGATGATCGCCGGGGTGGCCTCGATCGTGCTCATCTTCATCATCATGGTGATCGTCACGCGCGCGCTGGCCGCCGCGGCGGTCATCGTCGGCACCATCGTAATGTCGCTTGGGGCCGCCTTCGGGTTCTCGACGCTGATCTGGCAGCACCTGCTTAATTTCCAGTTACACTGGGTGGCAACCGAATTCGCGTTAATCGTACTGTTGGCAGTGGGGTCGGATTACAACCTGATGCTGGTGTCCCGGATCGAGGAGGAGATCGGAGCAGGCCTGAAAACGGGACTCATCCGCGGCATGGGTGTCACCGGCCCGGTGGTGACCGCCGCCGGGATGGTGTTCGCCGTCACCATGGGCGCGATGATCACCAGCGATCTCCGAGCGATCGGCCAATTCGGCACGACGATCGGCCTTGGACTCCTGTTCGACACCTTCGTCGTCCGGTCACTCATCACACCGTCGATCATGACGGTGATGGGACGCTGGTTCTGGTGGCCGAAGCGGGTACGGGTCCGCCCGGCCAGCCAGATGCTTCGGTCGGTCGGGCCGCGCCCGCTGGTACGTGCGCTGCTGCACCAGCCGCGGCACGCGGTTCCGCGGGATCCCCAGCCGCCGTATCCGGCACCGCACGCGCCGGCGGTTGCGGAGGTGTCGCGTCGATGAAATCGGCAAAACGATCGTTCGCCGTCGGTCTGAAACCAGCGCAGATTTGGGGTCGTGGCGCGTACCCTGACCAGTATGGTCAAGGCCAAGACCTGTGTGCATTGCGGCCACACGTTCGACCCGAACGACCGATCGCATGACCTGTCCGACCCGGACTGGCTTCCGGCCGCATCAGTCTTTTGTTCGCATGAATGCAGTGACCGGTTCCATTGCGATCTTGGGCATTGCTGCTCGACCCACGTGAAAGAGAAGGCTCAGCGCGAAGCCGCCAAGGCGCACTCCGGCAGGTAGACCGATCGGCGTCACTTTCTGGCGCACAGCGCGTTCGGCTTGTCCGGCTCTTCCGTTACCCGAGCGCGTCGCGGCACGCTGCCAGAACTCACCCGGGTGAACAGGCGGTTGGGGTGATGACGGGTCACCCCGCCCGGGTGAATTCTCAGTACGACCAAAAAGACCCGGGGAGGACCTCGAACATGCATTTTGAGGGCAAGAAGGTCGTCGTTGTCGGCGGCAGCGCCGGCATGGGTCGGCAGGTCGCGATCGACGTCGTCGACCACGGCGGCAGCGCGGTGATCGTGGGACGCTCCAAGGGCCGGGTCGACGATACTGTCGCCGAGCTGACCAGCCGGCGGGGCCAGGCCTGGGGCATCGCCGCCGAGCTGACGGATCGCGGGGCCGTCGCGGATGCGCAGCGCGTGCTGTCCGAGCGGCACGACGACGCGACCCTGCTGGTCAACGCGGCCGGATTCTTCATCCCGAAGGCGTTTCTCGACTACCACCCGCAGGACTACGACGCATACATGGAACTCAACTATGCCCTGTTCTTCCTGACGCAGACCGTCGTTGCGGGCATGATCGCGCGCGCGGAGGGCGGCTCCATCGTCAACATCGGCAGCATGTGGGCACATCAGGCCCTCGGTGTGACCCCGTCGACCGGGCACTCCATGCAAAAGGCGGGCCTGCACGCGCTCACCCATAACCTGGCCATCGAGCTTGCCCGGCACCAGATCCGCGTCAACGCGGTCGCACCGGCCGCCGTGAAAACTCCCGCCCTCGAGCGGTGGGTCCCGAAAGACGAGGTCGACGACAAACTCGACACTTTCGCGCCGCTTCATCCCCTGGGACGAGTCGGTAACCCCGCCGACGTCGCCAACGCCATCACCTATCTGCTCTCCGACCGGGCCGGCTGGGTCACCGGCGCGATCCTCAACGTCGATGGTGGCATCATGGCCGGCCGCAACTAACAACCGCGCACTCAGCAAAAGGCGCGCCCGTGTCACACGAAGGAGAGATTGCAGTGACGGTCGAAATCTTGAGGCCAGGTGGCCCGCCGGCCAAGTCGGTTGGCCGCACCGAAGGCAAGTCCGTGTTCCTCGGGACGATCGGTGTCCGCCACATCGTCGATAAGTTTCAGGCGGAAGGGCGCTTCTCCGTCCTCGAGCATCCGATGTCACCCCGAGCGCTGGCCTCGCCGCTTCATCGCCACCACAACGAGGACGAGTACAGCTGGATCATCGAGGGGCGCGTGGGCGCCTTGCTCGGCGACGAGGTGCTCCACGGCGGACCCGGCGACTTCATTTTCAAGCCACGAGGCCAATGGCACACGTTCTGGAACGCGGGCGATGAGCCCGCCCGCATCCTCGAGATCATTTCCCCCGCGGGATTCGAGCAGTTCTTCGACGAGCTCAGCGACCTCGGCGGGGTGGACAAGATCTCGACGGAGAACCTCGATGAGCTCTGTGCGCGGTACGACCTGGAGATGGACGTCGACAGTGTTCCCGAACTCTGCAAACGCTTCGACTTGAAATTCCCCGGTGAACCCGTTTGGTAGAACGCTGCTGATGAACCTCCGGCCGGATCGGTTGCGGCTACCAAGGCTCCGACGACAACGATGAGAGGAACCCCCGCCATGTCCAAACCCGAATTCTTCGACACCCCCGGATACGGCGAGATCGCCCGTACCCGCAACCGCTACCGCCAAGCCCTACGCATCGGCGATCGCATCGAGATCTCCGGCCAAGGGGGCTGGGACGCGGATTTCACCCTGCCGGCCACATCCCTCGAGGACGAGATCGCCAAGGCGTGCGACAACGTCGAAAAGACCCTCGCTGAGGCGGGCGCCACCTGGAGCGACGTCGTGAGCGTGCACTCCTATCACGTACCTACCGCCGACGATTCCATTGGTGGTCAACACATGTCGGCGATGGTGGACCAGTTCCGCAGGCGGTTCGGCGACAGCCTGCCGGTGTGGACCGCGGTCGGCGTCAAGGCGCTCGCGCTGGCCGGCCAACGCGTCGAGATCGAGGCCGTCGCCATCGCCGGATCCGGCAGCGGTAGCCGGCCAGAGGCAACGAAGGGTTCGTCATGAAGATCGTAGTCATCGGCGGTCGTGGGCTGATCGGCGCGAAGGTGGTGGTCAAGCTCAGCGCGCAGGGACACGACGTGATCCCCGCCTCCCGCCGATCGGGTGTCGATTCGCTCACCGGCGAAGGCCTCGCCAACGCCGTCGCCGGTGCGGACGTTCTGGTCGACGTCGCCGATTCGCCGTTGTTCGACGACGAACCTGTGATGTATTTCTTCACGACCGCGACCGCCAATCTGTTGTCCGCCGAACAGCAAGCGGGAGTCAAGCACCATGTCGCGCTGTCCGTGGTGGGTGCGCAGAGCATGCCGGACAGCGGCTACAACACCGCGAAGGCGGCTCAGGAAAACCTGATCAGGGATTCGGGCCTGCCATATTCGATCGTGCGGGCGACTCCGTTCTACGAATTCGCGGTTGGCTTGGCCGATTCCGCGACCGACGGAGACGTAGTCAGGTTGCCACACGCGTCGTTCCGTCCCATCGCCGCCGACGATGTCGCCACCGCCGTGGCCGGCGCGGCGGTGGGACCTCCCATCAACGGAGTCAGGGAGATCGCCGGTCCCGAAGCGATCGGGATGGACGACTTCGTCCGCGCGGGCCTCGCCGCCAACGGTGATCACCGTCGGGTCGTCACCGATGCCCGGGCGCCGTATTTCGGTGCGGTGATCGACGATCACACCCTCGCACCCGACGAAAAGGCCACCATCTTCACCACTCGACACGCCGACTGGATCGACGCCCACAGCGGGCGCCGCGGTTAGGGATCATGAACGGAACGGCGAAGCTCGAAGCTTCCACCAGTTGCTAGTGATGGTGGAACGGGATGTGGATGGGCAGATGGGGCAGGTGCGGCAGGTGGGGGCGCGGCCGCCCCATCGGCGGGCACGCTTGCAGCGCGATCGTCACCGCTTGTAGCGCGGCGCCGCTGTTCGTTCCCTGGGCCCCCAGGCATTTGCCGTTCCCGATCGCGTCGGCGCTCGAGGGCGTCTGCTTGTTGTAGGTGGTCGAGTCGTTGACAGCCACGGTGGCGGGTGAAGG
Source organism: Mycobacterium alsense (assembly GCF_002086635.1). GTDB lineage: Bacteria > Actinomycetota > Actinomycetes > Mycobacteriales > Mycobacteriaceae > Mycobacterium > Mycobacterium alsense. The sequence continues at coordinate 358 of NZ_MVHD01000011.1, read as the reverse complement.
CTGGGGGCCGACGCCACCGAGGCCACTGACGGCGATGGTGTTACCCGAAACCGAGGTGACCATCCCGTAGAAACCGGCCGGCGGCGGACACTTACCCTCGATCGCCGGGGTGACCGTCACTGCTTGCGCGGTGATCGCGGCGGGTGGGGGAGCGCTCTGTGGGGTAGCACGCACGTTGATGCAACTGCCCTCGGTCACGTCGGAAAGCTGAGCCGGGGCCTGTTCGACGACCCGGGTCTGCGGCGTGAAGTCCACCGTGGCCGACCCGGTCCGGGTCCTGAGTTGAATCGTGCCGGCCGATACCGCCTGGACCAGGCCTTCGACGTAGTCCTTCGGTACGGGGGGCGGCGGCGGGGCG
>NZ_MVHD01000119.1 GCF_002086635.1 Mycobacterium alsense | reverse complement strand
ACGGGGGGTTCGGTGCCACGGCCGGCGCCGGGGGCGCCGGCGGGGCGGGCGGCCTGTTCGCCAGCGGAGGCGATGGCGGTGCCGGCGGGTCGGGCACCAGCGGCGCCGGAGCCGGCGGGGCCGGCGGAACCGGCGGGTTGTTCGGAGCCGGCGGCAACGGAGGCACCGGCGGCTTCGGGCTTTCGGGCGCCGGCGGGCGCGGCGGTGACGGCGGCAACGCCGGCCTGCTCAGCCTCGGTGCCTCGGGCGGCGCCGGTGGCTTCGGCGGCACCATCTTCGACGGCACCGGCGGGGCCGGTGGCCGGGGCGGCGCGGGCGGCTTCCTCTTCGGCGACGGCGGGGCCGGCGGTGCGGGCGGCGCGGGTTTGTTCAACGCCAACGGCGGCACCGGCGGGGCCGGCGGCAACGCCGGTGTCCTCAACGGCTCCGGCGGCGCGGGCGGCGCCGGGGGCGCCGCGGGGCCGAGCGCGCTGACCCAGGGCGGCGCCGGCGGCGGTGGCGGCAAGGGCGGGGTGTTGGGCGAAGGCGGCGACGGCGGCGCCGGCGCGGACGGTCATGGTGGCGCCGGGGGTGCCGGCGGCAACGGCGGCAACGCCGTCCTGATCGGCGACGGCGGCAACGGCGGCAACGGCGGCGCCGGGGCGCCGAACGGCACGCCGGGAACCGCCGGCACCGGCGGGCTGCTGCTCGGGCAGGACGGGAACATCGAGCCGGCGTGACGCCACGGTTGCCCGGCGCCGAGCGGCGGGGCGGCTGCGCGCCTTCGGACGCGTGTCGAGCGAATTCCCATCGCGGCCGGCGATTCCGCGTGTGTGCCCCGCGACCAGCAACAGCGGTAGGGCGTACATGGCCCTCGGCAAATCTACGACCCCCGGCGAGCGCAATCTACGAGCTTTGACCGACGTTCGCCACGGCGTCGCCTCGCATCCTTGACTCGATGCAACCGAACGTCGGGCTGGGTCGCTAAGCGCATCCCTCGAACGCTCAACAACCGGGAGGAAACAGCGATGTCGTTTGTGTTTGTGGCGCCCGAGATGCTGGCCGCGGCGGCGACCGATGTCGAAAGCATCGGCTCGGCGCTGAGCGCGGCCAACGCCGCCGCGGCGGCGCCGACCACCGCGATCCTGGCGGCCGCCGAGGACGAGGTGTCGGCGGCCCTGGCATCGCTGTTTTCCGGCCATGCCCAGCTCTACCAGGCCATGAGCGCCGAGGCCGCGATCTTCCACCAGCAGTTCACCCAGGCGATGAGCTCCGGCGGCACCATGTATGCGGCCGCGGAGGCGGCCGCCGCGTCCCCGCTGCAAAGCGTGCTCGACGCCATCAACGCCCCCGTTCAGGCGGCGACCGGCCGCCCGCTGATCGGCAACGGCGTCAACGGCGCGCCGGGCACCGGGCAGAACGGGACGCCCGGCGGGTGGCTGATCGGCAACGGCGGCGCCGGCGGATCCGGCACCAACGGCGCCACCGGCGGAAACGGCGGAAACGGCGGTGCCGCCGGCCTGATCGGCAACGGCGGGGCCGGCGGGGCGGGCGGATCCGCCTTGGTCGGCGCCGGCGGCACCGGGGGCAACGGCGGGGCCGCCGGCCTGTTCGGC
>NZ_MVHD01000118.1 GCF_002086635.1 Mycobacterium alsense | reverse complement strand
CCCGACTTGGCTCAAATTAGTGCGCATCACAGGCGCGGATTTTGAGCAGAGCGGTGCGGAGGTCGTCGGGTAGCGGGTCGGCGGCGGTGACGGTCTGGTGGCCTGCCTGAATTTTCACGGTGCGGTAGCGGCGGGCGGTGCGCACGAATTTCTTGATGGTCCAGCCGGTTTGGATCTCGATATGGTGGCTGACGGCCATCGCAGCCACCACGATGCTCAGGTGGGCCTCGATGGAATCGCGCAGATGGTGATAGATCGGACGGGCTTGCAGGTCGTGTTTGGACATCCGGAAGGCCTTCTCGATGTGCCACAGCTGGTGATAGGCATCGATGACGAACGTCGAGGACGCGCTGGTGAGGTTGGTGGTGTAGCCCTTCCAGCCGGCCAACGCTCGAGTCTTGGCTTCCAGCGTGCGGTTGACTGACTTCGCGGCACCGGTGAGCTGGATGTAGCGGTTGCGTTTGACCGGGGCGCGCCCCTCGACGGCGCGTTCGGCCTTGCGGACCTGCTCGTCGATCCCGCGCAGCGTGCGGCGGGCCCGGTCGTGGCGGAATTGGTAGTAGACGACCCGGTCGGGGATGCCGCGGGTCTTCTCGGCGCTGGTGGCCGGCCAGGGCTGGGTCAGCACCAGCCCGTCGGGAATCGCCTCTTCGGGGTGGTTATCGCGCCATTCGCGCACGACATCGGGCACAAACGGGATGCGGGTGCCCAGGATGAACGACAGCCCGGCGGCTTTGATGGCGACCTGGTTGGCCTCGGAGATCATCCCGGCGTCGGCGACGACGGTGACGTCGGTGAGCTGGTGGGCGGTCTTGAAAGCGTTGATGACCGGCAGCATGGTGGCCGTCTCTGCCTTGTTGCCCTCGAAGGCCTGCACGGTCAGTGGGAACCCCGCGGCGTCAGTCAACAGTCCCAGGGTGATCTGGGGTTCCAGGCGGCGCTCCTTGGAGAAGCCGGGTTCGCGGAATCCGTCACCGGCATCGGTTTCGAAGTACAACGTCGAGACGTCGAAGAGCACCAGCGATGCCGGCCCCAGCCCGGCGTGGCGGGCGCTCGCGGCGGCCAATGCTTGGCGCCACCGCGGTTGGGCATAGCTGGGCAGGCGCCGCTTGACGGTGGCATAGGACGCGGGCTCGACGCCGACCTCCGCGAGTACTCGTCCAGCATCGATCTTGCTGGTGGGTTCGATGATCCTCGCCAGCACCAGATCACGAAACACGTTGTCGCTCTTGGCAGCTGACTCGAAACCCAAGATCCGATACGCCGCGCACAGTGCGTCCCACAAGTGCGTCATCCGGGTGGAGGTGATCGGCAGCGGCTCAGATCCCGGCGGGGCGGTCACATCGAGATCGAGCACCGCCTGGTTGGCCGCCAACCGCTCGGCCGCGGCCGCCTTCAGCGCGGCCAGCTCGGTCTGATCATGAGCCGAGCCCAGGTGCTCGATGGAGCGTGACCCGCGCCGACTGGACCACACGATCTGCACCGCGGTCGCCCCCGAAGCGGTCCTCACGGTGCGCACGTAGGCCACCCCGGCAGCCTACGGCCCCGATTTAGTGCGCAAATTCAGCCCGAACCGACAAAGAAACCACAGCTCAGGGCCCTGCGATCGTCGTCAATCCGGCAACGTGAGCCAAGTCAGG
>NZ_MVHD01000117.1 GCF_002086635.1 Mycobacterium alsense | reverse complement strand
ACGATCTCCTCACGACTACTGGATGCCATGCCCCGACACTACGAAGCACCACCGACAACAAACCCCCAAATGTGACCCCTGAAACCAAAGTGACACAAGGGATTACAAGGGCGTGGCCTAGCGGCGATCGAGCTCCTCGCTGCTGCCGCGGAACTCGTTCCACGGAAACCCGTTGTCCGAGGGCGTCGGGTAGACGGTCGCCCGGCGCAGCACCGGAAACACGGTGCCGGAGAGTTCGGCGACGACCTCGGCAGCCAGCGTCGATTGCCGCCGCAATTCGCGTTCCTCCAGCCGGACGAAAATCACGATGTATCCAGTTGCGGCGAACGTGAATAGCAGGTGCCCGGCCGTGATCACCGGCGTGGCCCAGAACGCGATGACGAAACCGGACATGATCGGGTGGCGCACCGGCCAATACATGAGCCCGGACCCGAAACCCCATCCCCCAGAGAGTCTTTCACGCCACCGGAGATACACGGGCCCCAGGTCCAACCGATCGAAGTGCCTGATGCCGATCGCCCCGATCACCACGGCCGCCCATCCCAGCCAGTACACGGCGTGCAGCGCCAGCCGGCCCGCCGGTGACGACACTTCCCAGACCACGGCGGGGATCGTGCGCCATTGCCAATACAGCAGGAACAGTGTGAGGCTGCCGAACAGCACGTACGTGCTGCGTTCCATCGACTGCGCCATGAAACGCGCCCACCACTGCCTGAAGACCGGATCCGCCATGACGCTCTGCTGGAACGCGAACAGACCGAGCAGCAGCAGGTCGACCACGACGGCTTTGTGCGGCGGTGCCGCCACCGCGTGGTCGATGCTGCGCGGCATCACAATGTTGCCGACGAAGCCGATCCCACACAGCAGCGCGGTGCGCGACAGCAAGTAGCACGCGGCACCGTAGCCTCTGACCGCGTAGTCCCGCAGCGTCATATCTCCTCCGGAGGTCGCACAGGCAATGGCGACCCGTCGGGCCTGCGGTCCCCAAGCCGCTGACCCGAACGGATCGCCAATCCCCTGCGCTGTGAAGTTTTTCGGTGCCGGAAGGCTCAGGCCCAGCTGGAGCCGACGGCCGAATCGGTACTGGCCATGTTGCTGCCGGCGGCTTGCACCTTTTGCCCGTGCGCGTTGGCCTGCTCGTAGATCACCTGGAAATTGCGTCCCAGCTGTGTGATGAATTCCTGGCAGGCCACCGAACCGGCACCGCCCCAGAAATCCCCGGCCGCCAGCACATCACGCACGATCGCCTGATGCTCGGCCTCCAACGACGCCGCCTGAGCCCGGATCAACGCGCCATGGGCGTCCACATCACCGAATTGATAATTGATGGTCATGTCAAAGCCTTTCCTCTAACTGCGTTGCGCTAACTGCCCAGAACCTGCTGCGAGACCTGCTCTTGCTGCTCATAGTTGTTGGCGTCGCGGATCAAACCGTCACGCACCCCGTGCAGCATGCTCACGATGTTGCGGAACGCCTGATTCATCTGCCCCATCGTGTCGTAGGACGTCGCCGCGGCCGCCCCACTCCAGCCGGCGCCGGAAATGTTCTGCGACGACGCCCACATCTTGCGCGCCTCGTCCTCGACCGTTTGCGCATGCGTCTCGAACCGACCTGCCATCGCCCGCATCTCGTGCGGGTCGGTCATAAACCGAGTGGCCATTTCACACTCCTTTCAAGAAACGAACTGCTGTGATTTCCGTGCTGAATTGCCCGACCGCCCACCCCCGCCCTAGCCGACCCCCATTTCTT
>NZ_MVHD01000116.1 GCF_002086635.1 Mycobacterium alsense | reverse complement strand
GCGTAGGCCAGCACCGGGATCGCGACCGTCGACGCGGCGAGGGCGACGAAGAACGCCGCCGCCAGCCAGTCGCCGGCGGCACCGGTGGGGCCGCCACCAGCAACATCGGAGTGGCGGGCCTCGGGGGGAACGGCGGCAGCGGCAACATCCTGTTCAACCTCGTCAGCACCGGGGGCGACGGCGGCGCGGGAGGGTCGGCTTTCGGCGCCACCAACATCGGCGGCCAGGGCGGCCAGGGCGGCGGCGGCGGTGGCACCCTGTTCGGCATCGGCGGCAACGGCGGGGCCGGCGGGGCCGCCGAGTCCCCCGGAGGCACCGGCGGGGTCGGCGGATACGGCGGCGACGGCGGGGCGTTCTTCGGCATCGGCGGCGCCGGCGGCGACGGCGGGGCCGCGCAGCCCGGCGGCCATGGCGGCACCGGTGGCCTCGGCGGGCTCGGCGGTCTCCTCTTCGGGCTCGGCGGCCACGGCGGCAACGGCTATGGTGCGGCCGGTTTGGCGTTCGGGGGCAACGGCAGCCAGGGCGGCTACGGTGGCCTGCTCTTCGGTATCGGCGGGGCCGGCGGCGACGGTGGCGTCGGGGCCACCCCGGGCGTCGGCGGCCCCGGGGGCTTCGGCGGGTACTTCATTGGCGGCCTGAACGGCCCAAATGGGTTGACGCCGGCCTGAACTCGGCCATCGCGGGCCGGGTGCGCTAAGCCGGGCCGCTCGTCGGCGTGGTGACCCGGAAAACCTCGGTCTCCTCGGCGAGTCCCTTGAGCCGTTGCGGGCCAAGGCTTTAGAACGTCAGGCCCGATCCCGCGGAGAGATCGCGGAACGTGCGGCTGGCCAGCGCCTCGCCTCCTGTTCATGTCCGCGGTTGCCGGGACCGCGGGCCACGCCGGCAGCGCCGGGGCCAACGGGTTGCTTTAGGGCCACACACAGGGCGACCGGCTTCGGTAGGTTCGGCGTCCGATCCGCGGTACGTACCGGGATTGGTCCGCCGTCCGCGGCTACGGCAGCCCGGGTAACCCGTCCAGGCCCAGCAGCTGCCCGCCCATGCCGCCCGCTCCGGCTTTTCCGCCTTTGCCCGGGGTCACGGCGAACCCGCCGTTTCCGCCATTACCACCGTTGCCGATCAGCACCGCGTTGCCACCGTGACCACCGTCGCCGCCCGCGCCGGTCGCGTTGTTGGTGGTATTGATCCCGCCGTCACCACCGTGCCCGCCGTTGCCGATCACCCCGGCCGTGCCTCCGGCCCCGCCATGCCCACCGACGACGGCGCTGATACCGCCGGCGCCACCGGAACCGCCGTCGCCGAAGAGGATGCCCGCATTGCCGCCGGCCCCGCCGTCCCCGCCGATCGCGGCGCCCGATGCGGCACCGCCGCCACCGCCGCTGCCGCCGGTGCCGAAGAGTATTCCGGCCCGGCCGCCGGCCCCGCCCTTCCCGCCAACGGCGCCGGCGGTGCCGCCGGCCCCGCCAGCGCCGCCGGCGCCGGCGAATAAGCTTGCCGCGCCGCCGGCTCCGCCGTCCCCGGCGATCGAGCCGCCACCACCACCGGCGCCCCCGTCCCCGCCATCGCCGAAGAACATGCCCGCCGCGCCGCCGGCCCCGCCCGTGCCGTTGATCGCGCCGCCGCCGCCGCCGGTGCCGCCGGCCCCGCCGTCGCCGCCGAGGATGCCACCCTGGCCGCCAGCGCCGCCATTCCCGCTGATCGCGCCGGCACCACCGCCGGCGCCGCCGAAGCCGCCGGGGCCGCCGGTGCCGATCAGCCCACCGGCGCCGCCGGCCCCACCGGGACCCGCGACGGCGGTATCGGTGAACCCGCCGATGCCGCCGGCGCCGCCGGCGCCGAACAGCCCCGCAGTCCCACCGGCGCCACCGGCGCCGCCATTGCCCCCGGCGCCGTTACCGCTGCCGCCGGGGCCGCCGGCGCCGCCCGAGCTGAATAGTCCGCC
>NZ_MVHD01000115.1 GCF_002086635.1 Mycobacterium alsense | reverse complement strand
TGGGTCTGGTCGGGGTCGCTGAGGGCCTCGTGGGCGGCCAGCGCCAGATCGCCCGCGCTGGCGTAGCGGTCCTCGGGCTTCTTGGCCATGCCGCGCGCGATCACCGCGTCGAAGGCCTTGGGCACACCCGGACGCAGCGCGCTGGGTTTCGGGATGGGGTCCATCAGGTGGGCGGTGACCAGGGTGCCGGCGCTGTCGGCGCGATACGGCGGCGACCCGGTCAGCGCCTCGTGCAGCACGCACGCCAGCGCGTAGATGTCGGCGCGGTAGGTGACCTCGTCACTGGAAAACCGTTCGGGCGCCATGTATTTCCAGGTGCCGACCGCGGTGCCGAGCTGGGTCAGCTTTTCATCGGTGGTCGCGCTGGCGATGCCGAAGTCGACCAGGTAGGCGAAGTCGTCGCGGGTGACCAGGATGTTGGGCGGCTTGACGTCGCGATGCATCACCCCGGCCGCATGGGCGGCATCGAGGGCCGAGGCGATCTGGGTGATGATGGCCACCGCGCGCGGCGCGGTCAGCGGGCCGAACCGCTTGAGCAACGTGTCCAGGTCGACGCCCTCGATCAGGCGCATCTCCATGAACATCTGCCCGTCGATCTCGCCGTAGTCGTGGATGGGCACGACGTGGGGTTCCTGCAAACGGCCGGCGATGCGGGCTTCGCGCTTCATCCGCTCGCGAAACACGGGGTCCTTGCTGAACGTGTCCGACATCAGCTTGACGGCCACCGTCCACTCCTTGACGGTGTGCTCGGCCTCGTAGACCTCGCCCATGCCCCCGCGGCCCAGCAGCCGTTTGAGGTGGTAGGGCCCGAACATCGAGCCCACCCGTGAGGCCCGCGCGTCGCTCATCTGTGACCCTCCATAGCAAACCCCGGACCCGCCGACCTTATCAACACCGCGCGTCCCCGCCGCAGGACAACGGCCCCATTGCCGGCCGCCGCCACACCAACAGATAACGCCAGAAAAGCAGGCGGCGCACGCGGGCGGGCGGCAGGGTCGCGGCCGCGACCTCGCGGGCCCGGCGGGTCGTCAGTGGCGGGTCGACGACCTTCGGCATGGCCTCGTGGGTGGGATCCAACCCGTACCAGTCGCCGCGGCCGGTCGCCCGCAGCGCCGCGAACGCGGCACCGAGCGCTCGATTGGCGGCCGCGGCAACGATTTCGGTGAGCGCCTCCCGGGGCAGATCCGGCCGCGGCAACACCACCGCGGCCAGCACGCCGCCCGGGCGCAGCGCCGGTGCCAGGTGGCGCAGGGCGTCGGCGAGCGGCAGGTGGTGCAGGGCGGTGTTCGACACGATCGCGTCGTAATGCTCGCCGGGCAGCGGCAGCTCGAGCACGTCGGCGTGGACGCAGGCGACGTTGGCCGGCGCGCGCCGCCGGGCCGCCTCGATCATCGCCGCCGAGCTGTCGACCGCGTCGACGCGCTCGGTGCGCGAGGCCAGCCGCGCCGCGAATGCTCCCGCGCCGCAACCGACGTCAAGCACCCGCCCGCATCGGCGGGGCAGTTGACGCAGCAGCGTTCGCTGGTAGTACGCGTTGTGGTCCCAGGCCAGGCTCACCCTCAAGAGTGGGACGACCACCACTTGTACAGCTGGTCCATGTTCGGCCCCTGCGGATTCCCGCTGACGACCGCGAACACCATGGTCTGCTGGTTGCTCCACATCACCTGCGGCTCGTCGCCCTTGTAGGTGCCGCACGCGATCTGGCCGAGGATGGTGTTGGGGTCCTTGTTGTGCCACCAGGTGCCCGGTGACGCCTTGTCGCCCGGACACTTGACGAGGGTGTCGCTTTTCATGAAGCCGTTGAAGGCGTCCTGCACGCCCCGCAGGTCGGCGAAGAGCCCGAAGGCCGAGACCGTGGGGCCGTTGGGATCGGTGTTCTGCCCGCACATCACGGAGACGATGGCGCCCGCCATCGGTTGGCGGTCCGGCTTGCACGTCCCGGCCGGGTAGCCGGGGGGCAGCAGGCCCAGCAGCCGGTTGAGGGCGCCCGGCGGTGGGGTCGACGACGACGGCGCCGTGCTGGTGGTGGTCCTCGTGGTGGTGGCGGTTGTGGTCGTGGTGGTCGCCCCGTTGGGGGTTTCGTCGCCGTCGTTGCCGACCGCCATCGAGACGCCGACCACGACGACGACGAGGACGAGCACGACGGCGGCGACGCCGGCGACGATGGCCCATGGGTTGCGTTGGCGCGGCGGTGGCGGCGGGCGGCCGGGGCCGTAGGGCGCCGGGCCGGCGAACTGCGGTGGCGGGCCGGCCCACTGGGGCTGGTAGGCCACGGGATTCGGTGCGGGTTGCCCCGCGCGCGGGAGCGGGCCGCTGTCGGGGGCCGGGGTCGGGTTC
>NZ_MVHD01000114.1 GCF_002086635.1 Mycobacterium alsense | reverse complement strand
GCCGCCCCCGCCGGCACCCTGACCCGCCCACCGAACGGCTGTACGGTACGAGCGAGCCGCGCAGCGGAGCTGGGCGGGCACGCAAGGAGGAGAAGTGTCGGAAAAGGTCTGGTTCCTCACCGGAGCGTCCCGCGGCTTCGGGCTCGAGATCGCACGGGCGGTGCTGCGTCAGGGAGATCGGGTGGTGGCGACGGCACGGCGCGCCGAGCAGATCCGTGCCGAACTGCCCGACGCGGGCGCGGACCTGGTGGCCGTCGACCTCGACGTCACCGATGCCGGTCAGGCGGCCCGGGCGGTGCAGGCGGGCATCGATGCGTACGGGCGGATCGATGTGGTGGTCAACAACGCCGGCCGGGGTCTGCTCGGCGCCGTGGAGGAGGCCTCCGACGCGTCGGTCCGCGCCGTCTACGAGGTCAACGTCTTCGGCACCCTGACCGTCCTGCGCGCCGTGCTGCCCGTCCTGCGCCGCCAACGCGCCGGCCACATCGTCAACATCAGCTCGGTCGGCGGGCTGCTGGGCTCGGCGGGCTGGGGGATCTACAACTCGACCAAGTTCGCGGTGGAAGGGTTCAGCGAGGCATTGGCCAAAGAGGTCGCGCCGCTGGGGATCAAGGTGACCATCGTCGAGCCGGGCTACTTCCGCACCGACTTCCTCGACGCCTCCAGCCTCGGAACCGAGGAAACCGTCATCGCGGACTACGAATCGACCGCAGGCGCGATGCGCGCCCGCGCGCTCGACGTCAACCACGAGCAGCCCGGTGACCCGGTCAAGGCGGCCGCCGCGATCGTGGACATAGCCTCCGCGGCCGAACCGCCGCTGCATCTGCTGCTGGGCACCGACTGTGTCAAAGCGGTCGAGGCCAAGACCCAGGAACTCCTCGCCGACATCGATGCGTGGCGGACCGTCTCGACCTCGACCGACCTCGATTAGCCCGTGGGCGTGGTCCACACCTTGGTCGGCGTGATCGCCAACCGGGTGCTGTAGGAGCCCATCGCCTCGGACAGACCGAACTTGTCGGCCTGCTCGCGGTACTTGGACCAGTACGGCCCGTCCTCCCGGCAGTCGACGCCGGTGGCGTCGATCCTCGCGGTCTCGCCGACCACGATGATGCCGGCGCCGTTGCCGTCGGAATCCAGGTTCAGGCTCACCGCCGGATGCGCCCTGATGTGGGCGACCTTGGCGGCCTGCGGCATCGAGTACACCGTCAGCTTGTCGCCGTCGAAGTAAAACCAGATCAGCCGGGGGACCGGTTGACCGGACTTCGCGACCGTGGTCAGCCAACCATAGTGATCCGACGTGAGCCGGCGGGAAACCTCTTGGGTGAGTTCGACGCTCATGGGCCGAATATAGGCCGACGGTAGTCTCCACACATGGCCCTGAACCTGTCCGTCGACGAAGTGCTCACCACCACCCGCTCGGTCCGCAAACGTCTCGATTTCGACAGGCCGGTGAGCCGCGAGGTGCTGATGGAATGCCTCGACCTGGCGCTGCAGGCGCCGACGGGTTCCAACTCCCAGGGCTGGCAGTGGGTGTTCGTCGAGGACGCCGAGAAGAAGAAGGCGATCGCCGACATCTACCTGGCCAACGCCCGGGGCTACCTCGCCGCGCCCTCACCCGAGTACCCCGAGGGCGACACCCGCGGTGAACGGATGGGGAAGGTCCGCGACTCCGCGACCTACCTGGCCGAGCACATGCACGAGGCGCCGGTCCTGCTGATCCCCTGCCTCGTGGGCCGGGAAGACAAGTCGCCGCTGGGCGGGGTGTCGTTCTGGGCCTCGCTGTTCCCGGCCGTGTGGAGTTTCTGCCTGGCGCTGCGCTCGCGCGGCCTGGGCTCGTGCTGGACGACGCTGCACCTGCTGCGCGACGGCGAAAAACGGGCGGCGGAGGTGCTCGGCATCCCCTACGACGAATACAGCCAGGGTGGGTTGTTCCCGATCGCGTACACCAAGGGCACCGATTTCCGCCCGGCCAAGCGGCTGCCCGCCGAGCAGCTGACCCACTGGGACAGCTGGTAACTATCCCGCATTTCCGTCGGCGCCGTTGGCGCCGTTGAACGCGTCGCCGCCGAGACCCGGCGAGCCCGGCTGGCCGGGAATCGATTGTGTGGCACCGATCGCAGTGCCCGCTGCGCCGGCGGCACCGGCAGCGCCATGGGTGCCGCCGGCACCGCCGGCGCCCCCTCCGCCGCCGGCGCCGGTCGCGCCCAGCATGCCGCTCAGCATCCCCGCGCGCCCTCCGCCGCCGCCGTGCCCGCCGTCGCCACCGTGGCCGCCGCCACCACCGTGGCCGGCGTCACCGCCGTTGCCGCCGTCGCCGCCTTGGGCGGTGAAGCTTGCGCTGAAGCTGTTGGCGCCGGGTGCCCCATCGACGCCGGTGCCCCCGGTACCGCCGCTCCCGCCGCCGCCTCCGGTGCCGCCGTGCC
>NZ_MVHD01000113.1 GCF_002086635.1 Mycobacterium alsense | reverse complement strand
CAACCGCCCCAACACCGCCCGATTACCCCACCCCTCCAACCGAGCACGCTCAACCTCACCCAACACATCCACCGACGACAACCGCCGCCCCGCATCGGCCGCCATCGCCACCAACACCCGCTCAAACCGCCCCACCAACGCCTCGATGTCGCGGCTGTCGAAGGCCTCGGTGTCGAACTCGACGCGCAGGCGCAGTTCGTCACCCGGCATGGCCTGGACCGCGAGCGGGTAGTGGTTGTATTCGCGGTGCGTGAACTCGGTGACGGTCAATCCGCCGATGTCCGAGAGCGCGGCGGTGTCGAGGGGGTAGTTCTCGTACACGAAAAAGGTGTCGAAAAGCTGGTCCTGGCCGGCGAGGCGGTGGATCTCGTTGAGCGCCAGGTGCTGGTGGTCGAGCGTGTGGTTGTAAGCGTTTTGCAGCTGATCGAGCAGGTCGGCGGTGGTGGTCGCGGCGGTGACGTTCGCGCGCACCGGCACGGTGTTGATGAACAGGCCCACCATCGAGTCCGCACCGGGCACCTCGGCGGGCCTGCCCGAGACCGTCGTGCCGAAGGCGACGTCGTGCCTGCCGGTCTGCCATATCAGCAGCTGCGCCCAGGCGGCCTGCAGCACGGTGCTGACGGTGGTGTGGTGCGAGCGCGCCAGCTCGCCGAGCGCCTGGGTGGTCAGTTCGGGCACCCGGAAGGTCGCGACGCCCCGGGGGCCCAGCCTCAACCGGCCCGGCGCACCCACCAGCGTGGGGGTGTCGAATCCGGCCAGCACCTCACCCCAGGCGGCGCGGGCGGCATCGAGGTCGCGGCTTGCCAGCCAGGTGACAAACCTGCGATACGGCCCGGCGACGGGCAGCCGTTGCCCGCAGTAGCTGGCGAATATTTCACCCACCAGGATCGGCAGCGACCACCCATCGAGCACGATGTGGTGATTCGTCAGGACCAGCCGGTGCCGGTCTTCCGCCGTGCGGATGAGGGCGGCCCGAAAGGGCGGCTGGTCGGCAAGGCTGCGGACCGCGGCGCGTTCGGCGGCGCACACCCGCCGGATCTGGTCGCTGACGTCCGCGGGATCCGGGTCACCGCCGCTGAGGTCGACATACCGCCAGGGCACGACGGGATCGGCGGGAATGATCTGCACCGGCTCGTCGAACTTGTCGGAGAATCGCGCCGCCAGGTTGGGATGCCGGGTCACCACCGTGTGCAGGGCGTCGCGCAGGCGGTGCTGATCGAGCCAACCGTCCAGCGTGATATCGAGCTGCACCGCATACACGTCGTCGCCATCCTGGGTGGTGGCGTGAAACAGCAGCCCCCGCTGCAGGGGGGTCAGCGGCAGGACGTCAGCTATCCGCATATTGCCGCTGGAGCTCGTCGATCTGTTGCTGGCTGAGGCCAACAGCGATATCGGAGGGGGTAAGTCCGCCGCCGCCGCCACGCACATGCGCGCAGATGCCGGCCAGGGCCTCGAACCACAGCCGGTTCAGCCTGCCGACCTGCGCCTGGTCCAGGACCGAGGGGGCCCACGTCCAACCGGCGCGCAGCGCCGGGCCGGCGTCGGTGTCCACCGTGCCGGCGTTGAGCTCGAGGGTGTGCATCAACGGCATGGGGATGGCCGCGGCGGCGCCGGTGACCGACCACCCGTCCTGACGGATCTCCCAGACGTCACCGGAGACCTCCGCGGCGGCACCCAGGCGGCCCAGATAGTTGAACCCGATCGGCGGGTCGGACCCGCCCAAATCGACGTCGGGGTTCAGGTAACGCAGCAAACCGTAGGTCAGACCGTCCGGCAGGGTCCGGAGCTGCTCTTTGGCATCTTTGACCACCGCCCCCAGGGCGGGGTCGCCGGCCACCACCTGGGCCCAGTCCAGTCGCCCGGCGTCCACGGCCACCGGGTACTTGGTGGTGAACCAGCCCACCGTGCGGGACAGATCGACCTGTTCTTCCGACGGGGCCCAATCCTCGTCGCGCCCGTGCCCCTCGACGTCGATGCCGATCGGCCCGTCGGTGCCCAGGAATTCCGCGACCGCCACGGCGAAGGCGATCAACAGGATGTCGTGTATGCCGGCGTGGAACGCCGCGGGCACCTCCCCGAGCAGCATGCGGGTGGTCTCGGCGTCCAGCTCCATCGACGACTGCCCCGCGCTGGCAAACGTGTCCAGCGCGGGACGCACCGCCGGCAGCGGCACGGTGGTCGCGGCCACCCGCCGCCAGGCGTTCGCCTGCTCGACGACGTGCGGGTGGCGCGCGTGGTCGGCCAACAGCGACGCCCACCGCGCAAACGACGTCCCTCCCGCCGGCAACACCACCTGCTGGCCGCCGCGGAGCTGAACCCAGGCGAGGTTGAGGTCCTCCAACAAGATCCGCCACGACACCCCGTCGACGGCCAGATGGTGGACGATCAGCAGCAGCTGGGCCGTGGAGGGCACCCACAGCGCGCTCAACATCACCCCGGCCGCCGGGTCCAACCGCGACCGCGCCTCGATCACCGCGGCGTCGGACAGCGCCTGCACGGCGCGCAGGCAGCGACGGGCGTCGACCGCCCCCGCCTCGGGCACCGTCAACGACCAGCCCCCGGCTCCGTCCGGGTTGTCGCCGTCGACGCGCAGCCGCAGCATGGCGTGCCGGTCCAGCAGGGCCTGCAGCAACGTCACCACCTCGGCCTCGGCGACCCCCACGGGGGCCTGCACCAGCACCGTCTGGTTGAACTGGTCGACGGGGCCCCCCGCGCTTTCCACGCCGTTCAACCAGCGGATGATCGGCGTCGCGACCACCGGCCCGAGGCCCTCGTCGGCTACTCGCGCGTCGCCGTTGTCGATCCCGACCACCTCGGCCAGGCGGGCCACGGTCTGCTCGACGAAGATGTCGCGCGGCCGGCACACCACGCCGGCGGCGCGCGCCCGCGCCACCACCTG
>NZ_MVHD01000112.1 GCF_002086635.1 Mycobacterium alsense | reverse complement strand
GCTCCGCGAGTGTCTCCTCACCGGCACATCCGATGACGTCATCGAGCAGGTCGCCGACTGGCGTGATCACGGCCTGCAGTATGCGGTGATCTTCAACGTCAGCGGCGTGCAGCCCAGCCTGCGCCACGGCCTGGCCGCGACCCTCCCCCTGACCAGAATCCTTCGCGGACTACGCAAGCTATGAACCAGGCCGCCAATCGGGTTCACCCGCTACAAGCCGAACAGCCACGGGCCGCACACCGGCTCCACTAGAACAGGGCAGGAGAACGTACATGACTTATCACGCGGTCGCACCACGGTACGACTTCGTGGTTTGCGGATCCGGTTCATCGGGGTCGGTCGTCGCCGGCCGGCTGGCCGAAAACCCCCGATGTCGGCGTTCTGTTGCTGGAGGCGGGCGGCACTGACGATGTGCCTTCCGTCCAAGACCCCTCCCAATGGACGCTCAACTTGGGCAGCGAGCGTGACTGGAATTTCCTCTCCCAGCCGTCAGCTCATCTCAATGGCAGATCGATTTCACTTTCCATGGGAAAGGTGCTCGGTGGGGGATCGAGCGTCAATGTGATGGTGTGGGCGCGGGGACATCGGAGCGACTGGAACTACTTTGCGGCCGAGGCCGGTGACGAATCCTGGGGTTATCAATCGGTTCTCGACATCTACCGCCGGGTCGAAGACTGGCACGGGCCGTGCGACCCAAAATACCGCGGTGTCGGCGGCCCGATGTTCGTGGCACCTCCACCCGATCCCAACCCGCTCGCCCTGGCCATCGCTGAGGCCGCGCGCTCGATCGGGATTCCCAGCTACGAAAGCAATAACGGGCAGATGATGGATGGTGATGGCGGCGTATCGATCCTCGACCTAACCATGCGGCATGGATCCCGGCAATCGGTGTTTCGTTCCTACGTCCACCCGCACCAGTTCCGGTCGAACCTCACGGTTCTCACCGGCGCGACGGTGACTCGGCTTGTCTTCGATAAGAACCGGATCGTGGAGGTGGAGTTCTCGCATGGCGGAAAGACCCACAGCGTTGCCGCGGCGCACGAGGTGGTCGTCTCGCTAGGCGCGGTGAACACCCCTAAGGTACTCATGCAGTCGGGCATCGGTGATGCTGGCGAATTGCGGCGCTTGGGGATTCCCGTTGTGGCAAATCTGGCCGGGGTGGGGCGAAACTATCAAAATCATCCGCGCATCGACTGCGTTTGGGCGTGGCGCGATCCGCTCGAGCCTCGCAACAACGGCGCAGAGGTCACGGTATTCTGGAAGAGCGAACCGGGCCTGGAAGCACCTGACCTGCAAATCTGCGTTGGCGAGTTTCCGTTGTGCAGCAAGGAAAATGCTCAGGCGTACGACGTACCCGAGCAAGGCTGGACGATGTGCGCCGGGGTGCTGCGGCCCAAGAGTCGCGGCAGGATCTGGCTTACCGGCCGCAATCCGGGCGACCCCGTGGCGGTCGAGGGAAACATGCTGGCGGACCCCGACGACGTCGAGGTTGCGCTTACCTGCGTTGACTTATGCCGCCAAATCGGAAATT
Organism: Mycobacterium alsense; assembly: GCF_002086635.1. GTDB lineage: Bacteria > Actinomycetota > Actinomycetes > Mycobacteriales > Mycobacteriaceae > Mycobacterium > Mycobacterium alsense. The sequence goes on along the minus strand of NZ_MVHD01000112.1, from coordinate 1,470 downwards.
CCCCATCTCTGCGACGCTTCACAGAGCGCGAAGTGATGCCGGGTGATCTCTCACGTCGTGGCCTCGTTCGCTTCGTCCGTAACGCGGCAGAAAGCTACTTCCACCCCTGCGGCACCGCGAAAATGGGGCGTGACGACCTGTCAGTCGTCGACGGAAGCCTCAAAGTCTATGGGATCGAGGGACTTCGCATCGCCGATGCCTCGATCATGCCGCGGATCACCAGCGGAAACACGATGGCCCCCTGCGTAGTCATCGGTGAGCGCGCCGGCGACCTTCTCAAAGCGGATTACGGGTTATGACCGCCTCGGCCGGTAGCTCGCTCTCTATGCACACTGGGCCGCTGAGCCCTGCCAAGGAGATGGTGATGTCTGAACTTGGTGTGACCGCGGTGCTTCCGGGGCAACGATCGGTGAGCTATTGTCCGCCCGAGTGCACCGACCGAGGGTTCGGCATGATGGTGTCGTTCTTGATCGTCCCCGCGGCCACCATCGGCATCCAAACACGAGCGCTTAGTCGTGTTTAGGGTCGGTCTGATCGAGCAACCGCTGCACACCCGCTACTCACCGACTGCGTTGGTGTGCGCAAGCTATCTCACAGCAATTGGAAAATGGGTGGACTCGTTTTGGCTGCCTGACCATCTCAGCTCACTGTTTCCGCAATCGGTGGCGATTGCGCCGTATGCCGGGACCGCACGGCTGACGCCTGAAATCGACGCGTATTACCAAGCGTGGACGGCATTGGGGTATCTGGCCACCCGAAATGCGCTGGGAAGGCATCGGGTTGGGATCGGGGTATCCGACGTGGCCCGTCGCAATCCCGCTGTCACCGCCCGGGCGGCCGCCACGCTGCACCTGCTCACCCGGGGGCGCGCCATCCTCGGAATCGGAACGGGTGCGCGCGCATACAACGAGCCCTACGGAGTGGAGTGGTCAATGCCGGTGGCGCGATTCGAAGAGGCCCTGGCCACCATTCGCGCGCTGTGGGACTCCGGCGGCGAACTGGTCAACCGCGATTCGCAATTCTTCCCGCTGCGCAATGCCGTGTTCGACCTCCCGCCCTACCGCGGCGGGTGGCCGGAGATTTGGATCGCCTCCCACGGGCCGCGCATGTTGCGGGCCACCGGCCGCTACGCCGACGCGTGGTTTCCCGCCGCCATGGCGATGCGGCCCGCGGACTACGCCGCCGGCCTGCAAAAAGTCCGGGCTGCGGCCTCCGACGCCGGCCGCGACCCCATGTCCATCACCGCCGCGGCCCTTTTTTTCGTCATGACCGGTGGCAGCCGCCAGCTCGACCTACCCGCACAGCTAGGGGTCCGCAGCGGCGCGAGTCATCCGACACCGCTCCGCGAGTGTCTCCTCACCGGCACATCCGATGACGTCATCGAGCAGGTCGCCGACTGGCGTGATCACGGCCTGCAGTATGCGGTGATCTTCAACGTCAGCGGCGTGCAGCCCAGCCTGCGCCACGGCC
>NZ_MVHD01000111.1 GCF_002086635.1 Mycobacterium alsense | reverse complement strand
CCGCTGGACGCGTCGCCGCCGGCCCCGCCGGGACCACCGATGCCCGAGAGGAAGCCGCTGGCGCCACCGGCGCCGGCGGCCCAGGCGGCACCGCCACCACCGGAATCGGCGGCGACGGCGGCGCCGGCGGCCTGGGCTTCGCCCGAAGCCCGCTGGGGATCGACTTGAGCATGGGTGGCAACGGCGGGATCGGCGGCGCCGCGACCGCTGACGGGGGAGCCGGGGGCGCCGGCGGTGCGGGCGGCGGCAGCGGCTCCAGCGGCTTCTTCGGACTCGACTTGACCCAGGGCGGCCTCGGCGGCGCGGGCGGCGCCGCTACGACCGGCATCGCCGGGACCGGCGGCGCCGGCGGCGCCGCCGCGGCCCCCGCGTTGGTCGGGTGGGCCGCCGCCGTCGGCGGCAATGGCGGGGCCGGCGGCGCCGCCAGTGGCGCCGGCGGAACCGGTGGCCTCGGCGGCGACGGCGGCGTGGGCGCCGCGATCGCCGGCATAGCCGGCGGCGGGGCGGGTGGCGCCGGGGGCGCCTCGGCCCTCGGCAACGGCGGCGCCGGCGGCGCCGGCGGCCTGGCCGCCGCGTTCGAGGCCGCGATAGGCGGCAACGGCGGGCACGGCGGCGCCGCTCCGGCCGGCATCGGGGGCGGTGGCGGAGCCGGCGGCGGCGGTCTCGGATTCTTCGGCTACGGAGGCACCGGCGGCGACGCGGGCGCGGGCGTCGGGTCCGCCGCCGGCGGTAACGGCGGGAACGCGGGTTTGATGATGGGCGGCTCCTACACCCCGTCGATCTTCGGGATCGGCGGCAACGGCGGCAACGGCGTCAACGGCGGGGCCGGCGGAATGGGTGGCCTCGGCGGGGTGGTTGGCACTCCCGGGGCGCACGGAAACCCGTAGCCGGACAACCCCGCACCAACCCCTACCACCACCCCGAACGCTTCACCACCAACAACGAAGACGACGAAGACGACCCCCAGCGGCCTCCCTTGATCCCCCGCCGCGCAGCGCGGTAGCGTAGTGCTGCCAATTACGAAACCGCTAGTAGCGTAATTGGTCGCGGGCCCGCCTACCGGAAGGATCGGCTTGATGCGCAGCCGTTACGCCGGCCATCCGTTCACGACGTCGACGGCCGAGATCGCGGCCGCGCTCGAGGACGTCAGCATCCCGACGCTGCTCCTGTCGCTCGTCCACATCACCGGTGACCCGCGGTTCATCCGGGACTTCAAGCCGATGGGCATCTTCCTCAACGAGGTGCAGGGGTTCATGTCGGAGGACGACAAGGCCCGGGCCCGCGCGGCGGCGCTGCCGGTGATCGCCGACTACCGAGACCGCGGCTGCCCCGAGCCCGAGCCGCTGAGCCTCGATCTCATCCGGGAGATGATGGACTGGGCCGCCTGCGAACACGTGACCGACGACTACCTGCCGTTGATCCTCGAGGAGATGGATCTCGACGGCGTCGATCCGCGCCGTCCGGCGGCTCTTCCGGCCGAATCCGCTGCCGAATTCCCGGTCCTGGTGGTCGGTTGCGGCGAATCCGGCCTCCTGGCCGGCGTCCGCCTCAAACAGGCCAACATCCCGTTCACCATCGTCGAAAAGAACCCCGGCCCCGGCGGAACATGGTGGGAGAACAGCTATCCCGGCGCCCGCGTCGACGTCGCGAACCATTTCTATTGCTACAGCTTCGAACCCAACAACGACTGGACCCACTTCTTCGCCGAGCAGTACGAGCTGCGCGACTACTTCACCGGCGTGATGAACAAACACGGGCTGGGGGAGCACGTCCGATGGAACACCGAAGTCGTGGCGGCCGTCTGGAACGACGACGAGGGTGTGTGGAGCGTGTCGCTGCGCGGCGCCGACGGCCAGACCGACACGGTCACCGCCCGGGCCGTCATCACCGCGGTCGGTCAGCTCAACCGGCCCCACATCCCGGAATTCGACGGGGCCGGCACCTTCGAGGGCCCGTCGTTTCACTCCGCGGCCTGGGATCACTCGGTTGACGTGACGGGCAAGCGGGTCGCGCTGATCGGGGCGGGCGCCAGCGGCTTTCAGATCGCGCCCGCGATCGCCGACCGCGTGGAGCGGCTCAGCGTGTTCCAGCGGACCGCCCAGTGGATGTTCCCCAACCCCATGTACCACGACGAGGTCGGCGACGGCGTGCGCTGGGCGATGCGCCACCTGCCGTTCTACGGGCGGTGGTATCGATTCCTCGTCCTGTGGCCCGGCGCGGACAAGGGGCTCGACGCCGCGGAGGGCGACCCGAACTACGCCGACCAGGACTACGCCGTCAGCGACATCAACGCCGCGGCCCGAATGATGTTCTCCGAGTGGATCACCAGCCAGGTCGGCAGCGACCCGGAATCCGGCGAGCTGCTGGCCAAGGTGCTGCCCGACTACCCGGCGACGGGAAAGCGGACCCTGCAGGACAACGGCAGCTGGCTGCGGACGTTGCAACGGGACAACGTCGAGCTGGTGCGCACGCCGATCCGCAAGATCGCGCCGCACGGCGTGGTCACCGACGACGGGGTGACCCGCGACGCCGATGTCATCGTCTACGCCACGGGGTTCCGGCACATCGACGTGCTGTGGCCACTAGACATACGGGGCCGCAACGGAATTGAACTGCACCGGATGTGGGGGAGCCGCCCGTATGCCTACCTGGGCGTCACCGTGCCGGGGTTTCCGAACTTCTTCATCATCTACGGGCCCGGCACCCATCTGGCCCACGGGGGCAGCCTGATCTTCCAGTCCGAACTGCAGATGCGCTACATCGACCAGTGCCTCAGGCGGCTGGTGGAGGACGGGCTGCACTCGATGGAGCCCAAGCCCGAGCCGGCGAAGCAGTGGCATGAACGCACGCAGACCCGGATCAAGAAGATGGTGTGGTCGCACCCCGCGGTCAAGCACTCCTACTTCAAAAACCCGGACGGGGAGATCCACACCGTGAGCCCGTGGCGGCTCAACGAGTACTGGGCCGCGGTCCGCGAGCCCGATTGGTCACAATTTGTTGTGCGGCAAAGAAAGTGAGCGCGCCGATATGCGCACGGTAGTCGTCGATGGCCCCCGCAGCATCCGCGTCGACACCCGCCC
>NZ_MVHD01000110.1 GCF_002086635.1 Mycobacterium alsense | reverse complement strand
GGTTTCGGGGGCGGCTCGGTGGTGGGGACGGGGACCGGCCTGCGCGGAGCGGCCGGCGGCGTCGCCGCGCCGCTGGCCGGCGCCGCGCCGATCATCGACGCGACGATGGTGCCGTGCGCGTCGCAGTCCGACAGCCCGTCGCCCGACATGATGTAGTCGCCGCCGGGGAGCAGGTGCGGGAACCTGGGATGCGGGGTCACGCCGGTGTCGATGACCGCGACCTTCTGCCCGGCGCCCCGCCCGAACTGCCACGCCTCCTGCAGGTTCAGCATCTCCATGTACTTCGGCGGCAGCCGGAAGTCGGTGCCGGGTATCACCCCGACCTCGGTGCAGTAGGAGTTCTGTTTCATCGGCGCCGGCGGTGCGGGCGTTCCGTCGGGCGGCAGCGCGCCGGGATCGACGGTCGGGGGCGAAATCGCGTACGCGGGCGGCAACCCCGCCAATGCGCCCGACGTCAGCAGGAGCGCGGCGACCGCGGCACGGGCCGCGTTGCCGCGCCGCGCCCGGCGGCTAGCGGTAGCGGATCGCCGCATAGACGTTCATCAACCACAATGCCAACGGGAAGATCGGCATCAGGCAGAGGTATTCGATCCATTCCACGAACTTGCGGAACAGCGGGCTGTAGATGGTGTTGGGCACGACCGCCGCGGCCGTCATGCCCGCCGCCGGCAGCAGCACCAGGATCGCCACGCTGATCGACAACGCCAGCGGCGAGTGCAGCACCAGCGCGTAGCGCACCACCACCGCGGCGACGATGATCACCGACGTCGCGGCCAGGGTGATGGCCTGCCAGCGGTCCACGTACGAACGGCCCCGCAGCATCAGGAAGCCGGCGCTGAAGCCGGCCAGCAGCAGCGGCAGCCAGCGCTCGCCGGTGTGCGGATTCGACAGCGCGGTCAGCGAGACCACCATCAGCACGCCGAGGCCCAACAGCAGCCCGCTCAAGAACGAGCGCGCCCGCTCGGCCTGCAACACCACGTCGCGGACCGACGCGGGGCCCTCCAGCACGGGGGCGCCTCCGTCGGGGCGCACCACGGTGGTGGGCAGGTCGGGCCGCGCCTCGAAGACCCACCGGCTGGTGGCCGACGGGAAGACGGGCAGCCGGATGCCGGCCAGCCGGCGGGACAGCGCCGGGGCGGCGTGGTAGGCCAGCACGCAGACCAGCACCACGCACGCGAAGTTGGTGACCGCGCTGGTCATGGCGACCATGCGCGACAGGCTGGCGACGGTCGTCACCGCGCCGATCGTGACGATCGCGGTGTAGATGGCCAGCCGGCGGCCGGTAAAGCGCAGCGCCAGCGCCGCGGCGATGGTCAGCACGCCGAAGCCCAACACCGCCTGCGGGGAGCCGACGCCGCCCGGCGGCGCCGACGCCGCGGCCACCGCCAGCGGCACGAGGCCGCTCAGCAGGATGGTGTCGGCGACACGCCGATCCGAATCCGTCTTCGCGCGCATCGCGAGCATGATGGCCACCGACAGCACGATCGCAGCGATGATCGCGGCGTAGACCGTGGGCAGCCACGAGTTGTGGTGCCAACGCCACCAGGCCAGCAGAGCCGATGCCGCGGTCACCCCCACCGCGACCATCGAGGCACCGACCTGGACCGCGACGATCGGGTCGATCGCGGCGAATCGCTTGCTCAGGTTTGCCGAGACGGCGGTCGAGATGTGCTCGATGACCTGGGAGCGGTGCTCGGTGTCGGGGAGGAACCGGATCCACAGCCGGTCGCCGTCGTAGATGTCCTGCTCGGTCAGCGACTGGGTGGCGCGCAGGGGCGTGCCGTCGACCAGGCACAGCGCCCACCTGCCGCGGCCCGTGGCCTCCAGCGGGGTCTCGCCCAGCTCGCGGAGCCGGCTGTTGACCACCTTCAACAGGGGGTCGGTCATGACCGACACCGGGGCGTTCGCGTCCAACAGGACGCCGATCTGGACGCCCTCGCCGGCCATCACGCCGACCACTACCGCCCGAGGTTGCGAGATTCCCTCGATGTCTGCCTGTAATGCGTCAGCTACTCCTACAGCGGTCATCGCCCTGCACCCCCTGCCCTGGTGAATGTGTGACCCCGCGTTGCCAGGCGGGTGGCGGACCCGGGCGCTACACGAGCCGGGGCGCCGCGGCCCCCGGACAGGTGCAGCACGACTAGTTCGGTTTTCATCTGCCTCGCCTTGTTACGGAGTTGTGGTGACACTGCCTTGAACATTTGCCTTGAAGATTTGCTGATGATTCTAAAGGAGTATGCCGCCTTCGCATCCCGACCGCATGTTCTCGGCAGAAGCGTTGGTGAAGTTTGTGTTTCACCCGTGTGTCAAACCCTGCTGTGTGTCTTCCACTCGCCGTAGGGCAGCGTGTCCAGCACGGTCTTGATGCCCACCTGCACCAGCTGCGGGGTGGCCGGACAGATCGCCAGCCACGCCTCCCCCGAACCCGCGGTGCGCGCCTGCTGGTAGAGCGCGATGCGGCCGCCCGAACCGTCCTTCAGCGACAGCACCGAGGCGCTCGGACCCTTGGCGTCGTCGCGGTACTGACGCGCATACACCGCGACCTCGGCCGCCGGGTCGGACAGCGCCTGGCCCAGCGCGGCGACGGTGGAGGCGCTGATGCCCATCCGCCGCAGGTCCCCGCCGGAAAAGACGTTGAAACCGGACTCCTGCCAGGACTTGGTCGCCTCCAGCATCTCCTCCAGCGGCACGTTGACGGCGTTGATCGCCGCCGGCTCGGCGTGGTGGATCGACTCGAGGCCGTCGATCACCAAGGACGCGATCGAGGCGCTGTCGGCGACGGCGACGTCGTCGACGGTGATGTCGCTGCCGACGCGCACGGCCGACACCCAGTGCTGGCCGCGCCGGGCCAGGACCACGCGGAACTCGTTGTCGGGGATGTCCCGCGACCCGGGAGGCTGGTTGTCGTCTTCCACGACGCCATAGAGCAGCTTGCCCCGCGACAGCAGGGCGACGACCTCGAGGTCGGGCGCGGCGAGGACCCGCATCCGCGCGGCGACCTGCTCCTGCACCTCGTCGCCGACGACGATGCCCTCTTCGCGCATCACCGCCATCCCGGGGTGTTCGTTGAGCCAGTCGTTCGAGTCGGTGGAGACGAAGGGCCGGCAGCGCAGCTCAGGTGCGACGTGCCGAATGTCGAGCAACGCCTGAAGCATCCAGAAGCCGTCGACGTTGACGGTGATGTCGGTGCGGGTGCTCTGCTGGTCCATCAATACCTCAGGGTTCGAAGTGGTCAGAGTGACGTGAGTTGGTCGGAAACCGCAGGACGCGGCAGCACCCCGACGTGTGGTGTGCTGCCGCGCCTGAAGTTGGGTGTCAGGCCCAGCTGGACCCGACGGCGCTGTCGGTGCTGGCCATGTTGTTGCCGGCGGCTTGCACCTTCTGCCCGTGG
>NZ_MVHD01000010.1 GCF_002086635.1 Mycobacterium alsense | reverse complement strand
CCCCCACCCGAGCCCAAGCCCGAGCCGAAACCCGAACCCAAGCCGCAACCCGAACCCAAGCCGGTTTCGGCCCCCCCACCGCCGCCCGCGCCGGCGCCGGCGCCGAAGGCCGAACCGGACCAGGCCCCGGCGGCGGCCGAGACCGGCGCCCCCGCGACCGACGGTGCGCCGTACGTGACCCCGCTGGTGCGAAAGCTGGCCGGCGAGAACAACATCGACCTCGCAGAGGTCACCGGCACGGGCGTGGGCGGGCGCATCCGCAAGCAGGACGTGCTCGCCGCCGCGCAGCGGAAGCAGCAGGCCGCGCAGGTGCCGGCGCAGGCCCCCGCCGCCGCGCCGGCCACCGGCGCTGCGGCCCCGGCGGCACCGGCGGCCCCTTCGGCCGCGCCCGCCCCGGCGCCCGCGCTGGCGCACCTGCGCGGCACCACGCAAAAGGCCAGCCGCATCCGGCAGATCACTGCGGCCAAGACCCGCGAATCCCTGCAGGCCACGGCTCAGCTCACCCAGACCCACGAGGTCGACATGACCAAGATCGTGGGCCTGCGGGCGCGGGCCAAGTCGGCGTTCGCCGAGCGCGAGGGCGTGAACCTGACCTTCCTGCCGTTCATCGCCCGCGCCGTCATCGACGCGCTGAAGATCCACCCCAACATCAACGCCAGCTACAACGAGGAAACCAAGGAGATCACCTACTACGACGCCGAGCACCTCGGGTTCGCCGTCGACACCGAGCAGGGCCTGCTCTCCCCCGTCGTGCACAACGCCGGCGACCTGTCGCTGGCCGGGCTGGCCAGGGCCATCGCCGACATCGCCGCGCGCGCCCGGTCGGGCAACCTCAAGCCCGACGAGCTGTCCGGCGGCACCTTCACGATCACCAACATCGGCAGCCAGGGGGCGCTGTTCGACACCCCGATCCTGGTCCCGCCACAGGCGGCCATGTTGGGCACCGGCGCGATCGTCAAGCGGCCGCGGGTGGTCGTCGACGAGAACGGCAACGAGTCGATCGGGGTCCGCTCGGTCTGCTATCTCCCGCTGACCTACGACCACCGGCTGATCGACGGGGCCGACGCCGGGCGTTTCCTCACCACGATCAAGCAGCGGCTCGAAGAAGGTGCGTTCGAGGCCGACTTGGGTCTGTGAGGGGGGCGTCCGAACCGTGCCCAAGCCCGTCATCGCGATAGCGGGTTCGTCCGGCCTGATCGGCTCGGCCCTGGCCGCGGCGTTGCGCGCGGCCGACCATCCCGTGCTGCGCATCGTGCGCCGGACGCCGGCGAATTCCGAAGAGCTGCACTGGAATCCCGAGAGCGGCGACTTCGATCCCGACGCGCTGGCCGACGTCGACGCCGTGGTCAACCTGTGCGGGGTCAACGTCGGGCAGCGCCGCTGGTCGGGCGCGTTCAAGCAAAGCCTGCGCGACAGCCGCATCGCCCCGACCGAAGTGCTGGCCAACGCCGCCGCCGACGCCGGCGTCGAAACGCTGATCAACGCCAGCGCGGTCGGCTACTACGGAAACACCCAGGACCGTGTCGTCGACGAAAACGCAAGGGCGGGACGCGGTTTCCTGGCCCAGCTGTGTCAGGACTGGGAGGCCGCCACACTGCCGGCCCAATACGCCGGCGTGCGGGTGGTGCTGGCCCGCACCGGGCTGGTGCTGTCCCGGTCGGGTGGCGCGCTGCGCCGGATGCGGCCGCTGTTCTCGGCGGGCCTCGGCGCCCGGCTGGGCAGCGGACGGCAGTACATGTCGTGGATCAGCCTCGAAGACGAGGTGCGCGCGCTGCTGTTCGCCATCGCCAACCCGTCGCTGTCGGGACCGGTGAACCTGACCGGACCGGCGCCGGTGACCAACGCGGAGTTCACCACCGCGTTCGGGCGGGCGGTCAACCGCCCGACCCCGTTGATGCTGCCCGGGTTCGCGGTGCGCGCCGCCCTGGGCGAGTTCGCCGACGAGGGGCTGCTCATCGGCCAGCGCGCCATCCCGTCGGCGCTCGAGCGGGCCGGTTTCCAGTTCCACCACAACACCATCGGCGAGGCGCTCGCCTACGCCACCGCCCGCCGCGAGCATGACTAGCGGCGATCGCAAGCGCCGGCCCACGCCGTCGCTTCGCCGGCCGCGGCCAGGCGGGTAGCGTCGGCGGGGTGAGCGGTTCGATCCGGGCGAGTGCGGGCGCGATCGACGTCCGCGAGCTGGGGACGGTCGACTACACCACCGCCTGGCAGTTGCAGCGCGACCTGGTCGACGCCAGGGTCGCCGGCGGCCCCGACACGCTGCTGCTGCTGGAGCACCTGCCGGTATACACCGCCGGACGGCGCACCCAACCGCACGAACGGCCGGTCAGCGGGGCTCGCATCGCAGATGTCATAGACACCGACCGCGGCGGCAAGATCACCTGGCACGGTCCCGGCCAGCTGGTCGGCTACCCCATCGTCGGGCTGGCCGAGCCGCTGGATGTCGTCAACTACGTTCGGCGCCTTGAGGAATCGCTCATGAAGGTGTGCGCCGGGCTGGGTCTTGACACCGTCCGGGTGGACGGCCGGTCGGGCGTTTGGGTGCCCGCGGGCGCCGGTAAGCCCGCCCGCAAGGTCGCCGCCATCGGCGTCCGGGTGTCGCGCGCGACCACCATGCACGGGTTCGCGCTCAACTGCGACTGCGACCTGGGCGCGTTCGCCGCGATCGTGCCGTGCGGCATCAGCGACGCCGGGGTGACGTCGCTGTCGACCGAACTGGGCCGCACCGTCACCGTCGGCGAGGTCCAAACCGCGGTCGCCGCGGCGGTCTGCGACGCGCTCGACGGTGTCGCCCGCGTAGCATCGAGCCTGTGACCGTCGCCCCCCGGCCCGATGTCGCCGCCGCCGCGGCTCCGCCAGGCCGACGGCTCCTGCGCCTGGAGGTGCGCAACGCGCAGACCCCCATCGAGCGCAAGCCGCCGTGGATCAAGGTCAGGGCGCGGATGGGGCCGGAGTACACCCAGCTCAAGGGCCTGGTCCGCCGGGAGGGTCTGCACACCGTCTGCGAAGAGGCCGGCTGCCCCAACATCTTCGAATGCTGGGAGGACCGCGAGGCCACCTTCCTGATCGGCGGCGACCAGTGCACCCGCCGCTGCGACTTCTGCCAGATCGACACGGGCAGGCCCGCCGCGCTGGACCGCGACGAGCCCCGGCGCGTCGCCGAGAGCGTGCGGACCATGGGGTTGCGCTACGCCACGGTCACCGGAGTGGCGCGCGACGACCTGCCCGACGGCGGGGCCTGGCTGTACGCCGAGACCGTGCGCGCCATCAAGGAGCTCAACCCGTCGACCGGGGTCGAACTGCTGATCCCCGACTTCAACGGCGTGCCCTCGCGGCTCGCGGAGGTCTTCGAGTCGCGCCCGGAAGTGTTGGCGCACAACGTCGAAACGGTGCCCCGCGTCTTCAAGCGGATCCGGCCCGCCTTCACCTACGAGCGCAGCCTGGGCGTGCTCACCGCGGCGCGTGAGGCGGGCCTGGTCACCAAGAGCAACCTCATCCTCGGGCTGGGCGAAACCGCCGACGAGGTCCGCGCCGCGCTGGCCGACCTGCGCGGCGCCGGCTGCGACATCGTGACCATCACCCAGTACCTGCGGCCGTCGGCGCGTCACCACCCGGTCGAGCGGTGGGTGAAGCCCGAGGAGTTCGTCGGGTTCGCGGAGCACGCCGAGGGGCTGGGCTTTTCGGGCGTGTTGGCCGGGCCGCTGGTGCGGTCGTCCTACCGGGCCGGGCGGCTCTACGAGCAGGCCGCGCGCAGCCGCGCCTCGGCGCCGTAGGCGGTTCCGCGCGTCCGTATCCTTGATAACTATGGCTAAACCCCGCACTGCCGCCGAGAAGAAGGCCGCCCGGGCGCAGGCCGCCGCCGCCCGGAAGGCCGCCGCCCGAGAGCGCCGCACCCAGCTGTGGCAGGCGTTCAACATGCAGCGCAAGGAGGACAAGCGCCTGCTGCCGTACATGATCGGCGCCTTCGTGCTGATCGTCGGCGCCTCGGTGGCTTTCGGCGTGTGGGCCCGCGGGCTCACGATGATCACGTCCATCGCGTTCGGCTTGGTGCTGGGCGGGTTGGTGATGTTCATCATCTTCGGCCGCCGCGCCCAGCGGTCGATCTACCGCAAAGCCGAAGGTCAGGCCGGCGCCGCGGCGTGGGTGCTGGACAACCTGCGCGGCAAGTGGCGGGTGACGCCGGGCGTCGCCGCGACCGGCCACCTCGACGCCGTGCACCGGGTGCTCGGCCGGCCCGGCGTCATCCTGGTCGGCGAGGGATCGGCGACGCGGATCAAACCGCTGCTGGCCCAGGAGAAGAAGCGCACCGCCCGGCTGGTCGGCGACGTGCCGATCTACGACATCGTCGTCGGCAACGGCGACGACGAGGTTCCGCTGGGCAAGCTGGAGCGCCACCTCACCCGACTGCCCAACAACATCACCGTCAAGCAGATCGACACGCTGGAGTCGCGGCTGGCCGCGCTGGGATCGCGGGCGGGCGCCGGTGTCATGCCGAAGGGTCCGCTGCCGAACGCCGGCAGGATGCGCGGCGTGCAGCGCACGGTGCGCCGCAAGTAGCGGCGCGTCGCCCCCACTTATTCAGCGCCGCACCACGGCCGTTGCGCTCAGCCGGTCGTGCAGGCCGCGGCCGTCGGCGTCGGTGAACAACGCCGGAACCACCGCCGCGACGAGCAGGCCGCGCACCACCAGCCGGCCGAGCCCGACCGGCACGCGGCCGTCGACCGACGCCACCTGCAGACCCAGCACCAACTGCCCGGGGGTGAAGCTGAACAGCCGCACCGCCACCACGCCGAGCACCAACCAGACGACCAGCACCGCGGTCGCCAAAGCCTGTTGGGAGAAGACGCCGAACGCCATCGCCAGCGCCGCCAGGCCGTAGGAGATCAGCCAGTCGATCATCAGGGCGGCCAGCCGCCGCCCCATCGGCGCCAGAGATCCCGGCCCGCTCGCCGGCAGGCCCAGGGCCTCCCCCGGGTGGGCCGCCCGCGAACCCGGCAAACCCTCCGTCATAGGCCGCGCCCCCAAACAGTGCGTCCGTGCCGCGGACCAGTTACGATTCTGCGGTCCATGGCCTCACAATAGAACCCGCGAGCAACCCGGGGTCCGATCCGCGGAGCCCTGGTCACGTAACCTCTGCGCAACATAGGGTTGACTGACGGGCAACATCTGCTCCCTAGCGTCAGGCCGCGGATCACATAGTAAAGGAGCATTCTGTGACGGAAATGACGCCCGACGACGTCTTCAAACTCGCCAAGGACGAGAACGTCGAATTTGTCGACGTGCGGTTCTGTGACTTGCCAGGCATCATGCAGCACTTCACGATTCCGATCTCGTTCTTCGACGAGAGCGTCTTTGAGGACGGATTGGCCTTCGACGGCTCGTCGATTCGCGGGTTCCAGTCCATTCACGAGTCCGACATGCTGCTCCTGCCCGATCCCGCGACCGCGCGCATCGACCTGTTCCGCGAAGCCAAGACGCTGAACATGAACTTCTTCGTGCACGACCCGTTCACCCTCGAGCCGTACTCGCGCGACCCGCGCAACATCGCCCGCAAGGCGGAGAACTACCTGATCAGCACCGGGGTCGCCGACACCGCCTACTTCGGCGCCGAGGCCGAGTTCTACATCTTCGACTCGGTCAGCTTCGACTCGCGCACCAACGGCTCGTTCTACGAGGTCGACGCGATCTCGGGGTGGTGGAACACCGGCGAGTCGAACGAGGCCGACGGCAGCCCCAACCGCGGCTACAAGGTCCGGCCCAAGGGGGGCTACTTCCCGGTTGCCCCCGTTGACCATTACGTCGACCTGCGCGACAAGATGCTGTCCAACCTGATCAAGTCGGGCTTCAGCCTGGAGAAGGGCCACCACGAGGTGGGCAGCGGCGGGCAGGCCGAGATCAACTACAAGTTCAACACCCTGCTGCACGCCGCCGACGACATGCAGCTGTACAAGTACATCGTCAAGAACACCGCGTGGCAGCAGGGCAAGACCGTCACCTTCATGCCCAAGCCGCTGTTCGGCGACAACGGTTCCGGGATGCACACCCACCAGTCGCTGTGGAAGGACGGCGGCCCGCTGATGTACGACGAGACGGGCTACGCCGGCCTCTCCGACACCGCGCGCCACTACATCGGCGGCCTGCTGCACCACGCACCGTCGCTGCTGGCGTTCACCAACCCGACCGTGAACTCCTACAAGCGCCTGGTCCCCGGGTTCGAGGCCCCGATCAACCTGGTCTACAGCCAGCGGAACCGCAGCGCCTGCGTGCGCATCCCGATCACGGGCAGCAACCCGAAGGCCAAGCGGCTGGAGTTCCGCTGCCCCGACTCGTCGGGCAACCCGTACCTGGCGTTCTCCGCCATGCTGATGGCCGGCCTGGACGGCATCAAGAACAAGATCGAGCCGCAGGCCCCGGTCGACAAGGACCTCTACGAGCTGCCGCCCGAGGAGGCCGCCAACATCCCGCAGGCGCCCACCCAGCTGTCCGCGGTGATCGACCGGCTGGAAGCCGACCACGAATACCTCACCGAGGGAGGCGTTTTCACGCCCGACCTCATCGAGACGTGGATCAGCTACAAGCGCGAGAACGAGATCCTGCCCGTCCAGGTCCGGCCGCACCCGTACGAGTTCGCGCTCTATTACGACGTTTAATTGCCCCGCGAGCAGACGCCGAATCGCACCAAACCCAGGGTTTGCGTGCGATTCTGCGTCTGCTCGGCAACGCAACGTTTAGCGAGACATAGACCACGGGGATCCAGCCCGGTGTTCTCGTCGCCACCGGTGATGCGTCGTGACCTCGGGAGCCCTGATTCAGCCGGGGCGGCGGCCCAGGATCCCGCGTGACATCTTGACCGGATGGCCCTCGGCCATCTCGACGACCTCGAGCCAGCCCCCGGGGGCGATGAAGTGGCGCTCGACGTCCTCGCGGTGCATGTGGATGACCAACACGCCAGCGTCGGTGACCTCGTAGCTGTCGAAGGCGCCGTAGTCGCGCGGTTCGCCGTTGCTGAAGACCACCGTAAACGCCACGCGCACAGTCTAACCGTCGAGCGCCAGGTCCTTGCGGAAACGCTGCATGCCGTCGATCTTGTCGGCCAACGACGCGTCCGGCCCGGCGTAGAACATCCACGGCATGGTGATGATGCCGGTGATGCCGGCGTCGGCGGCGCGCCGGTAGTCGGCGGTGGTGAAGGCGTCGGTGAGGGGCGTCAGTACGGTGAAGTCGTCCATGGACAAACCGTTTTCGGCCCGCAGCTCGCGCAGGCGGCCCACCGCCTCGATGGCGCGATCGGTCTTGATCAGATCGCCGATCCAGCCGTCGTTGCGGGCGGCGCGGCGCAGCGCGACGTCGCTGAGGCCCCCGACGTACACGGGGATGGGCGGCGGGGTGGGCTGCATCTCCAGCCGCGGCGCCACATAGAACTCACCCTCGAATTCGGTCCACCCCGGTTGCCACAGCGCTCGCATCAACTCGATGATCTCGTCGGTGCGCTTGCCGCGGGCGTCGAACCGCTCACCCATCAAGGCGAACTCCTCGCGGCACCAGCCGACGCCGATGCCGAGCTCGACCCGGCCGGACGCCAAAACCGCCGCGGTGCCAATGGCTTTCGCCGCCGAGTACGGGTTGCGCATCGCGGGGATGTAGACGGTGGTGACGAACCGCAGCCGCGTGGTGATCTGCGCCAGCGCGCCGACGAGGACCCACGGGTCGGGCCAGTCGGTGAAAGGCTGCCACCGCCGCTCGCCGTCCTTGGTGTAGGGGTACGGCGTGTCCAGGGTTTCGAGGTTGACGACGTGGTCGGGGATCCCCATCCCGTCGTAGCCGAGATCGTCGGCGGCCTTGGCGATCTCGACGATCTCCCGGGTGTTCAGAAAGGCGCTGCTGACGTAGAACTTCATTGCGCCTCCCGCGCCCACGCCGGCTCGATGAACACACCCTCGGCCTCGACAGTGACCCCCGCGGCATCCGAAATGGTCCCCCGTGCAAAGACTTTGACGCCCTCCCTGCGGTCGACCCACGCGTCGCAGCGCAACGGCCCCAGCGGGGTGCCGCGCAGGTAGCGCACGGTGATGGTGCCGGTAAAGCGCGGCTTGGACAGCCCCTCGCTGGCCGCCTCGCCCAGCATGTGGTCGAGCACCAGCGCGCTGACCCCGCCGTGCACCAGCTTCGGCGGGCCCTCGTAGGCCGAACCGAGCACGAACTCGCTCCAGCAGCGCCCGCCGCCGTCATGGTGGACGACGACGGGCGGCGCGATCGGGTTGCACACCCCGATCGCCGCGTTGCCCAGCGGCAGCGGGCGGCCGTCGACGTGGTAGCTCACCCCGACCGGCCGGGTGCGTTGCCGCAACCTCGCGGTGACGGCCTCGATCGCGGAGCGCGCCTCGGCGACGACGTGGTCGTCGGCCTCGGTGCGGATGGTGGCGTCGACGAGTTCACGAACGGCGTCGGCCAGGGGCGCATACAGCGCCGTCACGCGATCGGCCTCCGCCGCGCTGAGCACCTCGAAAATGGCATCCAACGCGCCGGCCTCCTGACTCAACTCCCGAACACCTTCCGCACGACGGCCTTTGCGCGCCGCGTCACCCGAAGATAGTTGTCGAGGAACTCGCTGCCGTCGTCGGTCGGCCAGCCCGCGGCCACCGCGACCGCGTTGAGCTGGCGGCCGGGCCCCGGCAGCTGGTCGGTCGGCTTGCCGCGGACCAGCACCAGCGCGTTGCGGGCCCGGGTCGCGGTCAGCCAGGCCTGCCGCAGCAGGTCGACCTCCTCGGCGTCCACCAGGCCCGCCGCGGCGATCGCGTCCAGGGAGTCCAGCGTCGACGTGTTGTGCAGCGCCGGGACCTCGTGTGCGTGCCGCAGCTGCATGAGCTGCACGGTCCATTCGATGTCGGCCAGCCCCCCGCGGCCCAGCTTGGTGTGGGTGTTGGGGTCGGCGCCCCGCGGCAGGCGCTCCGCCTGGACGCGGGCCTTGATGCGGCGAATCTCGCGCACGGTCTCGGCGGAGATCCCGTCGGGCGGATAGCGCGTCTTGTCGGCCATCAGCAGGAACCGCTGGCCAAGCTCCGAATCGCCGGCGACCGCGTGCGCGCGCAGCAGGGCCTGGACCTCCCACGGCTGGGCCCACTGCTCGTAGTACGCGGCGTACGACGCCAGGGTGCGGACCAGCGGCCCGTTGCGGCCCTCGGGCCGCAGGTTGGCATCGACGTCCAGCGGCGGGTCGACGCTGGGGGTGCCCAGCAGCGTCCGGATCTGTTCGGCCACCGTCGTCGACCACCGCACCGCCTGCGAGTCCTCGACGCCGTGGGCCGGCTCGCAGACGAACATCACGTCGGCGTCCGACCCGTAGCCCAGCTCGGCGCCGCCCAGCCTGCCCATGCCGATGACCGCGATCGCGGCCGGCGCCCGGCCCTTCTCGGGGAGGTTGGCCCGGACCATCGCGTCCAGGGCGGCCTGCAGCACGGCCACCCACACCGACGTCAGCGCGTGGCACACGTCCCTGACCTCGAGAAAGCCGAGCAGGTCGGCCGAGCCGATGCGGGCCAGCTCGCGGCGGCGCAGCGTGCGCGCGCCCGCGATCGCCCGCACCGGGTCCGGGTAGCGGGCGGCCGCCGCGACCAGCGCCCGGGCCACCGCGGCCGGCTCGGTCTCGAGCAGTTTGGGGCCGGCCGGGCCGTCGCTGTAGTCCTCGATCACCCTGGGCGCGCGCATCAGCAGGTCGGGCACGTAGGTGGAGGTCCCCAGCACGTGCATGAGCCGCCGGGCGACCGCCGGCGAGTCGCGCAGCGTGGACAGATACCAGTTCTCCCCGCCCAGCGCCTCCGACAGCCGCCGGTAGGCCAGCAGCCCGCCGTCGGGGTCCGGCGCGTACGACATCCAGTTCAGCAGCCGCGGCAACAGCACCGACTGCACCCGCCCGCGCCGCCCGCTCTGGTTGACCAGCGCCGCCATGTGCTTCAGCGCGGTCTGCGGTCCCTCGTAGCCCAGCGCGGCCAGCTGCCGCTCGGCGGCCTCCGACGTCATGCCGTGCGAGATCTCCAGGCCGGCCGGCCCGATGGATTCCAGCAGGGGCTGGTAGAAGAGCTTGGCGTGCAGCTGGGACACCCGCAGGTTCTGGTGCCGCAGCTCTTCGCGCAGCACCCCGGCCGCGTCGTGCCGGCCGTCCGGGCGGATGTGGGCCGCCCGCGCCAGCCAGCGCACCGCCTCCTCGTCGTCGGCCTCGGGCAGCAGGTGGGTGCGCTTGAGCCGCTGCAGCTGCAGCCGGTGCTCGAGGAGCCGCAGGAACTCGTAGGAGGCGGTGAGGTTCGCGGCGTCCTCGCGCCCGATGTAGCCGCCTTCGCCCAGCGCGGCCAGCGCGTCCACCGTGGACGCCACGTGCAGCGACTCGTCGCCGCGGCCGTGCACCAGCTGCAGCAGCTGCACCGCGAATTCGACGTCGCGCAGGCCGCCGCTGCCCAGTTTGATCTCCCGGCCGCGCACGTCGGCGGGCACCAGCTGCTCGACCCGGCGGCGCATGGCCTGCACCTCGACGACGAAGTCCTCGCGCTCGCAGGCGACCCAGACCATCGGCATCAACCCGGCCAGGTACCGCTCGCCCAGTTCGGCGTCCCCGACGGCGGCCCGGGCCTTCAGCAGCGCCTGGAACTCCCACGTCTTGGCCCAGCGCTGGTAGTAGGCGACGTGCGACTCGATGGTGCGCACCAGCTCGCCGCTGCGGCCCTCGGGCCGCAGGCCCGCGTCCACCTGAAAGAAGGCGTCCGAGGCCAACTTCATCATCTCGCCGGCCACCCGGGCGCTCGTCGCGTCGGCGCGCTCGGAGACGAAGATGACGTCGACGTCGCTGACGTAATTCAGTTCGCGCGCACCGCATTTGCCCATCGCGATGACCGCCAGCCGCGGCGGTGTCTTGTCGCCGCACACGCTGATCTCGGCCACCCTCAGGGCCGCCGCCAGCGCCGCGTCCGCCAGGTCCGACAGCTGGGCGGCCACCACCGTGAACGGCAGCACCGGCTCGTCCTCGACCGTCGCGGCCAGGTCCATCGCCGCCAGCACCAGCAGCTGGTCGCGGTACAGGGCGCGCAGCCGCGACGCCGCCGCGCCCGCGCCGGCGTCCTCGGCGCACCGGGTGAACGTCGCCAGCAGCTGATCGCGCGACGGCAGGCGGGCCTTGCCGCGCAACAACTTCCACGACTGCGGGTTGGCGGCCAGGTGATCGCCCAGCGCCAGCGACGAGCCGAGCACGGCGAACAGCCGCCCGCGCAGGTCGCGCTCGGTGAGCAGCGCGGCGTTGAGCTCGTCCCACCCGGCGTCGAGGCCCTCCGACAGCCGAACCAGGGCCCGCAGCGCGGCGTCGGGGTCCGGCGCGCGCGACAACGACCACAACCGGTCGACGTAGGCGGGATCGTCGCGCTCATACCACCCCAGCCGCGCCAGCCACTCCCCGGCGGTGGGATCGACCAAACCGAGCCGGCCCACGCTGGGCAGCCTGGGGCGTTCCGTCACGGGTTTGGTCACGACCACGACCGTAGCGCAACCGGCCGGCCGGCCGGACCGAGTGCGCTACAGCGCTAGATAGGTCCTCAGCTCGTAGGGGGTCACGTGGCTGCGGTAGTTCGCCCACTCGGCGCGCTTGTTGCGCAGGAAGAAGTCAAACACGTGCTCCCCCAACGTTTCCGCGACGAGCTCGGAGGCCTCCATCGCCTTGAGCGCGCTGTCGAGGCTGGTGGGCAGCTCGCGGTAGCCCATCGTGAGGCGTTCCTCGGGCGTGAGGTCCCAGACGTTGTCCTCGGCCTGCGGCCCCAGCACGTAGCCCTTCTCCACGCCGCGCAGCCCGGCGGCCAGCAGCACCGCGAACGTCAGGTACGGGTTGCACGCCGAGTCGGGGCTGCGCACCTCGATCCGCCGCGACGACGTCTTGTGCGGCGTGTACATCGGCACCCGCACCAAGGCCGACCGGTTGGCCGCCCCCCACGACGCTGCCGTCGGCGCCTCGCCGCCGACCACCAACCGCTTGTAGGAGTTGACCCATTGGTTGGTGACCGCGCTGATCTCCGAGGCGTGCTCGAGGATCCCGGCGATGAACGACTTGCCCACATCCGAGAGCTGCAGCGGGTCGTCGGCGCTGTGGAAGGCGTTGACGTCGCCCTCGAACAGGCTCATGTGGGTGTGCATGGCCGAGCCGGGGTGCTCGGCGAACGGCTTGGGCATGAACGACGCGCGCGCGCCGTTCTCGATCGCGACCTCCTTGATGACGTAGCGGAATGTCATCACGTTGTCGGCCATCGACAGCGCATCGGCGAAGCGCAGGTCGATCTCCTGCTGGCCGGGCGCGCCCTCGTGGTGGCTGAACTCGACCGAGATCCCCATGGATTCCAGGGACTCGATCGCGTGGCGGCGGAAGTTCGAGGCCGAGTCGTGCACGGCCTGGTCGAAATAGCCGGCGCTGTCGACGGGCACCGGCGGCGACCCGTCGTCGGCGCCGGGCTTGAGCAGGAAGAACTCGATCTCGGGATGCACGTAGCAGGAAAAGCCGAGGTCGTTGGCCTTTTGCAGCTGGCGGCGCAGCACGTGGCGCGGGTCGGCCCACGACGGCGAGCCGTCGGGCATGGTGATGTCGCAGAACATCCGCGCGGAGTGGTGGTGGCCCGAACTGGTGGCCCAGGGCAGCACCTGGAACGTCGACGGGTCGGGGTGGGCCACGGTGTCGGATTCCGACACCCGGGCGAAGCCCTCGATCGACGATCCGTCGAAGCCGATCCCCTCCTCGAAGGCGCCTTCGAGTTCGGCCGGGGCGATGGCCACCGACTTGAGGTAGCCGAGCACATCGGTGAACCAGAGCCGAACGAAGTGGATGTCCCGCTCCTCGAGGGTGCGGAGGACGAATTCCTTCTGGCGATCCATGACCCGACAGTAGGCAACGCCTGTTAAATCCGTGTTACCGACTCCCGGTCAGAACCGTTGCCGTCCCCCGAACCGGCCGCTAGGAACGGCACCGCAGAGCCGGCGGCAACGCCCCGGCGACCAGGTAACGCACCACCGCGGTGTCCACGCACTGGTCGCCGTTGAACACCGCCGTGTGCTGCGTGCCGTCGTAGGTGATCAGCGGCGCGCCCAGCTGGCGGGCCAGGTTGACGCCGGCCTGGTACGGCGTGGCCGGGTCGTGCGTGGTGGAGACGACGACGGCCTTGCCCGGCGGGGCGGGCGGCGCGGGGTGCGGTCGCGACGTGGCGGGCACCGGCCACAGCGCGCAAAGGTCGCGGGGGGCATTGCCGGTGAATTGGCCGTAGCTCAGGAACGGGGCGACCTGGCGCATCTTCTGATCCGCGGACACCCACGTCGCCTGATCCGTCGGCGTCGGCGCGTCGACGCACCGCACCGCGTTGAACGCGTCCTGGTCGTTGCCGTAGTGCCCGTTCTTGTCGCGGCCTTCGTAATCGTCGGCCAGCAACAGCAGGTCGTCGGCGCCGGTGCCGCGCTGCAGCCCGAGCAGGCCGCTGGTCAGGTACTTCCAATGCGCCGGGGTGTAAAGCGCGTTGATGGTGCCGGTCGTCGCGTCGGCGTAGCTCAGGCCGCGCGGATCCGACGTGCGGGCCGGTCTGGTGGCCAGCGGGTCGATCAGGGCGTGGTAGCGGTTGACGAACTGCGCCGGATCGGTGCCCAGCGGGCAGCCGGCCGAGCGGGCGCAGTCGGTGGCGTAGTCGTTGAAAGCCGTTTGGAAGCCGGCCATTTGGTTGATGTTTTCGGTGACCGGGTCCACGGTCGGGTCGATGGCGCCGTCGAGCACCATCGCGCGCACGTGGCTACCGAACCCCTCGAGGTAGGCGGTGCCCAGCTCGGTGCCGTAGCTGTAGCCGAGGTAGTTGATCTGGTCGTCGCCCAGCGCCTGGCGGACCGTGTCCATGTCGCGCGCGGCCGAGGCGGTGCCGACGTTGGCCAAGAACCCGCTGCCCATCCGGGTCGCGCACTCCTGGGCCAGTTGCTGGTAGAGCTGCTCGATGTGCGCCACGCCGGCCGGGCTGTAGTCGACCATCGGCTCGCGCCGGAAGGCGTCGAATTCGGCGTCGGTGCGGCAGCGCACCTGCGGCGTCGAGTGGCCCACGCCGCGCGGGTCGAACCCGACGAGGTCGAAGCTGCGGCCGATGTCGGTGTCTTCCAGGTCCGGCGCCATGCCGGCGACCATGTCGACCGCCGACGCGCCCGGACCGCCCGGGTTGATGAACAGCGCTCCCATCCGCCGGCCGGTCGCGGGCACCCGGATGACCGCCAGCTTGGCTTGCGCGCCACCGGGATTGGCGTAGTCGACCGGGACGGAAACGGTGGTGCACTGTGCGGTGGGGAGGTCGCTGGTGTCGGTCAGCAACTGGTTGCAGCTGCCCCAGTTCTGCGGCCGCGCCGCCGCGGCCGGCGGGGCCGGGCTCGGGGTCTGGCCGGCACCGGGTTCCGGCGTCGCGGCGGCAACCGGCGATTGGCCCGCGACCAGCAGCCCGAACGAAACCAGCGCCGAGCTCATCGGTCTCAGGCGCGACATGGCTGTCAATGTTGGCAGGCGTGCATACCCGTCACGGCGCGAAATGGTCACGCCTTGGTCTCGGCCCGACCTTTCGCCGAGCGTGCACCCGGCGCGAAAACCGGGCCGGAAATTCGCAACCCGTGCACGTTCGGGATGGGGCGAACGCGCGCTAGCACTTGGCGCCGCTGGGCGGCGTGTCGCCACCGATCAGGTACTCGGTCACGTAGTCGTCGATGCAGCTGTCGCCCTGGAAGACCACCGTGTGCTGGGTTCCGTCGAACGTCAGCAGCGCACCGCGAAGCTCGTTCGCCAAATCGACGCCGGCCTTGTACGGCGTCGCCGGGTCGTGCGTGGTCGACACCACCACCGTCGGGGCCAGGCCCGGCGCCGAGATCGGGTGCGGCTTGCTGCTGGGCGGCACCGGCCAGAAGGCGCAGGTGCCCAGCGGCGCGTTCCCGGTGAACTGCCCGTAGCTCATGAACGGCGCGATCTCGCGCGACCGGCGGTCTTCGTCGATCACCTTGGCGCGGTCCGTAATCGGGGGCTGGTCAACGCAATTGATCGCCACCCGCGCGTCGGTGGCGTTGGTGTAGTGGCCGTGCGGGTCGCGGCGCATGTACATGTCGGCCAGCGCGAGCATCGTGTCGCCGTGGCCGTCGACCAACTCCGACAGGCCGTCGGTCAGGTGGTGCCACAGCGACGGCGAGTACAGCGCCATGATGGTGCCCACGATGGCGTCGCTGTAGCTCAAGCCGCGCGGGTCCTTCGTGGGCGCCGGCCTGCCGACCATCGGGTTGTTCGGGTCGACCAGTGGGTCGACCAGGCTGTGGTAGACGTCGACGGCCTTGGCCGGGTCGGTGCCCAGCGGGCAGGTCGGCTGCTTGGCGCAGTCCGCGGCGAAGTGGTCGAAGGCATCCTGAAATCCCTTGGCCTGCCGCAGGTCCGCCTCGACCTGGTCGGCGTTGGGGTCGACGGCGCCGTCGAGGATCATCGCGCGCACGTTCGTGGGGTAGGCCTCCGCGTAGGCGGCGCCGATGCGAGTGCCGTACGAGTAGCCGAGGTAGGTCAGCTTGTCGTCGCCCAGCGCCGCGCGGATGGCGTCGAGGTCGCGCGCGACGTTGACCGTCCCCGCGTTCGCCAGAAAGTTCTTGCCCATCTTGTCCACACAGCGGGCGACGAACTGCTTGGTCTCGTCCTCCATGTGGGCCACGCCCGCTGGGCTGTAGTCGACGTTCGGCTCGGTGCGCAGGCGGTCGTTGTCGGCGTCGGAGTTGCACCAGATGGCCGGCCGCGACGAGCCCACCCCGCGCGGGTCGAAGCCGACGAGGTCGAACCGGTCGCGGATGCGTTTGGGCAAACTCTGCACGACGCTCAGCGCGGCGTCGATGCCGGACTCGCCGGGCCCGCCCGGGTTGATCACCAGCGAGCCGATTTTGTCGCCCGTGGCGGGAAACCGGATCATCGCCAGGGCCGCGACCTCGCCGTCGAGATGGTCGTAGTCGACGGGCACGGCCAGCTTGGCGCACATCGCGCCGCCGGGGATCTTGGCCTTGGGGTTGGACGAGCGGCAGGGCGTCCATTCGACCGCCTGACCCAGCTTGGGCCCCTTCATGACGGCCCGCCCGGTGACGACGCGCAGGCAGCCGGCCACCAGCAGCGCCACGGCAGCGATCACGGTCCAGATCAGCAGCGCGCGCGCGAACTTCTCACGACGAGACGGCCCCATGCCCACCTATGCTGCCAGAGCCGTCCTGAGATTCTGATTAACGGGCTGACCCCGGTCGCCGCCGGTCCGGCGGGCAAAATGCTATGGCTCACGCCACACCCCGGTGCAATTGCGCAAAGCGGATGGCAGAATGGCTCGAGTCAGACGAACCCGGGGACCCGCCCAGGATTTCACACCTCAAGGGCCACGAGGATCGACCCGACCACCACAGGGACAGTGATGTCTGAGATGTCTGAGCAGAATGTCTACGGCGCCGAGCCGTCCGCACGCGCCAAGCCGCCGACCAAGATCCGCACCCACCACCTGCAGAAAATGAAGGCCGAGGGCCACAAGTGGGGCATGCTCACGGCCTACGACTATTCGACGGCCCGGATCTTCGACGAGGCCGGAATCCCGGTGCTGCTGGTCGGTGACTCGGCCGCCAACGTCGTGTACGGCTACGACACCACCGTGCCCGTCTCGATCGACGAACTCATCCCGCTGGTGCGCGGTGTGGTGCGCGGCGCCGAGCACGCCATGGTCGTCGCCGACCTGCCGTTCGGCAGCTACGAGCCCGGCCCGGCGGCCGCGCTGGCTTCCGCCACCCGGTTCATGAAGGAGGGCGGCGCGCATGCCGTCAAGCTCGAGGGCGGTGAGCGGGTCGCCGAACAGATCGCCTGCCTGACCGCGGCGGGCATCCCCGTCATGGCGCACATCGGCTTCACCCCGCAGAGCGTGAACAGCCTCGGGGGCTTCCGGGTGCAGGGCCGCGGCGACGCCGCGGAACAGACCATCGCCGACGCGATCGCCGTCGCGGAGGCGGGGGCGTTCTCCGTCGTGATGGAAATGGTGCCCGCCGAGCTGGCCACCCAGATCACCGGCAAGCTGACGATCCCGACCATCGGGATCGGGGCCGGCCCCAACTGCGACGCCCAGGTGCTGGTCTGGCAGGACATGGCGGGCCTGAGCGCCGGCAAGCCCGCCCGCTTCGTCAAGCGGTTCGCCGACATCGGCGCCGAGTTGCGCCGGGCCGCAGTGCAATACGCCGAAGAGGTGGCCGGCGGCACCTTCCCCGGCGAGGAGCACTGCTTCTAGGGGGCTCCCAGGGGCGAGGCAAAAGTTTGCTGAAAACCCTGAAAACCGTTGTGTGACACGGTGGTACGATTGTCCTGTAGGCAATCGTGAATCGTGAGCGGGGGTGGCTTCTTGCACCGCCCTGTGCCCCGCCGAACGGTGTTGAAGCTGCCGCTGCTGTTGGCAGGAGGTGCCGCCCTGGCCCGAGCACCGCGCGCCGCCGCGGGGGCGCCGGAATCAAGCCGGTGGTCGCCCGAGCGCGCCAACCGGTGGTACCAGGCGCAGGGCTGGCTCGTCGGCGCCAACTACATCACGTCGAGCGCCATCAATCAGCTGGAGATGTTCCAGCCCGACACCTACGACCCCCGGCGCATCGACACCGAGCTCGGCTGGGCCCAGTTGCACGGCTTCAACACTCTGCGGGTCTTCCTGCACGATCAGCTGTGGACCGAGGATTCCCGGGGATTCCACGACCGGCTGGGGCAGTTCGTCGACATCGCGGCGTGCCGCGGCATCAAGCCCCTGTTCGTCTTCTTCGACTCGTGCTGGGATCCGTTCCCGCGAGCGGGCAGGCAGCGCGAACCGCGGCCCGGTGTGCACAACTCCGGGTGGGTGCAGAGCCCGGGCGCCGAACGCCTGGGTGACCCCGGCTACGTGCGGACCCTGCGCGGCTACGTCACGGCGGTGCTGACCCAATTCCGCGACGACGACCGCGTTTTGGGATGGGACCTGTGGAACGAGCCCGACAACCCGTCGCACCACTACCGCTCGGTCGAGCGGCCCGACAAGCTCAACCTCGTCGCGGACCTGCTGCCGCAGGTGTTCGCGTGGGCGCGCGCGGTCAATCCCCGGCAGCCCCTGACGAGCGGCGTGTGGGAGGGCGAGGAGGCGGACTCCGACCTGCGCGCCACGATCAGCGGCATTCAGCTCGACAACTCCGACATCATCACGTTCCACTCCTACGGCGAGCCCGCCGAGTTCGAGGAGCGCATCGAGGAGCTCGGGTCGCACGGGCGACCGATCCTGTGCACCGAGTACCTGGCCCGGACCCTGGGCAGCACCGTCGAGGGCATCCTGCCAATCGCCAAGGCGCGTAACGTCGGTGCGCTCAACTGGGGGCTGGTCGCGGGCAAGACGCAGACGTACTTTCCCTGGGACTCGTGGGACCACCCCGACCCCAGGCCCCCGGGCGTGTGGTTCCACGACCTGCTGGAACCCGACGGCCGCCCCTACCGGGACAGCGAGACGCAGACGATCAGCCAGCTGACGGGCGTGGCGATGCATCTCAACCCGTCGCCATAGGTGGGTGTGGCAGGCTATGCCTGTGAAAGCGCCGAAAACCTCCCGTCATGTGGAGGTGGAGCGCAAGTTCGACGTCGTGGAGTCCACGGTCTCACCCTCGTTCGAGGGCATCGCCGCGGTCGCGCACGTGGAGAGGGCGCCGGCCGAATCGCTGGACGCGACCTACTACGACACCGCGGCGCAGGACCTGGCGCGCAACAGGATCACGTTGCGGCGCCGCACCGGTGGCCACGACGCGGGCTGGCACCTGAAGCTGCCCGCCGGGCCCGACGCGCGCACCGAGGTCCGCGCGCCGCTGGACACCGCGAAGCACGGCCCGCAAGACGGCGTGCCGGACGAACTGCGGGACATCGTGCTGGCCGTGGTGCGCGACCGCCCGCTCGAACCCGTCGCGCGCATCAGCACCGACCGCGAGACCCAGGTGCTGTACGGCGCCGACGGGGCCGCGCTGGCCGAGTTCAGCAACGACCGCGTCACCGCGTGGGCCGCCGGGGATCCCTCCGCGGCCGAACAACAGTGGCGCGAGTGGGAACTCGAGCTCACCAACGGGACCGCCGACACCGAGCTGTTGGACCGGTTGAGCAACCGGCTGCTCGACGCCGGCGCCGTGCCGGCCGGCCACGCCTCCAAGCTGGCGCGGGTGCTCGGGGCGCGGGTTGCGCCCGACGGGACGCGGCCGCCGGCGGACCCGATCCACCGCGCGGTGGCCGAGCAGGTCGGCGAGCTGCTGGTGTGGGATCGGGGCGTGCGGGCCGACGCCGACGACGCCGTGCACCAGATGCGGGTGACCATCCGCAAGATCCGCAGCCTGGTGGCCGAGGCGCCGGACGCCCCGCACAACGCCTGGCTCCTCGACGAGCTGCGCGAGCTCGCCAACGTGCTGGGCGCGGCCCGCGACGCGGAGGTGCTCGCCGAGCGCTACCGCCGGGCGCTGGACGCGCTGCCGCCCGAACTGGTGCGCGGCCGCGTCCGCGAACGCCTGGTCGAGGGGGCGCGGCGCCGCTACCGGACCGGGCTGCGGCGGTCGCTGATCGCGATGCGCTCGCAGCGCTACCTTCGCCTGCTCGACGCCCTCGACGCGTGGGTGGCCGAAATCCCCGCTCCGGGCGGCCAGCCCGCGCCGCCGGTCACGATCGACGCCGCCTACCGCAAGGTCCGTGCGGCCGCGAAGGCCGCCGCCCGGGTGGAACCGGGCGCCGAGCACGAACGCGATCAGGCGCTGCACCGGATCCGCAAGCGCGCCAAGCGGCTTCGCTACACCGCGGCGGCCACCGGCGCGGAGCGGGTGTCCGAGCAGGCGAAGGCCATCCAGACGCTGCTCGGCGACCATCAGGACAGCGTCGTCAGCCGCGAACACCTGATTCACCAGGCCGAGGCCGCGCGAGCCGCCGGCGAGGACACCTTCACCTACGGCCTGCTCTACCAGCGGGAGGCCGACCTGGCCGAGCGGTGCCGCGGCCAGCTGCGCGGCGCCCTGCGCCAGCTGGCCAAGGCCGTCCGCTGACCGGCGCGAGCAGACGCAAAAGCATCTAAATCGTCGGCGTGTCGGGGCTTTTGCATCTGCTCGGCAGAAGGCTGGGGCGGACGGGTTGGCCTGTAAGCCGGAGTCTGATATCGGGGCGTGTGCACCGTGTGCTGTGTTGGCCGTGTCAGAACTGTGCTGGTCACAGGGTTGGTTGTGTTGACTAATAACGGTCGCCGCTAATTGTGCTGCGGACTGGCCGCGGACTGATCGCGGAGAAGCTCGCCCGGCGACTCGGCGAGGTCGGGGGGTGAATCGCGCTAGTTTGTCTGCGCCTGCGTTCCGACGCCGCCCTGACGCAAGAAGTTCAGGGTGTAGCCCTGGTATGTCAGAGTTTCGGGATCAAGTCCGATGATTTCTAGGAACGGGTACCACTCTCGGGAATCGACGAACCAGTCCCAGCGAGTGATATGCCCTTGCTCGTTGGTCCAGACATAGTCCCACTCGTGCAGTTCTAAGACCGTGCCGTCGGTCAGGGCGCCTGCATACGTATCGCGCATTGCGAATCCCCATTCGGCCGGGGTGCAGTCGAACGGGGTCACGATCCGGAAGTCTGGAATGTGCTTCCACCACATACGGAATTCGGGAGTGAGCATGTCACCGTCCGGGGCGTGCTCGGCCATGGCAGCCGCCAGTTCCTCTGAAAAGAGGTCGGCCATCGGTTGCGCGACGCCACCGTTGAACAAGGGGCACATCATGACGGCGTCCGGTGCATAGATCCACTCGTCTCCGTAAGTTACGTAGTTGGTTTCGGTCGCCTTCGCATAAGCCTCCCACTTAGCGTGGGCCATTCTTTGGTGCAGAGCCACTCGATCAGTCACTGAGCCGCCTTCGCCTAGTCGGGACGGTTTTAGGAAGTGTAAATGGCGTTGTCGAATCTAGAGAGTGTTTGTTCTCGTTCGAGACGGCCGCAGCTCGGCCGACGGAAGCAGGTCGATCGCGAACGCCACCGTCGGTGTCGCCTCGGCAGAGCTTCGGCAACTGGTCGATTTCGGACGGAGGCGCGTCTCGGCCACGCCAACGCGGTCGAGACGCTGGACACCTACAGCCATCTGTGGCCCGATTCCGACGATCGCACTCGGGACGCGATCGACTCGGTGCCGGGGTCGTCGGCGGGTGATCGCGCTGCGGACCAGCTGCGGACTGTAGAAAGACGAACCCCCTGAACATGCAGTTCAGGGGGCTGGGGCGGACG
Source organism: Mycobacterium alsense (assembly GCF_002086635.1). GTDB lineage: Bacteria > Actinomycetota > Actinomycetes > Mycobacteriales > Mycobacteriaceae > Mycobacterium > Mycobacterium alsense. The sequence goes on along the minus strand of NZ_MVHD01000010.1, from coordinate 101,698 downwards.
AGTTGGCCTGTAAGCCGGATTCTGTTCCCCGCCGCCGCGGCGTGAGCAACGGCGGCGGAGCGGCGACCATCCATCTGGACACACCGTTGCCGGGTGCCTCGAGCGGCCTACCCGCAGGCTCGGGCGAGCAACCCTCGGGCGCCTGCGCGGCCGCACCGGGTGCGGCCTTCTTGGCCTTGCTTCGGGTGGGGTTTGCCTAGCCACCCCGGTCACCCGGAGTGCTGGTGCGCTCTTACCGCACCGTTTCACCCTTACCACCGCGAGGGTGGCGGTCTGTTTTCTGTGGCACTTTCCCGCGAGTCACCTCGGATTGCCGTTAGCAATCACCCTGCTCTGTGAAGTCCGGACTTTCCTCGAACCGCCTCGCGGCGGTCCGCGGCCGCCCGGCCAACTCGTCCGCGACGCTCCACGGTACTCGCCGCGCAATCCGCTGACCAGCGCTATTGACTACCCAGCAATTAACTAATCATTGCTAAATAAACATGTTGGTGCGACGCTGACGGCATGACAGATACGGAAAACTTTGTCGACCAGGCGATGATGGGCCTCGCCGAGCCGCAACCGATGTACAAGGCGCTGCGCGAATCGACCCCGGTGTTCCGGTCGCCGCAGGCGGTAGTGCTGAGCCGCCTCACCGACATCGAAATGGCCCTCAAGCACACCGAGCTGTTCTCGTCGAACATGGACGCCGTCGACCTCGGCAACGTGCGTCCCCTCATCCCCCTGCAGGTCGACCCGCCCGAACACGCGAAGTACCGGCGCATCCTCGACCCGCTGTTCACCCCGCGCGAGATGGCCCGGCGCGAACCCCGCGTCACCGAGCTGGTCAACGAGATGATCGACAGCTTCGCCGGCCGCGGCGAATGCGACTTCCACGAGGAGTTCGCCGTGCCGCTGCCCTGCACCGTCTTCCTGCAGCTGCTCGGGCTGCCGCTGGAGCACCTGGACCAGTTCCTGGTCTGGAAGGACGGGGTGATCCGCCCGGAGGTCGAACCCGGCGACTTCGAGGCCCGCCATGAGGCGTCGGCGGGTGTGGCGCAGCAGATCTACGACTACTTCGAGCGCGCCATCGACGACCACATCGCCTGCCCGCGCGACGACGTGCTGTCCGCGATGATCGCGGCCAGAATCGAGGGCCAACCGTTGTCGCGCGAGGAGTTGCTCGACATCTGCTTCTTGTTCCTCATCGCGGGGCTGGACACGGTCACCGACTCGCTCGACTGCTTCTTCGTCTACCTGGCGCGCCACCCCGAACACCGACACCAGCTCATCGAGCAGCCCGACATCCTGCCCAGCGCCATCGAGGAGCTGTTGCGCTGGGAGACGCCGGTGCCCGGCGTGGCCCGCGTCGCCCTGCAGGACACCGAGGTCGGCGGGTGTCCCATCAGCAAGGGCGAACGCGTCAGCCCGCTGCTCGGCGCGGCCAACACCGACCCCGCCGAATTCCCCGACCCCGAGCTGGTCGACTTCGCCCGCAGCCCCAACCGCCACCGCGCGTTCGGCGGCGGGCCGCACCGCTGCCTCGGGTCGCACCTGGCCCGCATGGAGCTGCGGGTCGCGATGCGCGAATTCCACCGGCGCATACCGGATTACGAGATCAAGCCCGGCACCCAGCTGACGTACACCGCGGCGCTGCGATCGGTGGAGTCGCTGCCGCTGGTGTTCCCGGTGTCGTGACGCGCGTAGTCGTCGACCCCGACCGCTGCACCGGGCACGGCCGCTGCTACACCCTGGCGCCGGGCGTCTACGACGCCGACGAGCTGGGCCACTGCGTCGTCCTGCACGAGGAGGTCTCGGGCGAGCTGGAGGCGCAGGCCGTCATCGGCGAGCAGAACTGCCCCGAGAGGGCAATCACCCTGTCCCGCTGAGGATTCAGGCGAAGCAGACGACGCTGCGCGCGCCGCGCCCGGCGGTCATGTCGGCGAAGGCCGCCTCGACGTCGTCGATGCCGATGCGCCGCGTCACCAGGGCTTCGAGGTCCAGCCGGCCGCGCTGCGCCATCTCGGCGAGGACCGGAATGTCGCGCGCGGGGTCGCTGGCGCCGTAGACGCTGCCCTGGACGGTCTTGCCGTCGGCCATCAACGACAGCGCGGGAAACGCCACCTCCTCGTCGATCCCGGCCGCTCCCACCAGGGTGACCTTGCCGCCGCGGCGGGTGGCCTCATACGCCGCGCGGATGGTGGCCGGCTTGCCGACCACCTCGATGCCGTGGTCGACGCCCGCGCCCCCGGTGAGGTCGCGCACCACCGCGACGAGGTCGACCTCGCCGGCGTCGACGGTATCGGTGGCGCCGTTGGCCACCGCCGCGGGAAGTTGGCCCGCCGCCCGATCGGCGGCGATGATCCGCCCCGCGCCGGCCAGTCGCGCCCCCTGGATCGCGGCCAAACCAACACCGCCGCAACCGATCACGAGCACGCTCTCCCCGGGGCGCACGGCGGCCGTGCGCATCACCGCGCCGACCCCGGTGGTGACCCCGCAGCCCAGCAGCGCGGCGAGGTCGAACGGCAGCGACTCGTCGACCGGCACCACCGCCGCGGCGGGCAGCAGCGTCTCTTCGGCCAGCGACCCGACGCCCATTCCCGGCCACACCGGGCCGCCGTCGCCCTCGGCGTACGGGGCGCCGTAGGCGTGGTCGTAGCCGTGCGCGCACAGCTGCGCCTCGCCGCGCAGGCAATGCGGGCACGCGCGGCACGGCACGTTCCAGGTCAGCACGACGTGGTCGCCGGGGCCGACCGTGGTGACGGCGGCGCCGACCTCGGCGACGACGCCGGCACCCTCGTGCCCGAGCGTCGACGGCAGCAAAGTCGGGATGGACCCGTCGCGCAGCGACAGGTCGCTGTGGCAGACGCCGCTGGCACACAGGCGCACGCGCACCTCGTCGTCCCGGAGCGGCCGCAGGGCGAGCTCCTCCACGGCCGTGGGCCGGCCGACCTCGCGTAGGACTACAGCTTTTACCGCCCTCATGAGCCCTCCTCACGCCTTACGATGGCGGGGCAACCGCACCGGGTCAAGGGAGACGGTCATGACGGGATCAACGACGATCACGCAAGCAACCCGAGCCGCCGACGATCAGGCGGTGCTCACGATCGGCGGCCGGCCGCAGCCCGGCGCCGCCGGGACCTACCCGGTGCACAACCCGGCGCGGCCGTCCGAGATCGTCGGGCACGCGCCCGCCGCCGATGCCGCCCAGCTCGACGCCGCGGTGGCGGCGGCACGGCGGGCGGCGCCGGGGTGGCGGGCGCTCGGCGTCGCGGAGCGGGTCGCCGCCGTCTCGGCGGCCGCGGCCACGGCCGCCGAACGGCTGACCGCCGGCGACGGCCCGCGGCTCTACACCCGCGAGCACGGCAAGGTGCTCGGCGAGGCGACCTTCGAGATCTCCACCGGACCCAGCCTGGCCGCGCTGATCGGGTCGATGGCCGAGGCCGCGGTGGCGCCCGAGCAGGTCGACCCGGCATCGACCTATCCGCGGCTGCACCGCGAGCCGTTCGGGGTGGCCGCGCTGGTATTGCCGTTCAACTGGCCGCTGGCGCTGACGATGACGAAGCTGGCGTCGGCGCTGAGCGCCGGCAACACCGCCGTCGTCAAGGTCCCGCCGACCTGTCCGCTGGCGGCGCTGCGGCTGGCCGGGGCGCTGGCCGCGGCGCTGCCGCCGGGCGTGGTCAACGTCGTGTCCGGCCCGGGCAGCGAGCTCGCCCGGGCGCTGGTCACCCATCCGGGCATCGACCTCATCTCGCTGACCGGCGGCGTGGCCACCGGGCGCGCCGTCATGGCGGCCGCCGCGGCGCGCCTCACCCCGGTGCTGCTCGAGCTCGGCGGCAACGACGCCGCGATCATCGCCCCGGACATCGCGGTCACCGACGAGCTGGTCGACCGGCTGGTCACCGCGACCTACACCACCGGCGGTCAGGTGTGCATGGCGATCAAGCGGCTGTATGCGCCCGCGGCGCGGGTCGGCGAGCTGGCCGACGCGGTCGTCGCGCGCTGTGAGCGGGAGGTGGTCGGCGACGGCCTCGCCGAGGACACCACGCTCGGGCCGCTGCACACCGCCACCGGGCGCAACCGGGTCGCCGAGCTGGTCGTCGACGCCCAAGCGAGCGGCGCCTCGGTGCGCACCGCCGGGCGCATCCGCTCGGCGGACGAGGACGCCGGCGGATACTTCGTGCTGCCGACGGTGGTCACCGGCCTGGCGCCGGACTCGCGGCTGGCCGCCGAGGAGCAGTTCGGCCCGGTGCTGCCGATCTTTGGCTACGAATCCATCGACGACGCCGTAACCGCCGCCAACGCAACGGAATTCGGTCTCACCGCGTCCGTCTGGACGGGCGACGACGCGCTCGCGGACCGGGTCACCGGCCAGCTCGTGGCGGGCACGGTCAGCGTCAACTGCCACGGCCTGGCCGCGCAGGACCCGCGCCTGCCGTTCGGCGGCTGCGGCCAGTCCGGGCTGGGCCGCGAGCTTGGCGTCGACGGGATCCGCGCGTTCACGCAGCCGCGGGCGTTCGTGCGCCATCCGGTGCCGGGCTGACTGCGGCCGGCGGAGTCATACCGGCGTGCACCGGGCTTCGCTCGTCAGGCGGGTTCGGGCGTTCGCGTCGGCGCCGCCACGAAGAACCCGCGCAGCGCTTCTGCCATCCGCGCGCGGATCGGCGCGCCCGAGAGGACCACGTCGACCATCGCGATCGATTGGTGGGTGTGGCCGCGCGCGCGGACATGCTCCGTCGGGACGCCCGCCGCGGCGAGCGCCGCGGCGTAGGCCGCACCGTCGTCACGCAGCGGGTCGAACTCGGCCGTCACCACGATGGCCGGCGGCAGCCCGGAGAGGTCGGCGGCACGTGACGGCGCGAAACGGGGATCGCCGCGATCCGCCGCGTCGATGTAGTGGTCGTAGAACCAGCGCATCAGGGGCGTCGTTAGGCCGTAGCCGTCGGCGTTCTCCGCGAAGGATGGCAGTGTCGTGTCGCCCGACGTGCACGGCATCAACAACACCTGCCCGATGATGTTCGGTCCACCCAGGTCCCGCGCCAGCCGGCACACCACCGCCGCGAGTCCACCGCCCGCGCTCCAGCCGCACACCGCAAGCTCACCCGGCCGGCCGCCCAGCGCCGCGGCGTTGTCGGCGACCCACCGCGCGGCGGCCAGCGCGTCGTCGACCGCCGCGGGGAATCGGTGCTCGGGCGCGTGCCGGTAGTCGACCGAGATGACGGTCGCGTCGCTGCGTACGCAAAGGTCCCGGCACAGCGGGTCGTCGGAAACGGCGTCGCCCAGAACGTAGCCGCCGCCGTGGAAGTACACCACGATCGGGTGCGGACCGGGCGTCGATGGCCGATACTGCCGGTACGCCAAATCGCCGGTGGCGCCGGGGAATACGCCGTCGATGATCTCGCCGACGTCCGGTCCTGGCGGCAGCGGTGCCAACATCTGCGCGTAGAACGCGCGCGCCTCCGGCACGGGCATCGATTCCATCGGCGGCGGGTTCAGCGCCGCCGCCTCCATGAGGACCATCTCGACGTCCGGCTGCAACCGGCGCACCACTCCGTCGTTGCACTGCGCGCCGCCCGGTCCACACAGCCTGAACCCCAGGTAATCGCGGGCGACCACCTCGTCGAGGCTGAGGCGGTAGAAGTCGACGCCCGCGCAGTAGGGCAGGAAATACCGGGGTTTGCCCGGGACATTGGCGCCCATATACCAGGAGTTCGCGGTCGGGTAGAGCGTGATGTCGGCGCAGTCGTTGACGTGTTGCGTCCACCCGGCCTCGGCCGCGTCGGTGGGCTCGATGACATCGAAGCTCGAGGCGCCCAAGTGATCGAGGCAGTCGAGCACCCAGTCCGCGTGCGTCTCGATCGACACGGCCATGTTCGACAGCACCGAAGGACTTCCGGGACCGGTGATGAAAAAGAGGTTTGGAAAGCCGACCGTGGTCAACCCCAGGTAGGTCTGCGGCCCGTGCACCCATTTGTCCTTCAGCGCCAGGCCATTTCGGCCCACGAAGTCGACGGCCGTGATCGCTCCGGTCACGGCATCGAAGCCGGTGGCGAAGACGATCGCATCGAAGGTGAACGACTCGTCGGCGGTATCGATGCCGGTCTCCGTGAGGTTTCGGATCGGTTGCTTGCGGACATTGACCAGGCGCACGTGCGGCAGGTTGAAGGTGGCGTAGTAATTCGTGTCCAGGCAGGGTCTTTTCGTCCCGATCGGGTGATCGGTGGGGCACAGCTCGGCCGCCGTCTGGGGATCGTGGACGATGGAGCGGATCTTGTTCCGGAAGAACTCGGCGAACTCGTGGTTGGCCGCGGGATTGCTCAGCACGTCGGCGAAAACGGTGAACGTCTCGAACAGCAGGCCGCTCTGCCAGGCGCGCTCGAAGCGCTCCTGGCGTTCGTCCTCCGAGACGCTGAATGTCTGGATCAGGCTGCGCTCCCCCGGAATGCCGCCCCACGACACTCGTGCCGCCGCCCGGTATTCCGCCTCATTGGCCAGTTGCGCAAGCTTCTCCGGCGACAGCGGACCATTGCGCGCCGGGATCGAGAAATTCGGGGTGCGCTGAAACACCACCAGCTCTCGCGCCTGCCGGGCGATCATCGGAATCGATTGAACGCCGGACGAACCCGTGCCGATCACCGCCACTCGCTTGTGGATGAAATCGACCGGTTCGTGCGGCCAGCGGCTGGTGAAGTAGACCTCGCCCGTGAACCGGTCGAGGCCGTCGACCTCGGCGTCCTTGGGCATGGACAAACAGCCCGTGGCCATCACGACGAAACGGGAGGTGACGTCCTCCCCGCGGTCGGTGCCGACGCGCCATAGCGAGGCGTCGTCGTCCCAGCGCGCCTGCCGAACCCGCGTCGAGAAGGTGATGTGGCGGCGCAGGTCGTGCTTGTCGGCGACGTGGTTCAAATAGCGCAGGATCTCCGGCTGGGTGGCGTACTTCTCCGACCACTGCCAGTCCCGCCGCCAGTCGGGATCGAAGCTGTACATGTAGTCGACGCTGGGCACGTCCACCCTGGCACCCGGATACCGGTTCCAGTACCACGTGCCGCCAAGGTCGTCGGCCGCCTCGAAGACCCGGAATCGGTACCCGGCGCGGCTCAACCGGTGGGTGAGGTAAAGGCCCGCGATACCCGCGCCCACGACGACGACGTCGACGTCGGGAGTCGGTCGGTCCGTCCCGTTGGTGTCGGTCATCGTCTGATCATCGCGCCGCGCGGCGCGGATGTCTTGCGTACCGCCGTACTTCATTTCCATGGTCGGAGCCGAGCGGGGCGATCGGCGGCGCGGGCACCGTCATTCGTCGCGTTCAGCGCGCGCCGACGGAAAGTGGGACCGAAAGTGGGGTAGTCGGCTACGCGTGTGACGCGGGGCGGCGCCGCCAAGACTTCGTGGTGAAAGCACGACACCGGCGATCTCTGGGGAGCCACCATGACCATCACGGTTGACGCGCCGATCTGCCCGAACGTGTTCGAAGCCGGCCTGCCGACGATCGACTACGAGCACTGCGAAAGCCCCGACGAGGCCCACGGCATCATCAGCGGGACCCGACGCCGGGCGTCGATCGCGATCGGCCCGCACGGGCCGGAGCTGCTGACCTATGAATTGGTGCGAAGCGTGTTGCGCGACCCGCGCTTCCGCGTGCCTCAGGGGATGTTCCTCGCGTCGCAGGGCATCACCGCCGGCCCGTTGTGGGAGCGGGTCGCGACGAACCTGATCAGTCTCGACGGCCCCGATCACCACCGGCTGCGCCGCCTGGTGTCCAAGGCCTTCACACCGCGGGCCACCGCACGGCTGCGCACCACCATCGTCGAGGTGATCACCGAGCTGGTGGATCGCCACACCGGCGCGGGGCGCTGTGAGGTGGTCACCGACATCGCCCGCCAATTCCCGGTCCCGATCATCTGCGCGCTGTTGGGCGCCCCGGCCGAGGATTGGAAGCTGTTCTCGGAGTGGACCGACGACATCTTCAAGGCCTTCAGCTGGGAGGTTGCCGCCCACCAGCGGGCCATCCTGGCGGCGTGGGACGAACTCGACGCCTACATCGACGACATGGTCGCGCAGCGGCGGCACACGCTGACCGACGACCTGATCTCCGAGCTGATCCGCGCCGAGGACAACGGCGATCGCCTCAGCGCCGACGACCTGCGGATGCTGGCGGCCGGCCTACTGATGGCCGGCACCGACACCACCCGCAACCAGCTGGCCGCCTCGGTGCAGGCGCTGGTCGACCACCCCGACCAGTGGGCCCTGCTGGCCGCGCGTCCCGAGCTGGCGGCCGGCGCGGTCGAGGAGACGATGCGGCATTCACCGATCGCGGCCGGCACCCTGCGCACCGCCCGCGAGGACGTCGAAATCGAAGGGGTGATGATCCCGGCCGGCACCCTGGTCATCGCCCACACGGGCGCCGCCAACCGCGACCCCGCCGTCTACGACGACCCGGACCGCCTCGACATCACCCGGGATGGAGCCCCGCCGATGCAAACGTTCGGCGCCGGCATGCACTATTGCCTCGGCGCGAACCTGGCCCGACTCGAGCTCGCCGAAGCGCTGACGGTCATGGCGCGGCGCATGCCCAATGCCCGCCGCACCGGCCCGGCCCCCTGGAAGCCGCTGACAGGGATAAGCGGACCGCTTACGCTGCCAATCGAATTCGACCCCGGGCATTGAACCGGCAGCGGCACATCCGTCACTCCAGCACCGTCAGCGGGCGGCCACCCTCTTCTCGAACTTGATAGCGGATGCGCTATCACTTTGCGGCGGCAGTCATGCCAAGCCCCGCGGTGCTGGTGTGGCCGATGTGACGCGGATCTGACTATGCCCCGTTGTCTGCCCGTTGACAGTGCCGGGAAAACGACCATAGTCATCAGGTATGGCGCTGCTGCCAGACCCCGATCCCCGGCAGCGACAGCACGTCGTGATCTCGGTCGACGACCACGTCATCGAGCCACCGGACATGTTCGTCGGGCGGCTTCCCGCTGCGCTCGCCGACCGCGCGCCGACGGTCGTCGAGACCGACGACGGGCGGCAGGTGTGGCGTTACGAGGGCCGCGAGTACCCGAACATCGGCCTCAACGCGGTGATCGGCCGGCCACGCGAGGAATGGAGCATGGAGGCCGCCCGGTTCGACGAGATGCGGCGCGGCTGTTGGGATATCGACGCGCGCATCGCCGACATGGATCTCGCCGGCATCTGGGCGTCGCTGAACTTCCCGTCGCTGATCGCCGGTTTCGCCGGCACCGTGTTTTGGAAGAGCGACGATCTGGAGCTGGGGCTGGCCACCCTAAGGGCCTGGAACGACTGGCATCTCGAGGTGTGGGCGGCGGCCTACCCCGACCGGATCATCCCGCTGCAGCTGCCGTGGCTCGCCGACCCGCAGCTCGCGCCCGAGGAGGTCCGCCGCAACGCCGCGCGCGGCTTCAAGGCCGTCAGCTTCCCCGAGCTGCCCGCCCAATGCGGCATGCCCAGCCTGCACAGCGGCGTGTGGGACCCGTTCTTCGCGGCCTGCGAGGAGACCGGCACCGTCGTGTGCCTGCACACCGGTTCGGCGCAATGGGCGCCGATCCCGGCCCCCGACACGCCATTTGAGACCATCACCACGCTGTTCCCGGTCAACGGCCTGGTCGCCTGCGCGGACATGCTGTGGTCGGGCATCCCGGTGCGCTACCCGAGGCTGAACATCACGCTGGCCGAGGGCGGGTTGGGCTGGGCGGCCATGCTCGGCGACCGCGCCGATTACGTTCTCGCGCACTCGGCTTCGGGTTACGAAGGCGGGGCGTGGAAGGGCGACCTGCTGCCCAGCGAGGTGCTGCGGCGCAACTTCTGGTTCTGTTCCATCGACGACCCGCACGCGTTCGGCGCGCTGGACGCCATCGGGGCCGACCGGATCCTCGTCGAAAGCGACTACCCGCACGCCGATTCCACCTGGCCCGACACCCAACAGGTGGTGGCGCGCAACGTCGCGGGCCTGTCGCCCGAAGACGCCGCGAAGATCACCCATCGCAACGCGGCACAGCTGTTCGACCACCCACTACCCGACGAGGAGTGGCTCGCATGTTAGATCTGCTGATTCGCGACGCCCAGATCGTCGACGGCACGGGCGCGCCCGCCCGCCACGGTGACGTCGGCATCCGCGACGGGCGCATCGTCGCCGTGGGCGAGGTGGCCGATCCGGCGGCGAAAACCGTTGACGCGCAAGGACAGACGCTGGCGCCGGGTTTCGTCGACCTGCACACCCACTACGACGCGCAGCTGTTCTGGGACCCGACCGCGAGCCCGTCGGTGCAGCACGGGGTCACCACGGTCTTCGGCGGCAACTGCGGTTTCACGCTGGCGCCCGCGGCCCCCGAGCAGCAGGACTACCTCACCCGGATGCTCGCGCGGGTGGAGGGGATGCCGCTCGAGGCGCTGCGTGCGGGCCTGGACTGGGTATGGGCCTCGTTCGGCGACTGGCTCGGCCGCCTCGAGGGCCGCATCGCGGTCAATGCCGGTTTCCTGGTAGGGCATTCGGCGCTGCGGCTGGCCGCGATGGGCGGCGACGGCATCGGCGCCGAGGCCACCCCGGACCAGATCGACACGATGGTCGCGGTGCTGCACGACGCGCTGGCCGCCGGCGGCCTGGGACTGTCCACCAGCCAGTCCCCCACCCACAACGACGGCTCCGGCCAGCCGGTGCCGTCGCGCGGCGCGACGCGCGACGAATTGGTGGCGCTGGCCGCCGGCCTGCGCGACCACCCGGGCACCACGCTGGAGGCGATCATCGCCGGTTGCCTGTCGGGCTTCACCGACGACGACGTCGCGCTGCTCACCGACATGTCGGTGGCCGCCGGGCGCCCGCTGAACTGGAACCTGCTCGGCGTGTCGGCGGCCAACCCGGACGGGCACCGAAAGCAGTTGCGCGCCTCCGAAATCGCCGCCGAGCGCGGGGGCCGGGTGGTGGCGCTCACCCTGCCGCAGGCGATGAAGATCCGGCTGTCGTTCCTGTCGGGTTTCGTGCTCGACGGGCTGCCGGGCTGGCGGGACACGATGCACCTGCCCGTACCGGAGCGGCTCAGGGCGCTCGCCGACCCCGCGGTGCGCCGCCGCCTCGCCGAGGGCGCCTCCTCGAAGGAGGCCGGCATGCTGCGCGGCCTCGCGCAATGGGACCGGCTGGTCGTCGTCGAGACGTTCGCGCCGCAGAACGACGACGCGACCGGCCGCAGCGTCGGCGAGGTCGCCGCGGCCCGGGGCGGCGAGCCCTTCGACACGCTGTGCGACATCGTGATCGCCGACGAGCTGCGCACCGGGCTCACCCCCCCGCTGACCGGCGACAGCGCGGACGACTGGAAGATGCGCGCCAAGGTGTGGCAACACCCGGGCGCGGTGATCGGCGGCTCGGACGCCGGCGCCCACCTCGACATGATGTGCGGCGCGATCTACACGACGTCGCTGCTGGGCCGCGGCGTCCGCGAGCACCAGGTGGTGACCCTCGAGGAGGCCGTCCGGCTGATCACCGACGTGCCGGCCCGGTTCTACGGGCTGTCCGAACGCGGGCGCATCACCCCCGGCTGGCACGCCGACCTGGTGCTGTTCGACCCGGCGACGGTCGACCACGGCCCCGAGCGCACCCGCTACGACCTGCCGTCGGGGGCGCCGCGGCTGGTCGCCGATGCCCACGGCATCACCTCGGTGTGGGTCGGCGGCGTCGAGGTCTGCCGCGACGGCGCCGCGACCGGCGCGCTGCCCGGCACCGTGCTGCGCTCCGGGCGCGACACCGAGACGGTGTCCCCGTCGTGAGCGTCGAGGAATTCGATCCCGCCGAGCTGCAGACCGGGCTGCTCATGCAGGTCGAGAACGTGCACGAGCGGCTGCGCGAGGCGCGGGCCCGCCACCGCGTGATGGTGGGCAACCCGTTCGACGAGGTCCGCGCCGGTCAGATCGGCGAGCTCGGGGTGACGGTGCTCGGCTACGACGAATGCCAGACGGTGCTCACCCACCCCGACGCGTTCTCGTCGTCGATCTACGACCAGATCATGGGACCGGTCATGGGCCGCACCCTGCTCGAGCTCGAGGGGGCCGAGCACCGGGCCAGCCGGGCGCTGGTGTCGCCGTCGTTCCGCACCGCGCTGCTGGAGCGCTGGCGCACCGACCTGGTGGAGGTGGTGGTGCACGAGCTGCTCGACCGGTTCGCGCCGCGCGGGCGCGCCGAGCTGGCCCGCGAGTTCACCTTCGCGTTCCCCGTCCAGGTCATCGCGCGGATCATGGGCCTGCCGCGGCAGGACTACGTGCGCTTCCAGCGGCTGTCGATCGAATTGCTCAACGTCGTCTACGACTGGGACCGCGGCCTCGCCGCGTCGCGGGCGCTGAAAATCTACCTCGGGGAGATCCTCGCCGAGCGGCGCCGCCGCCCCCAGGACGACCTGATCAGCACGCTGGCGGAGTCCGAGATCGACGGCGCTCGGCTGACCGACGACGAGATCTTCGCGTTCCTGCTGCTGATCCTGCCGGCCGGCGTCGAAACGACCTACCGCGCCTCGGGCAACCTGCTGGTCGCGCTGCTCACCGAGCCGGCCCTGCTCGACGCGCTGCGCGCCGATCGCGGCCTGCTGCGCGGCGCCTTCGAGGAGGCACTGCGCTGGGAGCCGCCCATCACCACCGTGGTGCGGCGGGCGGTGCGCGACTGCGAGCTCGACGGGGTCGCGATCCCGGCGGGCACCAACGTCAGCGTCAGCGTCGCGGCCGCCAACCGCGATCCGGCCCGCTACCCCGACCCGGACCGCTTCGACCCCACCCGCAGTAACATCGCGCACCTGACGTTCGGCGGCGGCCCCCACCTGTGCCTGGGCATGCACCTGGCGCGGATGGAAGCGGCCGTGGCCATCAACGCGCTGCTCGACCGGCTGCCCGACGTGCGCCTCGACCCCTGCGCCCCGGCACCGCACGTCGTCGGCGTGGCGTTTCGATCCCCGGCGACCCTGCCGGTTCAGTTCACGCCGGCTTAGACCCGGAGTGCGCTGGCCGGACGCGGGGTACCCCCTTTTCGACGCACGCTGCCAGAAAGGGAACGGGGTATGTCCACCAACGTCACGCACAAGCTGATCGGCTCGCATCTGGAATCGGGCGACATGACACCGGGCGAGGAGATCGCGATCCACATCGACCAGACGCTGACGCAGGACGCGACCGGCACGCTGGTCATGCAGGAACTCGAGGCGCTCGGGCTCGATCACGCTCGCACCGAGGTGAGCGTGCAGTACGTCGATCACAACCTGTTGCAGGGCGACGAGAAGAACGCCGAGGATCACGAGTATTTGCGCACCGCGGCCCAACGGTTCGGCCTCTGGTTCTCCAAGCCCGGCAACGGCGTCTCCCACCCGACCCACATGCAGCGCTTCGGCGTCCCCGGCAAGACGATGGTGGGATCCGACTCGCACACCCCGGCCGCCGGTTCGCTGGGCATGCTCGCGATCGGTGTGGGCGGCCTCGAGGTGGCGCTCGCGATCACCGGACGACCCCTGCACATCCGCATGCCCGAGGTGTGGGGCGTGCGGCTGGAGGGCGAGCTGCCGGAGTGGTGCTCGGCCAAGGACGTGATCCTGGAGATGTTGCGCCGCCACGACGTCAAAGGCGGCGTGAACCGGATCATCGAGTATCACGGCCCCGGCCTGGCGACGCTGACCGCGATGGACCGGCACGTCATCGCCAACATGGGGGCCGAACTCGGGGCCACGACAACGGTCTTTCCCAGCGACGAGGCCGTTCGCGAGTTCCTGCGGGCCGAAGGACGCGAGGACGACTGGGTCGAATTGGTGGCCGACGAGGGCGCCGGCTACGACGTCGAGGACACGATCGACCTGTCGGACATCGAGCCGCTGATCGCCAAGCCCACCTCGCCGGGCAACGTGGTGCCCGTGCGCGAGGTGGCCGGCGAGGAGATCGCGCAGGTGGTGATCGGCTCCAGCGCCAACCCCGGGCTCCGCGATTTCGCGATCGCCGCCGCGATGGTGGCCGGACGGCAGACCGTGCCGCAGGTCAGCTTCGACGTCAACCCGACGTCGCGCGAGATCCTGGCCGACCTGACGAAGATGGGCGCGACGCTGGATCTGGTGGAGGCCGGGGCCCGCATCCACCAGGCGGGGTGCATGGGCTGCATCGGAATGGGCCAGGCTCCGGCCGTGGGTCGCAACTCGCTGCGCACCATGCCGCGCAACTTTCCCGGCCGGTCGGGCACCAAGGAGGACGCGGTGTGGCTGTGCTCGCCGGAGACCGCGGCGGCGTCGGCGCTGACGGGGGTGATCACCGACCCGCGCGACTGGGCCGCCGACGTGGGCATGGATTATCCCAAGCTCGCTCTGCCCGAACGCAATTCGATCAACACCGCGATGCTGGTGCCCCCGCTGGACGAGGAGGAGGCGCAGCGCGTCGAGCCGGTGAAGGGCCCCAATATCTCCAGCCTGCCGGAGCTCACGCCGCTGCCCGACGAGATCGAGGCGCCGGTCCTACTCAAAGTGGGCGACAACGTCTCCACCGACGAGATCTCGCCCGCCGGGGCGCGGGCGCTGCCGCTTCGTTCCAACATTCCCAAGCTGGCGATGTTCAGCTTCACCCAGATCGACGACTCCTACCCCGAGCGGGCCGAGCACGAATCGGAAACCGGTCACATCGTCGTCGGAGGCGACAACTACGGTCAGGGCTCCTCGCGCGAGCACGCCGCGATCGCGCCGCGTCACTTGGGTCTTCGGGTCGTCATCGCCAAGTCGTTCGCGCGCATCCACTGGCAGAACCTGGCCAACTTCGGCATTCTCGCGCTCGAGTTCGACGATCCGGCGGACTACGACTCGGTCGACCAGGATGACAGGCTGTGCATCCGAAACCTGCGTGCGATCGCGAAAGAGGACACCCTGCGCGTCGACAACGTCACCAAAGGCTCATCCTTCGTTGCGCGACATCGCCTTTCGCCACGGCAGGTCAAGGACGTTTTGGCCGGCGGCTTGATCCCGCGGCTCGCCGAAGAAGAAAAGTGACGCCGCCTGAAACCTAGACGCCGCCCGAAACCTACTTGCGGGCGAGCGCGTGCCACGCCATGTCGGCGACGGCCGCGCAGTACTTTTCGTCGATGGGCTCGTCGGAGTACAGGGCGCGGATGTTCAGCGGCGCCAGCACCATCAGCACGGCGGCCAAGGTGTTGACGTCCTCGCGCAACTCACCCCGCTGCCTGGCCCGGTCCACCACCGCCCGCACGCCTTGGAAACGGGCCGCCCAGAACATCTTCCGGGTCTCCTCGTCGTGGTGCCCCGGCCGGTCCATGGCCACCGCCCGCACCATGGTGCGCCCGACGTCGGTGTTGAGCCGTTCGGTCAGCGCCCGCGCCAGCGCCGTCAGGTCGCCGCGCAGCGAGCCGGTGTCGGCCCGCGCGGTCTGGGTCTCCACGTCCGCGATCGCGGCGTCGACGATGAGCCGTTGCCGATCGCCCCAGTAGCGGTAGACCGTCGCGGCGTCGAGCTGGTGGCGCTCGGCCATGGCCTCCACGCTGAACCGCTCGACCCCCCAACGGGCCAACTCGTCGATCACCGCAGGCATCACTCGTGCCCGGACATCGGGCGGGACGGACGGCTGCATCGATCCTCGACAACCCCCTATAGATAACCGGTCTGGTTCACCAGCCGCACGGAAGACGCTCCGTCGGAATAGAACTCGGCGATGCTCAACGACGCCAGGTCCAGGTGCAGCCGGTACAGGATGTTGGGCCCGGCGTCCAGCGCCAGCCGCAGCAGCATCTTGATCGGCGTCACGTGGGACACCACCAGCACCGTCGCCCCCTCCTGCGCGGCGACGATCCGCTCGCGCACCCGCAGCACCCGCTCGAGCACCGCGTCGAAGCTTTCCCCGCCCGGCGGCGTCGTACTCGTATCGCGCAGCCAGCGCCGGTGCAGCTCCGGATCGCGTTCGGCCGCCTCGGCGAACGTCAACCCCTCCCACGCGCCGAAGTCGGTCTCGATCAGGTCGTCGTCGACGGTGACGTCCAAGCCCAGCGGCTTGGCGACCGCCGCGGCGGTGTCGTAGGCGCGCTGCAGCGGCGACGAGAACACCGCGGCGATCCCGCCGCGCTCCGCCACGTACCGCGCCGCCGCCCCGGCCTGCTGGCGTCCCATCTCCGTCAGCGCCGGGTTACCCCGCCCGGAATAGCGGCGCTGCGCCGACAACTCCGTCTGCCCGTGCCGCAGCAACAACAGCCGCGTGGGGGTGCCCCGGGCACCGGTCCAGCCGGGGGCCGGCGGGGCCTGGGCCGCCACCGCTTTCGCGGGTTTCGCGGGCTCGGGATCCTCGATGCCGGCGGCGGCGTCCATCGCCTCGTTGGCCAACCGGTCGGCGTCGGCGTTCCGGGCCCGCGGGACCCAGGCGTAGCTGATCCGGTCGAACCGCGACGCCAGCTCCCGCGCCCGGGCGTGCAGCTCGATCAGGTCGGGATGCTTGACCTTCCAGCGTCCGGACATCTGCTCGACCACCAGCTTGGAGTCCATGAAGACCTCGGCCTCGGTGGCGCCCAGCTGCGCGGCGTCGTCCAATCCCGCTATCAGGGCCCGGTATTCGGCGACGTTGTTGGTGGCGACGCCGATGGCCTGTTTGCTCTCGGCGAGCACCGTCGACCGGTCGGCGCTGCGTACCACCGCGCCGTAGCCGGCCGGGCCCGGGTTGCCGCGCGAGCCGCCGTCGGCTTCGATGACGACCTTCACTGCTCGAATCCCTTGACGCGCAACAGGATCGCGCCGCACTCGGGGCAACGCACCAGCTCGTCTTCGGGTGCGGCCGAAATGCGGGACAATTCCCCGCGGCCAATCTCGATCCGGCACGCCCCGCATCGATGCCCGAGCAGCGGCCCGGCGCCCGCCCCTCCCCTGGCGCGCTGCCGTTCGTAGAGGGCGGACAGGGCGGGATCCAGGGCCGCGGTCAGCGTGTCGCGCCGCGACGAATGGGCCTGCCGGGCATCTTCGATCTCGGCGACCGCGGCATCGAGGGCCCGCTGGGCGCTTTGCAGCTCGGACCGCAGCGTCTCGACCGCGTTCTGCTCGGAGGCCACCTGGGCCTGCAGCTCCTCCCGGCTCTCCATGACCTCCAGCAGGGAGTCCTCCAGGCTGGTCTGCCGCCGGACCAGCGTCTCGAGCTCGTGCTGCAGGTCCGCCAGCTGCTTGGCGTCGGTGGCACCGGATTTCAGCATCGCGCGGTCGCGGTCTTCGCGCTGGCGCACCGCGTCGATCTCCGACTCGAACCGCGACGCCTGGGCGTCCAGGTCCTCCAGCGCGATGCGCAGCGCCCCCAGCCGGTCACCGGCGGCGGTGTGTTCGGCCCGGATGCGCTCCAGGGTCTCCCGCTGCGGCAGGTGGGTGGACTTGTGCGCGATGCGGGACAGCTCCGCGTCCAGCTTCGACAACTCCAGCAGCGAAAGTTGCTGTTCCACCTCGGCTTTCATTGCTGATCTCCCCCACCTTCGTACGCAAGCTCCCAGGGATCGGTGCGGATCGTGCACACCCGCACGGGCAGCGCCTCGCCGAAACGGGCCCGCAGCATGCCGGCGGCCTGCTCGCACCACGGAAATTCGCTCGCCCAGTGCGCCACGTCGACCAGCGCCACGTCCGAGGCCCTGCGATGCTCGTCGGCCGGATGGTGGCGCAGGTCGGCGGTGACATAGGCCTGCACGCCCGCGCCGGCCGCCGCGGCCAGCAGCGAGTCCCCGGCTCCGCCGCACACGGCGACCCGCGACACGGGCGCGTCGGGGTCCCCCGCCGCGCGCACGCCCCAGGACGTCGGCGGCAGCGCGGCGCCGACGCGGGAGACGAAGCTGCGCAACGGTTCCGGCCTCGCCAGCGTGCCGATGCGGCCCAGCCCGGCGTCGCCAGGCGGGGCCACCAGCGCGAAGATGTCGAACGCGGGCTCCTCGTAGGGGTGGGCGGCGCGCATCGCCGCCAGCACGGCGCCGCGGGCCCGCGCGGGGGCGACGACCTCGAACCGGTCCTCGGCGACCCGCTCGACGCTGCCGACGCTGCCCACCGCCGGCGAGGCGCCCTCGTGCGGCAGGAACTGCCCGATGCCGCTGACGCTCCAACTGCAGTGCGAATAGTCGCCGATGTGGCCCGCACCCGCCGCGAACACGGCCTCCCGCACCGCGTCCGCGTTCTCGTGCGGGACGTAGATGACCCACTTGTCGAGGTCGCCCGCGGCCGCGAGCGGTTCGAGCACGCCCTCGACGGTGAGGCCGAGCGCCTCGGCGAGCGCGTCGGACACTCCCGGTGATGCCGAGTCGGCGTTGGTGTGCGCGGTGAACAGGGAGCGCCCGGTCCGGATCAGGCGGTGCACGAGCGCGCCCTTCGGCGTGCTCGCGGCCACGGTGTCGACCCCGCGCAGCAGCAACGGGTGATGGGCCAGCAGCAGGCCGCGCTCGGGGACCTCGTCGACGACGGCCGGCGTCGCGTCGACGGCGATCGTCACCGACTCCAGCGCATCGCCGGGATCGCCGCACACCAGGCCGACCGAATCCCATGACTGGGCGAGCGACGGCGGGTACGCCTCGTCCAGCGCCTCGATGACGTCGGCCAGCCGCACGCTCACCGCAGCACCCCGGCGATCGCGTCGGCCAGCAGCGGCCACTCGGGCCGCACCGCCGCCCTCAGGTACCGTTCGTCCAGGCCGACGAACGTGTCGCACCGACGGATGGCGATCCCTTTGCGCCCCAGGCTGTTTCGCAATCGCTCGGTGTCGGGCGTCCGGAACAACACGAACGGGGCCCGGCCGTCGACCACGTCGGCGCCCGCCGCGGCCAGGCCGGCGACCATCGCCTCGCGCAACCCGGCCAGCCGCAGCGCGCCGGCCGCCGCCTCGGCGACGGCCGGCGGCTCACAGCATGCTGCGATCGCGGTCAGCTGCAGGATGCCCACGGGCCAGTGCGCGCGCCGGGCGGTCAGCCGCGCCAACACCTCCGGGGCGCCCAGCGCGTAGCCGACGCGCAGCCCGGCCAGCGCCCAGGTCTTGGTCAGGCTGCGCAGCACCAGCACGTCGGGCAGCGCCTCGCCGGCCAGCGACTCCGGCTCGCCGGGGACCGCGTCCGCGAACGCCTCGTCGACCACCAGAATCCGGCCGGGCCGGCGCAGCGCGAGCAGCTGCTCGCGGGTGTGCAACACCGAGGTGGGGTTGGTCGGGTTGCCCACCACGACCAGGTCGGCGTCCTCGGGCACGCGGGCGCCGTCGAGCCCGAACGGCGGCGCGAGGACGACGTGCTGCACGGGCACCCCGGCGGCCGCCAGCGCCGCGGCGGGCTCGGTGAACGAGGGCGCGACCACCGCCGCCCGCGCCGGGCGCAGGTTGGGCAGCAACGCGAACGCCTCCGCCGCCCCGGCCAGGGGCAGGACCTCGTCGCCGCGCCGGCCGTGCCGCCCGGCGGCCGCGCCCTGCGCGCGGCGCACGTCCTCGGCGCCCGGGTAGCGCGCCAGGTCGTCCAGCCGCGCGGCCAGCCGCCGCGTCAGCCAGCGCGGCGGTTGCGGGTGACGGACGTTGACGGCGAAATCGAGCATCCCGGGCGCGACGGCCTGGTCGCCGTGATAGCGCGCCGCCGCTGGCGGGCTCGGGTGCAGAGTCGCCATCAGTGAAACACTAGTGGCCCGCCGCAAGCGTGTGGCAGCAGTACCGTCGCACCGCGGTGCGGGCACCCCGGCGGCATCGAGAACGCATCGAGGACAATGGTGAGGTGACAGGCGCAATCGCAACAGCGCAGCTGGTCATCTTCGATCTCGACGGCACGCTGACGGACTCGGCGGACGGGATCGTGGCCAGCTTCCTGCACGCGCTGGGCCACATCGGCGCGGCGGTGCCCGAGGGCGACCTGACCGCGCGGATCGTGGGCCCGCCGATGGACGACACCCTGCGTACGCTGCTGGGCGAGTCGGCCGAGCAGGCGATCGCGGCCTTCCGCGCCGAGTACGGCGCACGCGGGTGGGCGATGAACACCCCGTTCGACGGGATCGAGGCGCTGCTGGGCGACCTGCGCGCCGAGGGCGTCCGGCTGGCCGTGGCCACCTCCAAGCTGGAACCGACCGCGCGGCGCATCCTGGCGCACTTCGGGCTGGACCGGCATTTCGAGGTCATCGCCGGCGCGGCGCCGGACGGCTCGCGCAAGACCAAGGAGGAGGTGCTGGCGCACGCGCTGCAGCAGCTCGCGCCGCTGCCCGAGCGCGTGCTCATGGTCGGCGACCGCAGCCACGACGTCGACGGCGCGGCCGCGCACGGCATCGACACCGTGGTGGTCGGCTGGGGCTACGGGCGGGCGGACACGTTCGGCGAGGTGACGCACGCCGCGACCGTCGACGAGCTGCGGAGGGCCCTGGGTGTCTGATCCCCTGCACATCACCTTCGTCTGCACCGGCAACATCTGCCGATCGCCGATGGCCGAGAAGATGTTCGCCGACCAGCTGCGCCGGCGCGGCCTGTCCGACGCGGTCCGGGTGACCAGCGCGGGCACCGGCAACTGGCACATCGGCAGCTGCGCCGACGACCGGGCCATCCGGGTCCTGCGCGCCCACGGCTATTCCACCGACCACTGCGCCGCTCAGCTCGACGAGGACCACCTGGCGGCCGACCTGGTGGTCGCGTTGGGCCGCAACCACGTTCGCATGCTGCGCCAGCTCGGCGTCGAGGACGACCGGATCCGGATGCTGCGATCGTTCGACCCGCGCTCGGGCTCCCACGCCCTTGACGTCGAGGACCCGTACTACGGCGCCCCGGAGGACTTCGAGGACGTTCTCGCCGTCATCGAGGCCGCCCTGCCCGGCCTGCACGCCTGGGTCGACGAACGGCTCACGGGGAACGGGCAGGCCTGATGCGGCGCCTGGCGTTTTTGCTGCGGCCGGGCTGGATAGCGCTGGCGCTGGTGGTCGTCGCCTTCACCTACCTGTGCTTCGTGGTGCTCGCGCCCTGGCAGCTCGGCAAGAACACCAAGACGTCGCGGGAGAACCACCAGATCGAGTCCGCACTCAACACCCCGCCCGTGCCACTGAAAACCCTGCTGCCGCAGCAGGACTCGTCGGCCCCGGACGCGCAGTGGCGCCGAGTGACGGCCACCGGGCACTACCTGCCCGACGTCCAGGTGCTGGCGCGGCTGCGGGTGGTCGACGGTGACCCGGCCTTCGAGGTGCTGGCGCCGTTCGTCGTCGACGACGGGCCCACCGTGCTGGTCGACCGGGGCTACGTGCGCCCCGAGCAGGGGTCGCACGTGCCCGCGATCGCCCGCCCGCCGGCGGAGACGGTGACCGTCACGGCGCGGCTGCGCAACTCCGAGGCCACCGCGCCGGGCAAGGACCCGTTCGTCGCAGACGGTGTGCGGCAGGTGTATTCGATCAACACCGCACAGGTCGCCGCGCTGACCAAAGTCCCACTCGCCGGGTCCTATCTGCAGTTGGTCGGCGACCAGCCCGGCGGGCTGGGCGTGATCGGCGTGCCGCACCTCGACGCCGGGCCGTTCCTGTCGTACGGCATTCAGTGGATTTCGTTCGGCATCGTGGCGCCGGTCCTGTTGGGCTACTTCGTGTATTCCGAGATC
This sequence comes from Mycobacterium alsense, assembly GCF_002086635.1. Classification (GTDB taxonomy): domain Bacteria; phylum Actinomycetota; class Actinomycetes; order Mycobacteriales; family Mycobacteriaceae; genus Mycobacterium; species Mycobacterium alsense. The sequence goes on along the minus strand of NZ_MVHD01000010.1, from coordinate 80,157 downwards.
CGCGTCCGGCGCCAGGAAAAACACCACGCGGCCGGGGTTCCCGCGGCCCCGCAGACCGTCGAGGAGAAGCTCGCCGACCGCTACGGGCGCCGGCGGTAGGCCAGCAGCGCGACGGACAACACCGCCGCCGCCTGCACCACCCGCGACAGCCCCACCGCGCGGCGCAGGTCGGCCACCGTCGGCGGCGGCCCGTCGCCGAGCGTCGGCCGGATCTGCAGCCCGTATTCGTACTGGGTGGGCCCGCCGAGCCGGACGCCGAGCGCCCCGGCGAAGGCCGCCTCGACCACGCCCGCGTTGGGGCTGGGGTGCCGGGCCGCGTCGCGGCGCCAGGCGCGCGCCGCGCCCGAGGCCGAACCGCTGACGAACGGCGCGCACGCCACCACCAGCGCCGCGGTCACCCGCGCGGCCAGGTAATTGGCCAGGTCGTCCAAACGTGCTGCGGCCCAGCCGAATCGGATGTAGCGCGGGGATCGGTGGCCGATCATCGCGTCCAGGGTGTTGACGCCTCGGTAGGCCAGCACCCCGGGCACCCCGCCCGCCGTCGCCCACAACATCGGCGCCACCGCCGCGTCGGAGGTGTTCTCCGCGACCGATTCCAGCGCCGCCCGCGCCAGGCCGGCGCCGTCCAGCCGCGCCGGGTCGCGCCCGCACAGCGACGGCAGCAGCCGCCGGGCGCCGTCGACGTCGCCGCACTCGAGCAGCCGCGCCATTTCCGCGCCGGTGCGCGCCAGCGACGTCCCGCCCAGGCAGACCCACGTGGCCGCCGCGAGCGCCCCGGGGCACCGGGCGGCGACCGCACCGAGCATTGTCAGTGCGCCGACCGTCAGGCCCACGTGCAGCGCGCCGGCGGGCTTGGTGTCGCGGTAGGTGAACGGCTCCAGCGCCGCGGCCGTCCGGCCGAACGCCGCGACGGGGTGCCCCCGCTTCGGGTCGCTCAGCGCGAGATCGGCCAGGTAGCCGGCCAGCACGCCGGCGATCCGGGCCCGCCGCGTCGCCGCAAACATTCCCGCAGCGTCTCATACATGGTCTACTCGATTGATGCGACTCATCAGGCGACGTCCGTCATGAAGCGCCCCGCGACCCGGGTGGCCGACCTGCTCAACCCGGCGGCGATGTTGCTGCCCGCCGCGAACGTGATCATGCAGCTGTCCCTGCCCGGCGTGGGTTACGGGGTGCTGGAAAGCCCGGTGGACAGCGGCAACGTCTACAAGCATCCGTTCAAGCGGGCCCGTACCACCGGCACCTACCTGGCGGTCGCGACCATCGGGACCGAGTCCGACCGGGCCCTCATCCGCGCCGCCGTGGATGGCGCGCACCGGCAGGTCCGCTCGACGTCGTCAAGCCCGGTGTCCTACAACGCGTTCGACCCCAAGCTGCAGCTGTGGGTGGCCGCGTGCCTGTACCGCTACTTCGTCGAGCAGCACGAGTTTCTGCACGGTCCCCTGGACGACGCCACCGCCGACGCCGTCTATGCCGACGCCAGGCGGTTGGGGACCACGCTGCAAGTGCCCGAACGCATGTGGCCGCCGGACCGCGCCGCGTTCGAGGAGTACTGGAAACGCTCGCTCGACGAGCTGCACATCGACCCGCCGGTGCGCGAGCATCTGCGCGGGGTGGCCTCGGTGGTGTTTCTGCCGTGGCCGCTGCGGGCGCTCGCGGGGCCGTTCAATCTGTTTGCGACGACGGGGTTTCTGGCGCCCGAGTTCCGCGAGATGATGCGCCTGGACTGGTCGCAGGGCCAGCAGCGCCGGTTCGAGTGGCTGCTGGCCGCCCTGCGGCTGGCCGACCGGTTGATCCCCCACCGGGCGTGGATCCTCGGCTATCAGCTTTACCTGTGGGACATGCGATTTCGGGCCCGGCGGGGCCTGCGGATCGTCTAGTGGGACGTCTCACCGGCAAGGTCGCCGTCATCACCGGCGCGGGCTCGGGTATCGGGTGGGCGGCCGCCAGGCGATTCGCCGACGACCGGGCCCGCGTCGTCTGCGCCTCACCGGGCGGCCCGATGCTCGCCGGGCCACGCACCCCCCGCCGAGTGTGAAACTCACGACGCGTCGTCGGCGTGTCGCGTCGTGAAATGCACACTCGCGCCGGCGATGGTTAGCGCACCGTGGCGAAGAACGCCCGCAGGTCCTCCACGAACAGCTCGGGTTGTTCGAACGCGGCGAAATGCCCGCCGCGCGGCATGTCCGTCCAGTGGGTGATGTTGTAGGCCGGCTCGCACCAGCTGCGCGGCGGCTTCAGCAGCTCCCCGGGGAAAGCCGCGACGCCGGTGGGCAATTCGACGCGGTCCATCTGCCCCCAGACGCGGAAGCTCTCCCAGTACAGGCGCGCCGACGACGCGGCGGTGCCGGTCACCCAATAGACCATCACGTTGTCGAGCAACTCGTCGCGGGTGAACGCGTTCTCGGGATGCCCGTCGCAATCGGCCCAGGCCCAAAACTTTTCGACGATCCACGCCAGCTGCCCCACCGGCGAGTCGACCAGCCCGTAGCCCAGCGTCTGAGGCCGGGTGGACTGCTGCTTGGAATAGCCGGTGCCCCACTTGCGGTGCTCGGCCAGCGCGGCCATCGCCCGTTGCTCCCCGGGGGTCGGGTTGGCCGTCGATTCCTTGGCGGGCCGCCCGATCGGCATGTTCAGGTGGATGGCCGCGCAGTGCCCCCGGTTTCGGCCGATCTGTGTCGTCACCGCCGCGCCCCAGTCGCCGCCCTGGGCGCCGTAGCGGTCGTAGCCCAGCCGCAGCATCAGCGTCTCCCACGCCTCGGCGATCTTTTCCACGCCCCACCCGGTCCGGGTGGGCTTGCCGGAGAACCCGTACCCCGGCAGCGACGGGCAGACGACGTGGAAGGCGTCCTCGGCGCGCCCGGACGCCGGGTTGGTCAGCGGCTCGATCACCTTGTGGAACTCCACGATCGAGCCCGGCCAGCCGTGGGTGATCACCAGCGGGAAGGCGTCGTCGTGCGGGGAGCGCTGGTGGATGAAATGGATGTCCAGGCCGTCGATTTCGGTGACGAACTGATCGAAGCGGTTGAGCGCCGCCTCGCGCGAGCGCCAGTCGTATTTGTCGGACCAGTAGCCGGCCAGCTCGCGGGTGTACGCCAGTGGGATGCCCTGGCTCCAGTCGTCGACGCACTCGGCCTCGGGCCAGCGGGTGCGCGCCAACCGCGAACGCAGATCGTCGAGTACTTCGTCGGAAACGTCGATGCGAAACGGCTTCACCTTGGTCATCATCGCCTACAGAAACGCTCGGTTGCCGTATCGGTCGAGCGAAACGAGTTCGCCGACGGGGCGACGCGTGGTGGGACCGTATTTGCCGATCGGCCAGCCCATCGGAATCACCGCGCACGGAGTGACAGTCAGCGGCAAGCCCAGGGCTCGCCTGGCCAGCAGCGTGCTCCACAGCGGCATGGTGATCAACGCGGCGCCCAACCCGGCCGCGCGCGCGGCCAGCAACAGGTTCTGTACCGCGGGATAGATGGAACCATAGGCGCTGCTCGCGGCGATGCGGGGCACGGGCGGAACGACACCCCTCAGGCACGCCACCACGACCACCGGGATGTCGTCGAAGTGGTCGACCTGCCATCGCACCGCTTTCAATACGCGCTGCATCTTGTGGTCCGGGCGGCGCCGCAGGGCGCGCTCGTAGGCGGGCCCGACGAATTTCATGGCGGTGCGGGTCAGCCGGCCGAGCTTCGCGACGACTTCGCGGTCCTTGACGACGATGAATTCCCAGTTCTGCGCGTTCGAGCCGGTCGGCGCCTTCATCGCCAGCTCGAGAAGGTGCAGGATCAGCGCGTCGTCAACCGGGTCGGGCTTGAGGCGACGGATGGCGCGCTGGGTCCGCATCGCCTCCTCGAGGGGCATGCTCAGGGGTTCTTGTTGGGTCATGACCACGATTCAACACGGCCGGGGCCCGACTCCAAACCGCCCGCGAGCGCCCCGGCAAACCGAGCGCCCAACCCGCACGCCAGGATGACACGCATGGATCCCCGGCTGACGGCGCGGGTCGAGCAGGCTCGACCGATGCCGGTGCTGGTCTGGCAGTTCACCGAGCCGCGGCTGTGCATCTCGTCGGGCCCGCTCGGCGGGGGCATCGGCGCCCGCGACTGGGTGGTCAACGCGACGGTCCCCCTGGACTACGACCGGACCGACCCGGACCGCCACCTGGCCGAGATCGGCGCCGCGCTCGGGCTGGCCGGCGCCGGCTGCGGGCTGCTCACCGCGGTCGACGTGACCCACCACCACCTCGCCGCGGACGGCGGCGTGCACGCCGCCGCCACCGTGGGCCTGTCCAGCCCGGCCTGGGCGGCCGCGCCCGACCACCACTTCCGCCGCGAGTCGCCGTACCGGGTCGGGACGATCAACGTCGTGGTCGCGGTGCCGGTGCGGCTGTCGCAGGCGGCGCTGGTCAACGCCGTGGTCACCGCGACCGAGGCGAAGACGCAGGCGTTGGGTGAGGCCGGGATACGGGCCACCGGAACCGCCTCCGACGCGGTCGTCGTGCACTGCCCGACGGACGGCGCACCGGAGGCGTTCGGCGGGCCGCGGTCGACGTTCGGCGCGCGGATCGCGCGGGCCGTGCACGGCGCCGTGCTCGCCGGCGCCCGGGAGTGGCGCGGACGGCGGTGAATCAAGGCCAGGCCGTCAGCGCGGCTGTACCAGCCCGCCCGCCGGGTGCTCCTCGACGTCGTTGAGAATCAGCTCGCGCACGGCGGGACGCGGCCCGTACGGTCGCAGCATGACGCTGGCCGGCCGTGGACGCACGTGCTGCGGCCACCAGAACCAGCGTCCGAGCAAGGTGGCCAGCGATGGCGTCATGAACGACCGCACGATCAAGGTGTCGAACAGCAAACCCAGCGCGATCGTCGTACCCACCTGGGCCATCACCAGCAACGGGCTGAACATGAACGTGGCCATGGTGGCGGCGAACACCAGACCGGCGGAGGTCACCACCGAGCCCGAACCGGCCATCGCGCGGATCGTCCCCGTCTTCAGCCCGGCGTGGATTTCCTCCTTGAACCGCGATATCAACAGCAGGTTGTAGTCCGAGCCGACCGCCAGCAGCAGGATGATCGCCATCGCCAGCACCATCCAGTGCAACTTTATGCCCAGGATGTACTGCCATACGAGCACAGAGAGTCCGAACGAGGCGCCCAGTGACAGCAACACCGTACCGACGATCACAAAGGCCGCCACGACGCTCCGGGTGATCACCAGCATGATGATGAAAATCAGTGTGGCTGCGGCGATTCCGGCGATCATCAGGTCGATGTCAGAGCCGTCGTGCATGTCCTTGTACGTCGCAGCGGTACCGCCGAGGTAGACCTTGGCGCCCTCCCAGGGCGTGCCCTTGATCGCCTCGTGCACGGCCTGCTTGATCGGCTCGATGCGGCTGATGCCTTCAGGAGTCGCCGGGTCGCCTTCATGGGAGATGATCAACCGGACCGCGTGCCCGTCCGGCGAGATGAAATTTTTGAGACCCCGTGCGAAATCCGGGCTCTTGAACGCCTCCGGCGGAAGGTAGAACGTGTCGTCGTTCTTCGCTTTGTCGAAGGCATCGCCCTGCGCGGTGGCGTTGTCGGACTGCGCCTTCGCCTGTTCGTTGAGGCCCTGTGTGATCGCGTAGTTCGACATGACGGTCTCGAGATTGCGCTGCTGGCTCTCGATCTGCGGCGGTATGAGCGCCACCAGCTTCGGCTGGATCCGATCCAGCTTGTCGAGGTTGGCGCTGAGGTCTTCGATGTTCTGGGTCACCTGGTCGATGCCGTCGAGCGCATTGAAGATCGACCGGATCGCCCAGCATGCCGGAATGTCGTAGCAGTGTCTCTCCCAGTAAAAGTAGCTGCGGATCGGCCGGAAGAAGTCATCGAAGTTGGCGATGTCGTCGCGCAGCGACTCCGTGATCTTCACGGTTTCCTTGGTGAGCCTGGTGGTTTCGTGCGTCGTGTTGCTGAGGTCCTGGGTGACCTGCATCTGCTCATGCAGCGTTGCCATCGTCTTGCGCAGCTCGTCGGCCTGCTTGAGCAAGTTGTTCGCCTGCTCTTCCTGATAGTGCTGGGTCTGGATGCGCTGCGCGGCTTGTGCGCCCATCTGAAAACCGAGGGTGCTGTGGTCGAGCGGCGTGCCCAACGGCCGGGTAATGGTCTGCACCCGGCCGATGCCGGGGATGTGGAAGACCGCCTTGGCGACCTTGTCCAGGACCAGGAAGTCGGCCGGGTTGCGCAGGTCGTGATCCGTCACGATCATCAACAGCTCGGGATTGAGCCGAGCCTGGTCGAAGTGTCGGTCCGCGGCGGCATAACCGACATTGGCCGGGGTGTCCGCCGGCAGGAAGTGGCGGTTGTCGTAGTCCGTCTTGTAACCGGGCAGGGCGAGCAGACCAACCAACGCGGCCGCGATGGTCACCGCGAGAACCGGCGCGGGCCAGCGGACGACCGCCGTGCCGAGCCTGCGCCAGCCCCGAGTCTGCAGCATGCGCTTCGGATCCAGGAGCTTGAAGAACGAAGCCACCGTCAGGATCGCCGGAGCCAGCGTCAAGGCCGCCAACACCGCGACCAGCATGCCGACCGCACACGGCACCCCCAGCGACTGGAAGTACGGCAGCCGGCAGAAACTCAGGCAGTACATCGCGCCGGCGATGGTCAGGCCCGATCCCAGCACGACATGCGCGGTGCTGTGGAACATGGTGTAGAACGCTTGTTCGCGGGTCTCGCCCAGACCGCGGGCCTCGTGATATCGGCCGACCACGAAGATCGCGTAATCCGTCCCGGCGGCGATCGCCATCAGCACCAGCATGTTGTTGGCGAAGGTCGACAGCCCCATGATGCCGTAGTTACCGAGCGTCGCGACGACACCGCGGGCCGCCGCCAGCTCGATGAACACCATGGCCAGCATGATCACAACGGTGACCACCGACCGGTACACGAACAGCAGCATCACGATGATCACCACAAAAGTGATGAGCGTGACCGTCGCGACGCCCTTCTCACCCGCGTGGGACTGATCGGCGAACAGCGGACCCGCGCCGGTGACGTATGCCTTGATTCCCGGGGGCGCGGGCACCGAGTCCACGATCTTGCGGACGGCCAAGGCGGACTCGTTTGCCAGCCCGCCGCCCATGTTGCCGGCGAGGTAAACCTGGACATACGCGGCCTTTTGATCGTGGCTCTGGGAACCCGCCGCCGTCAGCGGATCACTCCAGAAATCCTGAACGTGCTGAACGTGCTTCTTGTCTTGCTCGACGCGCCTGACGATCTCGTCGTAGTAGCGGTGCGCTTCGGCACCGAGTGGCTTGTCGCCCTCCAGCAGGATCATGGCCGAGTTGTCGGAGTTGAACTCTTTGAACGTCGATCCGACCTTCATCATCGACTGAAAGGATGCCGCGTCGGTCGGACTCATCGACACCGAGTGGGTTTTCGCGACGACCTCCAGCTGCGGGGACACGGTGTTGGTGACGAACACGATGCCCAGCCACACCAGGACGATCGGCAGGGCCAGCCGATGGATCATCCGCGGCAGGAACGGCGGGATCAGCGGCTGATCGACACGCGGCGGAGCCTCACCCAGCTCGCTCATGCGGACTTGTCCAGGCAATAGACGAAGGCGTTAACGGTTTCGTTGGGATCCGAGCGGTTCGGAGTCTTGATGACGTCACCGCTCCCGTCGTGCTTGTTCACCACGAACTGGCAGGCGATCCAACTGCCGTCTCCTTGCGCCACCAGGTTTGCCGGGATGCCGGGTTTCGTTGAACTCAATACTTTGCTCCAGGGCAAGGGCACGTTGAGTGCCTGCTGCGGATGGGAGTTTTCGTCGAGGTAGTTGATGGTCGCCGTGCTGCCCGGTGGGCCCCACACCTGCAGCGTGATGGTCTTGGCGTTGAACTCGTCGAGGACCTCGCCCGAGGTGCCACCGCCGAACGAACCGCGGTGAACGCCGAAGACGCCGTGCAATCGGTATACGACGAATCCCGACACCGCGACGACCGCTGCGATCGTGAGCACCAACCAGAAACGCCCCAAAAGCCCCTTTTTCCTGGCGCGCTGCGGAGTGACCTTTTTGCCTTCCCTGCCGGCGGAGCCCTGCGTCTTCAGCGGTTCGGTCCTTGGCTCAGTCATCGTCATGTGCGCTTCGAGTCCTTCACCACGGGCGAAACATTAGTTAGCCCCTGTGTGACGTTTGAGATGACCCACAGGTTGTTGATCGCGGTGGCCATTGCAGTCCCCCTTCGACGGCCTTCCTTCATCCGGGCGTCGCTGCGGCGGTTGGTTTCCGACGGTCGCGGCGTAGCCTCCGGCCCCATACCGGTCGCGGCGGAGGGTTGCGCGTTCGGCTCAGGCCCCGAGCGCTCGAAGAGTTCGGGACCGCTTTCACCGGTTGCAGTTCGCCAAGCCACGCGCTCGGGCCTCCATCCCGAGTTCATGAGGATCCCGAGATCAGGCCGATGCAGGTGGCCGTCAGCAGGCGGGTGAGGGCCGTTGCGAAGTCCAGATTCCACTCGGGCGGAACCACTTCGGGCTCCTCGGCGTAGATGGCGGTCAGGTGCGCCGGCGGGTTCGCGACTTGCCACAGCGTCGCCGCCAGCGAGTAGGCGGCCAGCAGGATGTCCAGCGCGCCCGACCGTCCGAGTTCGGGCAGCGCGCATCCGATCGAATCGGCCAGCGAGAGTGTGGCCGCGGTACTGATCCGCCTGACCTCGATGACCCGCTCAGCGTCCACCTCGTGTTCCAGGTGGAGGTGCAGGTTGGCAAGCAGGTCGCAGAACAATGGGTCCTCGGCCAGGGCTTCGGCCAACGTCTCGGCGATGTGCGAGGGCGATTTCGCGCCGGGCTCGGCCAGCTTCTCCGACACGGTATTGGACCACCGCACCCAGCCCTCGGCGGACAGACGCAGCAGGACTTCCTTGTACGAGGTGAAGTAGCGGCGGACCGCCGAATAGTGAATTCCGGCGCGGCTGGCGAGCGCGGTCAGGGTGACCGACGCGACGCCCGTTTCCATTGCCAGCGAGCGTGCGGCTTCCACGAGGGCCTCCGCACGTTGGCGCTTCTCTTCCTCGGTGCGAGCGCGCTGAAATGTTAGTTGCGCCACCGGCCGAGCGTAACGCACATTGTGTGATTTGTATAACGCACAGGATTTGCGCACCCGGTCGTCGGGACCGCCCGATCATGCGAAGGAAAACCGGCGAGTGAGCGCGACCCCACGCCGGGGTCGTTGCGTGGCCCGCCACCCGATCGCCCACGAGGACAGCACCGCCTTCTCCACTCGGTCCGCCTGCCGCATGCGTTGTCCAGCCACCGATCACGTCAGCCGTCGGCACCCGCGTGTCAATCGTTGTCCAAACAGGTTTGGACTCAACATGATTCGCCATTGTGTTCGGGGCCCGGTGCCTCCTGGTCGCCGAGGGTCTCAATCCGGGGCAGGAGCAGCCAGTGGCGATCGGGCGCCGCGAACGCAGCACTCCGTATGGCGCGAAACTGCATGAATATTAGTGGGCGCGGACGGTATCGAACCGCCGACCGCTGGTGTGTAAAACCAGAGCTCTACCACTGAGCTACGCGCCCTGGAAATCCGGAGTCCGCCGGGCAGGCTACACGCCGCAAGGCCGGACACCCAACAATCTCAGGCCTTCAGCGCCGCCAGCGCCTCGGTCCACAGGCCCTGGTCGCGGGCCTCGCCGGGCTGTTTCATCTCCGCGAACCGAATCACCCCCGACCGGTCGACGACGAAGGTGCCGCGGTTGGGATAGCCGGCGTCGGAATTGAACACGCCGTAGGCCTGGCTGACCGCACCGTGCGGCCAGAAATCCGACAGCACCGGGAACGTGAACCCGCTCTCGAGGGCCCAGATCTTGTGCGTGGGCGGCGGACCCACCGAGATCGCCAGCGCCACGCTGTCGTCGTTCTCGAAGTCCGGCAGGTGGTCGCGCAGCAGATCCAGCTCGCCCTGGCAGATGCCGGTGAACGCCAGCGGGAAGAAGATCAGCAACACGTTCTTGGCGCCGCGGTACGAGCTCAGGGTCACGGGCTGCTGGTTTTGGTCGCGCAATGTGAAGTCGGGGGCGGCGGTGCCGACGGGCAGCATCAACGCTTCCCGGCCCGGGACTTGGGCTGGACGAGCTGGCTGCCGCTCCAGTTGCCGAGGTTGACCGACGAGGTCGGCATCAGGCCGGCGGTGGGGGCCGCCTCGGCGATCTCGGCGGGCAGCACGTGGCCGGGCCTGCCGGTCTTGGGCGTCAGCACCCAGATCACCCCGTCCTCGGCCAGCGGGCCGATCGCGTCCATCAGGGTGTCCACCAGGTCACCGTCCCCGTCGCGCCACCACAGCAGCACGACGTCGATCACCTCGTCGCTGTCCTCGTCGAGCAGCTCGCTTCCGCAGGCTTCCTCGACCGCTGCCCGGATGTCGTCGTCGGTGTCCTCGTCCCAGCCCCACTCCTGGACGACTTGGTCCCGTTGGATGCCCAGTTTGCGAGCGTAGCTCGGGGCGTCATCCGCCGCGACCACCGTGCAGCCTCCTCATTCCATCCTCGCGCCGTGCGATGGGGATTATCGTCGCACAGCCCGAACGCGGTCCATACCCTTGTCCCACCAGGGGTCTCAGAAGGATCCCAGGCAGAGTTTCAGCGCCTTCGTCTTGGTGTCGTTGAGCTGATCCACCCGCCGGTTGAACTCCGGGATCGACGCGTGGGTGCCGATGGCGTTTGCCACCCCGCGCGCCGCGTCGATGTACGCGTTGAAAGCGTCCTTCAGCTGCTGCGACAGCGCGTCGCTGAAGCTGTTGGAGACCGTGGTGGCGCTGTCGTTGAGGGCGCCGATCGCCGGGCCCTCGGCGGGGCCGGTGCTGCGGCCGCCGTTGAACGCCGAGACGTAGGCGTTCACCTTGTCGATCGCCTCCTTGCTGGAGGTTGCCAGCGAGTCGCACGAGCTGCGCACCGCCCGCGTCGTCAGGGACTGTTGCCGCTGCGACTCGCGCACGCGTGACGTGGCCGACGAGGCCGACACCGACGCGGACACCGACTGCCGGTAGGCCGGGGCGACCTTGGTGTCGGGCGTGGCCGTGCCGTTGGTGACGCTGGTACACCCGACGATCCCCATCACCACCGCCGCGACACAGCCCAGCGCCAGGGCGCCTCGCCGGGGGATCTCCCCCACGTGCCTGCGAGCGACGGCACGCCATCCGATGAGCACGTTGCTGACGTTACCGAATACCGATTCCGGACCCCCGCGGCGCACCGAGTACGCGCCCGCGACGCCGGTGCGGCACGATGGAGGGATACAGCGCAAGCCGCCACACCGCCGACTACAGGAGCGGAAGTTGACCACCGAGTTCGCTCGCCACGATCTGGCCAAATCCCCAAGCAGCGCAAGCGAACCCGACCGCGTTCGGGTGATCCGCGAGGGCGTGGCGTCCTATCTGCCCGACATCGACCCCGAGGAGACCTCCGAGTGGCTGGAGTCCTTCGACGAGCTGCTGGAGCGTTCGGGGCCGGCGCGGGCGCGCTACCTGATGCTGCGGCTGCTGGAACGCGCCGGTGAGCAGCGGGTCGCGATACCGGCGCTGACGTCGACCGACTACGTCAACACCATCCCGACCGAGCTGGAACCGTGGTTCCCCGGAGACGAGGACGTCGAGCGCCGCTACCGGGCCTGGATCAGGTGGAACGCGGCGATCATGGTGCACCGCGCCCAGCGCCCGGGAATCGGCGTGGGGGGCCACATTTCGACCTACGCCTCCTCGGCGGCGCTCTACGAGGTCGGCTTCAACCACTTCTTCCGCGGCAAGGCCCATTCCGGCGGGGGCGACCAGATTTTCATCCAGGGTCACGCGTCGCCGGGCATCTACGCCCGCGCGTTCCTGGAGGGCCGGTTGAGCGCCGACCAGCTGGACGGCTTTCGGCAGGAGCACAGCCACCCGGGCGGCGGGCTGCCGTCGTACCCGCACCCGCGGCTCATGCCCGACTTCTGGGAGTTCCCCACGGTATCGATGGGCCTCGGCCCGATGAACGCGATCTACCAGGCACGTTTCAACCACTACCTGCACGACCGCGGCATCAAGGACACCTCCGACCAGCACGTGTGGTGCTTCCTCGGCGACGGTGAAATGGACGAGCCGGAGAGCCGCGGCCTGCTGCACGTCGGCGCGCTGGAGGGCCTGGACAACCTGACCTTCGTCATCAACTGCAACCTGCAGCGCCTGGACGGTCCGGTGCGCGGCAACGGCAAGATCATCCAGGAGCTGGAGTCGTTCTTCCGGGGTGCGGGCTGGAACGTCATCAAGGTGGTGTGGGGCCGCGAGTGGGACGCGCTGCTGCACGCCGACAAGGACGGCGCGCTGGTCAACCTGATGAACACCACTCCCGACGGCGACTACCAGACCTACAAGGCCAACGACGGCGGCTACGTGCGCGAGCACTTCTTCGGTCGCGATCCGCGCACCAAGGCGCTCGTCGAGCACATGACCGATTCGGAGATCTGGAACCTCAAGCGCGGCGGCCACGACTACCGCAAGGTCTACGCCGCCTACCGCGCCGCCGTCGAACACAAGGGGCAGCCGACGGTGATCCTGGCCAAGACCATCAAGGGCTATTCGCTGGGCGCGCACTTCCAGGGCCGCAACGCCACGCACCAGATGAAAAAGCTTGCCCTGGAAGACCTCAAGTGGTTCCGCGATGCCATCCGCATCCCGATCAGCGACGCAGCGCTCGAGGAGGACCCCTACCTGCCCCCCTACTACCACCCGGGCCCCGAGGCCCCCGAGATCCGCTACCTGCTGGATCGGCGCCGCGCGCTCGGCGGTTTCGTTCCCGAGCGGCGGACCAAGACCAAGGCCCTGCCGCTGCCGCGCCGGGATATCTACAAGGCGCTGAAGAAGGGCTCGGGAACCCAGGAGGTCGCCACCACCATGGCGACCGTGCGCACCTTCAAGGAACTGTTGCGCGACAAGGAGATCGGGCCGCGCATCGTGCCGATCATCCCCGACGAGGCGCGCACGTTCGGGATGGACTCGTGGTTCCCGAATTTGAAGATCTACAACCGCAACGGCCAGCTCTACACCTCCGTCGACGCCGAATTGATGCTGGCGTACAAGGAAAGCGAAGTCGGTCACATCCTGCACGAGGGCATCAACGAGGCCGGATCCGCCGCGTCATTCACCGCGGTCGGCACGTCGTACGCCACACACAACGAGCCGATGATCCCGATCTACATCTTCTATTCGATGTTCGGGTTCCAGCGCACCGGCGACGGCCTGTGGGCCGCCGCCGATCAGATGGCGCGCGGCTTCCTGCTCGGCGCGACCGCCGGGCGCACCACGCTGACCGGCGAGGGCCTGCAACACGCCGACGGCCACTCGCAGCTGCTGGCGACCAGCAACCCGGCGGTGGTCGCCTACGACCCGGCGTTCGCCTTCGAGATCGCCTACATCGTGGAAAGCGGGCTGGCCCGGATGTTCGGGGATAACCCGGAGAACGTGTTCTTCTACATCACCATCTACAACGAGCCGTACGTGCAGCCGCCGGAGCCGGAGAACTTCGATCCCGAGGGCTTGCTGCGCGGCATCTACCGCTACCGCGCCGCCACCGAACAGCGCACCAGCAAGGCCCAGCTCCTGGCCTCGGGGGTCGCCATGCCCTCGGCGCTGCGGGCGGCCGACATGCTGGCCGCGGAATGGGACGTCGCCGCCGACGTGTGGTCGGTGACCAGCTGGGGCGAGCTGAACCGCGACGGCCGCAACGTCGAGCGGGCCCGGCTGCGCCACCCCGACCAGCCCGCCGCCACCCCGTACGTGACCCAGGTCCTGGCGGACGCCGGCGGCCCGGTGGTCGCCGTGTCGGACTGGATGCGCGCCGTGCCCGAGCAGATCCGGCCGTGGGTGCCGGGCACGTTCGTCACCCTCGGCACCGACGGGTTCGGCTTCTCCGACACCCGGCCCGCCGCGCGGCGCTTCTTCAACACCGACGCCGAGTCGCAGGTGGTCGCGGTGCTCGAGGCGCTGGCGCGCGACGGCGAGATCGACCCGTCGGTGCCGATCGCGGCCGCCCGCCAGTACCGGATCGACGACGTGCAGGCCGCGCCGGAGCAGACGTCGGACCCTGGCGTGGCCTGAGTCCGCCCCCAGCTCGCTACGGCGGCGCGTCGGGTCGATCCTGGCCGCCGAACTACTTTGCCCCACAACCTGCCTCCCCTTGTCATAGTCTGGTTCGGCAAACCGCTGAGGGGAGCTTCGTGGAGGGGACGGTATTCGGGCGTTATCGCCTCATCGAATTGCTGGGCCGCGGCGGCATGGGAGAAGTGTGGCGAGCGTTCGACACCACAACTGAGCGCGTGGTGGCCATGAAGGTGCTGCCCGCGCATCTGGCCGGTGACGAGGTATTTCAGCAGCGGTTCCGACGGGAGGCTCGGGCTGCGGCGGGCCTGGATGAGCCGCACGTGGTGCCGATCCACGATTTCGGCGAGATCGACGGCCGGCTCTATGTCACGATGCGGCTGATTGCCGGCGACGATCTGCAAAACATCCTGGCCGCCGGGGCGCTGAGCCCCGAGCGGGCGGTGAAGATCGTCGAGCAGGTGGCATCGGCTTTGCATGCCGCACACCGGATCGGCTTGATTCATCGCGATGTGAAGCCGTCCAACATCCTGGTGGGCGAAGACGATTTCGCCTACCTGATCGACTTCGGGATTGCCCGCGCGGCGGGCGAGACCGGCTTGACCAGTACCGGTGCCGCCGTGGGCACTTGGGCGTATATGGCACCGGAACGCTTCCGCACCGGCCAGTTCGATGCGCGCACGGATGTCTACGCGCTGGCGTGTGTGCTCGTTGAATGTCTGACCGGGACCAAGCCGTTCCCCGGCAACAACCTCGAACAAATGGCCAGCGGGCATCTTTTCACCGAGCCGCCGAGGCCGTCGCACTCGCATCCAGGTGTGCCCGCCGGGTTCGACGCGGTGATCGCCACGGGTATGGCAAAGGACCCCGACCGGCGCTATCCGACCACCCGGGAACTGGCGGCGGCGGCGCGCAGCGCGCTGCACGGCCCGCCGGTGGAACGCTGGGAACCGATTCCACCGGCCCACCTCGCGCCATCACCTTGGTCACGACAACACCCGGCATCGCAATGGGCGCCCGACGCATCAACCCACACCGGATTCGCGCGCGGGTGGGAATCCCCGGGGACGGCGCCCATTGCCTATCCCTCGGATCCGGCCCTCGCACGCAGCCCGTACTTACCCTCCCCCGGGCCTGCCCCGCCGGAGCGGCCGTGGTGGCGGCGCAAAACCGCGGTCATCGCCACCGCGGCGGTGGTGACCGTGGCGATCGCGGCCCTGGTGATCGCGCTCAGCACCACCGGCGGTGAACCGGACCGCACGGCGGCGCCGGCTCAACCGCACCAGACCGCGTCGGCCGCACCAAGCGCTGGCATGTTCTTTCCCGAATGCGGCGGTATCACGCAGGACGATCTCGGTCGGCTCACCGGCGTCACCAACCTGGTCGCCTCCCGCAGCTCGGTGGGCTGTCAATGGCTCAGAGATGGGTCCCTTTACGGACCCCATTTCTCCTTCACCTGGTTTCGCGGCAGCCCGATCGCCGGGGAGCGCAGGATCGAGGAACTGTCGCGCGCCAGCGTGCAAGACATCGACATCGACGGGCATCGCGGACTCATTGCGATCGGACACGACCAGAACATTGGAGACAGCCTGTGTGAAGTCGCCATCGAATCCTCCTCCAATGACTTCTTCGAATGGTCCGTCTCTTTCAGCGAAAAGCCGTATCCGGATCCCTGTGGCATCGCGAAAGAGCTGGCGCACCAGTCGATTGCGCAGAGCAGGCCCGCTCCCGGCGGGGCGAGCGTCACACCCGCGCCGCCGGCGGCCGTGGACTACCCCAACCTGGGAAAAGACTGCTCAACACTCAACGACGACATCGCCAAGTCCGTCGGCGCTGACGCCAAAGCGATTCAGCCCACCTACGTCGGCGCCGTGTGCCGTTGGCAAGCCCCCGTTCCCGCCGGAACGCTAAACGTCGCGCGGTACTGGTTCAAGGAGGGAAGCCTCGACATCGAACGGGCCGTTGCCCAATTCCTGGCCTACCAGATCGAGGAGCGCTCGGTTGCCGGGGTCGAGTCGATCGTGATGCGTGAGAACGATCCCAATGGCCTCTGCGGGGTGGCCAGTGGCGCCGGTGGCGCAGTCGGTTGGTGGATCGACCCGCAATTCCCGGGCTTCGATGCGTGCGCCGGCGCGGTCAAGCTGATGGAGATGACGCTGGCGACGAATCCGTAGCCCGCGTCGGTCCCCGCCTTGGCGGAAACTTCCAGAAATCTCGCGTAGCTTTTAGGCGTGAATGACAACGCCTTCGCCGGGCCGTTCGCCAAACACCCGCGGTCGCCGCTCGAGCAGCTCGACACCGTCCCCGAATCGCTGCTGCGCCGGCTGAAGCAGTACTCGGGCCGACTGGCCACCGAGGCCGTGTCGGCCATGCAGGAGCGGCTGCCGTTCTTCGCCGACCTGGAGGCCTCCCAGCGGGCCAGCGTGGCGCTGGTGGTGCAGACGGCCGTCGTCAACTTCGTCGAGTGGATGCACGACCCGCACAGCAACGTCAGCCACACCGCGCAGGCCTTCGAGCTGTTTCCGCAGGACCTGACCCGCCGCATCGCGCTGCGCCACAGCGTGGACATGGTGCGGGTCACGATGGAGTTCTTCGAGGAGGTGGTGCCGCTGCTGGCGCGCTCCGAGGAGCAGCTGACCGCGCTCACGGTGGGGATCTTGAAGTACAGCCGGGACCTGGCGTTCGCGGCCGCCTCGGCCTACGCGAACGCCGCCGAGGCCCGCGGCACCTGGGACAGCCGGATGGAGGCCAGCGTGGTCGACGCGGTCGTGCGCGGCGACACCGGCCCCGAACTGCTGTCCCGCGCGGCGGCGCTGAACTGGGACACCACCGCGCCGGCGACGGTGGTGGTGGGGATCCCGGCGCCCGGCCGCGACGGCTCGGTCGGGCCCGACGACAGCCAGCGGGCCAGCCAGCACGTCCGCGACGTCGCCGCCAACCACGTCCGCGCGGCGCTCACCGACGTGCATGGCACCTGGCTGGTCGCGATCGTGTCCGGCCATCTGTCGCTGACCGACAAATTCCTGGGCGACCTGTTGCAGGCGTTCTCCGACGGCCCGGTGGTCATCGGGCCGACGGCGCCCATGCTCACCGCGGCCTATCACAGCGCCAGCGAGGCGATCTCCGGGATGAACGCCGTCGCCGGCTGGCGCGGAGCCCCGCGGCCGGTGCTGGCCCGAGAACTGCTGCCCGAGCGGGCGCTGATGGGCGACGCATCGGCGATCGTCGCGCTGCACACCGACGTGATGGGGCCGCTGGCCGACGCCGGGCCGACGCTCATCGAGACGCTGGACGCCTACTTAGACTGTGGCGGCGCCATTGAGGCCTGTGCCAGAAAGTTGTTCGTTCATCCAAACACGGTGCGCTACCGGCTCAAGCGCATCACCGACTTCACCGGGCGTGATCCCACCCAGCCCCGCGACGCATATGTGCTGCGTGTGGCGTCGACGGTCGGCCAGCTCAACTACCCGGCCCAGCCGCTCAGCGTCGCCGCCAGCCCCGTCGCCCCGGCTCCCGTGCCGGTCAGAACCGGTATTGCCGGCCCGTCCGGGCAATAGTGATCCAGGCGACAGATCGCGGCGCGGTATCAAAACCGTAGCTTACGGAGCCGTTTTGTAGGGTGTACACAAAAAGCTAAGATGAGGTTCATAATCTGTTACACCCGCCAAAACCGTTTCCACAGTGTTCTCTTAGACACGTGATCGCATTGCTTGCGCCCGGACAGGGTTCGCAGACCGAGGGGATGCTGTCGCCGTGGCTGGAGCTGCCGGGGGCGGCCGACCAGCTGACCCTGTGGTCCAAGGCCAGCGGCCTCGACCTGGTGCGGCTGGGCACCACCGCGTCGACGGAGGAAATCACCGACACCGCGGTGACGCAGCCGCTGGTCGTGGCCACCACCCTGCTGGCTCACCAGGAACTGACCAAGCGCGGCCTGGTCGACGAGGCGGACCCGATCGTGGCGGGCCACTCCGTCGGCGAGATCGCGGCCTACGCGATCGCCGGGGTGATGGCCGCCGACGACGCCGTCGCGCTGGCCGCCACCCGCGGCGCCGAGATGGCCAAGGCCTGCGCCCTCGAGCCCACCGGCATGTCGGCGGTGCTCGGCGGCGACGAGGCCGAGGTGCTGAG
The DNA here is from genome assembly GCF_002086635.1 of Mycobacterium alsense. Taxonomy (GTDB): domain Bacteria; phylum Actinomycetota; class Actinomycetes; order Mycobacteriales; family Mycobacteriaceae; genus Mycobacterium; species Mycobacterium alsense. Next base: position 61,932 of record NZ_MVHD01000010.1, on the reverse strand, counting down.
CCGCCTCGAGCAGCTCGAGCTGTACCCCGCGAACCGCAACGCGCCCGGGCAGATCGTGGCCGCCGGCCCGCTCGCCGCGCTGGAGAAGCTCGCCGAGGACCCGCCGGCCAAGGCGCGGGTGCGCGCCCTCGGCGTGGCCGGGGCGTTCCACACCAAGTACATGGCTCCGGCCCTGGACGGCTACGCCGCGGCGGCGGCCGCCGTCGTCACGGCCGAGCCCACCGCCACGCTGCTGTCCAACCACGACGGAAAACCCGTCGCCTCGGCCGCGGCCGCGATGGACACGCTCGTCGCCCAGCTCACCCAGCCGGTGCGCTGGGACCTGTGCACCGAGACGCTGCGTGAGCGCAATATCACGGCGATCGTGGAGTTCCCCCCGGCGGGGACCCTCACGGGCATCGCCAAGCGCGAACTTCGGGGGGTTACGGCCCGTGCCGTGAAGTCACCCGCAGATCTGGACGAGTTGGCCAACCTATAGACCGCCGGCTTTCGCCAGGACAAATAACAACTGCAAACGTCAATCCGATTTGCACACAACACATTACGAAGGGAATAGGCTGTGGCCGTCACTCAGGAAGAAATCATCGCCGGGATCGCCGAGATCATCGAAGAGGTCACCGGTATCGAGCCCTCCGAGGTCACCCCGGAGAAGTCGTTCGTCGACGACCTGGACATCGACTCGCTGTCGATGGTCGAGATCGCCGTGCAGACCGAGGACAAGTACGGCGTGAAGATCCCCGACGAGGACCTCGCCGGCCTGCGCACCGTCGGTGACGTCGTCGCCTACATCCAGAAGCTCGAGGAAGAGAACCCCGAGGCCGCCGAGGCGCTGCGCGCCAAGATCGAGTCGGAGAACCCCGACGCGGTTGCCAACGTCAAGGCGAGGCTGGAAGCGGACAGCAAGTGACCAAGCCTTCCACTGCTAATGGCGGTTACCCCAGCGTTGTGGTAACCGCCGTCACGGCGACGACCTCGATCGCGCCGGACATCGAGAGCACGTGGAAGGGTTTGTTGGCCGGCGAGAGCGGCATCCACGTCCTCGAAGACGAATTCGTCACCAAGTGGGACCTGCCCGTCAAGATCGGTGGACACCTCAAGGAGCCCGTCGACGCCCACATGGGCCGGCTGGACCTGCGGCGCATGTCCTACGTCCAGCGGATGGGCAAGCTGCTGTCCGGCCAGTTGTGGGAGAACGCCGGCAACCCGGAGGTCGACCCCGACCGCTTCACGGTCGTGGTCGGCACGGGCCTCGGTGGCGCCGAGCGGATCGTCGAGAGCTATGACCTGATGAACGAGGGCGGCCCCCGCAAGGTGTCGCCGCTGGCCGTTCAGATGATCATGCCCAACGGCGCCGCGGCCACCGTCGGCCTGCAGCTGGGGGCCCGCGCGGGCGTGATGACGCCGGTGTCGGCGTGCTCGTCGGGTTCGGAGGCCATCGCCCACGCGTGGCGCCAGATCGTCATGGGCGACGCCGACGTCGCCGTGTGCGGCGGCGTGGAGGGCCCCATCGAGGCGCTGCCCATCGCGGCGTTCTCGATGATGCGCGCCATGTCGACCCGCAACGACGAGCCGGAGCGCGCCTCGCGCCCGTTCGACAAGGACCGCGACGGCTTCGTGTTCGGCGAGGCCGGGGCGCTCATGCTGATCGAGACCGAGGAGCACGCCAAGGCCCGCGGCGCCAAGCCGCTGGCCCGCCTGCTGGGCGCCGGCATCACCTCGGACGCGTTCCACATGGTGGCGCCCGCGGCGGACGGCGTGCGCGCCGGCCGGGCGATGACGCGGTCGTTGGAGCTGGCGGGCTTGTCCCCCAAGGACATCGACCATGTCAACGCGCACGGGACGGCAACGCCGATCGGTGACAGCGCGGAGGCCAATGCAATTCGGGTCGCCGGCTGCGAGCAGGCGGCGGTCTACGCGCCGAAGTCGGCGCTGGGCCACTCGATCGGCGCGGTCGGCGCCCTGGAATCTGTTTTGACGGTGTTGACCCTTCGGGACGGCGTCATACCGCCCACCTTGAACTACGAGACCCCCGATCCCGAGATCGACCTCGATGTTGTCGCGGGCGAACCTCGCTACGGCGAGTTCCGTTACGCGATCAACAACTCGTTCGGATTCGGTGGCCACAACGTGGCGCTGGCATTCGGGCGTTACTGAAGCTGACGTCCGGCGACGATGCGGGCCGCAAACGGCCCGAGGAGGAGACGGACGACAAGGAAGGTGGTGACCGCCTTCGCACGGCCTGGCCGGGCTGGCGATCACCACCGAACATGGAAGGAACTTTCGTTAAAGCAATGACGACATCGCCTGAGCTGGTTACCGGGAAAGCTCTCCCGAATGTGGTCGTCACCGGAGTTGCCATGACGACCGCACTGGCCACTGATGTCGAGAGCACCTGGAAGTTGTTGCTCGACAGCCGAAGTGGGATCCGTAAGCTCGATGACCCGTTCGTCGAGGAGTTCGACCTGCCGGTGCGCATCGGCGGGCACCTGTTGGAGGAATTCGACAGTCAGCTGACCCGCATCGAGCTGCGCCGCATGGGCTACCTGCAAAAGATGTCCACCATCTTGAGCCGCCGGGTGTGGGAGAACGCGGGTTCGCCCGAGGTCGACACCAATCGGTTGATGGTGTCCATCGGCACCGGGATGGGCTCGTCGGAAGAGATGGTCTTCAGCTACGACGACATGCGCGCTCGTGGCCTGAAGGCGGTCTCCCCGCTCGGCGTGCAGAAGTACATGCCCAACGGCGCCGCGGCGGCCGTCGGGCTGGAACGGCACGCCAAGGCCGGGGTCATCACACCGGTGTCGGCATGCGCATCCGGCTCCGAGGGCATCGCCCAGGCGTGGCGCAACATCGTGTTCGGCGAGGCCGACATCGCCATCTGCGGCGGCGTCGAGACCAAGATCGAGGCGGTGCCGATCGCGGCGTTCGCGCAGATGCGCATCGTGATGTCCACCAAGAACGACGACCCCGAGGGCGCGTGCCGCCCGTTCGACCGCGACCGCAGCGGTTTCGTGTTCGGCGAGGCCGGCGCGCTGATGGTGATCGAGACCGAGGAGCACGCCAAGGCCCGCGGGGCCACCATCCTGGCCCGTCTGATGGGCGCGGCCATCACCTCCGACGGCTACCACATGGTGGCCCCGGACCCCAACGGCGAACGCGCCGGGCACGCGATGAGCCGCGCGATCCAGCTGGCGGGCCTGACCCCGGGCGACATCGACCACGTCAACGCCCACGCCACCGGCACGTCGGTGGGCGACGTGGCCGAGGCGCGGGCGATCAACAAGGCGCTGGGCGGCCACCAGCCGGCGGTGTACGCGCCCAAGGCGGCGCTGGGCCACTCGGTGGGCGCGGTCGGCGCGGTGGAGTCCATCCTGACCGTGCTCGCGTTGCGCGACCAGGTGGTTCCGCCCACACTGAATCTGGAAAACCTCGACCCGGAAATCGATTTGGACGTGGTGGCGGGCAAGCCACGCCCGGGTGATTACCGGTACGCGATCAACAACTCGTTCGGATTCGGCGGGCACAACGTCGCACTCGCCTTCGGGCGGTACTGACCCCCACGAGCCTCGGAACAGGAGATTTGCGATGACGATCGTGGCCCCCGAGTCGGTTGGCGAGTCGCTCGACCCCCGCGACCCGCTGTTGCGTCTGAGCAATTTCTTCGACGACGGCAGCGTCGAGCTGCTGCACGAGCGTGACCGCTCCGGTGTGCTCGCGGCGGCCGGCACGGTCAACGGTCTGCGCACCGTCGCGTTCTGCACGGACGGGACCGTGATGGGCGGGGCCATGGGCATCGAGGGCTGCACGCACATCGTCGACGCCTACGACACCGCCATTGAGGAGCAGAGCCCGATCGTTGGCATCTGGCACTCGGGCGGCGCGCGGCTCGCCGAGGGGGTGCGGGCGCTGCACGCCGTCGGCCTGGTTTTCGAGGCCATGATCCGCGCATCCGGTTACATCCCACAGGTTTCCGTGGTCGTCGGCTTCGCCGCCGGCGGTGCCGCCTACGGGCCGGCGCTGACCGACGTCGTCATCATGGCGCCGGAGAGCCGGGTGTTCGTCACCGGGCCCGACGTGGTGCGCAGCGTCACCGGCGAGGACGTCGATATGGCGTCGCTCGGCGGTCCGGAGACCCACCACAAGAAGTCAGGGGTGTGCCACATCGTCGCCGACGACGAGCTCGACGCCTACGAGCGCGGCCGCCGGCTGGTCGGATTGTTCTGCCAGCAAGGGCATTTCGACCGCACCAAGGCCGAGGCCGGTGACACCGACATCCACGCGCTGCTGCCGGAGTCGGCGCGGCGCGCCTACGACGTGCATCCGATCGTCACGGCGATCCTCGACTCGGATACGCCGTTCGACGAGTTCCAGGCCAACTGGGCGCCGTCGATGGTGGTCGGGCTGGGCAGGCTGTCGGGCCGCACCGTCGGCGTGCTGGCCAACAACCCGTTGCGCCTGGGCGGCTGCCTGAACTCCGAAAGCGCCGAGAAGGCGGCGCGTTTCGTGCGCCTGTGCGACGCGTTCGGGATCCCGCTGATCGTGGTGGTCGACGTTCCGGGCTACCTGCCGGGTGTCGACCAGGAGTGGGGCGGCGTGGTGCGCCGCGGCGCCAAGCTGCTGCACGCGTTCGGCGAGGCCACGGTCCCCCGGGTCACCCTGGTCACGCGGAAGACGTACGGCGGGGCCTACATCGCGATGAACTCCCGTTCGCTCAACGCCACCAAGGTGTTCGCCTGGCCGGACGCCGAGGTCGCGGTGATGGGCGCCAAGGCCGCCGTCGGCATCCTGCACAAGAAGAAGCTGGCCGCCGCGCCCGAGCACGAACGCGAAGCGCTGCACGACGAACTGGCCGCCGAGCACGAGCGGATCGCCGGCGGCGTGGACAGCGCCATCGAGATCGGCGTGGTCGACGAGAAGATCGACCCGGCGCACACCCGCAGCAAGCTCAGCGAGGCGCTGGCGCAGGCGCCCGCCCGCCGCGGCCGCCACAAGAACATCCCGCTGTAGGTCGCTTTTCTACCGCGAGCAGACGCAGAATCGCATTGCGCGGAGCTTCCGCGCGCGATTCTGCGTCTGCTCGCGCGTTATTCACAGCATCGGCTGGCGGATACCTGATTGATCCCGGCATGCTCCGGCCATGCATCCCGAAGCGCTGGCGGTTCTGCAGAAAGCCGGCGGATTCGCGACCACCGCGCAACTTCTGACGGTCAGTGACCGGTCGAGGCGGGTCGCACGGCGGGACCGGGTCACCGTTCAAGATACGCCCGCGCCACGGCGACGACCCGCTCCCGATCGCGCGGCACCAGGCCGATGCGGGTCCGGCGATCCACGATGTCGGAGACGTCCAGCGCGCACTCGTGGGTCACCGCGTACTCGAACTCGGCGCCCGTCACGTCGATGCCGTCGGCGACCGGCTCGGTCGGGCGCTCGCCGGTCGCGGCGGCCACGACGTTGGCCGCCTCGGCCCCGTAGCGCGCGACCAGCGACGCGGGCAACCCAGCGCCCGACCCCCCGCCGGGCCCTGGGTTGGCCGACGCCCCGATCAGCGGCAGGTTGCGCGTGCGGCACTTCCCGGCGCGCAGGCCGCGCAGGCTCACGGCGTGATCGACGACGTCCTCGGCCATGTAGCGGTATTCGGTGAGCTTGCCGCCGATCACGCTGATGACGCCCGACGGCGCCTCCACGACGGCGTGCTCGCGCGACACGTCGGCGGTGCGGCCCTCGAAACCAGCACCGCCGGTGTCGATCAGCGGCCGCAGGCCGGCGTAGGCGCCGATCACGTCGCCCGCGCCCAACGCGGTGCCCAGCGCGGTGTTGACCGTGTCCAGCAGGAACGCGACCTCCCGCTGCGACGGCTCCGGCACGTCGGGGATCGGGCCCGGCGCCGCCTCGTCGGTCAGGCCCAGGTAGACCCGCCCCAGCTGCTCGGGCATGGCGAACACGAAACGGTTGAGCTCGCCGGGAATCGGAATGGTCAGCGCCGCGGTCGGATTGCCGAAGGCGGCGGCGTCGAACACGAGGTGGGTGCCGCGGCTGGGCCGCAGCCTCAGCGACGAGTCGATCTCCCCCGCCCACACCCCGGAGGCGTTGATCACGGCGCGGGCCGAGACATCGAAGGACTCTCCCGTGCGCCGATCGGTCAGCCGCACCGACGTGCCGGTGGCCTCGGAGGCCGCGACGTAGGTGAGGATCCGGGCGCCGTGCTGCGCCGCGGTGCGCGCGACCGCGGTGACCAGCCGGGCGTCGTCGATCAATTGCCCGTCGTAGGCCAACAGGCCGCCGTCGAGGCCGTCGCGCCGAACCGCCGGGACCATCGAAACGACCCGCCGCGCCGACACGCGACGCGACCGCGGCAACACCGACGACGGCGTGCCCGCCAAAGCCCGCAGCACGTCACCCGCCAGGAACCCGGCGCGCACCAGCGCCCGCGAGCCCCGACTCATCGACGGCAGCAGCGGCACCAGCTGGGGCATGGCGTGAACGAGGTGAGGGGCGTTGCGCGACATCAGGATTCCCCGCTCGATGGCGCTGCGCCGGGCGATGCCGACGTTGCCGGTCGCCAGGTAGCGCAGGCCGCCGTGCACCAGCTTGGAGCTCCAGCGGCTGGTGCCGAAGGCCAGGTCGTGCTTTTCCACCAGCGCCACCCGCAGGCCCCGCGACGCGGCGTCCAACGCGATCCCGGCGCCGGTGATGCCGCCGCCGATCACGATCGCGTCCACCGGCTCGCCGTCGGCCAGCGCGGCCAGGTCGGCGGCGCGGCGCGCCGCGTTCAGCGCGGACGGGTCGACCGTCACGACAGGTATCCGTTCAGCGAGTAGGCGAGCTCGGCGGCCAGCGCCTCGGCGTCCAGGATCGGCCGCACGATCCGCTCGGACTGGATCGTCGACTGCGCGATGAGCAACACCATGGTCGCCATCTGCAGCGGGTCGCCGGCGCGGACGCTGCCGTGGCGCTGGGCCACCCTGAGCCGCTCGGCCAGGGCGTCGATCAGCATCTGCTGGCTCGCCCCGAGGCGTTCGGTGATGTAGATGGGCGCCAGCTCCGAGTGCAGCACCGACATCACCAGATCGTCGCGGCGCAGCAGGTCGGCGACCGTAACAATCTGTCGCACAAGGGATTCCCGGTCGTCGCCGAGCAAGGGCGCGTCGCGCATGACGCCGGTGATGTGCCGGGTCAGCAGCGCCGCCACGATCGACTTGGTGTCCGGCCAGCGGCGGTAGACGGTCGGCCGGCTGACGCCCGCCCGGCGGGCGATCTCGGCCAGGGTCACCCGGTCCACCCCGAAGTCGACGACGCAGCTGGCCGCGGCCGCCAGGATCCGCTCCCCGGCATCCGACCGTGCGTTACTGATTGACAGCATGTGTAATACTGTAACGCATGACGTACCCCGAGCAACTCCTCCCGCCGATGAAATGGAACGCGTGGGGGGATCCCGCCGAGGCCAAGCCGCTGTCCGAGGGCATCCGCGAGTTGCTGAAACAGGCGGTGGGCCTGGGGGATTCGGGCACGCAGGAGCTCGACGCCGACCAGGTGCGGCTGAGGCCGTCGGCGCTGACCGAGGCCGACGCCGGGGCGCTGGCCCGCATCGTCGGCGCCGAGGACTGCCGCACCTCCGACCGCGACCGGCTGTTGCACGCCGGCGGCAAGTCCACCCTCGACCTGCTGCGGCGCAAAGACACGGGGGTCCAGGACGCGCCCGACGCCGTGCTGCTGCCCGACGGCGAAGACGCCGTACACGCGATCCTGCGCTATTGCTCCGAGCACCGCATCGCCGTGGTCCCGTTCGGCGGCGGCACCAGCGTGGTCGGCGGGCTCGACCCCACCCGCGGCGAGTTCGGCGCCGTGGTGTCGCTGGACCTGCGCCGCCTCGACCGGCTCGTCGACCTCGACGAAATCTCCGGTCAGGCCGTGTTCGGGGCGGGCGTCACCGGCCCGGCCGCCGAACGCCTGCTCGGCGAGCGCGGGTTCTCACTCGGCCACTTCCCGCAGAGCTTCGAGTACGCCACGATCGGCGGCTTCGCCGCGACGCGGTCTTCCGGTCAGGACTCGGCGGGCTACGGCCGGTTCAACGACATGGTGCGCGGGCTGCGGGTGGTCACGCCCGTGGGCGTGCTGGACCTGGGCCGCGCCCCGGAATCGGCCGCAGGCCCCGACCTGCGCCAGCTGATGCTCGGCTCGGAGGGGACGTTCGGCGTCATCACCCAGGTGCGGCTGCGCGTGCACCGCGTCCCCGAGGCCGTGCGCTACGAGGCGTGGTCGTTCCCCGACTTCGAGACCGGCGCCGCGGCCCTGCGCGCCGTCACCCAGACCGCCACCGGCCCCACCGTCATCCGGCTCTCCGACGAGACCGAGACCGGGGTCAACCTCGCCACCACCGAGGCGATCGGCGAGAGCAAGATCACCGGTGGCTGCCTGGGCATCACCGTGTTCGAGGGCACCGAGGCCCACGTCGAGAGCCGCCACGCCGAGACCAGCGCGCTGCTGGCGTCCAACGGCGGCACGTCGCTGGGCGAAGAGGCGGCGCGGGCCTGGGAGCGCGGCCGGTTCGGCGCGCCGTACCTGCGCGACGCGCTGCTGTCGGCGGGAGCGCTGTGCGAGACGCTCGAGACCGCCACCGACTGGTCGAACGTGCCCAGGCTGAAATCCGCTGTCACCGACGCGCTTACCGGTGCGCTGGCGCAGACGGGCACCCCGGCGCTGGTGATGTGCCACATCTCGCACGTCTACCCCACCGGCGCGTCGTTGTACTTCACCGTCGTCGCCGGGCAGCGCGGCGACCCGATCGAGCAGTGGCAGGCCGCCAAGAAGGCCGCCTCGGACGCGATCGTCGCCCACGGCGGGACGATCACGCATCACCACGCGGTCGGCGCCGACCACCGGCCCTGGATGCGCGACGAGGTCGGGGACCTGGGCGTGCAGGTGTTGCGCGCGGTCAAGGCGACGCTCGACCCAGCCGGAATCCTCAACCCCGGCAAGCTGATTCCGTGATCGCCGCGCGGCAACAGCGGCGCGGCATTGCCCGAGTGACCGCGCTCACCAATCCCGTGTCGGGTCACGGCGCCGCGATACGCGCGGCGCAACTCGCGATCGCCCGCCTGCGACACAAGGGCATCGAGGTCGTCGAGATCATCGGCGACGACGCGCAGGACGCGCGCTATCTCGCCGCCGCGGCCGTCGACAAGGGCACCGACGCGCTCATGGTCACCGGCGGGGACGGCGTGGTCTCCAACGCGCTGCAGGTGCTGGCGGGCACCGATGTCCCGCTGGGCATCATCCCGGCCGGTACGGGCAACGATCACGCACGCGAATTTCACATTCCCACAAAGGATCCCGAGGCCGCCGCCGACATCGTCGCGAGCGGGTGGACGGAAACCATCGACCTGGGCCGCATCACCGACGGCGCCGGCGCCGCCAAGTATTTCGGCACCGTCGCCGCCACCGGGTTCGACTCGCTGGTCACCGACCGCGCCAACCGGATGCGCTGGCCCCACGGGCGGGCGCGCTACTACCTCGCGATGCTCGCCGAGCTCTCGCAGCTGCGGCTGCTGCCGTTCCGGATGGTGCTCGACGGGACGAAGGAGATCGACGCCGACATCACGCTGGTGGCCTTCGGCAACACCCGCAGCTACGGCGGTGGGATGCTGATCTGTCCGCACGCCGACCCCACCGACGGCCTGCTCGACATCACCATGGCGCACACGGCGTCGCGGACCAAGCTGGTCCGCCTGTTCCCCACCGTCATGAAGGGCACGCACGTCGAGCTCGACGAGGTGACCACGGCGCGCGCCGCAACGGTGCACGTCGAGTGTCCCGGTATCAACGTGTACGCCGACGGCGACTTCGCCTGCCCGCTGCCGGCCGAGATCTCGGTGGCCCCGGCCGCGCTGCGGATCCTCCATCCCGCCCGGCCGTAGCTCAGACTGCCGTGGTGCCGCCGTCCACGATCAACTCCATACCATTGACATAGCTTGAGTCGTCCGAGGCGAGGAACAGCGCGACCTTCGCAATCTCCTCAGGACGGCCCATCTTTCCCCGGGGGATCAATGCCTCGAACTGCGCCTTCGTCTCCTCGTCGAACAACTGCTCCTGTATCGGCGTGGCGACCTGGCCGGGGGTCAGCACGTTGACCCGAATCCGCCTGTCCTTCAACTCGGACAACCACCCGCGGGCGTAGGCGTGCAGCACAGCCTTGCTCGCCGCATACACACTCCAAAATGGAAAGCCCTTAACCGATGCGATCGACCCGGTCATGAAGATCGAGCCGCCGTCGCACAACAGTGGCAACGCCTTCTGCACCGTGAAGAGCGTGCCGCGCGCGTTCAGCCCGAAAGTGGCATCGAAGTGCTGCTCCGTGATCTCGCCGAGCTTGCGCTCCTCCCCCGTCCCGGCACTCGTCCACAACACGTCGACGACGCCTTTTTCCCGCCTGACGGTGTCGAACAAAAGGTCCAGATCGTCGAGGTTGGCCGAATCAGCTTGCACGCCGGTCACATTCGGGCCGATCAGTGTGACGGCTTCATCCAGAGCTTCCTGCCGCCGCCCCGAGATGAAGACGTGCGCTCCTTCTTCGACGAATAACTTGGCACCTGCCAGCGCCAAGCCACTTGATCCACCCGTGATCACCGCTACCTTGCCGTCAAGCTTTCCCATTCCACCCCATCGATCGATTACCTGGCTGGCGAAGTCAAGCAACTCGTCAAGGCGGGGAAACATTCCGAAGGCATCCACGATCGCCCCATCGGCACCCGAACCGGCGAGGCGCTCGAGCCCGTCGGCAACGGAGTCAACCGACGTGCCCGCTTCGAGGTTGATCCGCATGGCCGTCTTCAGCGCATCCGGATCGCGGCCGGCGTCCTGCGCCGCACGGCGCGCGACCGACCACAAGTGGTCGGTGAGCTCGTCCTGCAGCCCCCGCCTGACCGCCCGCCTCGGCAACTTCCTGCGCGATCGAGGTGTCATCGGGGATCGCCAGCCCGTCGGCGGTGGAATTGAAGGGGTTGCTGATGTCGACGACGACCTCGAGCTCGACATGCTCGCCGCCCTCAACGTACGCGTGCTACGCCACCTGGCTGACGACGACTCCCCCGCCGAAGACCGGCCCGCATAGCCTTCAGGTGCCCGCGGCTCCCGGTTAGCCCACGCCGCGGCTGAGCCAGGTCACCTCGCCGGCGTCGCCGCCGTCGCGGTACACCTCGAGTGCGTCGTCCCACGCCGTCCCCAACACCGAGTCCAGCTCGGCCGCCAGCGTGTCGGCGCCCTGCGCCATCAGCGCGCGCAGCCGCATCTCGCCGACCATGACGTCGCCGTTGGCGCTCATCGACCCGCTCCACAGCCCGAGCTGCGGGGTGTGGCTGAACCGCTGGCCGTCGACCCCCGGGCTGGGGTCCTCGGTGACCTCGAACCGCAGCACCGACCACGAGCGCAGCGCGTTGGCCAGCCGGGCGCCGGTGCCCACCGGCCCGACCCAGTTGGTGACCGCGCGCAGTTGCCCGGGCATGGCCGGCTGCGGGGTCCACACCAGGTTGGCCTTGGCCTGCAGGGTCGACGAGAGCGCCCACTCGACATGCGGGCAGACCGCCGCGGGCGAGGCGTGGACGTACACCACACCCGTCGTCACGTCGGCGAATTGGTTCGACGCACGCATCTCCTGCTCCTTCGGTTCCACGAGGGACGTCTTCCCCAACGACCTGGTGGACCTGACGGGCAGGATGCGCTAACTATTTTGTGTGTCTCGCGTGTCTATTGTGCCCTGTGATACCCGTGTTGCGCTAGTGTGCATTCCCCGACAGGCCGTTTTCAGCTGCCCAGGCCCAGCACCGCGTCGGAAACCGCAGGCCACAGCCCCAGCGCCCACTCCCCGAATTCGCGGTCGGTCAGGGCCACCAGCGCCAGGTCGGCCTCGGGATCGGCCCAGATGAAGCCCCCCGCCTGGCCGAAATGGCCGTACGTGCGGGGCGAGTTGCCCGCGCCCGTCCAGTGCGGCGATTTGGCGTCTTTGATCTCGAAACCCAGGCCCCAATCGTTGGGCCGCTGCACGCCGTAGCCCGGCAGCACGCCGTCGAGGCCGGGGAACTGCACCGTCGTGGCCTCGGCGTGCAGCCGCGCCGAGACCGTCGCCGGCCGCAGCAGGTCAGCGGCGAAGACCGCCAGGTCGGCGACCGTGGACGTCATGCCGAACCCCGCCGCCGCCGCGCCGCCATCCAGCCGGGTCGCCGTCAGGCCCAGCGGCTCGCACACCGCCTCGGCCAGGTAGCGGCCGAATTCGATGCCGGATTCGGCCTCCACGGTCCGGGCCAGCACGGTGAAGCCGTAGTTGGAGTACATCCGCCGGGTGCCGGGCCTGGCCAGCACGCGATCGGAGTGCATCGCCAGGCCCGACGCGTGGGCCAGCAGGTGGCGGATGGTGGCGCCGGGCGGCCCGGCCGGGGTGTCCAGCTCGACGACCCCCTCCTCGACGGCGACCTGCACGGCGCGGGCCACCAGCGGCTTGGTGACCGACGCCAGCTCGAACACGCGCCCGGTGTCGCCGTGGCTGGCCAGCACGCCGCCGGGCCCGACGACCGCCGCGGCGGCGTTCGGGACCGGCCAGTCGGCGAGCGCCGCCAGGGCGGTCGGCCCCGCTGATGCGGCCATCACTTCCTGGCGATGTAGTAGTTGTTGATCGGGTCGGACTCGATCTCGGCCACCGCGACGTCGTCGAACCCGGCCTCGGCGAGCATCGAGGTGGCCAGCTGCGTGCCCCAGGCGGTGCCCAGCCCGGCGCCGTCCAGCGCCAGCGACACCGTCATGCAGTGCATCAGCGACACCGTGTAGAGGTAGGTGCTCATCGGCACGTCGACGTTCTCCTCGAGCCGGCTCGACGCCTTGATGTCGGCCATCAGGAACACCCCGCCGGGCCGCAGCGCCCGGTAGATGTTCTCCAGCACCCGCGCCGGCTGCGCCTGGTCGTGGATGGCGTCGAACACGGTGATGACGTCGTAGGCCTCGCGCTTGTCCAGCCGCGTCAGGTCGTGGCTTTCGAAGCCCGCGTTGGACAGGCCGAGGCGGGCCGCCTCGTCGACGCCGGCCGCGATGGCCTCGTCGGAGAAGTCGATGCCGGTGAACCGGCTCGCGGGGAACGCCTTGGCCATCACGTTGATCGCGTGGCCGCTGCCGCACCCGAAGTCGGCGACGTCGGCGCCGGCGCGCAGCCGGTCGGGCAGGCCGTCGACCAACGGCAACACCACGTCGACGAGCGCGATGTCGAACACCGCGGCGCTCTGCTCGGCCATCAGCGCGTGGAAGCGGGGGAACTCGCTGTACGGCAGCCCGCCGCCCGCCCGGAAGCAGCCGATGATCTTCTGCTCGACCTCACCGAGCTGCGGCAGGAACATCGCGACCAAGGCGAGATTGTCCGGCCCGGCCGTGCGCGTCAGGACGGCCGCGCGGTGCGCGGGCAGCGAGTAGGTGGCGGTGTGCGGGTCGTAGTCGACGACGTGCCCGGTGGTCATGCCCGCCAGCCATTCCCGTACGTAGCGTTCGTCGAGGCCGGCGGCCTCGGCGATCCGCGCGCTGGTGGCGGGCGAAAGCTTGGCCATCGTGTCCAGCAGGCCGGTCTGGTGTCCGATGCTCAGCAGGATGGTGAGGCTCGCGCCGTCGACGGCCGCGACCATCCGCCCGGCGAAATCCTCAGTGGTTTCAGGTGCCGTCACGCTCTGCAGACGCTACACCGTAGGTTGGACGCCATGAGTCAGACAGTGCGCGGCGTGATTTCACGCAAGAAGGGCGAGCCCGTCGAGCTGGTCGACATCGTCGTCCCGGACCCGGGGCCGGGCGAGGCCGTGGTCGACGTCATCGCCTGCGGGGTGTGCCACACCGACCTGACCTACCGCGAGGGCGGCATCAACGACGAGTATCCGTTCCTGCTCGGCCACGAGGCCGCCGGCACGGTCGAGGCGGTCGGGCCGGGCGTGACCGCGGTCGAGCCGGGCGACTTCGTGATCCTGAACTGGCGCGCCGTGTGCGGGCAGTGCCGGGCCTGCAAGCGCGGCCGGCCGCACCTGTGTTTCGACACGTTCAACGCCGAACAGAAGATGACGCTGACCGACGGCACCGAGCTGACACCGGCGCTGGGCATCGGGGCGTTCGCCGACAAGACGCTGGTGGCGGCCGGCCAGTGCACCAAGGTCGACCGCGCCGCCGACCCGGCGGTCGCCGGGCTGCTGGGCTGCGGTGTGATGGCCGGGCTGGGCGCCGCCATCAACACCGGTGCGGTGACCCGCGACGACACCGTCGCGGTGATCGGCTGCGGCGGCGTGGGCGACGCCGCCATCGCCGGGGCGGCGCTGGTCGGGGCCCGGCAGATCATCGCCGTCGATACCGACGACACGAAGCTGGACTGGGCGCGAAAGTTCGGCGCCACCCACACGATCAACGCACGCGACTCCGATGTCGTGACAACCATCCAGGACCTCACCGAGGGCTTCGGTGTCAACGTGGCGATCGACGCGGTCGGCAGGCCGGAAACGTGGAAGCAGGCCTTCTACGCGCGCGACCTCGCCGGAACCGTTGTGCTGGTTGGTGTTCCGACCCCCGACATGCGCCTGGACATGCCGCTGGTGGACTTCTTCAGTCACGGCGGGTCGCTGAAGTCGTCGTGGTACGGCGACTGCCTGCCCGAACGTGACTTCCCCACCCTCATCGATTTGTACCTGCAGGGGCGGCTCCCGCTGGACAAGTTCGTCTCGGAACGCATCGGCCTCGGCGACATCGAGGAGGCCTTTCACAAGATGCACGACGGCACGGTGCTGCGCTCGGTGGTGATGCTCTGATGGTGAACATCGATCGGGTGGTGACCCACGGGACGTTCGAACTCGACGGCGGCAGTTGGGAAGTCGACAACAACATCTGGCTCGTCGGCGACAACTCCAACGTCGTGGTGTTCGACGCCGCCCACGACGCGGCGCCCATCGTGGAGGCCGTCGCCGGCCGCCACGTGGTCGCGGTGGTGTGCACGCACGGCCACAACGACCACGTCACCGTCGCCCCCGAACTGGGCCAGACGCTCGACGCGCCGGTGCTGCTGCATCCCGCCGACGAGGTGCTGTGGCGAATGACACACCCGGACAAGGAGTTCCGCTCGGTATCCGACGGCGAGACGCTGTGCGTGGGCGGCGCCAATCTGCAGGCGCTGCACACCCCGGGCCACTCGCCCGGATCGGTCTGCTGGTACGCCCCGGAGCTGGGCGTCGTGTTCAGCGGGGACACGCTGTTCGCCGGCGGTCCGGGCGCGACGGGCCGCTCCTACTCGGACTTCCCGACGATCCTGGCGTCGATTTCGGAGCGGCTGGGCAAGCTGCCCGGCGAGACCGTGGTGCACACCGGGCACGGCGAGAGCACCACCGTCGGCGACGAGATCGTCCACTACGAGGAATGGGTCGCCCGGGGGCACTAGGCCAATCCGGGTCGGGTCACATCCGCCACAGCAGCCACCGCCGGCGAGGCGACACCCTCTTTGCCCGCCTCACAGCGACAACGCGGCGTGCGCCGACGCCGCGTTGTCGCTGTGAGGCGGGCAAAGGCAATGCCTCCCGCTCCGGAGACGCAAGTGACTGTTGGGATTTCGTATCGGCGGTCCGAAACCTCAGTACCCCTCGAGGATCCGGCGCTTCTCGGCCTCGAACTCCTCCTGGGTCAGCGCCCCGGAATCGCGCAGCCCCGCCAGCGTCTTGAGCCGCTCGAGCCGCACCCCCTCGTCCCCGGGTTCGTGCGCCGCCGCGACGGGCACCACCGGCGGCGCGGCGGGCACCCGGTACGGGGTGGCCGCCACCACCGCCCGGCGCCGGGTCCGCGCCAGCCACAGCCCAGACAGGATCGCATCGACCAGCCCCACCACGAACAGGCCGACGAACACCCACACCAGATAGCCGTAGGAACTCTTGTGGCCGAACGCCAGTCGCGGGTTGATGTAGCCGTTGACCTGGCCGTCGGTGGTGACGGTGTAGGTGCCGCTGACCGGGATCTGGGCCACCCACACCCGCACGCGCGCGTCGTTGTTGACCGTCGTTGTGCTGCCGATGTTTTCGGTGACCGCGGGCTGCGCCACGCCCTCCGGCGGGGCGATCGTGACCCCGAGCGGCGGCACCGGCAGCCCGCCGCTCCCGCCGCCGATCACGACGGTGTGCAGGCTGACGGTGACCTCGCCGGCGGGCAGGTACAGGTTGCCGGACCCGGGGATCGGCACCTCGCCGTAGGCGTTGTATTTGTCCAGGACGAAGGCGTTGAGCACCAGCGCGGTGATGAATCCGCCCACCGACAAAACCATCAGCACGACGGCGGCGACCAGCGAAACCTTCGCCAGCCGCCTGCTGCTCACCCACGCAGTGTGGCAGCGAAACAGCGCAAATCCAAGGGTTCGCCGGCGGCACGGAAAGGGGCACACTGGGACGGGGCGCAACACCGACTAAGGAGTGATACGCATGGCCAACGATCTCGTCGCCACGGTTCCCGACCTGTCGGGCAAGCTGGCAATCGTCACCGGGGCCAACAGCGGGCTGGGGCTCGGGCTCGCGCGACGGCTGTCGGCCGCCGGCGCCGATGTGGTCATGGCGATCCGCAACCGCGCCAAGGGCGAGGCGGCGATCGAGGAAATCCGCCGATCGGTCCCCGACGCCAAGCTGAGCATCAAGTCCCTCGACCTGTCGTCGCTGGCCTCCGTCGCCGCGCTGGGCGAGCAGCTCAACGCCGAGGGCCGCCCGATCGACATCCTGATCAACAACGCCGGCGTGATGACGCCACCGGAACGCGACACCACCGCCGACGGCTTCGAATTGCAGTTCGGCAGCAATCATCTCGGCCACTTCGCGCTGACCGGCCACGTGCTGCCGCTGTTGCGCGCCGCCCGGGGCGCCCGCGTCGTCTCGCTGAGCAGCCTTGCGGCCCGGCAAAGCGGCAAGATCCACTTCGACGACCCGCAATTCGAGAAGTCCTACGCCGCGATGTCGGCCTACGGGCAGTCGAAGCTGGCGGTGCTGATGTTCGCCCTCGAGCTGGACCGGCGCAGCCGCGCGGCCGGCTGGGACATCGTGTCCAACGCCGCGCACCCGGGCCTGACCAAGACCAACCTGCAGATCAGCGGGCCCTCGCACGGCCGCGAACGGCCCGCCCTCATGGAGCGGCTGTACAAGGCCTCCTGGCGGTTCACGCCGTTCTTGTGGCAGGAGATCGACGAGGGGATCCTGCCGGCGCTGTACGCGGCCGCCACCCCGCACGCCGAGGGCGGTGCGTTCTACGGGCCCCGCGGCCCCTACGAGCTCGCCGGCGGCGGCGTCAAGCCGGCCAAGGTGCCCGCGCGCGCCCGCAACGAGGACGACTGCCGGCGACTGTGGGAACTGTCCGAGCGGCTCACCGGTGTCAGCTACCCGAAGCCCGACTGACTATCGTTTCGTCCATGCGGCCGGAACCTCGCCTGCCCGAATCGAGCATCGTGGTGCGGCCCGAGCCGCCGGACAGCGCGACCTACACCCAGTCGTCGCGGCTGCAGGCCGCCGGCCTGGCGCGGGCCATCGCGCTGTTCGAACGGGCCGCGGAGGCGGTGCGGCTGCCCGCGGCCCCGCAGCCGATCGTCGTCGCCGACTACGGCGCCGCCAACGGGCACAACTCGCTGAAGCCGCTGTCGGCGGGCATCGCGGTGCTGCGCCGGCGCACCCGCCACGACCACGCGATCCTGGTGACGCACACCGACGTGCCGGACAACGATTTCACCGCGCTGTTCAAGACCCTGGCCGACGACCCGGACAGCTATTTACACACGGACGCAAAGAGTTTCGCCTCGGCGATCGGCCGGTCGTTCTACGGCCAGATCGTGCCGTCCAACACGGTCAACCTCGGCTGGACGTCCTGGGCGACCCAGTGGGTGAGCCGAATCCCCTGTGAACTCCACGATCACGTGCACGTCGCCTACAGCGGCGACGATGCGGCCCGCGCGGCGTATGCCCACCAAGCCGCCCTCGACTGGCACGACTTCGTGGCGTTCCGGGGCCGCGAGTTGGCCCCCGAGGGCCGGCTGGTGGTGCTGACGCTGGCCGTCGACGAGGACGGCACGCCCGGCTTCCGGCCGCTGCTCGACGCGATCGTCGCCACGCTGGCCGACCAGGCGCGCGACGGCCTGCTCAGCGACGACGAGCTGCGTCGCATGGCCATCCCCACATTTGCCCGCGGCGAGAAGGACTTTCGCGCCCCGTTCGCCCCCAGCGGGCGGTTCGAGGGCCTGACGATCGAGCACCTCGAGATGTTCAACGCCGAGGACCGATTCTGGGCTCGGCTCCAAACCGACGACGACGCAGAGGCTTTCGGCGCGCAATGGGCGGCGTTCGCGCGCGCGGCGCTCTTCCCGGCGCTGGCGGGCGGGCTGGACGGCGGCGCCGGCGACCCGCGGGCGGCCGAGTTCGTCGAGCGACTCGAGGCCGCCGTCGCCGGGCGCCTGGCCGGGGCGCCGGAGCCGATGCGGATCCCGCTCGCCTCGGTGGTCCTGGTCAAGCGCGGCCGCTGACGAGAGTTTCGGCACAACACCCCAGCGGGTAACCCCGGGAAACGGGCGGACTGCGACTCGGAAGGGGGCAGGCGGATGAGCGTGCAGGATGACAGAGGTCACGAAGGCGATCAGCGGGCAGCCGACGAGGCCGACGACCGGCAGCTGACGGAAAAGCCGGAGCCGGACGAGGAGGCCAAGCAGAAGGCCGCCGAGATGATGACGGCCTACGAGGACCGGCCGACCCTGGTGCTGCCGGGCTCCGCCGCGATGGTCACGGGCACGGCGGTCAACGACTGGCTGGACGAGGACGGCAACCCGAAGCACGAGGCGCCCGAGGGCATGGACGTCCAGGCCGACGAGGACCGAGATCAGGAAGCCATGCGGGAGCAGATCGAAAAGGACAAGGCCCTCAACGAGCAGCTGCGGGAAGCATCACAAGCCGAGAACAAGGGCGAAAAGAGCTGAGCCGAAGGGCGATTCGCTCAGCCAGGGCCAAGCTCGCTTAACAGCGTCGGGATCTCGGGCAGGCCGGGGATCGGCTCGTTGATCCCGGGAATCGGCGGCAGGGGCGGCAGTTCGGGGATGCGCGGGATCGAGGGGATCCGGAGGGGCGGTCTTGCGGCCGGCGCGGCCGGAGCGACCGGCGCGGCCGGTGGCGCCGGGGCAACCGTTTGCTGCTGAGCCTCCGGTGGCGCGGGCGATTCCGTCGTGGCCGGCGGGCTGGTGTCGGTGCTCGACGGCGGGGGCGGCGGTGGTGTCGCGGGCGCGGGCGCGGTGGTGCTCACGCTCGGCGTGGGCCGGGTGGGCCGGGTCGCCGGCTGGTCGCCGGTGCCCAGCGCGATCGCCGCCGCGGCACCCGCGGCCAGCAGCAGCGCCACGGCGCCGCCCACGATCAGCGCGGCGGGCAGTCGGCGCCGCCGCGAATCCGCGGGCTCCTCGGCCGGGAGATCCGGCTCCTCTGTCTTGGCCGCCGGGCGCGCCGCGGTGCGGCCGGTCTGCGGCCAGGGCAGCACGGCCGTCGACGTCTCCGCGGCGACGCGCGGCGCGGGAGCCGTCGCCGGTGCGGCGGGGATCAGCGCGGTGGGGCTGTCATCCACCTCGGCCCGCGCCGCGCGCAGGCTGGCGCCGGTCGCGGCGGCCAGATGCGGGCGCGGCATCGTGACCACCGGGACGCGCAGGCGCGCCGACAGCGTCGTGGTGACCGCCGGGATGTTCGCGCCACCGCCCGCCGCGACGACCGCGACCAGATCGCGAATCCCATTGCGCCGCAACGCGTCATCGAGCAGATCCGCAAAGGCGGCCAGCGGTCCGCGGATCGCGTTGTCGAGTTCGTTCCGGGTGACTGGGATGTCGCCGCGCAGTTCGTCGGCGATGGTGGCCGCCGTGTTCGAGGAGAGCTGCGCCTTGGCGCCCCGGCACCCGCCGCGCAGCCGGCTCAGCGAGCCCACCGAACCCGTGCTCGACAGGCTGTCCATGACGGCGGTCAACAGGACCTGGTCGATCATGTCGCCGGAGAAGTCGCGATGCCGCACCGTCGGTGCCACGGGCCGGCAGGCGGCGTCCATCAGCGTGATGCTGGACCCGCTCCCCCCGAAATCGCACACGGCCACGGTGCCCCGGCCTGGCAGGCCCGGGTTGGCCCGCACCGCGGCCAACGTCGCGGCGGCGTCGGGGATCAGCAACAGCGGCCGGGCGCGGTTCGACCACTCGGACACCCGGCCCAGCGCGGCGCCCATGGCGTCGACCGACTCACCGGGCCAGTGCGCGGGGTAAGTCACCGCGACGGCCTCGGGCAGGGGGCGCCCGCCGGTGGCCGCGTAGGCCAGCGCGCGCAGCCCGTCGGCGACCAGGGCCTCGCTGCGGTGTGTCGAGCCGTCGGCGGCCACGGTTCCCGCCGGGTCTCCGACCCGGTTCACGAAATCGCTTACCACCAGTCCCGGTTCGTCGAGCCTCGGGTTTTCCGAGGGCACGCCGACCTCGGGCGGGCGCTGGCGGTAGAGCGTGAGGACGGGCTTGCGGGTGATCGCGACGTCGGCGGTCACCGCCGCGAGGTTGGTGGCGCCGATCGACAAGCCCAACCCGGTCCTGGCTCTGTCGGCCATCTATTCATCCCCCGTGTTGGCGGCGCCCGAGGCAATACCGACCCAATTGTGCCGCTAAAAGCTGGAGCCCATCAAAGCGTGAGCTATGCGCCAGCTGTATAACGACCGGTCAGCGGATCGCGCCCTCCCCGGCGATCAGCGGCAGGTCCAGCGGGGTGACCCAGCCCGGCCGCAGGTCGTTGACGGCCGGCACGGCGTTGAGCGCGCGCATTCCGGTCGCCAGGCAGCCCGCCGTGGCCGCGTCTCGTCCCGAGCCGTCGGTGAACCGGAACGCGGTCTCCTGGAAGATGCTCGGGGTCCCCTCGATCTCGACCCGGTAGACGTCGTTGTCGTGTCCCCTCGGCCAGTCGGGCGCCGCGTCGAGCCCGATGCGGTTGACGTGTTCGAGCTGGATGCGCGTCTCGCCCTGGTAGATCCCGTTGATGGTGAACCGGACCGCGGCGACGTGGCCGGGTTTGATGACGCCCTTGGCGGTGGCGCGCTCCGTCGGGGTCACCCACTTGTCCCAGGTGGTGGTGATCTCGTCGAGCATGATGCCGGCCGCGTGGGCGATCATCGGGACGGTGGCGCCCCACGCGAAGATCAGCATGTTGGAGTCTTCGAGCATCGGGCTGTATTCGGGCTCTCGGCCGATGCCCATCTCGACTTCGTAGTCGCCCTCGTAGTTGGTGTAGTCCAGCAGCTCCGACGCCCGCACTCGCCGGATCTCGGAGCACAGGCCCATCAGCGTCATCGGGAACAGGTCGTTGGCGAAGCCGGGGTCGATGCCGGTGGTGAAGCAGGACGACTCGCCCAGCTCGCAGGCCTCGGTGATCGGCGCGATCCAGTTGGGTGGGTTGAGGTGCATCGTCGGCCAGACCCACGGCGTCATCGCGGTCGAGCACACGTCGATGCCGGCCCGCAAAAACCGGGTGATCAGCTTGATGTTGTCCTTGGCGTGCATCGCCGTGGGGCCGTAGTGCACCAGCGCGTCGGGCTTGAGCGCGATCAGCGCGTCGACGTCGTCGGTCGCGGTGATGCCCACCGGTTCTGGCAGCCCGCAGATCTCGCCGACGTCGCGGCCGACCTTGTCGGGGTTGCTGACGCCGACGCCCACCAACTCGAACAGCGGATGCTTGACGATCTCGGCGATCACCATCCTGCCGACGAAACCGGTGCCCCAAACCACCACACGCTTTGAGCCACTTGCGGACATACTCACCTTCCTGCTCGCCGGCCCCCGCTTCACCCTAGACCGGGCGACCTCCGTGGTGACACGATGTGAAACCATGACCAGTCATCTGAGCCGGCCCGCGCTCGCGGCCGCGATCGGCATCGGGCTCGCGAACGCATGCGGTGCCGCGTACGCGGCGCCGCCCGAAAACCCGCACGTCCGCTACGAGGTGAGCGGCCCGGGCGTCGCCGAGTTCATCTCGTATCAGACCGACACCGGGCAGCAGCGTGCGGTGAACGCGAAACTGCCGTGGTCGACGCAGTTCACCGGCTTCGGCGGCCAGGTGTTCGTGGTAAGCGCCCAGGGGCCGGGCCCCATCACGTGCAAGATCCTGCTCGACGGCAATGTCGTGAGCGACGCGACGGCGACGGTGGGCACGCCCGCCAGGACCGTGTGTACCCACTGACGGCGGGAGGCCACCAGGTGAGCGTCAACACCGGAGTCGCGACTCGAGTCAACGGGGCGCCACCGCCCGAGATCTCGCTCGCCGACATCCATCTCGAGTCCCTCGACTTCTG
Organism: Mycobacterium alsense; assembly: GCF_002086635.1. Taxonomy (GTDB): domain Bacteria; phylum Actinomycetota; class Actinomycetes; order Mycobacteriales; family Mycobacteriaceae; genus Mycobacterium; species Mycobacterium alsense. The sequence continues at coordinate 39,588 of NZ_MVHD01000010.1, read as the reverse complement.
GGCGCTCGACGACGACGTCCGCGACGGCGCGTTCGCCACCCTGCGCCGCGAGGCCCCGATCTCGTTCTCGCCCGCGATCGAGCTGGAAGGGTTCGAGTCGGGCACCGGGTATTGGTCGCTGACCAAGCACGACGACGTGCATTTCGCCAGCCGCCATCCGGACATCTTCAGCTCCGCGAGCGGGATCACCATCAACGACCAAACCCCCGAACTGGCCGAGTATTTCGGCTCGATGATCGTGCTCGACGATCCGCGCCATCAGCGGCTGCGCTCGATCGTGAGCCGGGCGTTCACGCCGAAGGTGGTGGCCCGCATCGAGGCGTCGGTCCGCGAGCGCGCCCACCGGCTGGTCACCTCGTTGATCGCCGATCACCCCGACGGCGAGGCCGATCTGGTCAGCGAGCTCGCCGGGCCGCTGCCGCTGCAGATCATCTGCGACATGATGGGCATCCCCGAGGAGGACCACCAGCGGGTATTCCATTGGACCAACGTGATTCTCGGGTTCGGCGACCCCGACCTGACGCTGGACTTCGAGGAGTTCATGCAGGTGTCGATGGACATCGGCGCCTACGCCAGCGCGCTCGCCGAGGATCGGCGGTCCAACCACCACGACGACCTGACCACCAGCCTGGTGGAGGCCGAGGTGGACGGCGACCGGCTGACGTCCCAGGAGATCGCGTCGTTCTTCATCCTGCTGGTGGTGGCCGGCAACGAGACGACGCGCAACGCGATCAGCCACGGCGTGCTGGCCCTGTCCCGCTACCCCGAGCAGCGCGAGAAGTGGTGGTCCGACTACGAGGCCATCGCGCCCACCGCGGTCGAGGAGATCGTGCGGTGGGCGTCGCCGGTGGTCTACATGCGGCGCACCCTGACCCGCGATTTCGAGCTGAGCGGGGTCAAGATGGCCGCGGGCGACAAGGCCGCGCTGTGGTACAACTCGGCCAACCGCGACGAGTCAAAGTTCGCCAATCCGTGGACCTTCGACGTGACCCGCGACCCCAACCCGCATCTGGGCTTCGGCGGCGGCGGCGCACATTTCTGCCTGGGCGCCAATCTGGCGCGGCGCGAGATCAGGGTCGTGTTCGACGAATTGCGCCGCGAGATCCCCGATATCATCGCCGTCGAGGAACCGGCGCGCCTGCTCTCGCAGTTCATCCACGGCATCAAGCGGCTGCCGGTCGCCTGGACCCCGCCCTCCTGACGCCCCGCGCCACCACACGCTGACCACGTGAGCACTCCCGCAATTCCCGTGTTTCCCGCTCCCGAGGTGCTTGCCGCGCGCGAAAAGCTCGTCCTCGACCACTTTCACGACGAGGTCCGCCACGCCTGGGACGACGTGCTGGCGACGTTCCCGCACCCGCGCTACGAGCTGATCCCCCAGATGGTCGTCCACGACGGCGACGAGGCGGTGCGCGGCTACTACGTCTACACGCGGACCGCGTTTCCCGACCAGGACCACGAGATCATCGCGCTGCGGCACAGCGCCGACGCGGTGATCGTCGAGTTCTGGCTGATGGGCACCCATCGCGGCGATCTCGGCAAGGTTCCGCCCACCGGCAGCCGTTTCCGGGTCCGCATGACGGCCTACTTCGTGTTCGACGACACGGAAACGCTTGTCTGCGAACGCATTTACTTCGACACACTGACCATGATCAAGCAGCTGCTGGGCGGGCTGGACATGAAGAAACCCAAGAACTGGCTGCTGGCCGCGCGCTGCGTGCGCGGCTTCCTGTCGATGTCGTCGGAAAAGCCCGACCCGGCGCTGACTTCCGCGACGGCCAACCCCTGACCGGATCCGCGCGGCACTAGCAGCCGAGTTGCGCTGCGAGGTCGAGGAAGTCGGACGCGTTGACGTCGAACTCGTCGGAGTAGGCGACGTCGGCCTCGCCGCCGGCCCCGAATTCCAGCGGGCGCGCGACGAAGGCCGTCGCAAAGCCGAGGCCACCGGCGGCGCGGAGGTCGTACTTGTGGCTGGCCACCATCATGATCTCGGCGGGCCGCAGGCCAAGGTAGGTCGCGGCCATCCGGTAGGCGGCGGCGTCGGGCTTGAAGACCCCGGCCATCTCCGCGGCGAAGATCGCATCCCAGGGCAGGCCCGCGCGCTTGGAGATGTCGACCACCGCCGAGACGTCGGCGTTCGACAGCGTGGCCAGCGTGTAGGCGCCCTTCAGCCGGGTCAGCCCCGGCACCACGTCCGGCCACGGCCGCAGCCGCCGCCAGGCCAGCGTGAGCTCGTCCCGATCGGCGCCCGACAATCCCGTGATGCCGCAATCGTCCAGCGCGGCGTCGAGGGCGCGGCGATACACCGAGTGCACGGAGACCCAGCCGCCGCCCCGCGGAGCCCGCAGCGCGGCGAAATAGCCCGCGCGCCAGCGGCGCACCAGCTCGGGCCAACCGGCGCCGGGATGCCGCCCGGCGCTGACCCGCGTGGCCTCGTCGCAGACGGTCGAATGGAAATCCGTCGCCGTGCCCTGCACGTCGAACAGCAGCGCCCTGATCACGCGCCGCCCCGCCGCGCGAGCCACACCGTGCGCCCGCCGCAGGCGGGGTCCTCGACGACGTGCGCCACGACCTCGAAACCGTTGGCGCGCAGCAGGCGGCGATACTCGTCGGCATCGAGGCTCGCGTGGTAGAGCGGCTCGCCCCGATAGCTGCCCACTCGTTCGCCGGCCGCGGGCCCGCTGGTGAACATCAGCGCGGCGCCGGCGGCGCCGTGGCGTGCGAAGATCGGGAACATCCGGCGCTGATCGGCCTGCGTCAGGTGAAAGAAGCTGTCCCAGGCCATGATTGCGTCGAACGCGCGGCCCAGCCGCAGCGTTCGCATGTCGGCGACGCGCCATTCGTGGCCGGGGAACCGGCCCGCGCACATCGCGATCATGGCGCTCGATGCGTCCACCCCGGTCACCCGGCAGCCGTGTTCTATGAGGTGCCGGGCCATCGGCACACCGCTGCCGCAGCCCATGTCCAGCACCGCGGGGTCGCTCGGGGCAATGCCGAGAAGCCGTTCCAGCCAGTCCCTTTCGAGCAAATGATCGCCCCGGTCACGCGACCAGGCCACGGCGTGGCGCTGATAGAGGTCGACCACCCGGTCGGCGGCAGGATCCACGGCGGCGCTAGCCGGCCTTGGCGTTCAGGTACGCGACGATCCCCTGGGTGACCGCCGATGCGTAGGCGGCCCGGCCGTCGGCGCTTTCCATGCGCGCGGCGTCGTCGGCGTTCTTCATGTTGCCCAGCTCGACGAGGACCGCCGGGTACTCGGCCAGGTTCAGCCCGGCCAGGTCGGCGCGCCCGTAGAGGCCGTCCGAACCGATGTAGGTGGCGGGATGAAAACCGGCCTGCGCCAACGCGTCCCGCATCACGTGTGCGAGCTGGATGGCGGGGCCGGACTGTACGGCGTTCAGCGGCGGGCTGGAGTAGTTGACGTGAAATCCCGACCCCGACGCCGGTCCCCCATCGGCGTGGATGCTCACGATCGCGTCGGGGCGCATCGCGTTGCCCAGGGCCGCGCGTTCGTCCACGCAGGGGCCGGCCGAGCCGTCGTTGTCCCGCGACAGCTGCGTGCGGACCCCCATCTGGTTGAGCGCGCCGCTGATCAGCCCGACGACCGCCCAGGTGAACGCGTGCTCCGGGTATCCGCCGTCGGTGGCCGCGCCCGACGCGTTGCACGGCTTGGTGCCGCCCCGGCCATTGGTGACCTGCCGGTTGTTCGAGGCGTCGTTCACCGCGTTGTGACCCGGGTCGAGGAAGACGCCCATGCCCGCGATGCCGGCGCCCGCCCGCGGGGCCGCGACCGCTCCGCCCACGCCGAGCAGCGCCGGCGCGACGGCGGCGTAGCGCAGGGCGTCGCGCCGCGTCACGTTCACCCGCGTGATCGTAGTCGCCGCACGTGCCGTCGCGCCGGATACAGGTAATGCATCAGTTCGGCGCCCGCGACGCCGTAGATCCCGCGGTCGTCGCCTTGCAAGACCCAGTGGTGCTGCTGATCGGCGCGGGCGGCGAGCGCGGCCCAGTAGGCCGCACGCAGCGCCGCGCGCCTGCGGTTATCCCGCACCACGGCCCGGACCACGAAGAACAGGCCGACCAATGCCGCCGCGCCGACGATCAACCAGATCAGCTTGACGATGACCCAGGCGATCAGCACCAGCGCGAACAACGCGCCGAACCCGCCGCCCGAGCTTTCCCTGGACCTACCCATGTCCGAAAGCTACGCACGCCCACCGACACCTTTTGACCGGCGGCCGCCTCCTTGTCAGGGCGAGCCTGACGCCGTACGTTTGTCAGGATCAGCCTGACAACGGGGGGTGCCGATGAGTCCCACGGCCAACGAGACCGCGCAGATCTGGTGTTCGTTCTGCGGCAAGTCCAACACCGAGGTCGACAAGCTGGTAGCCGGGCCGGGCGTGCAGATCTGCAACGAATGCATCGAGGTGTCCCAGGCCATCATCGAGGAGTACCGGGACAGGCCCAACGAGCTTCGCCTGCCGATCTGGGAGACGATGAGCGACGAGCAGATGCTCGACCACATCCCCCGCATGGCCGTGGTGGCCCAGCAGGTCGAGACCGACCTGCGCTCCTGGGTGCGCGAGCTGCGCCGGCGCGGGGTCACCTGGTCGAAGATCGGCCAGACCCTGGGCATCACCCGCCAGTCGGCGTGGGAGCGATTCTCCGGCGAGTAGCGCGGCTCAGCCGTCGGTCAGCGCCCGCGCCGCGGCGCGAAACATGGTCTGCTTGATCGCGCCGAGCGTGCCGGGGTCCTTGCCCCCCAGCGGGCGCAGCGCGTCGACGGCCGCCGCGGTCACCGCGCCCTCGCCGGCGGTGGCGTCGACGATGCCGAACCCGGCCGCCTCCACCCCGCCGAACCGCCGGCCCGTGGTCATCGAGGCCACCGCGGCGCGCGGGGTGAGTTTGGCCTGGATCAGCGCGGCCATGCCGTCGCTGAACGGGATCCGGATGTCGACCTCGGGAAAGCAGAAGTAGCCCCGGTCGGCGCGCATCACCCGCACGTCGTGGGCGATGGCGAGCATGGCGCCGGCGCCGAAGGCGTGCCCGGTGACCGCCGCGGCGGTCGGCGCCGGAAACGTCAGCACGCGCGCCAACAGGGCCTGCACCTTCGCGATGTAGGACTGGGTTTGCTCGGGGTGGGCGGCGAGCCAGTCCAGGTCAAGCCCGTTCGAATAGAACTTGCCGCGCCCGGTGGTGACCAGGCCCTGCACCCCGGCTCGCTCGATCTCGTCGAGGTGGGCGCCGACGGCGTCGAGGAATTCCGGGGAGAACCGGTTCTCGTCCTCGCCGAGGTCGACGACGGCGATCTTGTCGTCCCAGGTCAGGGTCGGTGCCATGGGGTTCCTTCCTTCTCACTTGGCTTTTCGCGGCGGCGGTGCGCCGACGGCCAGGACGGCGCGTACCGCGGCGCGCAGCCGTTCGCGCGCATCGGGATCGTCGATCCTGTTGCGGCGCAACAGGATCGCGGTCGGCAGGTCGACGACGCAGGCGGTGATGACGTCGACGGCCGCGGCATCCTTGCGATCCCACAGGGCGCGTGCCAGCCGAATCATGGTGCCCACCAGCAGCCGGTCGAGGTCGCGCAGCTGGGTGGCGACCTCGGGCGGCGTCTCGGGCCCCAGCAGCTCCTCGCGGCGCACCGTCAGCAGCAGCTGAGAGGAGTGCGGGTGCTGTTCCGCGAACACCGTGGGCGCCTCTGCCGCCGCCACCACCGCCGCCGCGCCATCGCCGGCGGGCGCGGAGTCGATCAATGCGCCTTGCGCGGCCAGGAACCGGTGCCCCGCGCGCAACCACGCGCGACCCACGAGGCCGGCGCGGGAACCGAACGTGTGATAGACGGCGCCGTTGGACACGCCGATCGCATCGCCGATCGCGCGGATGGTGACGGCGGCGGGCCCGGACTGCACCGCCAGCCGCTCCACGGCATCCAGGATCTGATCCTGGTCGTAGAGGCGTGGGCGGGGCACCCGGACATAATAACAGAGCATATGCTCTTTTATTACCGTACTCTTTGGTATGTTACGGTCGCCCGGTGCACGGGATCACCGCCGAATTCGTCGCGCGGCTGGCCGAACGCGCCGAGGAGGCCGAGCGGCTGCGCCGGCTGCCCGCGCCGACCGTCGGCGAGTTCCGGCGGACCGAGCTGTTCCGGCTGCTGCTCCCCGCCCGATTCGGCGGCATCCAGGCCCCGTTTCCCGAACTGCTGCAACCGATTCGGCGCATGGCGCACGGGTGCCCCTCCAGCGCGTGGACGCTGGGGTTCTACGCGCTGCACAATTGGATGCTGTCGCTTTTCGACCCGAAGGCGCAGGAGGAGGTGTTCGCCGCGGGCCCGGTGCTCGCGCCCGCTCCCCTGGCCCCGACCGGGCGCGCCGCCCCGACCGAGGGCGGGGTGCGCCTGAGCGGCCGGTGGGCGTGGGCGACCGGGGCGATGGACGCGGACTGGATGATCGTCGGGGCGCTCATCGAGCGGCCGGACCGGATCGACCCGGCGCTCGCCGTGCTGCCCGCCGAGCAGGCCGAGGTCGTCGACACCTGGCACACCGCGGGCATGCGCGGCACCGGATCCCACGACGTGGTCGTCACCGACGTGCTGGTCCCCGAGCACCGCATCGTCGCGGTGGCCGACATCTACGGCGGAACCGCACCCGGCGCGCGCTTCCACGACGCGCCGACCTACAGGTGGCCGCTGGTGCCGGCGCTGGCGCTGACGGCGTCGATGCCGGTGCTGGGCGCGGCCGAGCGGGTGACCGACCTGTTCGCCGAGCGGCTGGGCGAGCGGGTCCTGGCGTATAGCGGTGTGGCGCAAAAGGATCAGCCCGCAGCCCAGATCCGGCTCGCCGACGCGCGGGTGCGGCTGCGCGCGCTGCGGGCGCTGATCGCCGACACGGCCGACGGCATCGAGCGCCTGGTCGCCGGCGGCGAGCGGGTGGGCCGGCCGGTGCGGGCCGACGCGCGGCTGGCGGCCGCCCACACCGTGCACGAGAGCCGCGCGATCATCGCCGACCTGCTGGAGGCGTCCGGCGCCAGCGCGCAGTTCCTGTCGAGCCCGCTGCAGCGTTTCAAGCGGGACGTGGACATCGCGTCCGGGCACGTCGTGTTCGACTACGACATGGGCCGGGAGTTGGCCGGCGCGTTGGCCATCGGCGCGAAGATCTCCCCGATCGCGATGGTCTGACGGTCTAGCGCGGGTCGGCCAGCATCAGGTCCAGCAGCCGCTCGCGTTGCGCCGCCCGCTGCGCCTCGGCCGCCGAGCCGGCCAGGTGCAGCAGCCCGATCCCGGCCGCGAAGGTCAGCTCCGCGCGCAGCCTGGCGTCGGCCGGGGCGAAACCGTAGTCGCTGTAGGCCTTAGCGACGGCGCGCAGGAGCCGCCGGTCGGCGGCGTGGATGCTGGCGGCGGCGGCCGGGTCGGTGCGCGCCCACTCGCGCATCGCGCGCTCGAGCATCCAGTGCCGCGGGCTGACCAGCGCAATCATCATGGCGGACAACCGTTCCCGCGGGGCCAGCGTGTCCAGTTCGGCCAGCGATTGCCGGTCGCGTTCCAAAAACGTGTTCCACGATTCGACCAGCGCGGCGCGGTAGGCGTCCATGTCGCGGAAGTGCCAGTAGAAGCTGCCCCGGGTGACGCCCGCCTGCTTACAGAGGCGTTCGACCTTGAGGGCGCGCACGCCCTCCTCGGCGAGCACGGCGTAGCCCGCCTGCAGCCAGTCCTCGACCGACAGCCGGGTGCTCGGGGTCACCGTGCCAGGTTACGGCGAGGCATCGGCCGGGCAGAACCGGCCGATCAACGCGTCGATCCTCTCGCTGTCGTGGTCCGGCCGCAGCCGGCCGCCGCGGCTCAGCGAGGTCAGGCCGTGCAGCGCCGCCCAGAACACCTCGGTGAGGGTGTCGGCGTCGTCGGTCATCGGGGAAATCGCTTGGCGCAGCTCGTCGAAGGCGGCGACCAACGGGGGCGGGGTGTCTTCCTTCGCGAAGCGAAGGATGGTGCTGCTGGTGAACATCGCGTCGTAGACGGCGGGGTAGTCGCGGGCGAAGTCGAGATAGGCGTGGGCGACCCGGGTCAGCGCCTCGCCGGGCGTGCGGCCGGCGGTGCGGGCGGCGCGCTGCCGGGCGGCCAGCTCGGCGAACCCGTCGAGGGCGACGGCGGCGGCGATCTCGTCCATGCTCGTGAAGTGTTTGTAGAGGACGGGCTGGCTGTACTCGATCTCGGTCGAGAGCCGGCGGGTGGTCACGGCGTCCCATCCCTCGGTCTCGGCGATGCGCCGGGCGGTGTCGACGATCAGCTCGCGGCGCGCGGCTCGCTCCCGCGCGCGCCGGTCTTCGGCAGGCATGCCTCGATAATAGCACCGCTAGAAACTCTAGCAATGCTATTGACACCGTCGTGGCCCAGGGTTAGCGTTGCTAGCATGAATGACACCGGCCAGCGCCTCGCCGAGGCCTTCGTGCAGATGCTCAACGACCATGACGCGGACCTCGTCGACGGCTTCGTCGCCACCGACTACCGCAATCACAACGCGTTCGTCGGCGACGGGCGGGAGGCCAACCGGCGGTTCTGGGCGGCGTTCTTCGCCGCGTTCCCCGACCTGGCGGCGACCATGGAGGACCTCGTCGTCTCCGGCGATCGGGTGGTCGGCCGCTTCGTCTACCGCGGCAGCCACCGCGGCGACTTCATGGGAATCCCGGCCACCGGGCGACCCATCGAGATGCGCTCCATCGACATCTGGCGCGTCGCCGGCGGCATGTTCGTCGAGCATTGGGACGAGCTCAACACCCTGGAGCTCTTTCAGCAGCTGGGGGCGGCGTGACCGAGTTGGCCCGGGTGGCCGCGCTGGTCGCCGCGCTGGGCACCGCGGTGGTGTTCGGCACCGACGTGTTCTGCGCGATGGTGCAGCGACCGGCGTTGGCGCGCATCGACGATCGCTCGCTCGTCGCGGTGATGGGCAGCGTGCACCGTTACGGCGACCGGCGCATGCCGCTGCCGGGCGCGCTCGGGATCGTCGCCGCGGCGGCGGGCGCGCTGGCCGCGGCCGCGGCGGGCCGATGGATCGCGGCGGCCCTGGCGGGCACGGCGGTCACGCTGCTGCTGGTCTGGCTCGGGCTCTACCTGCGGGTGAGCGCGCCGATCAACCGGCAACTGACGGCCGCCGCCGAGGCGAACACCGTGCCGGCGAATGCCCGTGCGCTGCAGTCGGACTGGGACCGCGTCATCAATGTCCGCGCCGCCCTGCAGGGCGCGGCCCTGTTGGCCTTGTGCCTCGCCTTGGCGGCGTGAGGCGCCCCGTCAGCCCTGGCGAATGTTGTTGGAATAGCCCGAATCGGTGACCTTGGGCGTGCCCGAGTGATACGCGACGTCGTTGTTGTAGCCGGAGACGGTGATGGCGTCGACGCTGTCGACGGTGACCTTGTTGTCATAGCTGGTGATCGCCAGGCTGGCGCAGTGACCGGTGATGTTGAACGTGATCCCGTAGCTGGACAGCTTCAGGGTCGCATTGTCACAGGCCTTGTCGGTGACGGTGTTGCCGTAGCCGGTGGACTCCAGGGCGTCGGCGCTGTCGACGGTGACGATGTTGTTGTAGCCGCCCACCGTGAGTCCGGCGCAGTGGCCGGTGACCGTGTACGTGGTGCCGTAGCCGTACAGGGTGAGGTTGCCGTCGTTGCACGCGATCGTTCGGCTGCCCATGTTGCCGCCCACGCGCAGCTCGCCCCCTTGCGGCACCGCGGTGGGACCGGCGGACGTCGTCGTCGTGCGGGGACCGACGAACCTGTGGGGGGTGGGCCTGACGAAATGCGTTATGAGGCTGATGATGATCGGCCCGAGGAACGCCAGCGCGACGACGAGGAGGAGCCAGGTGTACGACTTGCGGCGTCGCGGCGGCGGGAAGCCGAACCCGTACGGCGACCCGCTCCGGCCCGCCGGGCCCTCCGTGTAGGTCGGGCTCTCCGTGTACGTCGGTTGGCTTTGCGGGTTACGGCTGACGTCGGCGAGCTGTTGTTCCAACTCGCGGATCCGCTTTTCGGGATCGTCGTCCTTCATTTGCCATATGGTGTCATACAGCGAGTTAACGGGCTACTGATCATTCGCTCTGTCCGATTGACTTCGACGATAGTTCCCGTGGCAGGGGTAGAGGCGTCCGTTCGCTCCTATTCGGTTGGTCAAAACGCCCTGCTCGCCGGATGGCACTGCGTACGCTCAACGCATGCAGGAGCAAGATCATGGTCCTGTGCACCGGGACCTACCGCAGTCCGGTATCGACGATCTAGTAAGCCCTCACCCATCGGATAATCGGACCCCCGGCGGCGCTGCGTCTATCGATGACTCATTCAAGAAACTGGCCGCCTACCGGAAGTGCGCCGAACGCATACGAGCGACATGGCCCGCATTCGCTGTGGAGCGCCGGAAAAGATTGCAGCAAGCCGGTTTCGGTCCACCGGTCGAGAAGATCGCAGAGAACATCCTTGAAGACCTCTTTGCGACCGTCCTTGACTGGCCAGTGTCAGACGTCAAACCGCAAGTCGGACGAGCCGATATCGTCCTGGCCAGCTTGGGTGTCAAGTGGCTGGTACTCGAGGTCAAACGACCGGGCTCACTCATAGGGCGTCGATCCGCCATCGACGCGGCCCTAGCACAAGCACGCCGCTACGCTGCAGATCAGCGCGTCAGGACCGTTGCTGTCAGCGACGCGAACATGCTGTACGCAGGCGATGTCTCCGGCGGCGGCCTGCGCCCTCGGGTGTGGTTGAACCTCGACGCCGAGGAACCGCCAAGCGATCTGTGGTGGTTATCAGTCCACGGAATTTACCGTCGGTGCCCAGACGTAGCGGTCGAGCTTGGCACGCTGCTCCAACGCAATTGTGGATCCGGTTTGGACATGTCCGACGTCGGCGACCTGCATCCGAAATACAAGCTAGCCGTCCACTGCTTCGCTTACGTAGGTGCCGCGAATGACGTTCACACTTGGAAGCTGCCTTATCTCTTGGCTGATGGCGTTACGCCAGACGGCAAGCGGCTACCCAAGGCGATTCAATGCATCTTGAGCAATTATCGAGGTGCCAGGGTGGATATCCCACCAGCGGCAGTCGGAGACGTCTTGGTACGCCTTGGGAACGCGGCGGCGATCCTCAGGAAAATGCCATGCCAAAACGAAATGGCAGCGACAGCCTACGTGGAAGCTCATGACGCTTTAGAACAACTGAATCGACTAGCCGATGTTGGGTGCTGCCGGAAATCCTGAGGCGTTCTGTCGAATTGTGTGGGCGTGCGCCCTCGGCCGAAACCGTATTTTGCTGGCCGACGCGCCCCGCGCGCGAGGGTCCCAAGCGACCAGTTCAACCGATCTTTTCCAGCCGGAACGGCATCGTGATCACCAGCGCCTTGTTGATGCCGCAGGCGCCGCTGTCGCCGACGGTCTTGTCGAAGCCGGCGAGGACCGTCGATCCGTGTGAGACCCAACCCCTTTCGTCCACCGGATAGAACCGATAGATCTGATGCCCGGTGCGGGCCGAACCGTCGGGGCAGGGCTCCCAGTTGGGAATGTCGCGCCTGACGACGTACTCGCTGCCGTGGATGGCGACGTCGGCGCTCCACCCCAGGTCGCTGTCGACGCGTCCGGTGCATTCGACCGGGGTGCTACAGGTCATGCTGACCGTCCAGGTGCTGCGGACGGTGGCCTCGTCGCGGTAGATCTGGTTGGTCTGCGCCCACTGGCCGTTCGACGTGGCGGCGTAGGTTCCGTTGAGCCCCCACTCGCCGCCGGACGCGGCCGCCGGGGCCGCACCGAGCGCCAGCGTCACCGCCGGGACCGCCGCCACCACCATGCGCAGCATCGTTGACCGCCTACGGCTTTGGCGTGAACCGGATGTGGAGTTCGTTGAGCCCGCGCAGGATGTAGCTCGGGGCGTAGGTAAAGCGGCGGTCGCCCGCCGGTCCGTGGTGGGCCTCGTCGAAGTGGATGTCGGCCATCCGGTCGAGGATGCGCTCGAGGGAGACCCGGCCCTCGATGCGGGCGAGGGGCGCGCCGGGGCAGGTGTGCACGCCGCGGGCGAACGCGATCTGCTCGCGGACGTTGCCGCGGTCGAGCCGGAACTCGTGCGGGTTCTCGAATCGCCTGGGGTCCCGGTTGATCGCGCCCGGGGCAACCATGACCGTGGTGCCGGCCGGGATGTCGACGCCCCCCACGCAGGTCGACCGTTTCGCCAGCCGGAAGGTGGTCTTGACCGGGCTTTCCATCCGCAACGATTCCTCGATGAAGGCGGGAATGAGGCTGCGGTCGTCGCGCAGCGCCTGCTGCAGATCGGGCCGGTCGCAAAGGATTCGCAACGCGGCGCCCAGCAGCTTGGCGGTCGTTTCCTGGCCAGCCCCGAACAGGAAGGTGGCGGTCCGCACGACGTCGACGACCTCCGGCGTGGACCCGTCCGGATATTTCGCCGCCGCAAGCTCACTCAGCACGTCGGCGCGCGGCTCGCGACGGCGGTCCTCGATGTAGAAGCTGAACTTCTCGTCGAGGAAGTCCAGCGGGTTGATCGCCGCGGGATCGTGCTCCAAGTTGCCCACCGTGTGCGAATTCGCGAACACGGCCCGGAATTCCTTGTGGTCGGTCTCGGGCACACCCAGCAGGTTGGCTACGGCCAGCAGCGCGTACGGCTTCGAATATGCCTCGAGGAACTCGCATTCGCCGTCGGCGACGAACTCGTCGAGCTGGTGATCGGCCAGGCCGTAGAGGAAGTCCTGATTCTCCTTCAACCGCGCGGGCGTGAGCAGGCGGCTCAGCACCGACCGGGCGCGGGTGTGCTCGGGCGGATCCATCGTCACCATGTGCTCGTGCAGCGGCAGCCGCGTGCGGTGCCGCTCGATCAGGGCGCCGATGTCGTCGCCGGAGGGTTCGAACGGCAACGGCGGAAACGGCCCGCCGACCGCGATGCAGCTGGAATACGAGTCGACGTCCTTGTAGAGGGCCATGGCCTCCTCGTAGCCGGTGACGGCGACGACGCCGTGGTGCGGCTCCCGGACCACCGGACCCTGTTCGCGCAGGTAGTCGAAATACGGGTGGGGATCGGGAACGAACGAGGGGTCGGTGAAGAAGTCGCGGGCCTCAAAGTCGTTCATTGGCAACCTTTCCCATCGACGGTCATGCGCGCGGCGCCCCGAGCGCCATCCTGCAGAACTGCCAGATGTTTTCCTTGACGTCGTTCAGGTCCGAGCCGAGAGAGCCGGGGTTGGCCGCATAGGCGTAGTAGTGGTAGGTCGCGCGGAGCAGTTCGACGATGAACCAGACGTCCGATTCGGGATTGCGGGGCCGCAGCAGGCCCTTGTCGGTGGCGCTGTTGACCTCGGTGAGCATCAGGTCGATGAGTGGCTTCCCCGCCTCGGCAAGCTCTTTCGGGAAGATGCGGTGCAGGTGCCAGTGTGTGGAGACGATGAACCGCATGCCGCCGGCTTCGGCGTTGTTGTCACCGAACTGCTCCAGCGGCGCGGTGATGTAGAACCGCAACCGCTCCATGGGGTCGGTGATGCCGGCGGCGGCCTCCGACCAGCGGTCGCAGGCCTCGATCATCGCGTCCCCGATCACCGCCAGCAGCAGCTCGTCCTTGGACGCGAAGTAGCGGTAGAAGGTCTGCAGCGCGACGGCGGCCTCGGCGACCAGGTCCTGGGTGGTGAAGTCGCCCTTGTCGCGGATGAGCCGCTGGGCGGCGTCGAGCATCAGCCGCACCTGGTTGGCGATGCGCGTGCGCGACCGCTGCACCGCGGCGGACCGATCGACCGCGCGCTCCACCCAGGACTCCGACGGAACCGTCACCGCGACTCCTCAAGGCCAGTAACAGTAGAACGATATTCTACCGATCTTGAGAGCACAACTCTCAAAACCGTTCGGCGCTGTAGACGACGGCCCCGCCGAAATGGGGCGAGGAATGGCACGCCAGCCCGATCGTCGCTTCCTCGCGCTGCCGGTCCCCGGCGCGGCGCGCCAGCTGCAGGTAGCACTCGAGCATCTGCGGGATCCCGTGCATGCGCCCGTTGCCCAGCGCGCCGCCACCCGAGAGGGCCGGGATGCCGCCCGGGCGGTCGCTGTCGATGCCGCCCGCCTCGACGAAGCGGTGCGCCTCGCCGGGCGGGCACAGGCCGAGCACCTCCAGCCACAGCCACACGAACGGCGAAAAGCCGTCGTACACCTGGGGCAGGTCGACGTCGCCGACCCCAATCCCGGCGTGCTCCCACAGCCGCCGGGCGGTCTCGGCGCCGCCCTCGACGATGTCGTCCAGCGGCCAGTGCAGCGGAAGCCGGCGCTTGGCCGGCGTGCCGGCGGCGTACCCGGCGACGTACACGGGCGGGTGCGGCAGGTCGCGGGCGCGTTCGGCGGAGGTGAACACGAACGCGGCGACGCCGTCGGCGGGGATGTCGCAGTCGTAGCGGCACACCGGGTCGAAAAGCGTGGGCGCCGCGAGGTATTCGTCGGCGCCGAGCGGCCGGTCGCGCCAGTACGACCACGGGATGCGCGCGCCGTTCTTGCGGGCCTCCACCGCCACCGCGGCCATCGATTCCCGCTTGGCGCCGTAGCGCTGCAGGTACTCGTTGTAGGGCAGCGCGATCATGGCCAGCGGTCCGAAAAACCCCTGGGGTGCCGTCCACTGCTGCGACCCGCGCGCCTCGCGCATCGGGTTGGCGTGGTAGCGCCCGGCGGGGTTGTGCAGGGCGCGGTGCAGCAGCACGAAGTCGGCGGCGCCGCTGGCGACCGCGTTGACGGCCATGCCGACCGAGCCGGTGATCTGGCCGATGCCCTCGAAACCCGCGACGTAGCGGGGGTTTACGCCGAGATGTTGGGCCAGCCACGCCGACGAGACGGTGCTGACGCCGTCCTCGGTGACCTGCCCCCTGGCGCTGGGCAGCAGGCTGGAGCTGACGAACCCGTCGATTTGATCCACGCGCAGTCCCGTGTCGGCGATCGCCTCGCGCGCGGTGTCGACGGCCAGCGCGCCGAGCGGTCGTTCGGCGCGGCGCTGGATCACCGATTGCGCGTAGCCGGCGATGGCGACCCGGTTGCTCGCCGCGAACCTGCCGCTCATGCGAGCTCGAACGCGGGGACGGCGACGCCGGGGGCGAGGTCTTCGAAACCGGCCGTGACCGCGGCGCCCACGCCCAGGTCGGCGTCCGGGCCGTCGAGCAGGCGGCCGATCAGCCGCAGGTCGTCCTGCTCGACGAGTTCGACGTCGACGAGCACGAACGGCAGGTCGTCGTCGAAGCCGGGCAGCAGCGCCTGGCGCACCACGGTCCACGACCGCACGGTGCCGCGCCCGCTCACCGGGACGAATTCGAATCCGGGGTCGCTGGAATGGCAATGGGGACAGACGATGTCGGGCGGCATGGTGAGCCGGGCGCACCGGGCGCAGCGCGCGGCGGTGAGGACGTGCTCGGCCGCGGCCGCCCAGAACGGGGCCGACGCGTCGTCGGGCACCGGGACCGGACGCGCGGTCACGGGATCACCCCCCGCTCGGCCAGTTTCGCGATCGCGTCCCAGTCGTGACCGAGCTCCAGCAGCAGCGCCTCGGTGTGCTCGCCGTGCTCGGGCGCGCGGCGCAGGGGCGGCCCCTGCTCGTCGAGCTGCACGGGCACCGACGGCAGCCGGTAGGCCTGGCCGCCGTCCAGCTCGACGCCGCCCACGTAGCCGTTGGCGGCCACCTGCGGGTCCTCGACGACCTCCTGCACGGATTGCACTGGCGCCCAGGGGGCGTCGAGCTTGGCGAGCAGCTCGCGCCATTCGGCGAGGGTGTGGCGGGCGAACACCGCGTCCAGCTCGGCCACGCACGCCTCGGCGTTGGCGCGCCGCGCGGCCATGTCGGCGAAGCGGGGGTCGTCGACGAGCTCGTCGCGCCCGACCAGCCGGCAGAACTCCGCCCAGTACCGGTCGCCCTGCAGAAACATCAGTTGGATGTGGCGCCCGTCCTTGGTGCGGTAGTTGCCGGTGAGCGGGTTGACCTGCGGGCCGCGCCCGGCCACCGGCCCGGCCTGCCCGCCGTTGAGCACCGCGAGCAGGTCCGACGACAGCATCCACATCGCGGTGGCCAGCAGCGACACGTCGACCACCGAACCCGCCCCGGTCTTGGTTCGCTGGAGCAGCGCGGCCGCGATGCCGAAAGCCAGTGCCATGGCGCCGTTTCGGTCACCCATCGCGCCGCGCTGGCTGATCGGGTAGTCGCGCTCGGGCGGCGTGAGGATGTGGCCCACTCCCCCGCGCGCCCAGAACGCCGAGCTGTCGTAGCCGGGCTGGTTGGCGTCCGGGCCGCGCACCCCGAAGCCGTGGCCGCGGGCGTAGATCAGCGTGGGGTAGCGCCCGCGCAGCGCGTCCGCGTCGAGCCCGAGCCGGCCCAGCGCGCCGGGGCGCAGGCTGGTGAGGAAAACGTCGGCGGTCCCGAGCAATTCGTGCAGCACGGCCAGGCCGGCCTCGTGGCGCAGGTTCAGCGCGATCGACCGCTTGCCGCGATTGGCCAGGGCCATCGAGAGGTTGACGCCGTCGCGGTCGGTGCCGATGCCCTGCGTCGCCAGGCCGCGGTAGGGGTCGCCCTCGAGGCGTTCGATGCGGACGACGTCGGCGCCCCAGTCGGCCAGCAGCGCCCCGGCCACCGGGACGAAAACCCACTGCGCCAGCTCCACGACGCGCAGTCCCTCGAAGGGCCTCGGGTCCATCTATCGCCTCCCCAGCGCGTCGTGATCGGCCACCGCGGTGCCCAGCCGGTGCAGCAGCGTGGTGATGACGGCCGGCGGCTGTTTGGTGGTGATGCTCCACAAAAAGAAGCCGTGCAGCATGCCGCGGGCGATGGTGCGCCGGGCGTCGTCGAACGGCGGCGGTGTGACGCCGCGCGCGGCGAGCGCATCGAGGTAGTGGCGCAACAGGTCTCGCTCGGTGCGCCGGCGCTCGGGGACGGTCAGCGTCGAGGCGATGTGGTAGCCGACGTCGAGGTACCAGCCGCCGCGCTGCACGAGCTGCCAGTCGACCAGCGACGCGACCCCGGCGCCGTCGACGACGAGGTTGCCCACGTGCGGATCCCCGTGGATGACGCACCACGGGCCCGGCTCCGGCGACATCAGGCCGCGGTAGGCGTCGACCAGCCGGTGCGCGTCGCTAGCGCTGCCGAGGTTGCGGGCGATGATCTCGCGCGTGCGCTGCACGCCCCACACGTCCAGCACCCGCCCCAGCCGCGGGGCCAACCACTCGACGCCGGCCCAGCGGGGTTGTGACCACGTCGCCGCGTGCAGCCGGGCCAGCTGGGCCAGGGTGTCGACGGCCTGGTCTGCGGTGTAGGGGCTGTTGCCGTCCAGGAACGTGGCGCCCTGGGCCACAACGTCTTCGGTGATGACGACGCCGTGGCGGGTCGCCGGGTCGATGTCGGCGTACACCGCCCGCAGCGTGCGCACGCCCGTCGCGGCGGCGAGGTCCCGGTAGAAGCCGGCCTCCGGGGCCCCGATGTAGGGTGCGGCGCGGCCGATATCGTTGAAGTAGCCCTTGACGCACAGCGCGTGCGAGGTGCCGTCCGCGCACTTGACGGAAAACCGTGCGTTGGTGGAGATCCGGTCGACGACGGGGCCCGGCGTCACCGCGACGACGTCGACGCCGGGAAGGCGCGGTTGCAGCGCCGCGGTGAGCCATCGCGGTGAGAGCGCCCGTTCGAGGGTGTCCGGCACGGGCACGGTCTGCACCGTCATGCGAACGCGGCCTTGGCTTTGACGGTCTGGGCTTGCAGGATCTCGGCGCGGTCGTCCCCCAGCAGAAAGCCGGCTTCGATGGCGGCGTCGAGGCTGGTGGCGAACTCGGCGAGATAGGTCCGCGCGTCGCCGTAGCGGCCGGCGAGCACCGCGTGCGGCAATGGCGCCTCCCGGCCCACGAGCGCGCACAGCGGCCCCGGTGTCGAATGGGCCTCGTAGCGCGCGAGCGGAACCTCGAGGAACGGCGACGGCACCCCTCCGACGGCGTTGCCGAACCGGTCGACGGCGGCCTCGGCTACGGTGTCGTCGACCCGCAGCGCGACGCGCGGCGCGCGCGGCGGCGCGATGCCGTCCTCGGCCCAACGAAAGAGGTTGCGCAGCGCCGCGCGGACGAAGGCCGCCATCGGGAAGCTCGAGCCGTCGCCGTCGCAGCCGGCGATCCTGGCAGCGTGGGGTGCGCCGGCGATCTCGTAGAGGCGGAACAGGTCCCCGGCGGCGTCGCTGTCGTCGCGGCGCACCGAGGCGCCGCCGGGGTTGACGAAATCCTCGAAGGCGAATCCCTCGACGTCGCTTTGCGGTTGGATCTCGACGACCGGGACACCGACCGCGGGCACGGGCGCGTACTCGAACCGGGGCAGCCCCTCGCCCACCGCCAGCGGCGTCAGGCTCGCCGCGTGCGAGGCCGGGAAGTAACCGTCGTAAACCGCGCCGAACGCCGCGGCGAACGTGGCCACGTCGACGGCGCTTTGCGAATACCCGCCCAGGTAGACGCGGCGCACCTCGCCGCTCTCCTTGACCAGCGTGCCGACCGTCCGCAGCAGGTCCCACACCAGGTCGTTGGACGGGATGTCGAGTTCGCCGTAGCGGCGCGGGTCGCGCTGTTTGAGCTGTTCCGCCGACCACGCGCGCACGCTGACGCCGACCCAGGCATCGCCCTGCGCCTGCAGCAGACCGGCGACGTGTAGCCACAACGCGTCGCGGTCCACGCCGTAGGTGGTGTTGAACGGCTCGACGACGACGCGGCCGCTGAATCGGCCTGATTTCGGGTGGCGCACCAGGATTCGGGTGACGTAGCGATGACCGGTGGTGGCGATTCTGGCGGGTCCGGTGGCGGGGCCCCCGTAGGCGTTCGCCGTGCCCTCAAGCAGGTACTCGGCCTCGGTGTAGTCGGCCGCGAATTCCGGTAGGACATCGTCGAATTCGGACGGCGGGCGGGTGGCGCTGGTCTCGGGAACCCCTGGGCCGGTGGGCATCTCCCGTAGTTGTGTTCTAGACTGCATCATGAGTTTTCTCCGGCGGCTCACCCTGCCATTCGCGTGCTTGCTGACCCTCGCCGGCGTATCGGTCGCACCGGTTGCCCATGCCGGCATGCCGTTGGGCAACTACGACCTGAACATCGTCGGCCGCTACGACTTTCACACGTGGGTCTGGTCGGTCACCTCGTGCCCCGGAGAATGCGTGCACGTGAACGCCATCGCGCGGCCGGTGGCCAAGGCGTTCGACTACGTGGGCGACGCGCGGCTCGCCGACGGGCGCTACACCCTGGCGGTCGACGTTCCCGACGGCCTGAGATGTGGCGATATCTATTACGGCCCAACGATTCCCACGCACGACGTCTACACCTGGGACGCGACCACGCTGGGCGGTTCGCTGGAATCGTCTTTCGATGCCGGCTGCGACGGCGCCCCGGCCGGCACCCGCACGTACCCGTTCACGCTGTCGCGGCTGTAACATCCATCACTTCCGCCCCCGGTTCGGGGCATATGACTGATTGCCCGCCTCACAGCGACAACTCGGGCGCGGTGGGATTGTCGCTCAGAGGCGGGCAATTGGTCACACACCTCCCAGCCAGTGACCAGTGTGGCAACTGAGGTTCTCACGACTGCCCCGCCCTCTGCATCGCATCCATGCACTGCTGCAGCGCGAACGCCGGGTTCAGCTCGAGCGCCCGCGTCGGCTCCGGATAGATCAAAATGTGGCCCGCCGGAAAGAAATACACCTCCCCGGCGCTCGCCACCTCGTCGGGCCAATCGGTGTTCGGGTAGGTCGCGCGGATCGAGCCCTCGAAGATGTAGCCGTAGTGCGGACACGTGCACACCCCGCCGGGCAGCCCACCCGCCTTATACAGCTCGGTGCAGTCCAGCGGGCCGGTCGTGGTGTAGCCGACCTCCATGTCGCCCCACTGCACCGACCGGAACCCATCCCCGGCCGCCGGCCACCGACCCCCTCCACCGCTGGGCAACTCGTCGGGTTTGGCGTGCGGCATGGCGTCACCTTCCCGTGCCACCGAGGGCACTGAGACAGAACTCCCACAGGCGGTCGGTCGCCTCGGCCGCCAACGGGGCGTAGGCGTGATAGTGGTACACGGAGCGCACCAGTTCGGCGATGAACCACGCCGCCCACTGCGGGTCGGCGGGCGCCAGCAGCCCGGCCTCGACACCCGCCTTGATCTCGGTGAGCAGCAAGTCGGCGAACGGCTTTTCGGCCTCGGCGAGTTCCTCGGGGAAGATGCGGTGCAGCCGCCAATGCGTCGACACGATGAACTTGGCCGTGCCGCCCTGGCCCTGTTCGGCGTCGAGCACCTCGATGACCGTCGTGATGTAGAAGCGCAGCCGCGCGACCGGATCGGGCAGGTCCGCGGCGGCGGCCGCCCACCGCGTGCAGGCGTCGTTCATGGCGTCGGCGATCACCGCCAGCAGCAGCTCGTCCTTCGACGCGAAGTAGCGGTAGAACGTCTGCAGCGCGACGCCGGCCTCCTTGACGAGCTCCTGCGTGGTGAACGCGTCGCCCTTCTGGCGGATCAGGCGCAGCGCCGCGTCGAGCATCAGCCTGACCTGGTTGGCGATGCGGGTCCGCGACCGCTGCACTGCGGCCGACCGCTGGGCGGCCCTCTCCTCGGCACGTGACACCGAAGAAATGCTAGCGGGCGTCATGAGGGCGTGAGTATCACGACGGGAATGTCGCGGTCGGTTCGTGTCTGGTAGGCGTCGTAGTTGGGCCACACGCCGGTGACGATCTGCCACAGCCGCGGCTTTTCGGTGGCCGACGCGGTGCGCGCGACGACCGCGAACTCGTCGGCGCGAACCTGAATCCTGGCCTCCGGGTTGGCCTGCAGGTTCACATACCACGACGGGTGGCTCGGCGCGCCGCCCTTGGAGGCCACCACCAGGTAGTCGCCCCCGTCGCGCGCGAAGATCAGCGCAGAGGTGCGCTGCTTGCCGGTGCGCCGCCCGGTCGTGGTGAGCAGCAGCGTGGGAACGCCGTTCCAGATGTAGCCGACCTCGCCGCCGCTGTCGCGATACGCGCGGATGTGGTCCTCGCCGAGCAGGGTGAGGTCGGGCGGCGTGTACTCAGGCATCGAACACCACCGGGATCGCGGTCGCGCCGCGTTCGTACATGCCGACGAAGCGCGGCGCTTCGGCGTCGGGATCCAGCCGCAGGTTCGGCAGCCGGTCGAGCAGCGCCGAGATCGCGATGGTCATCTCGGCGCGGGCGACGTGCATGCCCAGGCAGATGTGCGGGCCCTGCCCAAACCCCAAGGAGGGACGGTACTTTCGGGTGATGTCGTACTCGTCGGGGCGCTCCCATCGGGCGGGATCCCGGTTGGCGGCGCCGAGCGCGAGGTGCACGACGGAGCCCGCGGGGATGTCCACGCCGCCGAGTTCGGCGTCGGCCATGACCCAGCGCGAGAACATCGGGTCGGTCGGCATCCACCGCACCGACTCCTCGATCGCGGGACGCAGCAACTGCCGGTCGGTGCGCACCGCCTCGAGGAGCTCGGGACGCTGCAACAGCGTGGTGATCGTGGTGCCCATCTGCTTCCAGGTGGTGCCCGAGCCCGCGCCGAGCAACAGCAGCACGAAGGAATCGATTTCGCGATCGGTGAGCCGGTCTTTGACGCCGTTCTCGTCGGTCAGCTCGGCCTGGACGAGGATGCTGATCAGGTCGTCGCGCGGCTCCTCGCGGCGGGCGGCGACGACCGGCTTGAGGATGCCGACCACCTTTTGCGGATCCCGCGACAGCGCCTCCCGGATGTCGAGGGCCTGCTCGACCGGCACGCCGAAACTGCCGGTGATGGTAAGCACGGGGATGGCCGCGCAGAAGTCGACGTTGAGTTCGGCGTGCCCGTCGCGCACGAACCCGTCGACGAGCAGGTCGACGGTGTCGGAGATCCAATTGTCTATCCACCACTTGCCGTTCGACGACAGGAACGACGGCTGGACCAGGGCGCGGTAGCGCTTGTGCTGCTCGCCGTTCATCGACAGCATGCTGTTGGTCAGGCCCAGCGGGCCGTTCTCCAGGTCGACCGGATCCGGGGACGACGCGAACACCTCCGGGTTGCGGTAGACCGTCATGCAGGTGTCGTAGTCGAACACCGTGAAATGGGGGCTGTCGGGGTAGGGCAGCCCGTGGAAGAACATCGTGTCCGTGCTGCCGGTCAGCTCGTGCAGGATGCCGGGGAGCACCGGCCCCTGCTCGCGCAGCCGGTGCCACACCGGGTACGGGTCCTGCTCGTAAGCCCCACCGGCCCAGGCGTTGTAGGAGCTGCGCAGGTCGAACAGCTCGCGCAGCCGGTCGCGGTCTAAGGCGGGCCCCCCAACCTGACTGGTCATTTCGCCACGAACCCGCCGTCGACCGGCAGCGCCACCCCGGTGACGTTGCGCGACGCGTCCGAGACCAGATACAGCGCGGCCTCGGCGCAGTCCTCCGCGGTGATGGCGCGCCCGAGCGGGTGCTGCCCGCCGACGGACTCGGCGATCGCCGCCTGCTGCTCCGCGTCGACCTTCAACCCGCCGGCGGCCATGAATCCGGTCAGCGGCATGGCGGCAGGGCAGATGGCGTTGACGCGAATCCCGAAGGGGGCCGCCTCGATCGCGACCCCGCGGGTGAGCTGGATGACCCCGCCCTTGGTGGCGCCGTACACCGTGCCGCCCCACCCCACCAGGCCGGCCACCGAGGCGGTGTTGAGAATAACCCCGCCGCTCCCCTGCTCCTTGAAGCGCAGCACCGCGTGCTTGCACCCGAGGAACACCCCGCCGAGGTTGACCGCGACCAGCCGGTTGAAGTCGTCGAGCGTGTGGTCCTCGAAGCTCATGCCGAGCCGCGGCGTCGGGATGCCGACGTTGTTGAACAGGATGTCCAGCCGGCCGTACTGGTCGACCGCGGCCGCGATCATCGCCTGCACCTGCGGCTCGTCGGACACGTCGGTCGCGACGGCGATGGCGGTGCCGCCGGCCGACTCGACCTGGCGCACGGTCTCTTTCGCGTGGTCGAGGTCGATGTCGGCCGCGACCACCAGGGCGCCCTCCTCGGCAAACCGCAACGAAGACGCCCGCCCCACGCCCGAGCCGGCGCCGGTGACGATGGCGCTCCTGCCGTCCAGCACCCCGGACACTACGCGCTCGCCAGGACGGGCGGCTCGGCCGGCGTGAACCGGTAGAGCTTTTCGGCGTTGCCGCGCAGCAGCTTGTACTGCACGTCCTCCGGCAGGTCCTTCATCGTGTTGCGGGCGACGCCGATGCAGTCGGGCCAGGTGGAGTCCGAGTGCGGGTAGTCCGTCTCGCACATGATGTTGTCCTCGCCGATCTCGTCGAGACTCTTGACCGCGTGGCGGTCTTCGATGATGCAGCCGTAGATGTGGTTGCGGAACGTCTCGCGGATGTCGAGGCTGTCGAGGTCGATGGCCTTGCCCGCGCCCGCGTGCGTGTCAAACTTCGCGCCGCGCATCACCCAGTAGCGCTGCTTGTCCAGCACCTGTTCGGCGCGCTCCAAAAAGTAGGGCATCCAGCCGACCTCGCCCTCGGACAGCGCGATCTTCAGGTTCGGGTAGCGCTGGAACATCCCGCTGAACAACCAGGACAGCATCGTCCCCGACGTGCGCGACGCCCCCCAGGTGAGGTTGGCCATGAACGGCGCGTCCGAACAGATCTTGGGCAGCGTCGACGAGGAGCCGACGTGCATGCTGGCCACCATGTGCAGCTCGTTGGCGGCGGCCATGACGGGCTCCCAGTAGCCGTTCGGGTCGTGAATCGTGGGCAGCCCCAAGGGCTCCGGGTTTTCCGAGAAGGCGAACGTCGTCACGCCCTTGGCCGCCATCCGCTCCATCTCCTTGGCGGCCAGCGGAGGGTCCCACATCGGGATCAGCATCAGCGGGATGTAGCGCCCCGGCGCGGCGCCGCACCATTCCTCGACCAGCCAGTCGTTGTAGTGCTGCAGGCATTCGAAGCCGAACTCGCGGTCGCTGGCCTCCATGAACAGCTGCCCGCAGAACCGCGTGATCGTCGGGAAGCACAGCGACGCAAGCACGCCCGCGCGGTCCATGTCCTCGACGCGGGCCTTGGCGTCGTAGCAGCCCGGCCGCATCTCCGAGTACGACAGCGGCTCGGGGCTGAACTCCTCCTTCGACTTGCCGACGACGGCGCTCAGGCCCGAGTTCGGGTAGCGCTTGCCGTCGTAGACCCAGTTGTCCACGCCGTGCTCGTTCTTCTCCATGTGCGGGGCGCGGTCGCGGTCCTTGGCGGCCACGCGGTCGACCCACAGGTTCGGCGGTTCGAGGATGTGGTCGTCGACCGAGATCAGCCAGTTCAGGTCGTATTCGCTCATTTCAGTTCTCCGATCGACATGTGCTTGACCTCCTGGAACTCGCGGATGCCGTCCGGGCCCCGCTCGCGGCCCAGCCCGCTTTGCTTGTATCCGCCGCTCGGCGCGTAGGCGGAGAAGACGGTGGTGTTGACGTTGACCGCGCCGGTGCGCAGCCGGCGCGCCACCTGGACCGCCGCGGCCGCGTCGGTCCCGTACACCTGACCGGACAGCCCGTAGATGCTGTCGTTGGCGATGGCCACCGCGTCGTCGACGTCGCGGTAGCCCAGCACGCCGATGATCGGGCCGAAGATCTCTTCCTGCGCAGCGGGGTTCGCGTTGCTCGGCAGGTCGAGCACGGTGGGCTCGAAGTAGTAGCCGCGGTCCAGGCCGGCCGGGCGCCCGCCGCCGCAGAACACCTTGCCGCCATGTTCCTCGGCCAGCTTGACGTACCGCTCGCACTTGTCGCGCTGGGCCGCGCTGATGACCGGCCCCATCATCGACGACTCGTCGCTGGGCGGGCCCACCTTGATCTGGGCGTACATGGCGCTGACCGCGTCCAGCACCTCGGCCTTCTTGTCCTGCGGCACAAGCATTCTCGTCGCGGCCACGCACGCCTGGCCGGCGGTGCTGGCGACCACCACCATCGCTCCCCCGGCGGCGCGGTGCACGGCGTCGGGCAAATAGATCTGCGCCGACTTGCCGCCGAGTTCCAGCGACACCCGTTTGACGGTCGGCGCCGCCTGCGCCAGGATCCTGCGCCCGGCCAGCGTCGAGCCGGTGAACGACACCATGTCCACCGCCGGGTGGCTGGTGAGGAGTTCGGCGGCCGCGGTCCCCGACTCCACGACCACGCTCAGCACACCCGGCGGAAGCCCCGCCGCATCGGCGGCAGCGCCGAAGATCAGCGACGAGATCGGCGTCAGCGGACTGGGCCGCAGGATCACCGAATTGCCGGCCATCAGCGCGGGAATGAGTTTCTGGAAGCCCATGATCAGCGCCGCGTTGTACGGCGTGATGGCCGTGACCACGCCGACGGGCTCGTGGCGCCGCACGCTCAAAGCGACCCGCCCGCGCACCAGGTCGTCGACGGGGACCGGGCTGGGCTCCTCGTGCGGCATCGACAGGTACAGGTCGATGGTCTGGCGCGCGATGGCGGTTCCGGCGCCCAGTTGTGTCATCTCGGCGAAGCGCGCCGACTGGCCGGCCTCGGCGACGAGCGTGGGAACCAGCTCCTCGCGCGCGGACTCGACGTGCTCGATGAACCCGCGCAGCACCCGGGCCCGCTCGCGGGGCGCCGCGTCGGCCCACACCCCGTCGTCGAAGCTGCGGCGCGCCTCGGCGATCGCGCGGTGCGCCTCCTCCAGCGGCGTCGCCGTGATGTCGGCGACGTGGCTTTCGTCGGCGGGATTCTCGACGGCGACGACGTCGTCGCCGGTCACCCAACGGCCGGCGACATACGTCCGCTGCTCCGCGAGGATGGGCACCGATGGCTCCTAAATGGCTGTTCGAAGTAGAACGATATTCTCCTCGATCCGAAAGTTCAACTCTCGTCCAATGGCTACTTCAGGCAACTGCCGCAGTCGATCGGCAGCGCGACCCCAGTGATGTAGCGCGACTCGTCGGAGGCGAAGAACAGGACCGCGTTGCTGATGTCCTCGGGCTGCACCCACGGCACGGGCAGCACGTGGAACATCTGGCAGATCGGCGCGAGATCGTCGGGCCCCGGGTTTTCCAGGTCGGGCCGAAACGTGTGGTAGGCCGACTCGTTCATCAGCATCGGGGAATTGACGTGGGTCGGGTGGACCGAGTTGACCCGGATGGACTGCGGCCCGAGTTCGACGGCGAAGCTGCGCATCAGGCCGACGACGCCGTGCTTGGCCGCCACGTAGTGGCCGACGCGCGGGTACGCCTTCAGCCCGCCGACCGAGCCGGTCAGCACGATCGAGCCGCCCGCCTGCAGGTGCGGGACGCCGGCCTTCACCGACTTCCACACGCCACTCAGGTTGACGTCGATCGTGTCCTGCCAACGGGTTTCGTCCATCTCGTGCAGCGGAGCGCCGGACGTGCCGATGCCCGCGTTGGCCACGATGATGTCGAGGCGGCCCAGCTGCTCGACGCCGCCGTCGACGGCGGCCTTGAGCGCCTCGAAGTCGCGCACGTCGACCTCGGCGGTCACGACGCGCCGGTCCAGCGCCTTGACCAGGTCCGCGGTTTCGGCGAGGTCTTCGGGCGTCGACGGCGGGATCGTGCTGTAGTCGACGACGTCGCGGCAGGCGTCGACGGCGATGATGTCGGCGCCCTCCTGGGCCAGCCGGACCGCGTGGCTGCGGCCCTGGCCGCGCGCCGCGCCGGTGATGTAGGCGACCTTGCCCTCGACCCGTCCCGTCATCGTTGGGCACCAGTCCGCGAGCCGAACCGCACTGCGAAAAATCGCCCCGATTTTCGCAGTGACGTTCGGCTCGCAAGCGGGTGACTCTGCATCGCTACCTCGATTCCCTAATATTTTGGCGCACAACGTATTTCTGGACCTTGCCGCTGGCGGTGCGGGGGTAGTCGTCCACCCGGTGCAGGCTCTCGGGCCATTTCTGCCGGGCCACCCCGGCCCGCTCGAAGTGCTCGCGGACCTCGTCCAGCGTCGGCATCTCATACCCGTCCTTGAGGCGCAGCACGGCGGCGGCGTGCTCGCCCAGGCGCGCGTCGGGCGCGGCCACCACGACGGCCTCGGCTACCGCGGGCAGCCCGAGCAGCACCTCCTCGACCTCCAGCGCGCTGATGTTCTCCCCACCGCGGATGATGATGTCGGACTTGCGGTCGGTGATGGTCAGGTAGCCGTCCTCGTCGAGGATCCCGATGTCGCCGGTGTGGTACCAGCCGTCGTCGTCGAACGCCCGGGCGGTCAGGGCGGGGTCGGTGTAGCCGAGGAACAAATCCGGGCCGCGGGAAAGGATTTCGCCGTCGTCGGCCAGCTTGATCTCGACGCCGGGTCGGGCGTTGCCGTCGGTGAGCAGCCGCTTGTCCTCCGGCGCGGTGTAGTGCGAGCCGGTGATCGACGGGTGTTCGCTGCTGCCGTAGGAGCGGGTGACCAGGATGCCGAGGTCGGCGAGCCGCCGGGTGACGGCCGCGGGGACGGTGGACCCGCCGAGGCCGATGTGCTTGATGTAGCGCAGGTGCTCGTCGGTGAACCGGGGGTGGTCGAGCAGGCTGGTGACGAAGTAGGGCGGCCCGCCGCCCAGCGAGACGCCGTCGGCCTCCATCAGGTCGATCGCCCGGTCGGGGTCCCACACGTCGCACAGATCGATTGGCGCGCCTTCGATTACCGGGATCAGGAACGCGCCGAGCATGCCGATGAAGTGCCCGACGGGCAGCGCGGTGAGTTGCCGGCCGCGGTCGGGCGGGTAGTTGGCCAACAGCTGGCGGGTCTCGAAGCCCAGCGTCTGGTGGCTGTGCACGACGCCCTTGGGGTCGCTGGTGGTGCCGGAGGTGAACGCGATCAGCGCCGGGTCGGCGGGGTCGGCCGCCAGCGTGCCGTCAAGGGGGTCGGCGTCCAGCAGCGCGTCGAAGTCCGGTCCCACCAGCGCGACGATCGGGACGCCGGCGCAGACGTCGGGGTCATGCGCCATGCGCCCGAAGCTTTCGGTGGTGATGAACACGCGCGGATTGACGTGGGTCAGGATGAAACGCAGTTCCTTGGGGCCGTAGAAGTGGACGATCGGGACGATCACCGCACCCAGAAACGTTGACGCCCAAAAGGTTGCCGCGGCCTCCATCCAGTTGGGCAGCTGGAAGGCGACGATGTCGCCGGGCCCGACGCCCCGGGCCCGCAGGCCCGCCGCGAGCCGGCGGGCCACCAGCTCGACGTCGGCGAACGTCCCGGCGTAGGGGCGCTGGGCGGAGTGGACCCGAAACGTGGCGTGCGGGTTCTCCTTGAGGCCGCGGGCCAGCATGTCCCCGAGGGTGTCGGGGGTCCACCATCCCTGGTCGGCATAGCGCTGCGCCACCTCGGTCGGGATGCTGCGCCGCGCGACCCGGATACCCGTCATATCCCTCCTCCGCTGGAGTGTCGGCAGTGGCCAGTGTAGAACGAGACTCTCGCGTAGAGCAGTCTTGTACTTTGAACTCGGCGAATGTATCGTTCTGGTCGCCACTGCTGTGAGATTTGTATCACACCAGGCCGGTGGACTTGAATAGCGGCGCAAAGCTGTTGTCGCACACGGCATCTCGTAGTGCGCCGAAGAGCTGCGCCGCGAAGGAGCGTAGGTGACCGGAAGTTTGGGGGCCGGACCGGCGCAGCAGCGCGCGCCGGCCATGGCGCCCGCCGGTTACCGCGGTCCGCATCGGCGCGCCTACGCACGTCCGCTCGCGGGCCTGGTCACCGTCGTCGTCGCCGTTGCGATCGTCGCCGTGGCGCTGACGCAGTTCCGCGGCGGCTTCACCGATACCGTGCGGGTGACCGTGCTCTCCGATCGGGTGGGCCTGATGATGAGCCCCGGCGCCAAGGTCAAGCTGCACGGCGCGCCGGTCGGCACCGTCGCGGCCATCGAGGACACGCCCAACGGGCAGGCGGCCATCCGGCTGGCCCTCGATCCGTCCCGGTTGCGGCTGATCCCGGCCAACGTCCTCGTCGACATCGTCGCGACGACCGCCTTCGGCGCGAAGTTCATCCAGCTGATTCCGCCCGCAGATCCCTCGCCGCAGCGCCTGCGCGCGGGGCAGGTGCTGGACGCGGGGCGGGTGACCGTCGAAATCAACACGGTCTTCGCCCAACTCACCTCGGTGCTGGCGAAGATCGACCCCGCCAAGCTCAACGAGACGCTGGGTGCGATCGCCACCGCCCTCAACGGCCGCGGCGCTCAGCTGGGCCAGACGCTGCAGGACCTCAACGCGTTTCTCGCCAAGTTCGAGGCGAGCCTGCCGAACCTGAGCCACGACCTCGAGGCCACCGCCGACGTGTCGGCCGCCTACGCCGACGCGGCGCCCGATCTGGTTGCGACCGTGGCCAATACGACGAAGGTCAGCCAATCCATCGTCGACGAGCAGCGCAACCTCGATGCGTTCCTGATCAGCTCGATCGGGCTGGCCGACATCGGCAACGACGTCGTGGGCGCCAACCGCCAGGCGCTCACCGACGTCACCCACCTGCTGGTGCCCACCACCGACCTGACCAACGCATACCATCCCGCGCTGACGTGCTCGCTGCGCGGCATGCTGCCGCTGGCCAACCAGCCCCCCACCCCGGTGCCCGGCCTGGAGGTGCTCGGCGGCATCACGCTGGGCGCCGAGCGCTACCGGTATCCCAAGAACCTGCCCAAGGTCGCCGCCAGCGGCGGGCCCCAGTGCGAACACGAACTGCCGGTGGCGTTCAACACCTTTCCGCCGTTCGATGTCGCCGACGTCGGCGCCAACCCCTGGCAGTACGGCACCCAGGGGATCCTGCCGAACTCCGACGCGCTCAAGCAGTTCCTGTTCGGGCCGATCGACGGGCCGCCGCGCAACACCGCGCAGATCGGGCAGCCGGGATGAGCGCGCGGGGTCGCCCGATCGCGGGCACGCTGGTCAAGTTCGGCACCTTCGCCGCCGTGATGCTGGTGCTGTCGGTCTCCCTGTTCTTCGTCTTCGGTGAGTTCCGCAACGGCCCCACCCACAGGTATTCCGCGGTCTTCGTCGACGCCTCGCAGCTGAAGCCGGGAGATTCGGTGCGGGTGGCCGGGATTCGGGTCGGCACGGTCCGCGCGGTGTCGCTGCAGGACAACAACAGCGTGGTGGTGGATTTCGACGCCGACGACGACGTGGCGCTCACCACCGGCAGCAAGGCCGCCGTGCGCTACCTCAACCTGGTCGGCGACCGCTACCTGGAGCTGATCATCGGCCCCGGGTCGACGCGGGTGCTGCCCCCGGGGACGCGCATCCCGGTCGAGCGCACCATGCCGTCGCTGGATCTCGACCTGCTGCTCGGCGGGCTGAAACCCGTTATCCGGGGCCTCAATCCGCGCGACGTCAACGCCCTGGCCGCCGCGCTGCTGCAGGTGTTCGACGGCCAGGGGCAGACGCTGCAGTCGCTGCTGGCCAAGACGTCGTCGTTTTCCAACGACGTCGCCGCCAAGAACGAGGCCGTCGAGAGGCTGATCGACAACCTCAACACGGTGGTGCAAACCCTTGCCCGGCAAGGCGATCAGTTCTCCGGCGCGATCGAACGCCTGCAGCGCCTGGTCAGCGACCTGTCGCAGGACCGCGACCCCATCGGCGACGCCATCGCCGCGCTCGACAACGGCACGGCGTCGATGGCCGACCTGCTGCGCGCGGCGCGCCCCCCGCTGGCCGGCACCGTCGACCAGCTCAGCCGGTTGGCTCCCCTGCTCGAGAAGGGCAACGGATTCCTCGACGACGCCCTGCAGCGGGCGCCGAGCAACTACCGCAAGATCGCGCGCACCGGCGCCTACGGCAGCTTCGTGAACTACTACATCTGCGGGTTGACCTTCCGCGTCACCGACCTGCAGGGCCGCACCGCCGTCTACCCGTGGTTCCGGCAGACCGAGGGAAGGTGCGCGGAGCCCTGATGCTGAAATACCGTGGCGCCCACCAAATCCGGGCCGGCTTCATCGGCGCGGTGCTCATCGCGCTGGTCATCGCCGTCGGGCTGAGCCCCGAGCGGCTCCTGTCCTGGGCGACGACGGTCCACTACCAGGCGCTGTTCTCCGAGGCGGGCGGCCTCGCCACCGGAAACAAGGTCCTGGTGTCGGGGGTCAAGGTCGGCACCGTCTCCGACGTCTCGCTGCGCGACGGCGACGCGCTGGTCACCTTCGGGGTCAAGTCCAAGGTGCGGCTGGGGTCGCAGACCACCGCGCACATCCGCACCGGCACACTGCTGGGGGCGCGCGTGCTGACCCTGGAGCCGGCCGGAACCGGCACCCTGCGCCCTCGGGACGTCATCCCGGTGTCGAGGACGTCGTCGCCCTATTCGCTGAGCGAGGCCGTCTCGGACCTGACCACCAACGTCGCCGCCACGAGCACCGACACCCTCAACCAATCGCTGAACGCGCTGTCGGCCACCATCGACCAGATCGCCCCGCAGTTGGGGCCGACGTTCGAGGGCCTGACCCGGGTGTCGCGGGCGATCAACAGCCGCGGGGAAACGCTGGACGCGCTGCTCAAGAGCGCCGCCAACGTCACCGGGATCCTCTCGGCGCGCAGCCAGGAGGTCAACGCGCTGATCCTCGACGGCAACGTGCTGCTCGACGTGCTGGTCAAGCGGCGCGACGCGATCAGCGAGCTGCTGGCCAACGTGTCGGCCGTGAGCAAGCAGCTGTCCGGGCTGGTCGCCGACAACGAGAAGGAGCTGGAACCGACGCTGGACCGGCTCAATTCCGTGGCCGCGATGCTGGAGAAGAACCGCGACAACCTCGCCAAGGCGCTGCCCGGGCTCAAGAAGTACGAATTCACCTCGGGCGAGGCCGTTGCCAACGGCTTCTACTACAACGCCTACGTGCCCAACCTCGCGATGCCCGAGCTGACCCAGCCGTTCTTCGACTACTACTTCGGGTTCCGCCGCGGTGACCCGAACATGCCGCGGGCGCTGTTCCCCTGGCCGCACAACGGCATCCCGGGGGGCTCGCGGTGAGCGGCCGCGGTCGCCTGGCGGTGGGCGCGCTGCTGGTGGTTTTGCTCGCCGGCGCCACCGCGTTCCTGGTGCGCGAGACGTTCTTTCACCCGCTGGCCATCACCGCGTATTTCCCGTCGGCGACCGG
Organism: Mycobacterium alsense; assembly: GCF_002086635.1. GTDB lineage: Bacteria > Actinomycetota > Actinomycetes > Mycobacteriales > Mycobacteriaceae > Mycobacterium > Mycobacterium alsense. The sequence goes on along the minus strand of NZ_MVHD01000010.1, from coordinate 7,569 downwards.
CATCTACGCCGGCGACGAGATCCGGGTGTCCGGCGTGAAGGTCGGCACCGTGGGCTCGGTGCAGCCGCAGCCCAGCCGCGCCAGGGTGACGTTGCGCGTCGACCGCGGCGTGCCGATCCCGGCGGACGCCAAGGCGGTCATCGTCGCGCAGAACCTGGTCGCCGCGCGCTACGTGCAGCTGACCCCCGCCTACCGCAGGACCGGACCCACGATGCGCGACGGCGCCGTCATCGGCCTCGACCGCACCGCGGTGCCCGTCGAATGGGACGAGGTCACCAAGCAATTGACCAGGCTGGCAACGGATCTGGGGCCGAACGGCGACATGTCGGCGACGGCGGTCAGCCGGTTCATCGACAGCGCCGCGGGCGCGATGGACGGCAACGGCGAGAAGCTGCGCCAGACGCTCGCACAGCTGTCCGGCATCGGCCGGATCCTGGCCCACGGCAGCGGCAACATCGTCGACATCATCAAGAACCTGCAGAACTTCGTCACCACGCTGCGCGACAGCAACCAGCAGATCGTGCAGTTCCAAAACCGGCTGGCGACGCTGAGCAGCGTGATCAACGACAGCCGCTCCGACCTCGACGCGGCGCTGTCGAACCTGTCGGTCGCCGTCGGCGAGGTGCAGCGGTTCGTCGCCGGGACGCGGGACAAGACCAGCGAGCAGATCCAGCGGCTGGCCGACGTCACCCAGGTGCTGGTCGACCATCGCCTCGACGTGGAGAACATCCTGCACGCGGCCCCCACCGCTTTTGCCAACGGCTACAACATCTACAACCCCAACACCCCGGGGGCGATGGGCAGCTTCATCATCAACAACTTCTCCAACCCGACGCAGTTCCTCTGCGGCGCGATCGGGGCCGCCGCCAACGTCACCGCCGCGGAGACGGGCAAGCTGTGCGGCGAGTACCTGGGCCCCGGGTTGCGCACCGCCAACTTCAACGAGCTGCCCATCCCGACGAATCTGATTCTGCAGCAGATCGCCACGCCCGGGAAGATCATCTACGCCGAGCCGCGCCTGGCGCCCGGCGGCGAGGGGCCGCGCCCGCAGGCCCCCGACATCCCGCCCGCGGTGTCGGCCTACGCCGGGCTGACCGACACGGCGCCCCGGACCGTGGACGACATGCTGCTGCCGGGGCAGGGGCCGCCGCCGTGAGCGCGCTCCGGGCGCTGGGTGTGGTCGCGTGCGCGCTGTCGGTCGGGGGCTGCGCGTTCCAGGGCGTCAACTCGCTGCCGCTGCCCGGCGCGGTGGGCCGCGGCCCGCACGCCAACGTCTATCACATCGAGATCGCCAATGTCGGCACGCTGGAATCGAATTCGCCGGTGATGATGGCCGACGTCGTGGTGGGCAGCGTCGGCCGGATGCGGGTCAAGGGCGACCACGCCGACGTCGAGGTCTCCGTCAAGCCCGACGTCGTCGTGCCCGCCAACGCGGTGGCCGCCGTCGGGCAGACCAGCCTGTTGGGGTCGATGCACGTCGAGCTCAATCCCCCGCTGGGCCAGCGGCCGCAGGGCCGCCTCGAGCCCGGGACCACCATCCCGCTGGACCGCTCGTCGTCGTACCCGTCGACCGAGCAGACCCTGTCGGCGCTGTCCGTGCTGCTGAACACCGGCGGCCTCGGCCAGATCGGTGACATCATCCACAACTCCAGCGCGGCGCTGTCGGGGCGCGAGAACGACGTTCGCGAATTGCTGTCGCGGCTCGACGATTTCGTCGGGGTGCTCGATGATCAGCGGGACCGGATCGTCGCCTCCATCGACGCGCTGGACCGGCTGGCCGGCACGTTCGCGTCGCAGCACGAGGTGATCGCCGATGCGCTGCGCAAGATCCCGCCCGCGATCGACGTGTTGATCCGCGAGCGCCCGCGCCTCACCGCCGCGCTGGAGAAGCTGCACGTGTTCTCCGACACCGCGACCCGGCTCGTCAACGACGCGCAGGCCGACCTGGTGAAGGACCTGCAGAACCTCGAGCCGACGATCCGGGCGCTGGCCGACGTGGGGCCCGAGCTGCCCATCCTGCTGGGCTACATCCCGACGTTCCCGTTCACCCAGAACTTCGTCGACCGGGCCATCCGCGGCGACTACTTCAACGTGTTCGCCGTCGTCGACATGACCGTGCCCCGGTTGAAGCGGACGCTGCTGGCCGGCACCCGCTGGGGGGATCCCGACGCGCCGCTGGTGCCCGCGCCCGGGGATCCGTGGTACCTCGGCCACACCCTGGACCCGTTGGGGGTGGGCGTGAATCCGCCCGCGCCAGCCGGCCCCGCCCCGGCGCCGGCGCCGGCCGCCGCGCCGGCCGTGGTGGCCCCCGACCTGAGCGCCATCGCGCCCGTGGACGGCGGCGGCTGATGCTGACCCGATTCGTGCGCATCCAGCTGACCGTGTTCGCGATCGCGTCGGTGATCGGCATGGCGGCCATGTTCTTCGTGTACATGCAGGTGCCGACGCTGCTCGGGATCGGCCGGGTCACGGTGAAATTGGAGCTGCCGGACACCGGGGGGCTGTACCGGTTCGGCAACGTCACCTACCGCGGCGTGCAGGTCGGCAAGGTGACCGCGGTGGGCCCCACCGCAACGGGCGCGGAAGCCACGCTGTCGATCGACACGTCGCCGAAGATCCCGGCCGACGTGCACGCCGCGGTGCGCAGCATGTCGGCGGTGGGCGAGCAGTACGTGGATCTGGTGCCGCGCTCGGAGTCGCCGCCGTATCTGCGCGACGGGTCGGTGATCGACGCGCGCGACACCAGCATCCCGCAGCCGGTGGGGCCGATGCTGGATCGGCTCAGCGCGTTGGTCGGCAGCATCCCCAAAGACCGGCTCTCCCAACTGCTCGACGAGTCGTTCAAGGCGTTCAACGGGGCGGGCTTCGACTTTCAGTCGCTGGTCGACTCGTCGGGCCGGCTCTCGCACGACGCCCGCGAGACCGCCGACCACACCAATGCCTTGGTGAACGACGCGGTCCCGTTCCTGGACGCGCAGGCCCAGACCACCGAGGCCACCCGGCGCTGGGCGCGCAGCCTCGCCGGGGTCACCGGCCAGCTGGTGGCCGACGACCCGCAGATCCGCAAGCTGCTGCAGACCGGACCCGGCTTCGCGCAGGAGGTTTCGCGGCTGCTGACCCAGGTGAAGCCCACCCTGCCGGTGTTGCTGGCCAACCTGACCACCATCGGGCAGATCGGCGTGACGTATCACCCGTCGCTGGAGCAGCTGCTGGTGCTGCTGCCGCCGAGCGTGGCGGCGTACAGCTCCTACGGGGTCATCAACAACCCGACCGGCCTGGCCGTGGGCGGTTTCACGCTGACGATCGCCGACCCGCCGGCGTGCACGGTGGGGTTTTTGCCGCCGTCGGAGTGGCGTTCGCCGGCCGACACGTCGGAGCGCGACACCCCCGACAATTTGTATTGCAAGCTTCCGCAGGACTCCCCCATCGCCGTGCGCGGTGTCCGCAACAATCCGTGCATGGGGCATCCCGGAAAGCGCGCTCCCACAGTCGAAATCTGCAACAGCGACGAGCCGTACGAGCCGCTGGCGCAGCGCCAGCACGTGCTGGGGCCGTACCCGCTGGATCCGAACTTGCTCTCGCAGGGGGTCCCGCCCGATGACCGGGTCACCGTTCCCGAGCGGATCTTCGGCCCGGTCGACGGGACGCCGCTGCCGCCGGGTGCGGCGCCCGCCGGAACACCGCCGGGGCCGCCGGCGCCGGGTTCGCTCAACCAGCCACCAACGGCGCCAAGCGCGTTCGGGGGCAACGGTTCCGGCGTGGCGCCGTCGGTCGCCACCGCCCACTACGACCCGGCGACCGGCAAGTACGTCACGCCCGACGGGCGGCTGGTTCGGCAGGGTGACCTGGCGCGTTCCTCCAGGGCGACGTCCTGGAAGGACATGCTCATGCAGGGGTGAGGAGGCCTGAGATGTCGTTCGTGAGCGTGGTTTCCGAGGCGCTGGCGACGGCGGCCACGGAGGTGGCCGGCATCGGCTCGAGTCTGAACGTGGCCCACGCGGCCGCGGCGGCGCCGACGACCGGCGTTCTGGCCGCGGCCGAGGACGAGGTGTCGGCGGCCATCGCGGCTGTGTTCTCGTCGCACGGTCAGCGGTTTCAGGCGCTCGGCGCGCAGGCGGCGGCGTATCAGGAGGCATTTGTTCAGGCGCTTCGGGCCGGCGCGGCGTCGTACGCGGGCGCCGAGGCCGCCGGCGCGTCCCTGCTGCAGCGGGCCGTCGGCGCCGCGAACGCGCCCACCAGCGCGGCCGCGACCGCGCTGATCATGGGCGGGACGTTCAACCCGGGGCCCACGCCCGGCTACGTCGCCGCCATCAACAACCTGTTCATCCAGTCCAACCCGCTGTACGCCGGGTTCAACCCGTTCGGCCTGTACACGCCCGAGCAGGTCGCGCCGTTCTTCGGCTCGCTGACGCTGGACCAGTCGGTGTTCCAGGGGCAGATGATCCTGAACAACGCCATCATGAACAACCCGCCCGGCAACCCGATGCTGGTGTTCGGCTATTCGCAGAGCGCGGTGATCGCGACCCTGGAGATGCGGGCGCTGGATGCCCTGCCCGCCTTCGCGCGGCCGAGCCCCAGCGACCTGTCGTTCATGCTGATCGGCAACGGGGACACGCCCAACGGCGGCCTGTTCTCGCGGTTCAATGTGCACATTCCGATTCTGGACATCTCGACCGCGGGCCCGACCCCGCCCGACACCCCGTACCCGACAACCATTTACACCCTGCAGTACGACGGCCTGGCCAACTTCCCGCAGTACCCGCTCAACATCGTGGCCGACCTCAACACCATCGCCGGCGCCGCCTTTGCACATCCCACGTATGCGTTCCTGACGCCCGACCAGCTGGCCGGCGCGGTGCCGTTGGCGACGTCGCCGGGTTACTACGCCAACGGCGGGATGACGCACTACTACATGATTCCGCAACAAAACCTGCCGCTGGTCGAGCCGCTGCGCTATATCCCCGTGTTCGGCACGCCGCTGGCCGACCTGCTGCAGCCCGATCTCCGGGTGCTGGTTAACCTGGGCTACAACCCCAACGGCTACGCCAATATCCCCACCCAAGCGCAGCTGTGGCCGGGCTTCAGCCCCGTGGACGATTTGCTGCGGATGGTTCCCCCGCCCTACAACATCCTCATCGACCAGCCCACGTACGCGCCGTCTCCCCCGCCGAATTTCAATCCATTTACCATCGGCGGGCAGCTGGTCCTCGGGGCGCAGCAGGGCGTCATCGACGCGCTGGTCGACTTCGGCGCGCTGCCGCCGTCGTACTACGCGACGACATATCCGGCGATCAACGACCTGGCGTACATGATGGCGGTTGCGTAGTAGCCGCGTGGCTCAGTACCGGTAGACGGCCAGCGCCGCTCCTTGCCGACGCGGTTTTGACCGCCTTGAATCACCGGGCGCCTTTGACGGATCCATTCTCGAGCGCGGCATAAATACAAATTTTCCTGGGTAAACCGCTGCGTAACGGCGTGTAGTCAGCCGATACTGACCGCAGCCACGAAAGGGAAGGTAAGAGTGACGTCGCGGGTGGGCCAGACATTCGGCAAGTACGCCATCAGGCGGCTGCTCGGACGAGGCGGCATGGGCGAGGTCTATGAGGCCTACGACACTGTTAAGGGCAGGGTCGTCGCCTTGAAACTGCTCGCGGACCAGTACGCGCAAGACGAGATCTTCCGTGCGCGATTTATGCGCGAGTCCCGTGCTGCGGCAATCCTGCAAGAACCGCATGTCATTCCAATCCATGACTGGGGACAGATCAACGGCATCCTGTACATCGACATGCGATTGGTCCATGGTCAGACACTGCACGACATGCTTAAGAAAGGCCCCCTGGATCCGGAGGGTGCCACAGACATCATTCGGCAGATCGCGTCGGCGTTGGACGCCGCTCACGCCGAAGGACTGATCCATCGCGACGTAAAACCGCAAAACATTTTGGTCACCCCCAGCGAATTCGCGTACCTGGTGGACTTTGGCATCGCCGAAGCCAGCGGTGACACGCATCTGACCCTGGCGGGCTATCAGGTGGGCACCTTCGACTACATGGCCCCGGAACGATTCGGCGACGACAATGCCACTGCGGCAGTCGACGTCTACTCGCTGGCATGCGTCCTCTACCAAGCGCTCACGGGCGACAAACCGTTTCCCACTCACAGCGCGGCGCAGGCCATCGGCGCCCACGTCAACTCACCGCCTCCGCGGCCCAGCGCGGTGAACCCGCGAGTGCCGACGGCTTTTGACGAAGTGATCGCTCGCGGCATGGCCAAGAATCCCGCCGACCGCTACCCCAGTGCCGGAGCTCTGGGACTTGCCGCAAAGCGTGCGCTCTCGGCTAGTCCCGCCGTGTCGGCTCCGGCAGCGCCGCAACCCGCACCCCAATACCCGAGTGGGCCGCCCAGCTATCCGCCGTTCAACCCGCAATACCCTTATCCAACAACGGATCCGACACCTGTGGGTGGCTCCAAGCGAGGAGCCACACGACAATTTCTAGTAGGGGCCGCCATCGCGGTCGTGGTGGCACTGGTATGCGGCGTCGGTGTCATCATCGGCCTGCTTGCTCACCGGGACTCCACCAACTCCGAGCCCTCGACGTCGTCGCTTGTCCCCTACACCGAACCTGTTACCACAGGCGTAACGGAGCCTCCTTCAGTGACGCACACGGTTCGGGCGCCGACGACAACGGCGTCTGCTCCCCAGGATCCTTTCCAGCAGCTGCGGCAAATCGCCAGTGATGACCGCTCTTTCGTCAGCGAGCACCTTGTCGACCGCTGGGTCCCCCAGCTCAGCTCGAAGCGCCCGGGTGTCGTGGACAACGGCGTCGTGTGGGACAACGCGATGACGCTGCAGGAGCACCTACAGCTCAGGCAGCGGTACCCCGACGCGCGGTTGCTCTGGTCGGGTGACTGGTCGACGTTCTCCGCGCCGGACTTCTGGGTGACCGTAGCCGGCATTACGTTCGGCGACTCCGCAGGTGCGTTGGCGTGGTGTCGGAGTCAAGGATTCGACCGGGATCACTGCATCGCCAAGATCATCAGCACGACACATCCTGTTGCGGGGAGTACAGCGTACAACTGATTTGGCGACGTAAGTCGCATCAACTTTCTCTCCGCGCCATCTCCGCAAGCCCGAAAGATAGCCGTAGCCAGCCAACGGCTGATAGTTCCGGCTGGGCTCGTGCCCGGGCCTTGGCTAAGCGATCTGCGACTCAGTGAGCGTTACAGAAGCTCTATGTCTACACACATGTGTCCCCCGAAAGGGCTACAACCGCGGCCTTTAGTCCCACACAGCGGCTGCTCCAAACTGCTTGCGATGTCCACCTTGTCGTGACCGCTGTTTCGGTCCAGCGACTTGCGACCGATGGGTGCCGACACGAGCTCCAAGCGGCTTCGGCCTCGTTGATTAACGGTGGTCTGGGCCGACGCTGTTACGGTTTAGGAGTGTCTTGAGCTCCGACGGCGGGTACCAACGCACGATTTCTGTGGTCAAGGGGACTGTCAGAACAACGGTGGATCTGATCTTGGTCTGACACGCCGAGCGTGAGCTTGGCGGGAAGGACTGACGAT
>NZ_MVHD01000109.1 GCF_002086635.1 Mycobacterium alsense | reverse complement strand
CGGAGGGACGGGTGGGGCCGGTGGCACTGGCTTGGTCGACGCCGGGGCCGGCGGTCAGTACAGCGGTGGCACCGTTACTGCGGGTACGGGCACCGGCGGGGCTGGCGGTGCCGGCTTTGACGGTGGCGTCGGTGGGGCCGGCGGTAAGGGTGGCGTGTTCGGTGAGTACGGCACGGTCGCTGACCACAGCACCGGCATCGGCGGCGCGGGCGGCAACAGCGGCACCGGCGTCGGCAACGGTGTGGGCGGTCATGGCGGCAACGGTTATGCGTTGTCGATGTCGAGCATCGACGGTGCTACGGCCCTCGGCGGGGCCGGTGGGGTCGGGGGCAACGGTGGCACCAACGGCGCCCTCGGCGGGGTCGGCGGCGCCGGGGGCCAAGGTTTGGTGAACTTTGGCGGCACCGGGACCACCGCTACCGGCGGGGTTGGTGGGGCTGGCGGGGCTGGCGGCAATGGCGTCGGCCATGACGGTGGCGACGGTGGCGGCGGAGGCACCGCGCTGGTTAGTGGCTATGCCGGGAGCACCATGACTAACAGCGCTGCCGTCGGCGCGGCCGGCGGGGCCGGGGGGGCGGGCACCACCAGCGCGGCAGGCAGCACCGGCGGCACCGGGGGCAAAGCCACTCTCCAAGCCTTCAGTGGCGGTGCCGTCACCCATAGCGATGCCACGGGCGGGGCTGGCGGAGCCGGCGCCACTGGGGGCGCTGGCAGCACCGCCGGCGTCGGCGGCTACGCCACCGTCGCGGCAACCAATGGGGGCACCGTCGCCCAAAGCGACGCGACCGGCGGCGTCGGAGGTTACGGCGGCGGCGGCGGTACCGGCGGCGCCGGCGGCCACGCCATCGTCACAGCATCCGGCGCAGGCACCACCGTCGCCAGCAGCACCGGCACCGGCGCGATCGGTGGGGCGGGCACAGGCACCGGCAGCACTGGCGGTGCCGGGGGCGACGGCATCATCACCGCCACCGGCGGGGTCGGCGGGGCTGGCGCGGTCACTGGCGGCTACGCGACCGGTGGGATCGGCGGTGCCGGCACCAGTGGCGGCACTGGCGGCGCCGGCGGCAAGGGCGACATCTTTGCCTACGGCAGCAGCTCGGGCAGTGCCACGGCGAGCGGCACGGCCACCGGTGGTGCCGGCGGTGCGGGCACCGGCGCCGGCAGCATGGGCGGTGTCGGCGGCAACGCCTTCAACGCAGCCACCAGCGGGCTCGGTCATATCGCCAGCGCCAGCGGTACCTCCGCCGGCGGGGCCGGCGGCGCCGGCAGCACCGGCGGCATTGGGGGCGCCGGTGGCACCGGCTTGGTCGACGCCGGCGACGGCGGTCAATACAGCGGCGGCACCGTCACTGCGGGTACCGGTATCGGCGGGGCCGGCGGTGCCGGCTACGACGGCGGTCACGGCGGCGCCGGCGGTAGAGGCGGCGTCTTCGGCGAGTACGGCACAGTCGCCAACAACAGCACCGGCATCGGCGGTGCGGGCGGTGCCAGCGGCACCGGCACCGGCAACGGTATGGGCGGCAATGGCGGCTTTGGCTACGTGTTGTCCGACGCCACCGTCACAGGCGCCACCGCGACCGGCGGCGCCGGCGGGGCCGGCGGTAACGGTGGCACCAACGGTGCCCTCGGCGGAGCCGGCGGCTACGGCGGCAACGCGGCCGTGAAGTTCGGCACCGGCACCATGGCGGTCGGTGGCTACGGCGGGGCCGGTGGCGCGGGTGGAAGCACCGCCGCGGCGTTCGGCGGGGTCGGCGGCCACGGTGGCACCGGGAACGCCGGCACCACGACCGACGGCATTGGCGGGCATGGCGGGATCGGCGGCGCCGGCAGTCTCACCGGTACCGGCCACGGTGGCACCGGTGGCAACGGCGGCAACGGCGGCGACGCCACCTTCACCGTCGGCGGTACCGGCGGCAACGGCACCGATGGCGGCGCCGGCATTGGCAACACCGACGGCGCGAATGGCGTCGACGGCGCAAACAACCCGTGACAGTCCGCCGGTGATTCATATGTCAATGCCTCCCCGTCGAAAGACCCGGCCGCGGTGACTTTTGCGGCGCCAGGACGCACGCGGGCTGGCTGGCGCGGAACCGACCACATCGTCGCCCACGACATTCCGGGACGCCCACAACAGGTGTCCGCGTCGCCGGTGTGTACGCCCCCGCTGTCGAAACCCGCGGATTGGCTGAGGTCCTCAGCAGTCCGCGGGCGAGTCCATGGTCCGTTGCGTCACATCATTGAGTGAGCCAAGGACTGCGCCGCGGCACCGGCTCACCAAGCGCTCCGCTGCGGGGCGAACTCGCGTCCCGCCGCCGTTGGCGTCGACTTCGCTCGCACATAACCCATTGGGGCCACACATCTCTCGCACCAAAGGTGCAGATACCGAAAGTATCGGTTCAGCCGCGGCGGCCGCGCCGTCGCGGGCACCCGGCTCAAGTGCAGCGACTGAGTACCCTTGCATCTCGTACGCTAAGCCCGGTCGCACGTGCGGACGTCGCTCTTCGCTTAACGACAGGCGAGGATTCACACGACCCGCAGTCCGTCGGGAATCCTCTCCGGGTCGCGCCAAAATGCATCTCGCACAAAGCGTTTGAACAGATCCGGCGGCAGCAAGGTCTCACGCGGCTCGGCCTTGACCCTGCCTCGCACGGTATGCAGGCCCGGTGTGCCGGCCCGTTCGTCGAATTCGGTGACGTCGTAATCGACATGATCGAAGTCGTGGTCGAACACCGGCTCCCCGACAAACCCGTAGATCGCCTCCATAGCTTTGGCGGGGTGTGTGGTCAAGGTTTCGTACTGCAATAGCATCAGCCGATCCCGTTGCGCGCCATAGCATGCCTGCTTCAGGGCGTCGTAGGGACCGCCGACCATGCCCTCGGGCGCAACCACCTGTTGGGCACGAGAATAGACCGTGCCGCCTGCGCTGTAGTTGAAAATCGACGAGGGGCTAAAGACGTTGTGTTGAATCAACCGCTCGATGCTGTCCACGACCCAGGGCAGGTCCCGCACGCAGGCAATGACTTTCGCGTCGGGGAACAACCGCGAAACCGCCGGCATCCACCCACACCAGAAGCGGTTGGTATCAAAAATCACCTCGGCAGTGGGTTCGGCATAGAAGTTGTCGAACAAGCCACGCAGGATCCGCTCGCGCTTGGCGTCGTCGATAAACACCGAAAACTCGTTGCGCGCACTCATTTCGCCCAACAGGGCACCAAACAGGCCGGCTAGCGGACCCGACATCCCGGCCTCGAATCGCGGGTTTTGCCGCAGCAACGCGGCCAGCAAAGTCGAACCCGAACGCGGCAGGCCCGAAATGAAATGGATCGTTGCCATGGCACACTCTCCGACGTATCGCCGCGGCACGAATTGCCTGCGGACATCTGGCTCGTGATGGCGTCATATTAATTGATCGCAGATGGGCGTGGCCCGGCCACGAGCCAAATCGTGGGATGGGTCGTGGCTTCCGGCTGATAGGCCATGAGCAGTAACTACTTCGACCTGAAAAAGTCGGGGCGTGTCGAGCCTTTTGAGGATCGCTGAGCTGGGATGATGTCCTCGAACCCTT
>NZ_MVHD01000108.1 GCF_002086635.1 Mycobacterium alsense | reverse complement strand
GCGGTGATGACCAGCTGCGCCTTCGACATGGCTGACCTCCCTGACTTGCAGAGGTGTCAACTATGTCGCGAGACAGCTGCCAACTATGTCGTGGAATCACACACTGTCAGCCCGACGCAGGTCAGACGGGGTTTCGACGCCTTTCGGCGGGCCTTCGTTAGGTCTAGTGCGCCCATTTCTATGCCCTTCTGTTTCGAGAGCACGAAGCGCCGGAACCTGGGATGATCGACAGCATGCTGCTCCATTACGAATGCGAAGCGAGCGGGCAGCCGGTGCAGCAGGCCGGTCTCCCGCGGACCTACACGTCTTGCCCTAAGTGCGGCCGCGCCGTCGGCACGTGCCAGAACCTCAACGGCGCGTGGGTGTACGAGGTGCACAGCGAGATAGCTGCCACCGAAGCACGCGCGGCGATGCACCGTGAGGCCTACGGCCTGTAACTCCGCTAGAGGCCCAACCGCGCGCCCAGGCGGGTGATCGCGGAACGGGCACCGTCGGTGCTGCTGTGCCCGTACGTGTCGCCCGTGACCGCGATCGATGAGTGGCCGAGCAGGTCGGCGACTTGCCGAATGTGGACACCGCTTTCGAGCCAAGCGACCGCCGCGTTGCGCCGTAAGGTGTGGATCCCAACGTCGGCGATGCCGGCGGCTTTGGCGGCGATCTCGATGACCCGTAGCAGGTTGCGCGGGTCGACAAGTTTGCCTAGTTCGGTGGTGAACACCAGCCCGCTGTCCTGCCGCTTGTTCACGGCGCGGAGTCGCTCGGCCTTCTGCGTGTGCTCACCCAGGCCGACACGGTATGGCTGACGTACTCGCCGACGTCCCGGACGAGACGGCAGTGCCCTTGGTCCGAGACGACGGGCGCATAGCGCCAGCCTCGACACCGCCAACGTCGGCCAGTGGTTCTACTGAGCACTTACCGGCGTCAGTTGGGGCCTTCTGGGCTGCGGCCGGCCATGATCATGGCGTCGTACCAAGCCCCCGGCGGCGCTTCTGGGCAAAGCTGCTCTGTCGCAGCCACCACGACATTGGCGGCTTGAACGTATGTCAGGGCATTGCTGGGCCTGTCCCGTAATTCTTGGACGATGACACCTGCACTCTCCCCGGCCCGGACATGTTGGCAGACGGCCAGTCCGCCAGCGATCGCGTCGTTCTCAGATGTGAAGGGAATGTGGTACTCCCGCAACATGAACAGATATGTACCGGGGTCAGGACTGTCCGGATCTGCTGAGGCGACGGGGATCGCGCCGACCGCAGCGGCGACCATTGCCGCCGTCGCGAAGAGGAATTTGCGACACATCCAGCCTTCCCCTATGAACTCCGACCCGTTGAATTGCTTCGTTTGCCCAAGCGGAGCATATGGCGCCTCGTAGCCCGCTGTTCGCCGGATCGGAATTTTCACAATTTCGGCATAAATGCCCATGCAAGCGCATACGCTCCCATCGACGAATCGGCAACCACCCAACGTGCGACATCACCACGAAAAGGAGGTCGGTGTATTTGTCCGTCCGTATCGTCGCGCTAATCGCGACTGCGCTGGCAACCATTGGAACCTCAATGGCTATCGCTACAGCGCCACCGGCCAGCGCATGCCCCTCGGGTTATTACAAAGCCGCCTCCGGTGACTGCGTCCACCGTCCTGTCTGTGGTGTAGCTACACAACCACCAGGCGCCACCGCCCTCTGCAACGATGGCTGCTGGTCATTTAGCGAAAACCCCAGCGAGGACGAGACCTGCCGCGGCCATCAGGGAACCGCGAGGGTTCTCTAGTGGCTCGCTGAAGCTATAGCCGGGAACGCGCCCGGGGGGACTAGAAGCCTTGGAGACACCCCGCACTCCCGGCGAAGCGGGTCTTTGCGGACCGGGGTTATCGGTGTCTTTGCACGTGTGAGGTGGGCGGTTATCAGTCGTCGGCTGGGGGGAGTGCCACGCGTTCGGAATCTTCGTCAGCAGCCCTGAGGTGGGCTAGCAGGCGGTGGTCGGCCTGCGGTACTGAGTCGTGAGCACGTCGTGGCGCGCCCCACTCTGCTCGGGCGGCCGGATTGAGCACCGCCGTTCTCAGGGGGCCGTTCACGACGAACTCACAGTGGTTTCGTCGTCGACCAGGAAACCGTCAGTGGCCCAGTCGATTTTGAGGCAGTATCTGGGAGGTGGGTAGTGAGGACAAGCGGACGCCTCCGGATGCCGCTGTCTTGGATGCGTCGTATTACGACAGGGGACATGTCAATTTAGACAAAATCACCCAGCTGGCGCGTGGCCTTTCGATGCGCGGGGCAGAACTGTGGATCCCCGAGCAGATCATCCTTGAGTGGGCAAACCATGCCCGAGGAGCGCTGACCGATTTTCTGCAGGCAAGCAAACGCTTGCATAGGGCAGGCATGTTCGGCGTCAGCCTCGCAGCGCGAAGCTGGGATATCAAGGAGATTGCGGATGAGATTAAGCGCCGCTGCGATTCAATCGAACACGTGGTAGTGCAGCCTATGCGAGGAGAATCTGCAATAGCGGGTATCCGCGACCAGATTCTAGGCCTGGGTGCCGGCAAGGGCCTACCAGGAGCTCGAACAGGAGCTTCTGACTCATCGTGGGTACGCGATTCACTGGCGAATGCGGGTAACGATCCGCAGCGAATCGTATTCGTCAGCCGCAACGCCAAAGACATTCTTGCCACCGCAAGAGAATTGGGCCACAGCGAAGCCATAGTCGAGATTTGGGGACGCGGCGACGATGAAGGACTGTTTGAAAAATACTTTCCGCCAACGCGGCCGGCGGCAGCCCAGCCGACAGTCGGTGCGCTAAGTGCGTTGCGGATTATTGCCTCGACGCTCCAACAGAACTACGCCGCCAGCATCGAGGCTGACGATCGACATGGGCCGCCACCGGAATGGATCGACGTTCCCGACGTGGCGATCGGAAGCGTCACTGATGTATGGGATCGTCGCGATTTAGACGAGATGATCGACCCCTACGTAGAGATGGAACCTCAAGCGAAACTGATCGATGTTCGCAATGTTGAAGTCAACGAGAGTACGGCCGAGGTGACGGTGAGCTACACCGTGCGCCTTCTCGCTGACCTCCGGGTTGAAGGCCGTGTAATCGATGACGACGGCAACGTTCTCCATGCCTTCGTGATACTGCGCGACCAGGTGTTGGTTGTTCCATACGTTGCCCGGCTCGTCGACGGTGCTCTTTGCGACGTCAAGCAGGACGACATCGCCGAGAGTCACCAGGGTGCTGTGCGATTCGACGACGCTTATGACGCAGCCTCGTGGCTGTATAACGACGAGCTCAGCGATTGGGAACACATCACAGTCCACCCTGACCGGGAGGCCACCGACAGCACTGGGGCGCCGACGAGCTTCGAGTTACACGGACCCGGTCGTACCGAGAGGGTAACGCTTAGTCAGATGGACACGGAGGAGCTGTGGAGACTCGAGTTCGAGGGCTCCGACGCGGTTATTACCGCCTACGACGACCCAGGAAGCCGAGTCTGGCTCGGCAAGGGCGATTCATATGACATGTATCCGCCGGTCGAACTTCGCTCGTCGTACGGCCATAAGTGGTACGTATCCAACGAGCCGTACACCGCGTTAGCCCAGGTATGGGCCTTTCTTATCGGGGAGGAAAAGCCTGGCGCTTCGTAGTCCCCCGGGGGGCGCAGTAACTTGTCTCACTTCCCGATGTATTGAGGCAGTACGAAGTGATCGCATGATCGACGATGTACGCGGCATCGCTCCGTGAGACCTGACTTGGCTCACGTTGCCGGATTGACGACGATCGCAGGGCCCTGAGCTGTGGTTTCTTTGTCGGTTCGGGCTGA
>NZ_MVHD01000107.1 GCF_002086635.1 Mycobacterium alsense | reverse complement strand
GCCCACCGGTGCCGCCGTGGCCGCCGCTGCTACCCGCACCCCCGACCCCACCGGTCGCTGAGCCGATCGCGGTGCTGCCGGCACCGCTAGCCTCCACCAACGCCCCACCGCCAACACCACCGACACCGCCGGTGCTGCCAGCCCCGCCCACACCACCGGTCGCATAGCCGCCAGTGACGGTGCCACCATTGGTTGCGGTGACCGAGCCGTAGCCACCCGCAGCCCCGACACCGCCGTTAGCGCCACCAGCCCCACCATGACCGCCGGTAGCAGTGCCGGTAGCGGTGCTGGTAAGGCCGTCGGCGGTGACCGTCGCCGCGCCGCCGACCCCGCCGGTCCCGCCCGCTGCGGTGGTGGTGCCAGCGCCGCCAAGCCCGCCGACCCCGCCGGTGGCGGTGCTGCCCGCGGTGCTGCCACCGTTCGTGCCTTGGACGAGGGCGCCGCCACCGCCACCGCCGCCGCCACCGCCGTAGCCCGGACCGGCACCAATGGCCGCGCTGCCAGCGCCACCCGTGCCTCCGGCACCCCCGGTCGCACCGGTACCAACGCTGGCGCCAGTCCCGCCGCCGCCACCAGTGCCTCCTGCGCCGAACGCGCCGCCGTCAGTGCCGGTACCGCCGTGGCCACCTGTACCACCGGTGCCACCGCCCTGCGCGGGCCCTGCGCTGGCGGTAACGCCCTGGCCGGCACCACCTTGTCCGCCGGCACCACCTTGTCCGCCGGCACCACCTTCTCCGCCGGCGCCACCGCCAGTACCTCCGATGCCATGGCCGCCGGTACCACCGGTGCCACCATTACCGCCCAGTAAGGCCTGCTCGGCGAGGGCGACGGTGCCGCCGGTACCGCCGGTCCCACCGGTACCACCGACCCCGCCGACGCCGTTAGCCCCGGCGGCACCGGCGAACCCGATCAACCCGCTGGACCCGCCGGCGCCACCAGCACCGGCGTTTCCGCCGGTCCCGCCTTGGCCGCCGGTCCCGCCGACCGTGGCATGGCTCACCCCCGTGCCGCCGAAACCACCAGTACCACCAGCCCCGCCGGCCCCACCGGCACCGCCCGCGCCGCCGGCGCCGCCAATTCCGACGTTGGTACCGCCGGCCCCACCGGCACCGCCGTTTCCGCCGCCCAAACCGCTGCCGCCGAGCCCGCCGACGGCCCCGCCGCCCGCGGTGCCCGTGGCTCCCATATCACCGATGCCGCCAGCACCGCCAGCACCGCCAGCACCCGCGGCCCAACCGAGCAGCGCCCGATCAGCACCGCCAACTCCACCGGTCCCGCCGTTTCCGCCGGCCAGGTTGAAGCCCACGCCCGAACCGCCGAGACCGCCCGTCCCACCGGCCCCGCCGAAGCCACCCAGCAGCCCGCCGGCACCGCCGTTACCGCCGATGCCGCCGGTCCCGCCAGCACCACCGATCCCGCCGGCCCCGCCGGACCCGCCATTGCCGAACAAGCCGGCGGCGCCACCGCTACCGCCGGCCCCGCCGGTCTGCCCGGCTGCGGTGCCGTTAACTCCCGAGCCGCCATTGCCGCCGTTGCCGAACAGAAGCCCGCCCGGCCCGCCGGGCTGCCCGGTGCCCGGAGCACCATTGGTGCCGTTGCCGATCAGGGGACGCCCGACCAATGCGGTAGTCGGCGCGTTGATCGCACCCATGATGTCCTGCTCGATTGTCTGCAGCGGCGACACGCTCGCGGCCTCGGTCGCTGCGTACATGAACCCACCCGAACTCAACGCCTGCACAAACTGATCATGGAACCCGGCCACCCGCACGCTCAGGGCCTGAACCTGCTGGCCATAGGTACCGAACAGCGCCGAAATCGCTGCCGACACTTCGTCTTCTGCGGCGGCCGTGATCTGCGTCGTCGAGCCCGCCGCCGCCGCGTGGGCCTGCCGAATCGCAGACCCGAGACCCGTCAACTTGCTGGCAGCTGCGGCGAATTCCTCAGGCATCGCCAACATCAAAGACGACATCTGTGGCTCCTCGCGTCAAGTAGGGCGACGCCATGACGGTCTCGGCGTGACCGTGTTCGGAGCCAGACGCTAGTGGCTGAGTGTCGGCCGTGGCGGTTAACTCAGGAAACCAAGCCACGCGTCTTTCAATACGAAACTATTTGGGCTGTTGTGCAACTCGCGGCAGCGTGACATTCCTGCCCGCCGAAGACGGCGAAACCGTTGCCGCTCAGCAACAGGGCGTTCTGCAAGCGAGCGGTCCCTTCATCGATGGTTCCGCATGGGACGGAGGCGCATGGGCAAGACCAGGCTGTTTCAAGAATCCAACGGCGGGTTTCCTACGGCAGCCGGGAAACCGGCCATCAGAGCTGTTACCGCTCGGTGCGGGAAACGCACGGTGAAGCGCCCTTTGGCTGAAGCTAATGGTTGGGCCGTCGCCGAGGTGTCAAAAGGAAACCCTTCCAAACATCTTTCAATGTGAAACTATCTGGGGCGCAGAGCAGCTCACCGTAGCGTGACACTCCTGCGCGCCGAGGACGGCAAATCAGGCGCCGCGGAGTAACACGGGTTGTTCAAGCTTGTGGTCGTTTCATCTGCGGTCCTGCGTTGGTCGGGTGAGGATGGGTGCGGTCGGCCAGCGGTTCATCGCGGGCCGACCACGCAACCCGATCGGGCTTGCCATTCAGATTGGGTATCTCATGGGCCAACATGGGGCCAACCAGCCAGACCGACTGATCGCGGAGGAGTCGTCGCGGCGGCCGATGGGTAGGGGCGAAGACCTCCCGAAGCTGACCGTCGGCATCCACTTCCACGGACTTGCCTAGCATCGGGCCCGTTTGCCCACCTGTTTCCGAGCAAGGGTGACTAGCCGTTCGGATAAGGCCGAATCGCCTCTATTGCAACGTATTTTACGTAAGCGACCTCGGTAAAATCTGTTGCACGCGGCGGCGTACCCACACGACGAAGTCATAGCGCGGCCGGGCTGTCTCTCGATGGTCTCAGTCGGCCAACCGGTGGTCTCACCGTCGTATTGTGGCTGGCGTGAATGCCAGCGAGTGGATCAGCCTCTATGCGACCGTCCCGCAGGCACAGGCTGGCCAGATCAAACCGTCGCCGAGCAACAGGTCAGGCGCGCGACGCAACCTGGGGCCGCCACTGGGCAAAACGGTGCCCACCGGCTCTGCGTACGGCAGCCCTTGGCCACGAACCGTTTTGGTCGGCGGCCGAGTCTGGGCGATAGCAAACGGCAGCCGCTGGAGGGATAGGCTGACTCAGTGAACGAGCGCACCGACCCAACGAGCGAATCCGCAGATCTCGCCTCGCCAACCCTCTACATCTTTCCTCATGCAGGCGGATCTGCGGCCTTCTATGTGCCGTTCGCCAAGGCGTTCTCATCGGACATCAAAAGGATCGCCGTTCAGTATCCAGGACAGCACGAGCGGGGCCTAACACAACTCGAAAGCATCCAGGCACTCGCTGACGATATCTTCACCATGATGGCGCCTTCATCCGAAACCGACCGTAGGATAGCACTTTTCGGACACAGCATGGGCGGCCTAGTGGCGTTTGACGTGGCGTTGAAGTTCGAGTCGGCGGGACATCCCATTGGGGCGCTGTTTGTGTCGTCGTGCGCCGCCCCGGGCCATGTCCGGCATAAGCAACTACAGGGATCCGATCATGACATCTTGAGCCTGGTCGCCAGAGTTGCCGGCACAACCCCCGAGCTCCTGGCCAACGACGAATTCGCGTCGAGGATGATGCCCACGTTGAAGAGCGTGCGCACCATTGCGGGTTACAACCCCCCGCCGGAGATGACGGTGTCGTGTCCGATCCATGCATTCGTCGGCGACGACGACATCATCGTGGCGCAGGACAATATGGCCGCGTGGGCCGAACGCACCACTGACGAGTTCTCCATCCGGGTGCTGCCCGGCGACCACTTCTACCTCAATAACCACCTGCAGGCACTGGTGAAAGACATCGAAGACAGAACGCTCAGTCTGCGCAGCGGCAGCTAGTACTACAGCCGGAGATCGCTGTCATTGTTGTTGATGGTGTTTGCGATGGTGGCACGCGCGGGCTCTGGCCTGGTGTT
>NZ_MVHD01000106.1 GCF_002086635.1 Mycobacterium alsense | reverse complement strand
CCCACCGGTCCCGCCGATGCCGCCGGGACCGCCCGCCCCGAACAGCAACCCTCCGTTACCGCCGGCACCGCCCGCACCGCCGGCCCCGCCGGCCCCGCCGATAACACCAGTACCGCCGGCGCCGCCGTTGGTACCGGTGGTGCCGGTGCCACCAGTGGTGCCGGCAATCCCTGTTCCGCCAGCGCCTCCCGCGCCGCCGTTGCCCCACAGCCCCGCGTCACCACCCCGGCCGCCGGCCTGTCCGGCCCCGCCGGACCCGCCGTTGCCGCCGTTGCCCCACAGGATCCCGCCCGGACCGCCGTTTTGGCCTGTCCCCGGCGCCCCGTTGGTGCCATCGCCGATCAAAGGCCGCCCGAGTAGCAGGTTGGTGGGTGCGTTGATCACCCCCAAGATGTCGTCGACGATCGTCTGCAGGGGGTTCGCACTGGCGGCTTCGGTGGCCGCATAAGCACCACTCGCGCCGGTCAGCGCCTGCGCGAACTGATTGTGAAACGCGGCCGCCTGCGCACTGAGGGCCTGGAAATCCTGCGCGTGGCCGGAAAACAACGATGCGATGGCCGCTGACACTTCATCGCCGCCGGCGGCCATCACCCCCGTTGTGGAGGCCGCGGCCGCCGCGTTGGCCGCGCTGAGCGACGAGCCGATGCCCGCCACGTCCGCTGCCGCCACTGACAAGAATTCCGGTGAAGCGATCAGATATGACATCGCTGGCCTCCACGTGCTACTTACAGACCGTCGGCGAGGCACACAGCGTATACATAGGCGAAAACATTTGTTTTCAGTTTCGACAAAGTTGTCCATCCGCTTCGCCGAAAGGCGTGGAGTCCCGGGCTGAGCTGCGGAAATGGGCCGGCTCCTCCGCAAACGGGACGGCACACGGGCGATGCGCCCGCCGGCGTTCCACGTCGGACGGACACTTGAACGGACAAGTCAAACGGACAAGCTGGACGGACAATGAGCCAATGATCGAGGTAGAGGTACTGCAGGCCGACGTGACCAAGCTCGAAGTCGACGCCATCACCAACGCGGCCAATACCGAACTACGGCACGGGGGCGGCGTCGCCGCGGCGATCTCCCGCGCGGGCGGGCCCGCGGTGCAGCGCGAATCGACCGAGAAGGCGCCGATCGGGCTCGGGGACGCGGTCGAGACCACCGCGGGCGACATGCCGGCGCGCTACGTCATCCACGCGGCCACCATGGAACTGGGCGGACCCACCTCCGCCGAAATCATCACCCGGGCGACCGTTTCGACCCTTCACAAGGCCGACGAGCTCGGCTGCCGCTCGCTGGCCCTGGTGGCGTTCGGCACGGGCGTCGGCGGCTTTCCGCTCGAGGACGCGGCGCGGTTGATGGTCGACGCCGTGCGCGAACACCGGGCGAGCTCGCTGGAGCGGGTGGTGTTCGCCGTCCACGGCGCCGCGGCGGAGCGGGCGTTCCAGGACGCGGTGCACGACTGACCGGGTGACTAGTCGCCGGAGAGGCGGCGCTCGACCGAGGCGACCTTTTGGGTCATCGCGTCGTGAACCCCGGGCCGCCAATCGGCCTTGATCACCGTGCTGACCCTGGGCGCGCGGGCGGCCACGGCCTCGACCGCGCGCTGCACGACGGCCATCACCTCGCCCCAGGTGTCGCCCTCGATCACGGTGAACATCGAATCCGTCTTGTTGGGCAGCCCGGATTCGCGCACCACGCGAACCGCGTCGGCCACGATCTCGCCGACCCCCTCACCGACGCCCAGCGGGGTGACGGAGAACGCGACGAGCACGGACACGTGACGAGCCTACCCAACCTGTGCCGGTCCGGCCTGGCAGCATCGAGGGCCATGCGGGTTCTGGTGCAACGGGTCTCGTCGGCGTCGGTGTCGGTCGACGGCCGGGTGGCGGGTGCCATCCGGCCGGACGGCCAGGGCTTGGTGGCGTTCGTCGGCGTGACCCACACCGACGATCCCGACAAGGCCCGGCGGTTGGCCGAAAAGCTTTGGTATCTACGCATTCTCGCCGGCGAACGGTCCGCCGCCGACGCCGACGCACCCATCCTGGTCGTCAGCCAGTTCACCCTGTACGCCGACACCGCCAAGGGCCGCCGGCCGTCATGGAACGGGGCCGCTCCCGGTGAGGTCGCCGAACCGCTGGTGGCGGCTTTCGCCGAGGCGTTGCGGTCGCTGGGCGCGCAGGTGCACACCGGCGTGTTCGGGGCGAACATGCAAGTCGAGTTGGTCAACGACGGCCCGGTGACCGTCATGCTGGAGATTGCGTAGCTTGGGTTGCTATGGGGACTCCTGAGTTCGGGTCGCAACGGTCCGACGACGACCAGTGGGACATCGTCAGCAGCGTGGGCTACACCGCGCTGCTCGTGGCGGGATGGCGGGCCCTGCACGCCGCGAGCCCGCGGCCGCTGGTCCGCGACGAGTACGCCAAGCTGTTCATCGACGCGTCGGGTGACCCGTATCTGGCGGGCGCGCTTGCCAACCCGGGAACCTCCGAGGACGAGACGGCCTTTCCCCGCCTGTACGGCGTGCAGACCCGGTTCTTCGACGACTTCTTCACCTCCGCCGGCGGCGCGGGCATCCGGCAGGCGGTGATCATCGCGGCGGGGCTGGATTCGCGGGCCTACCGGCTTGACTGGCCCGACGGCACAACGGTTTTCGAGGTGGACCTGCCCAAAGTCCTGGAATTCAAATCGCGCGTGCTCGGGGAACGGGGCGCCACGCCCAAGGCCCGCAGGGTGGAGGTCGCCGCCGACCTGCGCACCGAATGGTCGCGGACCCTGGAGGCCGGCGGCTTCGACACGGAAACCCCCAGCGCCTTCTCGGTGGAGGGAGTGTTGCCCTACCTGACCGACGAAGCCCAGAACACGCTGTTCACCCGGATCAGCGGGCTCAGCGCGCCGGGCAGCCGGATCGCGATCGGCGCGCTCGGGTCGCGCCTGGACCGCGAGCAGCTCAGCGCCCTGGAAACCGACCACCCCGGCGTCAACATGTCCGGCGACGTGGACTTCTCCGCCCTCACTTACGAGCCCACCATCGACCCCGCGGAATCGCTGGCCGCGCACGGTTGGGCCGTCGAACCGGTCCGCAACACGCTGGACCTGCAGGCCGGCTACGGGATGACGCCGCCGGAGGTCGACGTCAAGATCGACGCCTTCATGCACTCGCAATACATCACGGCGACGCGGGCGGGGTGAGCCCGAGGCGTCGGGGAGTCAGGGGCTGTGTCAGGGTTTCAGCAGGACCTTGACGTCGTCGCCCGACCGCGACGCCGCGGTCGCGTAGCCGTTGGCGGCCTCGTCCAGCGGCAGCGTCGTGGTGAAGATGCCGTCGACGTCGAGCCGGCCGGACTGCAGCAGCGGGATCAGCTCCGGCCACGTCCGTTGCACTGGCGCCGTGGTCATGCGCAGCGTGATGCTGCGGATCAGGCAGCCCAACGCGTTGAGCGGAAACGGATTCATGTCGTGCACCCCGACCACCGAGACCGTGCCGCCGGGCCGCACCGCGTTGAGCGCCTCGGTCAGGGATGCGTCGGTGGCGACGGCGTCGATCACCGCGTCTGCGCCGCGCCCGCCCGTCGCGGCGAGTATGGCCTCGACCGCCGGCGCCTTGATGGGCGTGGCGCCCCAGCGGGCCGCGCGGTCGAGGCGCCCGTCGACGCGGTCCACCGCGAAAACCATTGCGGCTCCCTGGAAAATCGCGCTGCGCAGCGCGCACAGGCCTACCGCGCCCAGGCCGATGACCGCGACGGTGCCGCCGTAGGGGATGTCGGCGCGCTGCGCCGCGGCCCAGCCGGTGGCCAGGTTGTCGGTGAGCAGCAGCGCCTGCTCGGTGTCGATCCCGTCGGGCATCTCGAGCAATTGGAAGTCGGCCGCCGGCACCGCCAGCAGGTCGGCCTGGGCGCCGCCCAGCACCCCGCCGCCGAAGATCTGAAAGCCGGCGTGGCACATCACCGGGTCGCGGGTGGCGCAGCCGGGGCAGGCGCCGCAGCCGGTCACCGACGACACCATGACCTGGTCGCCGACCTTGACGGTGCGCACCTGCGGCCCCGTCTCCACGACCGTGCCCACCGCCTCGTGCCCGAGCGTGATCGGTTCGGCCAGCGGGAAATCGGCCTCGTAGAAGTGCAGGTCGGATCCGCAGATGCCGGCCGCGGTGACTTCGACGATGGCGCCGTCGGGGCCGCAGGTGCGCACCGTCAAGGTCGGCGACCAGGTCATGG
>NZ_MVHD01000105.1 GCF_002086635.1 Mycobacterium alsense | reverse complement strand
GTGCACGACGGGGGTGGGGGGTGGTTCCAGCGGGACGCTGACGGCGGCTGCTGCGGCGGCGGTCTTCTTGTCGTGCTGGGCTTCTTCGATGGCGTGGCCGAGCACGTAGCTCCAGGCTTCGGGTAACGGCCGTCGCTCGGGGTCGTTGGTCAGGGTGTCGGTGATGATTTGGCGTAGCAGGGCGGGTGTGGCCGGTGGCAGGTGTTGGGGGTTTTTGGTGTCTTGGTCGCCGGCGAGCAGTCGCAGCGCCAGCAGGCCGAGTTTGTAGGTGTCGGAGTAGATGGTGGCCAGTTCCTGGCCGGGGGGCACGCTCCAGCCGGGGGTTTCCATCTGGGGCAGCGCCGAGACGTCGTTGATGCGCATGGCGTCGCAGTCGATGAAGAACACCGCGGGATGCGGTGTGAGGGTGAACAGCAGGTTTTTCGGTGAGATGTCGCCGACGCAGACGCCGTGCTTGTGCAAAAACGACAGCCCGGAGGCGAGCTCGCGCAGCAGCCAATAGCGCTGGGCGTCATCGATGTCGATGCCGCGGGCCGTCAGCACCGAGGAGTGGTTGAGCAGGTGCTGAAACTCCGCGGTGGACGACGCGGCGCCCTTGGCGGTGCTCAGCTCGATGAAGAACTCCGCCGGAATCGCCGGCATCACGAATCCCCTTGGCCCGCTGTCGTCTTCGACAATCGCGCACGGCCAGGCCGCGATGGAGACCAGGCGCTCGGCCTGGGAGTAGGTCAGAGAGTCTTCGACCAGGGCGGGCATGGCCGCCAGCGCGGTGAAGTCGATGTCGGCCTTGGTCTGGGCCTTGTATTCCTTGTAGACCATCGCATCGGCGAACTTGGTCTTGACGTTGGGAGCGCCGTACACCACGCCCTGGCCGCCCTGCCCGATCTTGGTCAGCGCACCCAGCTTGTCGCGCTGGATGACTTGGCGTGTGATCGGCGTATTCATGCGGGCCCCTTAGTCTGACCGAAACCGGCAGCCAAAAAGCGCGCCCGAGGCGGTGGATTTCCTCATGACGGCGTTCCCTTCCCGGCTCTGCCCGGATGACTCATTGTGAACGTGTTTTCGCTCTTTGGGGCAAAAATCTGCAACGGACCGAATTCCGGGTCCGCTTAGGGTCGGCTGTCGGCAGCTCACACGGCCAGGGTGCCGTGACCGCCTTGGAGGATCCTTGGCGAGCCGGTGCGATCCCCGGGAGCCGAGATGGCCCATAGCTCAACGGGACCCGTCAGAACGAATCGAAATTCTGGGCGGCGATGGCCAGGCCGTGGCCGGTCGTGTCGTTGATGAATCGCGTCCAACCGCCGCTGACCACGATCGTCCAGCCGCTGACGTGGTAGGTCTGGCCGGATGTGAGCTCCTGGGGGCCGGGGGGCGAGGCCATGTCCGGGGGGTTCTCGTCGAGGATGCCCTGCGTGTCGACGGCCAACGCGGGAGCCGGGTCGGTGCACGTGTAGAGGTTGGTGATCACGTGTCCTGGGACGCACGTCTGGCATGTCACCCGTTGCGCGGTGACCTGACAGATCTTGCCCGACGGAATCGTGAAGTTCAGGGTGGTGGGGGTTGCGCTCGAAGTCGGCGCGGGTTGGGGAGCCGACGCAGCCGGCGCGGGCGGGGCGGCCGGGGTTTGGGGTCGGTGCGACTGCCTGAGCAGCAGGTAGCCGGTGATGCCGATGATCCCGAAGAGGACCACGGCGGCCGCAAAAAGGGCGGCCACCAGCCCCGTGTGGCGCCGGGGCCGCGCCGCCGCCGGCGCCGGTGGGACGGGCGGCCCCTCGGCCGGTGGGGTGGCGGCCGGAACGTCCGCATGCCATTGCCGGCCGTCCCAATACATGAGCCCCGGCTTACCGGTCGGGTCCGGATACCAGTCCGGGCCCCCGGGTGAATTCGTCATGTCTTCTACCGTGCCGTCAAGGCCTGAAAGGATTCTTGGCTTGCCATGCCTGGGCCGCCTATCGACGTGATCACCCGCGGGCGATCGAATTTCGGAGCATGCTGGCATTAGCGAAACATGTCGACGCATTCCGCGGAAGGACTGGGATGAAAAAGATCGCACTGACTTTGCTCGCCGGGTCGTCGGCACTGGGCATCGCCGTGTCGACCGCCGCGCCACCGGCGGGCGCCGACCCCACCGCCGGCCATGACGCCAAGGTGAAGATCCAAACACCGCCGATGCTGTGCGAGATCGGATCGGATGACGCCGACCCGGGAGTCGGCCCTAATGTCGTCTGCCAGGGTCAATTTGCACAAGCCTCGGTCGACGACGACCAAGCCATCGTCACCGCGTCGGGCCAGTTCAGCTTCCGGAGCGCGAACATCGGTGTCGGCTACGACCATCCGCCCTTCGACACCCTCGTCCCGGGCCGGACCTACCGCATCCAGGGTTGGACGGTCGTCGCGCGCACCGACGGCATTCGCTTCACCAACGACGACACCGGCCACGGGATGCTCATCCGCGGCGACACCACCGTCAGTCCGTTCTGAATCGTCACCGCCTGCCTCGCCCGAGATTTCATCGGGCGCGGGGGAGTTCTTTGAGAATGTTCCAAGCCGTGCGCCGCATGCTCGCGGGGCCGGGCATCAAGGCCGGCCGCGAAGGCGGGCAACGGCGACAGGAACTCGACGATGGACCACACATTCCGCGGTCAGCGGGCCAGGACGGCGGCCGCGCTCGCGGCGGGGTTGCTGCTGGCGGTCGCCTTGGCGGTCGCGCCGCCGGCCGCCGCCGCCCACGTAGACCTGGCCGTGGGCATGCCGATCGAAATCGGCAGGCACTCCTGCTCGCTGGGGTTCTTCGGTTTCAACGCCCGCCAGGATCGCCTCGCGGTGACCGCGGGTCACTGCTCGGACTCGGTGCCCAACGAACCCGTATACGCCGACAACGGTGTGCAGATCGGGGTGGTGGTCGCCTGGAAGCAAGACCTCACGAACGACGCGGGCAAATTGGTCGGCGCCCGTGGCTACACGATCTTTTCGCTCTACCGACGCTTTTCGCTGGAGCCCTTCTTCTCGGGGGTCAGCACCTCGGTGAGCCGAGGCGATTACGTGACCAAGTTCGGCCAACGCACCGCCAAGACCAACGGTGTCATCAAAGGCGTTCGGTTCGACCCCAAGCGACCCGAGCTCGCGCTGCTGTCGTCGAACATGGTGCAGCTGCCCGGGGACTCCGGCTGCCCGTGGTACACCAGCGCGGACGCTTTGGTGGGGATGGGTTCGAGCGGCGATCAGGAAGAGGAGGGCGGCGACGCCGGCAGCCAAGCCCAACCGATCGAAGCGGTGCTCGACATGATCCGCACCGGCGCCGGCGTTTGGGGCGAGGATTTCAAGGTCTGGACACAATAGGTGGATGCCCGCGAAAACATTGAAAAGCCTTGAGGCAGAGTGCCTTTGGTCGAGCGCCGACCGCGGGCGATCGCCGATGTGTGGCCGGGCGGACGAATCCTTGCCAACCGCCGTAACGGCGACCATAATTACCGGCACCTATCAGCGAGGCCGGGTATCGGTTTTCGCCTCGTCGGGTGCAGTTCGTGGAATGGAGGATCTGCTCATGGCGACGCCGGCCGGCTGGTACGACGACCCCGAAAACCCGCACGCGCAGCGTTATTGGGACGGCCCAAGCTGGACACCCCACCGTCAGGCGAAGCCGGTCCCGCAGCCCATACCCCAGCCGGCCGCGTTCCCGCCCCCGTCACCGTTCCCGCCCGCGCCGGCGGGCCCACAGCCGCGGTGGTCACCCCCCGGTCAACCGCCTGGGGTAACGCCGCGACGATCCCGGACTCCGCTGATCATCGCCGTGGCCGTGGCCGTCGTGGTGATCGGGGGAATTGTCAGCGTGGTGGTGTTCCTGTCGCTGTTCGGCGAAAAGACGATCGTGGCGGACAAGGCCGCGAAAACGCTCACCAATGCGGTCTCGCGGCAGAACGGCTTCATCCCGACCGACACCAGCTGCCCGTCTGGGGTCAAGGCGAAGGTCGGTGCGACGTTCGAGTGTCACTTCACCGGTCCCGACGGGACCAACGTCACTTCCCACATGAAGGTCACCAAGGTCAACGGCGACGATGTTGAACTCGACATGAGGTGGGGCGAGGACGGCGGGTGACCGAGCGCCGTCATGCGCCGTATGTCGGTGCGCCATAGTCTATTTCGGTGCCTTGCGCGCAAGTTCGGCCAACCGGGAGGATCCGCTTCATGACGACGCCTAACCAGCCAGGCTGGTACGACGACCCACAGGACTCCAACGCCCAGCGCTACTGGGACGGCCAGAGTTGGACGCCGCACCGGCAGCGAAAGCCGGCCGCGCGACCCGCGCCCCCGCGCGCGGAGATGCCGCCCCCGCC
>NZ_MVHD01000104.1 GCF_002086635.1 Mycobacterium alsense | reverse complement strand
CCCCCGGATGCCGGCGCGATGGCGCCCTCCAACGGCCCGCCCGACCCGCAAACCGAAGACGAGCCGGCGGTGCCCCCACCCCCGCCGGGCGCCCCCGACGGCGTCGTGGGCGTGGCCCCGCACGCGACCGTCATCTCGATCCGGCAGTCCTCGCGGGCCTTCGAACAGGTCAATCCCGCTCCGGCCGACCCGAACTCGGACGAGAAGGTCAAGGCCGGCACGCTGAACACGCTGGCGCGCGCCGTCGTCCACGCGGCGAACATGGGCGCGAAGGTCATCAACATCTCGGTGACCTCCTGCCTGCCCGCCGAGTCGTCCACCGACCAGCGGGCGCTCGGCGCGGCGCTGTGGTACGCGGCGACCGTCAAGGACGCGGTGATCGTGGCCGCCGCCGGCAACGACGGGGAAGGCGGCTGCGACAACAACCCGATGTATGACCCACTGAACCCGTCGGATCCGCGAGACTGGCATCAGGTCAAGATCATCTCCTCGCCGTCGTGGTTCTCCGACTACGTGTTGTCCGTGGGCGGTGTGGACGCCACCGGCGCCGCGATCGACAAGAGCATGTCGGGTCCCTGGGTGGGTGTGGCCGGCCCGGCGACCCACATCATGGGCCTGTCGCCGCAGGGCGGCGGCCCGGTCAACGCCTACCCGCCGTCGCGGCCGGGCGAGAAGAACATGCCGTTCTGGGGAACCAGCTTCTCGGCGGCCTACGTCAGCGGTGTCGCGGCGCTGGTGCGCGCGAAATACCCTGAGCTGACGGCGCATCAGGTGATCAACCGGATCGTGCAGTCGGCGCACAATCCGCCGGCGGGCGTCGACAACAAGGTGGGCTACGGCCTGGTGGACCCGGTCGCGGCGTTGACGTTCAACATCCCGCCCGGCGATCGGCTGCCCCCGGGTGCGCAGAGCCGGGTGATCACCCCGGCCGCGCCCCCGCCGCCGCCGGATCACCGGGCACGCAATATCGCGCTGGGCTTCCTCGGCGCCGTGGTCGCCGGTGTGCTGGCGGTGGCGGTCGGGATGCGGTTGCGGAGGGCGCGATGACGCCGCGGCTGACCGGTTTCAGCCCGGCCAGCAATCGGCGGGTGGTCGGGATACTGGTGGTGTTTCTTCTCGCCCTGGCGAGCTGGCCGTTCGGCGGGTACATCGGCGCGGGGGTGGCCGCGGCGCTGGGCGCGGCGGTGGTGTTCGTGCGGTGGCGGGGCCAGCCGGCGTGGTCGTGGGCGGTGCTGGCGCTGCGGGGCCGCCGCCCGATCGGCTGGAACGACCCGGTCACGGTGGCCAGCAACCGATCCGGCGGTGGGGTGCGCGTCCACGACGGGGCGGCGGTGGTGGCGGTGCAGCTGCTCGGGAGGGCGCACCGCGCCACCACGGTGACCGGCTCGGTGAGCGTCGAAACCGAGAACGTCATCGACGTGGCCGACCTGGTGCCGATGCTGCAGCATCCGTTGGGGCTGGAGCTCGACTCGATCAGTGTCGTCTCGTTCGGGTCGCGCTGCGGCAGCGTCGGCGACTACCCGCGGGTGTACGACGCCGAGATCGGCACCCCGCCATACGCGGGCCGCCGTGAAACGTGGTTGATACTGCGGCTGTCGGCGATCGACAACACTGACGCCTTGCGCTGGCGCACATCCCTTGGGGCGACAGCGATTACGGCGGCGCAGCGCATCGCCGGGTTGCTGCGTTGCCACGGGTTGCGCGCGAGGGTGGCAACGGCAACCGACCTGAGCGAGCTCGACCGCAGGCTCGGCTGGGACGCGGTGTCCGGCTCGATGCAAAAGTGGAAGGCCATCCGGGGGGAGGCCGGTTGGATGACGACGTATGCCTACCCGGCCGAGGCGATCACCTCCCACGTGCTCGCGCAGGCGTGGACGTTGCGCGTCGACGATGTCATCCAGAACGTGACGGTGTACTCGGGCGGGATGTGCACCGCAACGGTCACCGTGCGCACCCCCACGCCGGCGCCGAGCCCGCCGAGCGTGGTCCTGCGCCGCCTCAACGGCGAACAGGCCGCCGCGGCGGCGGCCAATATGTGCGGTCCGCGCCCGATCCTGCGGGGGCTGCGCCGAAGTCAATTGCCGGAGAGCCTGATCGTCGAGATCGGGCCGTCGGGGGTGCTTGTCGGCAAGCTCGCCAATGGCGACCGGCTGATGATCCCGGTCACCGACGCGGGTGAGCTGTCGAGGGTGTTCGTGGCGGGCGACGATGCGATCGTCAAACGGATCGTGATCCGCACCGCCGGGGCCGGCGAACGTGTTTGCGTGCATAGCCGCGACGCGAAACGCTGGGCCAGCGTGCGGATGCCCGCGGTGAGCGTCGTCAGCACCTCCCGGCCGGCCCCGCGCACCACCGTCAGCGTCGTCGAACACGCCCCCACCGCGATCTCACCCGCGCCGCGGCCGGCCACCGTGATCACCGTCGCGCCGGCCGGCACGGCGCTTCCCGACGGGCACGGGCACACGTTCGAGGTGGTCATCGAGCAGGTCAGCGGCGCGACGGTGAAAGTGACTGCGGCGGGCCAAAGTTGGCTGGTTGACATGGACCTGTTCCGCGCGGAGAACCGCTACGTCAACTTGGAGTCAGTCGCGATGTCGTTCGCCACGTAGCGTCGAGGATGGTGCAGACGATGGGGGATTTGCTCACGGCGCGTAGGCATTTCGACCGCGCCATGGCAATCAGGGACCGGCAGGGCCGCGCCGCGGCGCTGCCGGAGTTCGTCGCTGCCACCGA
This sequence comes from Mycobacterium alsense, assembly GCF_002086635.1. Lineage (GTDB taxonomy): Bacteria > Actinomycetota > Actinomycetes > Mycobacteriales > Mycobacteriaceae > Mycobacterium > Mycobacterium alsense. The sequence continues at coordinate 2,015 of NZ_MVHD01000104.1, read as the reverse complement.
GGCCGACCCGTCGATGGCCGACGCCTGGCTGGGTCGCGTCGCCTGCGGTGACAGCGATCTGGCGTCTTTGAAGCGGCTCAACCATCACCGCGAATGGTTGCACCGCGAAACCACCCGGATCGGCCGCAGTCTGGCGGCCGAGCTGCAGCTGGGCCCCTACATCGGCATCACCGTCACCGACGCCTCCCAGGTGGGCCTGGCGCTGTCGTCGGCGCTGACGATCGCCGGCGAATACGCCGAGGCCGACAAGCTGCTGGCCAACCGCGAGCTGCTCGACTCCTGGGGCAACTACCAATGGCACCAGCTGGCCCGGGCGTTCCTGATGTACGCCACTCAGCGCTGGCCGGACGTGTTGCTGACGGCCGCGGAAGAGCTGCCGCCGCAGGCGATCATCATGTCCGCGGTGACCGCGTCGATCTGCGCGCTGGCCGCCCACGCCGCCGCCCATCTGGGGCAGGGCCGGGTGGCCCTGGACTGGCTGGACCGCGTCGACGTGACCGGGCAGACCGCGTCGTCGAGCCGGTTCGGCGCCGAGGTGTTGACGGCATCGATCGGGCCGGCCGACATTCCGCTGCTGGCCGCCGACCTCGCGTACGTGCGGGGCATGGTGCACCGCCAGCTTCACGAGGAGGACCGGGCGCAGATCTGGCTGTCCAAGGCGACCATCAACGGGGTGCTGATCGACGCCGCCAAGGCCGCGCTGGCCGACCCGAATCTGCAGCTGGTGGTCACCGACGAGCAGACCATCGCGACCCGAACCGACAAGTGGGACGCGTCCTCGGCCAAGAGCCGCGACGAGCTCGAGGACGCCGACGCGGCCGAGCGGCGCGCCGAGCTGCTGGCCGAGGGCCGTCACCTGCTGGCGAAACAGGTCGGTCTGGCGGCGGTCAAGGACGCGGTGTCGGCGCTGGAGGACCAGCTCGAGGTGCGGATGATGCGCCTCGAACACGGGTTACCGGTGGAGGGGCAAACCAACCACATGCTGCTGGTGGGGCCGCCCGGCACCGGCAAGACGACCACCGCGGAGGCGCTGGGCAAGATCTATGCCGGCATGGGAATCGTGCGCCATCCCGAGATCCGGGAGGTGCGCCGCTCCGACTTCTGCGGCCACTACATCGGGGAGTCGGGGCCCAAGACCAACGAGCTGATCGAAAAGTCGCTTGGCCGAATCATTTTCATGGACGAGTTCTACTCGCTGATCGAGCGCCACCAGGACGGGACCCCGGACATGATCGGCATGGAGGCCGTCAACCAACTCCTGGTCGCGCTCGAGGTCCACCGCTTCGACTTCTGCTTCATCGGGGCGGGCTACGAGGACCAGGTTGACGAATTCCTCACGGTGAACCCGGGTTTGGCGGGCCGGTTCAACCGCAAGCTGCGGTTCGAGTCGTACTCGCCGGCCGAGATCGTCGAGATCGGGCACCGTTACGCCACACCGCGGGCCAGCCTGCTCGACGACGGCGCGCGCGAGGCGTTCCTGGGTGCGGCCACCACCATCCGCAACTACACCACCCCGGGCGGCCAGCACGGCATCGACGCCATGCAGAACGGCCGGTTCGCCCGCAACGTCATCGAGCGTGCCGAGGGTTTTCGCGACACCCGCGTGATCGCCCAAAAGCGTTCGGGGCAACCGGTAACCGTCGAGGATCTGCAGATCATCACCGCGGCCGACATCGAATCCGCGGTGCGCAGCGTCTGCTCCGACAACCGCGACATGGCCGCGATCGTCTGGTAGCCGGCGGGTCCCGAAGGTCACGCGACCGCCGGTCGGCGAGATTTTCCCGCTTTTCGACCTGACTTGCCTCGCGATCGGACCGCCCCGCTTGTCGAATGATGACGGTCCCACCCCGGGGCGCGGATCGGGCCGCCGAAACTTGTCGTACCCCACTGCGATGATGAGGTCATGTCTTCGATCGCGTCGTCTCCTGTGGTGGTGAGCCCCAAGGAGCGTCTTGCGGTGTTGTTCGAGGAGCTCGCGGAGTTGGCTGGTCAGCGCAACGCGATTGATGGGCGCA
>NZ_MVHD01000103.1 GCF_002086635.1 Mycobacterium alsense | reverse complement strand
GGGGTGGGTGGTGTGGGTGGTGTAGAGGTTGGTGCGGAAGGTGATGGTGTCGTCGGTGTCGCGGTGCAGGGTGGCGATGGTGGTGTATTTGGTTCCGTGTTGTGCGGTGTGCAGGGTGTCGAGGATGGCTTGGGTCAATAGGGGGTGGGGGCTGATTTCGATGAAGGTGTGGTGGTCGGTTGCGGCGGCGGTGATGGCGTGTTGGAAGTGCACGGGGTTGCGCACGTTGGTGGCCCAGTGTGCGGCGTCGAAGACCGGGTGGGCTTGGGGGTCTGGGTAGGTGGTGGAGATGATCGGGATGGTCGGGGTTTGGGGGGTCAGGTCGGCCAGTTGCGAACGCATCAGGGGTTGTAGGGCGTCCATGGCGGGGTTGTGTGGGGCGACTTCGATGTTGACCCGGCTGGCGAAGCGGTTGTGGGCGCGCACCGTGGTGATCAGTTTGTCGATGTCGGCGGTGGGCCCGGAGATGACGGTTTGGCGCGGGCAGTGGTATATCCCGATCGTGACGTGGGGGTAGCCGGCGATGAGCTGTTCGGTGCTGGTGGCATCCAGATCGAGCAGGGCCATCGCGCCTTGGTCGCATAGCGGCGCCATGAGCCGGGATCGGGTCGCGGTTACCTGCAGCCCTTGGGCGGGGGTCAGCGCGCCGGCGGTCACCGCGGCGGCCACCTCGCCCATGGAGTGGCCGATCACCACATCGGGGGCCACCCCGTAGGAGCGCCACAGCGCGGTGAGCGCGAGCTGGATGCCGATCACGCCCAGCTGGATTTCTTCGATACCTTCTAGCGGCTTTGCGGTGGCGATCATCTCATGCAGCGAAAACCCGGCCTCGGCAACAAAAGTCGGTTCCAGCTCGGTGACCGCCGCGGCGAAAGCGGGTTCATCGACGAGCAACTGGCGGCCCATCCCCGCCCACTGAGATCCCCGACCCGAATACACAAAGACCGTGCCCGGCCCCGGCGCGTTGTCAGTCGGAGGAATCACCCCGGGGGCGTGCTGACCGGTGGCCAAGGCCCGCAACCCGGCCACCGCCGCGCCGCGGTCACGGGCCACCACCGTGCCAAACCTGGCCTGCCGCGACCGGTGATGATTAACCGTATGAGCCACATCGGCCAACCCCACACCGGCCCCCGCACCTTCCATCCACCGCGCCAACACCCCCGCCGTCGCCGCCACCCGCCCCGACGACTTACCCGACACCACCAACACCGAAACCCCACCATCAACACCACGCTCGACCACCGGCGCAACCTCAGGACCCTGCTCCAACACCACATGCGCATTCGTCCCACCGAATCCGAACGATGACACCCCTGCTCGGCGCGGACGGTCTGTCTCAGGCCAATCCATCTGCGTATCAACGACTTTCAATCGCAAGTCGGCGAAGGAAATGTGTGGGTTCGGGCTTTCGAACGATTGATTCGGGGGAATCTGGCCGCGCTGCAACACCAGCACCGCCTTGATGAAGCCCGCGATTCCAGCCGCAGCCTCGGTGTGCCCCAGATTCGTCTTTACCGCCCCGATGAGCAGCGGTGACCCCGCCGATCGCCCGCGGCCCAGCACCGTGCCGAGAGCGCGAGCTTCGATGGGGTCACCCAACAGTGTTCCGGTTCCGTGTGTTTCGACGTAGTCGACGTTGCTCGGCTGCATTCCCGCGTTCGTATAGGCAGCGCGCAGCACCGCCATTTGGGCCGCCGGGTTGGGAGCCATCAGCCCATTAGAGCGGCCATCCTGATTGACCGCCGAGCCGCAAATCACCGCCAGCACCCGGTCACCGTCGCGCTGGGCGTCCGTGAGCCGCTTGAGCACAACCACCCCGGCACCCTCACCGCGCACAAACCCATCGGCCGCCGCATCGAACGCGCGGCACTTGCCCGTAGGTGACAACGCACCGACTTGGTCGAAGCCGCGAAAAACCGCCGGGGACAACAACAGATTCACCCCGGCCGCGATCGCCAGATGGGAGTCCTCGGTCCGCAGGCTTTGGCAAGCCAGGTGGATGGCCACCAACGATGACGAACAAGCGGTATCTACGGCGACCGACGGACCACGCAGGTCAAGGAAGTAGGAGAGTCGGTTGGCGATGATGCTCATAGCGCCGCCGGTGTTGCTCCACCCGTCGACCTGACAGAAGTCATTGGAGGCAATCGCTCCGTATTCACTCAGGCATGCCCCGGCGAAGACTCCAGTCTGCGTCCGGCGCAGCGAACTGGGCGCAATTCCCGCGTGCTCCAACGCCTCCCAGGCCACTTCTAGCAGCAGGCGTTGTTGGGGGTCCACCTTGGCAGCTTCACTGGCCGAGATCTCGAAAAACTCCGCATCGAAGGCGGCGATTTCGGGCAGAAACGATCCCCAACGAGTCGTGCGGGCTAGCGCTGCCGTCACTTCGGGTGTGCCGGTCTCGAACGGCTGCCACCGCTCGGGTGGCACCTGCCCAATCGAGCAGCCACGCTCGGCGAGGAACTGCCACAACGCGTCTGGTCCCGATATACCCGGGAAGCGACATCCGACTCCGATAACGGCAATCGGCTCGTTGAGCGAGTCGCGGGCGGGACGTTTGACCGCCGGGTGGGATTCGGGTTCGGGCTCGCCTGCGGTGAGATATGCGGCGAGATCGTTGATCGTAGGGTGTTCCCAGAATTCGATCGGCGATACGCTCTTGCCGAGCAACTCCGATAACTCGCCGGAAAGCACGACCGATTCGCGAGAACTCACACCGAGGTCCGCCAGTGACAGATCTGGGTCGACCTCATCCGGAGCGCAGCCGATATTGGTGACCAAATAGTCGATTAGCCAGTGGCGAAGTTCGGCTTCGGTGCCGTTGCCTGGTGTCATACCGTCGTGTCCAGCCGCTCGAACCCATCGCTTCGATAGCGTTCGATGCAGGTTGAACGCCGGATCTTGCCGCTCGTAGTGATTGGAATCGAACCGGGAGCTACCAGAACAAGGTCGGCAACGCGCAGGCCATGTGCCTTGGAAATCGCCGAGGTGACTTCATGTTTCACCGAGCTGAGTTTGAGTTTGACGTCCTCTGCGGATGTTCCGCGTCTCTTTAGTTCGATGATCGCCACCAGCAGTTCGCTGATGTCGGTCGGCACAGCTATCGCCGCGCAGCGGCCTCCTGTGATCTCCTGAATGGTTGCCTCGATGTCGTCGGGTGAATGGTTGCGCCCATCGACGATGAGAAGGTCCTTGATGCGGCCCACTATGAAGAGTTCGCCGTCGGAAAAGAATCCCAGGTCTCCGGTTCGCAGCCAAGGTCCCTCCGGGGTTCCGGGCGATGGATCGACCAGCTTCCCACGGAATGTGCACTCCGACGCCTGCGGATTTCGCCAGTAGCCGGCGGCGACGTTGTCGCCGTGGATCCAGATTTCCCCAACCTTTCCCGCGGGGTTCTCCACTCGGGTATCGGGGTCAACGATCCGCACCGTGACAGCACGAGGTACGCCACAGCTGACTAGATCGACACCGACATGGTCACCGGACGGCTCCGCATAGCCAGCCGAAAGTTTCTGGTAGTCGAACCGGGCGGTTGTGGGCGGCAGTCCCGGCGGATTCGACGTCGCGTACACAGTCGCTTCCGCAAGGCCATACCCCGGCTTCAACGCCGTGTCGCGCAGGTTGAAGCGGGCGAATCGCTCGACGAAACGTTTGATTGTGGCCGCGTGGACTCGTTCCGCAGCGAAAGCGAACGTGTGGACATGCCCCAGGTCGAGGCCGGCCATGTCTTCGTCGGTGGTGCGTCGTACGGCGAGCTCATAGGCAAAGTTGGGACCCCCCGTATAAGTGCGGGTGTTGCGGGCCGCCACCTGCATCCACCGGGCGGGCTTTTGCAGAAACGCCATTGGGCTCATGAAGACGATGCGGCGTCCCGTCACTATTGGCAGCGCTATGCCGCACATGAGGCCGAGGTCGTGATAGAAGGGCAGCCAGATGACGATTGTTGTCTCCGGGGGCGCTGCCTTCCCATGGTCCTCGAATGTGTCGGAGATCAACTGCCTGATATTTGCCATGACGTTTTGGTGCGTGACGACAACGCCGGCCGGTGTGCGGGTCGAGCCTGAGGTGTATTGGAGGTAGGCCGGGCCGGAATGGAAATAAGTGACCGCAGGCTGTTCGCGCGGCGAATCCAGGTCGAGCAGGTCGATTTCGATGACGAACGGTGTGGGCTCGCCCTGATGTGCGGTCGCGTATTTCGCCACTTCGTGGACAACGGCGGAAGTCGTCAGAACAGCGACCGGATTGCAATCCCGCAACACGGCGGAAATCCGGTCGTCGTGAACGCCATATTGCGGTGTTGAAAGCGGTACCGCGATGAGGCTGGCCTGAAGCGCCCCGAGGAAGCCTACGACGTATTCCAGCCCCTGGGGGGCGACGATTGCCACCCTGTCGCCCGGCGAGCCCCACAGTGCGAGCTCTTCGGCAACGGTGCAAGCGCGCCGAAATAGTTGCGACCATGTCAGGCCTTCAGCAAAGCCCGACGGGTCCTGTTCGTAGTCGATGTACGTGAACGCCAACGCATCCGGCTGTTGCTCGGCCCGTTCCTGCAGCAGAGCAACAATGGACGAGTCGGTCCGTACCATGCCTTACCTTCCGTTTCGCCGTCGGCGGTCGTGTCGGCACGCCCTTGAGGCCCCGTTGATCGGGCGGCTCTATGAATCACGTGGAATGCCGCGGCCGCGGCACCTGCTGGGTGGGGGCCGAGACAACCAGTCTCCGGACGAAGGTAAGGGATCCTTCACAAGGAAATGGTGCGATTTTGGAAATCCGCGGTGTTTGGCGAGGCTAATCTGCGGGCGGCGCTGACGAATCTGAACCCTTTGGAGGTGAACATGCCTGATAGCGGGCAATAATTGCTTAAAAATGTAAATAAAATTGCTTGAAAGCGAAAGTAGTAATGCTTGAAAATGACAATATGCCGGTGACGCCAGCGCGAGCGGAAAGCAGCGGAAAGCGGCGGAATCCCGCCGCGCAACATCGATCCGTGTACTACGAGCGCGCCGTTCTCGGCACAGCGGGACCGATCGACAAGGTCAGTTGACCCACGCCTGTTGGCGCTCGCCGGGCAGCTGCCGGCCTCGGTGCGTCTCTCGGCTAGTACTACAGCCGTAGATTGTGCGGTGCGGTGTGTCTGCGCTGGTTGAGGCGGTGGCCGCGGCATTGTTCGGAGTT
>NZ_MVHD01000102.1 GCF_002086635.1 Mycobacterium alsense | reverse complement strand
AGCCCCGCCTGCTCCCCCGGCTCCGGAGCCGCCGCCTCCGGCGGGCCGCCCGGAGCCCCAATACCGAGAGCCCCAACCCGGCGCCGCGCCCGCGCCGTCCCCTGCTCCCGAACTGCCCGACCGCGGTTGGCGGCGTCTCGTGCGACTGGCGACCTTCGGTCTGATCAAGCCGGGCCCGTCGGCGGCGCAGCGGCAGGAGGCGCAATTCGAGGCGGCCATCCGCACCGTCCTGCACGGCAACTACAAAGTCGGCGTGCTGGGCAAGGGCGGCGTGGGCAAGACGTCGGTCGCCGCCAGCGTCGGATCGCTGTTCGCCGAGCTCCGCCGGCAGGACCACGTGGTGGCGATCGACGCCGACACCGCGTTCGGCCGGTTGAGCAGCCGGATCGACCCGCGGTCCAGCGGGTCGTTCTGGGAGTTGACCGCCGACAAGAACCTGGGGTCGTTCGCCGAGGTGGTGGGGCGCCTCGGCCGCAACGCCGCCGGCCTGCACGTGCTGGGCGGCGAGCCCGCGTCGGGGCCGCGGCGGGTGCTCGACCCCGCGATCTACCGGGAGGCCGCCCGCCGGCTCGACCGCCACTTCACGATCGCGGTCATCGACTGCGGCTCGACGATGGACTCGCCGGTGACCCAGGAGGTGCTGCAAGACCTGGACGCGCTGCTCGTGGTCTCCTCACCGTGGGCCGACGGCGCCAACGCGGCCGCCCGGACCATGGAATGGCTGTCGGACCGGGGCCTGACCCCGCTGCTGCGCCGCACCGTCGTGGTGCTCAACGATTCCGACGGGCACGCCGACAAGCGCACCCGGGAGTCGCTGGCCCGCGAGTTCGTCGAGCACGGGCAGCGGGTGATCGAGGTGCCGTTCGATCCCCACCTGCGGCCGGGCGGGGTCATCGACGTGGACGGCGACATGGCCCCCGCGACGCGGCGCAAGTTCCTCGAGGTGACGGCGGCGGTCGCGGGCTTTTTCGCGGCGCGGCCGGACCCGCATCAGGGGCGCTGACCCGCGCGGGCCAACGGGTCGGCGATCGCCTCGATCTTGGTCACCCGCCGGCCGCGGATCGTCAGCACGATCGCCGCGAAGAGCCGCCGTTCGGCAAAGGCCAACACCGCCGGTTGCCCGGCGGGGCCGCTGACCAGGGTGACGTCCGGGCCGATGTAGCGCAGCAGGTTGGTGGCCACCTCGTGCGGCCCGTGATTGACCTGGGGCGGCGGCGCCGGGTCGGCCAGGACGGTGCCGACGCCCCACACCGCCGGATCCAGCACGGCGGTCAACGCGGCGATGTCGCCGTTGGCGCACGCGGTGATGAACTTCTCGGTGACCAGCTGGTGCTCGGCCGAGGCCACCTCGTTCAGCTTCGGTTGTGCCGCAGTGAATTTCGCCCGCGCGCGCCGCGCCAGCTGACGGCAGGTGCCGACCGGGCGGCCGACGGTCTCGGCGATCGAATCGAATGGGACCCCGAACACGTCGTGCAGCACGAAGGCCACCCGCTCGCCGGGGTTGAGCCGGCGCAGCACCTCCAGCAGCGCGGCGCGGACCTCGTCGTCGAGGGTGACCCGGTCCGCCGGGTCGGTACGGGCCGGCGCCGGTAGCTCGACCTCGCCGGGCCGCTCGTGGCGGGCGCGCGCCGAGCGCGCCTGATCCAGGCACAGGCGGCTCGCCACCACCGTCAACCAGCCCCGGACGTCGTCGATCTCGTCGGGGTCGGTGCGGGAGAGCCGCAAAAACGCCTCTTGCGCAATGTCTTCGGCGTCGCCGACGTCACCCAGCATCTGGTAGGCGAGGTTGACCAGGTACGGGCGGTGACGGCGCCAAGCCTCGGTGACCTGGTCGCTGGGTGACTGACTCATAAACCTTCGACGATCCGGTGCCCCGAAAAGTTACGCGTTTCGGATGTAACTTTCCCACCTCCCGCGCCGTCGTAGGGGCACCGAAGAAAACTCACGAAGGGAATCGTCATGACCATCGTCGTCACCGGCGCGACGGGCAACGTCGGGCGCCCGCTCGTCGCCGAGCTCGTCGGTGCGGGCGCCCGGGTCCGCGCGGTCACCCGCACACCCGGCACCGCCGGATTTTCCCCGCCCGTCGAGGAGTGCCCCTCCGCGCTCGAGGCGCTAGAAGGTGCTTCTGATGTCGAGGCCGTGTTCCTCAATTCCCGCGCGCTGGGCGCGGAGTTGGCCGGGTTCGTCGCGGAGTGCCGCCGCGCCGGGGTGACCAAGCTGGTTGCGCTGTCGGCGATCAACGCCGACGACGACTTCTCCCGGCAGCCGTCGCGATTTCGCGGGGACCGCAACAAGGAGGTCGAACAGCTCGCCGTCGACTCCGGGTTGCAGTGGGTGAGCCTGCGGCCGTCGGTCTTCGCGACCAACTTCGCCCGCATGTGGTCGGCGCAGATCCGCGCCGGCGACGTGGTGGGCGGGCCGTACGCCGCGGCGTCGTCGGCGCCGATCGTCGAGAGCGACATCGCGGCGGTCGCGGCGCGGGCGTTGCTCACCGACGATCTTGTCGGGCAGCGCGTTCCGCTGACCGGGTCGCAGGCGTTCACCAACTCCGAGCTGGTCGGGGTCATCGGCGAGGTTCTCGGCCGCCGACTGGAATACCGGGAGGTGCCCGCGGATCTGGTGCGGCAGCGGTTCATCGGTCTGGGGTTCTCGGCAGGATTCGCCGACGCCTACACCGCCATGCTCGCCGAGACGCTCGACAAACCCGCCCTGGTCACCCACGACGTCGAGAAGATCCTCGGCCGCCCGGCCGCCCCGTTCGCGCAGTGGGTGTCCGAGCACCGCGACCTGTTCACCCGATCCTAGGAAGGAAACCGACATGTCCGACCCCCGTCCCCCGCGCTACCTCAAGCCGATGAACCGGTTCATGATGGCCGTGCAGCGTCTCGGAATACCGACCGGCCCCGCCATGGTGCTGACCGTGCCCGGCCGCAAGTCCGGCCAGCCGCGCCGCACGCCGATGACGCCCTTCGAGTTTCGTGGCGGCCTGTACGTGGTGGCCGGCTACCCGGGCGCCGACTGGGCGGCCAACGCCCGCGCGGCGGGCACCGGGACGCTCAGCCGCGGCCGGCGTTCGCGCGAGGTCAGGATCGTCGAGCTCGACGCCGAGGAGGCACGCCCGGTGCTGCGCGAGTTCTCCGTCAAAGTGCCGGTGGGCGTTTCGTTCGCCAAGCGCTCCGGGATGGTGCGCGACGGAACGCCCGACGAATTCGAGGCACTCGCGGGCAGGGTCGCGGTTTTCCGATTCGAGCCGAGCGCCGCGCGGTGATCGCATCGTAGATGCGGTTGGGCCACAAGGGATTCCGGATCGGAAATCCGGCGCCGCTGCGAGTGCCGTCGATGAATGACACGCGGCCGCAGGAACACTAGAATTGTGATATGTGGGCACCGAGGGTCCTTCGGCTTCCGGATCGTCGAAACGCGTCACCGAACCCGTCGACCCAGGCGGGAGCGCGCGGGATGTCGCCGCTGGGCGCCGCTCGTAACTAACTCAAGGAGGCGATTCGAATGGCTGATGCCACCTCGATCCAGGCAGATGTCTCCGGCGTCAACCCGACCAGTGGAACGCCGCAGGGATGGCGACGAGTCCTCGCGCGCCACAACCGCAACATCGGCGACATCGTCGACGATCCAACTCGCGGTCCGTGGAATTCGACGCACAACGGGATCAATTACCAGGGCACGTATGACGCCTTCGAGCAGGAGGTCACCACGGCCGAGCAGATCGCGTGGGTGCACACGTTCAGTGACGGCATCGTCCGCGACTCCGGCGACGTGCTGATCGAACTGATGGAGTTCGCGATCCAGTGGCGCAAGGCCAATAACCTTCCCACGTCGGCGAAATGACGGTCGGCTGGGGCGACCTCGCGGCCCACATCAGCGGGGTCTACAACTTCAAGCACGCGGTGCTGACCGTGGGTGGCACCTGGGAGCCGGCGCCCGGCACGCAGTATCCGTCGAACACGGTCAACGGCCTCGCGCAGTTCGTCAACGACAGCCTCATTTACGAGGTGCCCGTTCCGTATCCGGCGAGCTTCGGGCCGATCGGCGGGCCGATCACGGCGCCGAGTTACCAGCAGTCCGTGGCGGCCGGCGAAACCTGGATCACCGGTTGGCTTGGCATGAACCCCACCCAGACGTTCATCCTGGGTGGCTACAGCCAGGGCGCCGAGGTCGTGTCGCGGATCGCAATCCGGCTGATGGGCGGCGACCTGGCGCCGTATCTGCCCAACTTCGTCGGCGGCTACACCTTCGGAAACCCGTGCCGGGGCGCCGGATTCCACGCTCCGACCATCGCGGACCCCGGCGGCCGGGGCATTTCGTCGATCAACATGACCGCCTTGCCGACGGTCGCCGGGCAGGTCGTGTGGGCCGACTATGTACACAGCCCCGCCAACGGCGACGCCGGCCTGGACATGTACGCCTCGGTGCCCACCAATCAAGCCGGCCAGGACATGACCGATGCCTACACGTCGGCCACCAACCTCCAGTTCAACGACCTGGGCGCGCTGAGCCAAGACATCGTCAACACGTTGGTCGCCGCCGTCCAGGATCTCAGCGGGGTCCCCCAGGTCGTTGGCGGCCTTACCGGCCTGATGGGCAACCCGGCTGAGGTGATCACACTGCTCCAAGGGGCGCTCACCGGCTCCCAGCCGATCGGTGTCCAGGCGGCGATCCAAGCCGCCATTGCCGGGCTGCAGTTTCTCGCCGCACCGGGCGGTCCGACCGCCCCGCACATCTCCTACCTCGGTGAAATCGCCGGCTACTCCAACCTCGTCGCCGACGCCGTTGGCTGGCTCAACCACATCGCCACCCTCACGCCGGCCCGCGCCGTCACGCCCGCACAGGTTTAGGTGGCCCACTCGTCGCTCGCCGCCGCTACCAAACGCTGGCGGCCATATCGCGGTTGTCGGAGCAGACGCTGCGCACCAGCGGATTCGATGTCGGCGGCGGTGATGATCTGCAGATCCTCGACGGTCACCGGTTGCACCGAACGCTTTTGGGCGATCACGCGGGTGTCGCGAAACCTTCGGCACGCTCGATGACGTTGCGGGCGAACCGGCCGTTCTGCATGGCGTCGATGCCGTGCTGGCCGCCCGGGGTGGTGTAGTTGCGGATCGTGGTGGCCGCACCCGGGAACGCCTGGCACGGCTCAAAATAGTGCGCGCGTCAGCGCTGATCTTGATGGGGGCATTGCGGTGTCTTCAGTCAGCGGGTCGGCGCCGGTGCGGGTGTGGTGGGCGGCATCGATTTCACGATGCGGGTAACAGCCGGTCGCACCCGCGAATTTGGCGATACCGCATCCCGTTTGGGCGCAATACAGCGCTGGTAGTCATCGCCCCGGCGTACCGGCCTAATCGTCCGATGGTGGTGGTTGGGGTTGGAAGGGTGTGTACCACCACCAGTCGGCGCGTTCGCCGAGAGGTCCGGGACACGGCGCTACCGCGGGTGGGGGAAGGG
>NZ_MVHD01000101.1 GCF_002086635.1 Mycobacterium alsense | reverse complement strand
GGTGCGGTCTCGTGGCCTCGGAGAGGGGTAAAAGGAACGGCGGGGGCGCCGGGCGGCGGGCCACCGGTGGTCCGGGCGGGTTGGGGGGGGACGGCGGGCCGAATTCGGGCTCGACCAGCAACGGCACGGTCGGCGGCGGCGGTGGACCCGGGGGAGCCGGCGGTGCCGGGGGTTGGCTCTACGGCGCCGGGGGCGCCGGGGGCGACGGCGGCAACGGCGCCGACAGCGGCAGCGGCCTCGGCGGCGGCAACGGCGGCAACGGCGGCGCGGGCGGCAACGCCCGCCTGATCGGCGCCGGCGGGACGGGTGGGGCCGGCGGGATCCCGGGCACCGGGACGGGCACCGGCGGCTTCAGCGGTCACGCCGGGTCGGCGGGCGCAGGCGGCACGGGCGGCCTGCTGTCCGGGGGCCCCGGGGCGTCGGGCTGACGGCGGCGGCTAGCCGGCCTTGTGCGCGGTCAGCAGATAGGCCGGCAACTTCATCCGGCCCTTTTCGTCGCGGTCGTGCTGCGGAAACTCGAACGGCGCGTCCGAAACCGGCGGGATGTTCGCGTGGATGTGGGCGGGCCGGATCTCGTCGACCTCCCAGTATTTGCTCACCGCGGCGCGCAACTCCTCCTCGTCGACCTCGTTGGGCTTGGTTTCCCACTCCGCGGGGAAGGCGCCCTTGGCGAACACCAGGACGAAGTAGACGGCCCCCGGGGCCGCCGCGCGGTGGACCGCGCTGAGGTAGCCGTCGCGGCCCTCGACCGGCAGCGAGTGAAACAGCGTGCTGTCGACCACGGTGTTGAAGCGCCCGTCCGATCCCGGTGGGTAGGCGGCGAAGTCGGTGATGTCGGCCTGCACGAAGCTGGCACTGGTCAAGCCACGCTCGGCCGCGGCCTGGGTGGCGGCCGCGACGGCGGTCGGCGAAAGGTCGATGCCGACCACGGTGTAGCCCCGCTCCGCCAGCGCCAGTGACAGCTCGGCGAACCCGCACCCGGCGTCCAGCACGTCGCTGTGCAACCTGCCGGCGGCGATCAGCGCCGCCAATTCCGGTTGCGGCTCACCGATATTCCACGGCGGCGGACCCTCGAACTCGCCCTGCTCGCGGTAGGCGTCGTCCCAGTCCATGATCTCCGGTGGCATCTCAGGTGTCGCTCCCTCTTATGAGTCCCAGGTGTGCACGGGCTGGTTGGTGTGCATGTGCTCGCAGTACCGCCGCAGCATCTCGGCGAGTGCCGCCTGGCGGCTCATACCGCCGTCCTCCAGGCTACGCACGGTGGACACCTGCCAGCTGGCGCCGTTGCGACCGGCCCGGGCGCGGCCCTCGATCACACCCAGGAAACGGTCGCGCACCTCTGCGTCGACGCCCCAGTCGCGCAGGCCCTCTTCGGCGAGCGGCAGCAGCGTGTCCAGGACCAGTTCCCGCGCCGGCACCTCGCCAACCCCGGGCCAGTGCAGCCGGGCGTCGATGCCGTGGCGGGCCGCCTTGAGGAAATTCGCCTCCGCGACAACGAAATCCATCCTGTTCCACAGCGGGTCCTGCGCTTCGGACAGGCTGCGCAGCACGCCGTAGTAGAAGGCGGCGTTCGCCAGCATGTCGATGACTGTGGGGCCGGCCGGTAGCACCCGGTTCTCCAGCCGCAGGTGCGGGCGCCCGGTCCCTTCGACGTCCAGGACGTCGTACACCGGCCGGTTCCACCGGTACACGGTGCCGTTGTGCAGGCGCAGTTCGGCGAGCTGCGGGGTGCGCCCGGCGGCCAGCTCCGCGACCGGGTCCTCGTCGGAAACCTCGGGCAGCAGGGACGGGAAGTAGCGGATGTTCTCCCGAAACAGGTCGAGCACCGACGTGATCCAGCGCTCGCCGAACCACACCCGCGGCCGCACGCCCTGGGACTTGAGCTCCTCGGGGCGGGTGTCGGTGGATTGCGCGAACAGCTCGATGCGGGTTTCAGACCACAGCTGGTGGCCGAAGAAGTACGGGGAGTTGGCCGCCAGCGCCAGCTGGGGACCCGCGAACACCTGGGCCGCGTTCCAGTTGGCGGCGAACTCTCCGGGTGCGAGCTGCAGGTGCAATTGCATGCTCGTGCAAGCGGATTCGGGTGCGATCGTCGCGGCGTGCCAGCTCAGCGGCTCCGGCCCGGTGATGTTGATCGGGATGTCCTCACCGCGGGCGGAAAAGATCGAGTCGTTGAGGGCGGCGTACCGCGTCGACTCGCTCATCCAGCCGTCGTCCAGGTGCTCGGGCATCAGCGTCGGCAGGATGCCGATCATCACGATGTGGGCCCCGCCCGACTTTGCCTTGGCCTCGGCGTCGTTGAGGCTGGCGCGCACCTCGGCCTCCAGGTCCAGCCCGGTGTGGCCGGGCAACGGGCGCGGCGGCACATTGAATTCGATGTTGTAGGCACCCAATTCGGTCTGGTAGGCCGGATCGGCGATGGCCTCGAGCACCGACCGGTTCGACATGGCCGGCAGGTAGTCGGAGTCCACGAGGTTGCATTCGATCTCCATGCCGGTGAGCGGCCGGTCGGCGTCGAAGCGCGACTGGGCGAGCATCGTCTCGAAGACGTCCAGACACAGCCGCACCTTGCGCCGGTATTCCTGCCGCTGCGCGCGGTCGTATGTGGTGCGCCTGACTTCTTCGCCCACAACGCCGATGGAACAGGTTTACCGGCGGTAGCGCAAGGGCTGGGCCATCATGGACGTGCACGTCACAGCCCGCACTGGAGGAGAGCAGGTGTCCGGACACCCGGAATTCATAGCGGCGATCGATCAGGGCACCACCAGCACCCGGTGCATGATCTTCGATCACGACGGCGCCGAAGTGGCCCGCCACCAGCTCGAGCACGAGCAGCTCCTCCCCCGCGCCGGCTGGGTCGAGCACGACCCGGTCGAAATCTGGGAGCGCACCTCCTCGGTGCTCACCTCCGTGCTGAACCGCGCGAAGCTGTCATCGAAAGAGATTGCGGCCCTGGGGATCACGAACCAGCGCGAGACCACGCTGGTGTGGGACAAGCGGACCGGCAGGCCGTTCTACAACGCGATCGTCTGGCAGGACACCCGCACGGACCGGATCGCCTCGGCACTGCAGCGAGACGGCCGCGGCGAGCTGATCCGCCGCAAGGCCGGCCTACCGCCGGCCACCTACTTCTCCGGCGGCAAGCTGCAGTGGATCCTGGAGAATGTCG
The DNA here is from genome assembly GCF_002086635.1 of Mycobacterium alsense. GTDB lineage: Bacteria > Actinomycetota > Actinomycetes > Mycobacteriales > Mycobacteriaceae > Mycobacterium > Mycobacterium alsense. The sequence goes on along the minus strand of NZ_MVHD01000101.1, from coordinate 2,624 downwards.
AAGGGGTGCGCGAGGCGGCCGAAAGCGGCGACGCCCTCTTCGGCACCGCCGACACCTGGGTCCTGTGGAATCTCACCGGGGGCCCGCGCGGCGGTGTGCACGTCACCGACGTGACCAACGCCAGCCGGACGATGCTGATGAACCTGGAGACGCTGGACTGGGACGACGAGCTGCTGTCGTTGTTTTCCATCCCCCGCGCCATGCTGCCGGCGATCGCGTCGTCCTCGCCGCTGCAGCCCTATGGGGTGACGCTGGAGACCGGGCCCCTCGGCGGGGAGGTGCCCATCGCGGGCGTCCTGGGCGATCAGCACGCGGCGATGGTCGGTCAGGTGTGCCTGGCCGAGGGCGAGGCCAAAAACACCTATGGCACCGGAAATTTCCTGCTGCTCAACACCGGGGAGAAGATCGTGCGGTCGGACAACGGCCTGCTGACCACGGTCTGCTATCAGTTCGGCGGAGCCAAGCCCGTTTATGCGCTCGAGGGTTCCATTGCGGTCACCGGCTCGGCGGTGCAGTGGTTGCGCGATCAGCTGGGCATCATCAGCGGCGCGGCGCAAAGCGAGTCGCTGGCCCGTCAGGTCCCCGACAACGGCGGGGTGTATTTCGTGCCGGCGTTCTCCGGGTTGTTCGCCCCCTACTGGCGATCCGATGCCCGCGGCGCGATCGTGGGGCTGTCGCGGTTCAACACCAACGCACACCTGGCGCGCGCGACGCTGGAGGCGATCTGCTACCAGAGCCGCGACGTTGTGGACGCGATGAAGGCGGATTCCGGTGTGCACCTTGAGATTTTGAAGGTGGACGGCGGCATCACCGGCAACGACCTGTGCATGCAGATTCAGGCCGACGTGCTGGGTGTGGACGTGGTGCGGCCGGTGGTCGCCGAGACCACCGCGCTGGGCGCCGCCTACGCGGCGGGTCTGGCCGTGGGGTTCTGGGCCGATCCGTCCGAGCTGCGCGCCAACTGGCGCGAGGACAAGCGGTGGACGCCCACCTGGGACGACGACCAGCGCGCCGCGGGGTACGCGGGCTGGCGCAAGGCGGTGCAGCGCGCCCTCGACTGGGTCGACGTCACCTAGCGTGACTCCCGATTGACCGCGAGCGCGCGTGTCTCTACGCCGACACGCCGTTGCGGCTGAACATTGGCGCGCGCTCGCGGCCAATGGTGAGGGATCAGTCCTCGCCGAGGATGCCGTAGACGTCGCGGCGGGCGTTGTTGAGGATCTCCACGATGCGCTGTTGCTGCTCGGCGGTGGCGGCGTGCGCGGATTGCGCGACCGCGCCGAACAACTGGCCCAGCGCCGCACGCAGGCTGAGGTGCCCGGGATCGGCGCCTTCGGCGATCTCGTCCCACGGCGGGGTCTCAATCTTCTCCGCCGCCGCGCGGCCCTCGTCGGTCAGCTCGAAAAGCTTTTTGCTGCCTTCGGTTTCGCTCGCGGTGATCAAGCCTTCGTCGTCCAGCAGCTGCAGCGTCGGGTACACCGACCCGGGGCTGGGCCGCCAGATCCCGTTGCTGCGCTCGGCGATTCGCTGGATCATCTCGTAGCCGTGCATCGGCCGCTCGGCCAGCAGCGCCAGGATGGCCGCGCGCACGTCGCCGCGGCGCCCGCGGCCGGGGCCGCCACGTCGCCATCCGCCGCGACGGCCACCCGGGCCGAAGCCGAACCCGGGGCCGAACCCGGGGCCGAAGCCGAAACCGGGGCCGAAGGCCGGTCCGAAACCGGGACCGAAACCGGCACCGAAGTGGTCGCCGGCGTGGTCGCGGAGGTGTTCACGGAATTCCCGTCGGGCCTGGCGCCTGGCCTCGTGGAGGGCGCGTCGCCCGCCGCGAACGGGTGGCGGGCCCGCTGCGGGGCCGACGGGCCCGGGGCCGAAGCCGAAACCAAAACCGGGTCGGCCGCCGAAGGGAGTCTCGGGGGATATGAAGGGGTTGCTCATTTCTTTCCTCACGTTTCACGGGTGGCGCCGGGTCGTGCGCGCCGTACCGAATATCACGATATATCGTAAACTAACGCGATGCAACGCGATACTCTCCAGCCACGGCGCGGCGGCTCGCTAGCGGTCTGACCTGCGGAAAGGGCTTGTCCGCCGGCTGCGGCGGCGCAGTTTGCAACCCTCGGGCGGCGGGTAGGAACAGAGGGATGAACCCGAACAAGAACGTCACGGTCGGCAGCGGAGCCCATGGCGTGGCCGGATCCAGCCGGGCGAACGGGGACCGCGGCCGCAACGTGTGGCCGTGGGTCAACTGGGGGTTGGCGCTGGCGACGGTGCCCGCAGCGGCCATCGTGATGCTCTTCGCGCTCGGCGCCGTCATGAGCACCGACGGCTGCAGCGGTGGCGGTTGCCCGGACCTGGGTCGCGGCGGAATCGACTTCGGCGTGGCGTTCTACGGGGCCCCCGCGGTGGCCTTCGCGGTCATCGTCATCTCGTTTTTCACCGCCAGGCGCCGCGGCGGCATCGTGGTTCCGGTGGCCGGCTGGGCGTTGCTGGTCGCCGACGTCGTCCTGATGGCCGCGGCCGTTTCCTGACGTTCGATCAGCTCGGCGGGGAGAAGCCCTCGGAGGTTGGCGGGCGCTCGGGCCGGGGTGCCGGCCGGGGGGCCGCCGGTGGGAAGAACTGTTGCGGTT
>NZ_MVHD01000100.1 GCF_002086635.1 Mycobacterium alsense | reverse complement strand
ACCCCCGCCGGCGCCGCCCGCGCCCCCAGCGCCGCCGGACAAACCGGTTTGGTTGTTCAGCCCACCCATGCCGCCGGCGCCACCGCTCCCGCCGGGGCCGAACAGCCCGGCGTGACCGCCGGCCCCGCCCGCACCGCCGACCGAACTGGTCGTGCTGTTGAGGCCGCTGCCGGCGCCGCCCCCGTTGCCACCGCTTCCGGCGATGCCCGCCAGCAAGCCGGCATTGCCGCCCAGGCCACCGGCTCCGCCGCTGCCCCCGGGAGTGCTGCCGTTGCCGTTCGCGCCGCTCGCCCCGCTTCCGGCGGCGCCGCCGTTGCCCCACAGCCAGGCGTTGCCCCCCGAGCCGCCGCTGCCGCCGGCACCGCCTACGGCGCCGGCCGTTCCGCCGTTGCCGCCGGCACCGCCGCTGCCGATCAACCCGGCGGCTCCGCCGTTACCGCCATTGAGGCCGGAGCCCGTCGGCTGCGAGAAGCCGTTGCCGCCGTTGCCGTACAGCAGTCCAGCGGGCTGACCGTTCGGGCTGGCCGCGGTGCCGTCGGCACCGTTGCCGATCAAGGGGCGCCCGAGCAGCGCCTCGGTGGGCGCGTTGATCGCGTTGAGCGCGTCCTGCTCGAGGGTCTGCAAGGGCGTTAGAGGCGACGCGTTGGCGGCCTCGGAGACCGCGTAGGAGAGGCCGGCGCCGTTCAGCAGACCTGCGAATCGGTCGTGGAACGCCGACGCCTGCGCGCTGAGCGTTTGGTAGGCCTGGCCGTACTCGCCGAACAGCGCCGAAACCGCGGCTGACACCTCGTCGGAGGCCGCCGCCTGGATCTGGGCCGTCGGGGCCAGGGCCGCCGCGTTTGCCGCGCTGAGCGCCGACCGGATTCCGGCCAAGTCGGTGGCCGCCGACGCCACGATGTCAGGCGAAGCGATGACAAAGGACATGTCTGACCTCCCGGGTCGGCGCGAAGCTTAGCGCCAGTGCGTACCGATTGCCGGAATTTCGCAAATTTTACAGGCAGTTCGCAGGAAATGACCCGGAGTCTGATGACCAACGGTCGGGTGTTAATCCACGCGCGCGTCCCTTAGCCGCCGCGCGAGGCGCTCGGTGAACTCGGCGACGAGCGCGGGCCTGTCCAGGGCGAACCGGGCGGCGGTGGCGCGATCGCCGTCCTCGTTGTGCCGCACCAGGATTGGGACGCCGTCGTGGGCGATCGCGTCGAAGGCGTCCTCGTCGGTGATGTCGTCGCCGAGATAGACCGGCAGCAGCGGACCCGCGCCGGCCTCGCGCAGGTGGTTCATCACCCAGCGCAGGGTTTTCCCCTTGTCCCAGTCGATATCCGGGCGCAGCTCGATGACTTCGCGGCCCGTCGTCACCCGGAGTTCGTCGCGCCGGCCCGCCGCGCGCACCGCCGCGGCCACCTCGCCGACCCGATCGCGCGCGGCGTTGCGGTAGTGGACCGCAACGCCAAACCGCTTGTGCTCCACCACTACTCCGCGAATCGACCCGAGCCGGTCGCGCAGCTCGGCGGCCGCCTGTGCCAGCACCGGTATGGCCGCCGCCGCGTCCTCGTTTTGGTGGTGTGTGCCGTCGGGCGCGGTCAGCTCGAAACCGTGGCTGCCGGCATACCAGATGCCGGGAACGCCGAGACGCGTTGTCACGTCGGCGAGGTCGCGGCCGGACAGCACCGCGACCGGGCATTGCGCGGCCAGGCTTCGCAGCGCCGCGACCGCACCGTCGACGGGGCGCGCCGCGTCGGGATCGTCGACGATGTCCGACAGCGTGCCGTCGAAGTCGTAGAACACCGCCGGTGTCCGGTCGGCCAGCAGGCCGAGCGCCTGCGCGGCATCGGGCAGCTGGGACATGCGACGGTCCCCGGCGCGCACGGCGACCTCACCCGCGTCGGTGACGACCAACGCAAAGCCCCCGTCCCGCGCGGCTCGAATGGACGCCTCGTCGGCGGTGATCACGGCACACCGGCCCGGCCGCACCGCTAGCCGCTCGGCCGCCGCGGCAAGCTCATCGCCCGACTCGAAGACACCGGTGCCGACGCCGGCTTCGCTCAGTTCCCGGGCCAGCGTCGGAGGGGGCGTCACGGCGGCGTCGAGCAGCACCGCGTCGTGGCGGCGCGGGTCGATGGTGACCGGCATCCACCAACCTTCCCAGGACTATGGTATCGAACATACATTCGATAGACTGCGGGTTGTGGGCTGGTATGGGTTGGTTTAATGGACCGCCGAGCTGGGCGGAAATGGAGCGGGTGCTCGACGGCAAGCCGCGCCACGCCGGCGCGCCGCCGGAACTTCCGGAGGACGCACCGTTGTCGCGCAAGCGCGCGTCGTACCGGCCGCCGGGCGACACCCGGGCGGCCCGCTCGCCGGCCGCTCCTTCCGTTGCCTATGCCGAGTTGCACGCGCATTCGGCGTTCAGCTTCCTCGACGGGGCCAGCACCCCGGAGGAGCTGGTCGAGGAGGCTGCCCGGCTGGGTTTGCGCGCCCTGGCGCTCACCGACCACGACGGGCTGTACGGGGCGGTGCGGTTCGCCGAGGCGGCCGCCGAACTCGAGCTGCGCACCGTATTCGGCGCCGAGCTGTCGCTGGGCGGCGAGGCCCGCACCGAGACGCCGGATCCGGCCGGCCCGCACCTGCTGGTGCTGGCCCGCGGCCCCGAAGGTTACCGACGGCTGTCGCGGCAACTGGCCGCGGCGCACCTGGCCGGCGGGGAGAAGGGCAAGCCGCGCTACGACATCGACGCGCTGACCGAGGCGGCGGGCGGGCACTGGCACATCCTCACCGGGTGTCGCAAAGGCCATGTGCGCCACGCGCTTTCCGACGGAGGGCCGGATGCGGCGGAGCGGGCCCTGGCCGACCTGGTGGACCGGTTCGGTGCCGGACGGGTCAGCGTCGAGCTGACCCATCACGGCCAGCCGCTGGACGACGAACGCAACGCGGCGCTGGCCGCGCTGGCCCCGCGCTTCGGCGTCGGCGTCGTCGCCACCACCGGTGCCCATTTCGCCCACCCGTCGCGGCGCCGGCTGGCCATGGCGATGGGCGCCATCCGGGCGCGGCAGTCGCTGGATGCCGCCGCCGGGTGGCTGGCCCCGCTGGGGGGTTCGCATCTGCGCTCCGGCGAGGAGATGGCCCGGCTGTTCGCGCAGCGGCCCGACGCGGTGACCGCGGCCGCCGAGCTCGGCGAGCAGTGCGCGTTCGGGCTGGCGCTGATCGCCCCGCAGCTGCCGCCGTACCCGGATGTACCCGCGGGCTCCACCGAGGACAGCTGGCTGCGCCGGCTGACCATGGCCGGGGCGCGCGAGCGCTACGGGCTCCCCGAATCAGCGCCGCGCGCGTACTCCCAGATCGAGCACGAACTGAAAGTGATTGCGCAGCTGCAGTTCCCGGGTTACTTCCTGGTTGTGCACGACATCGCCCGGTTCTGCCGGGACAACAACATCCTGTGCCAGGGCAGGGGATCGGCGGCCAATTCCGCGGTCTGCTACGCGCTCGGCGTCACCGCGGTCGACCCGGTGGCCAACGAGCTGCTGTTCGAGCGCTTCCTGTCGCCGGCGCGCGACGGGCCGCCCGACATCGACATGGACATCGAGTCCGACCAGCGCGAAAAGGTCATCCAGTACGTCTACGACAAATACGGCCGCGACTACGCCGCCCAGGTCGCCAACGTCATCACCTACCGGGGGCGGATCGCGGTGCGCGACATGGCCCGCGCGCTGGGCTTCTCGCAGGGACAGCAGGACGCGTGGAGCAAGCAGATCAGCACCTGGAACGGCCTCGCTGATTCTGCCGATGTCGAGGGCATTCCCGAGCAGGTCATCGAGCTGGCCACGCAGATCCGGAACCTGCCGCGGCACATGGGCATTCATTCCGGCGGCATGGTGATCTGCGACCGCCCGATCGCCGACGTGTGCCCGGTGGAGTGGGCCCGCATGGAGAACCGCAGCGTGTTGCAGTGGGACAAGGACGACTGCGCGGCAATCGGTTTGGTGAAATTCGACCTGCTCGGGCTGGGCATGCTCTCGGCCCTGCACTACGCCATCGACCTGGTGGCCGAGCACAAGGGCATCGAGGTGGACCTGGCCCGGCTCGACCTCACCGAGCCCGCGGTGTACGAGATGCTCTCGCGCGCCGATTCCGTCGGCGTGTTCCAGGTGGAGTCGCGCGCGCAGATGGCCACCCTGCCGAGGCTGCGGCCGCGCATCTTCTACGACCTGGTGGTGGAGGTCGCGCTGATCCGCCCCGGCCCCATCCAGGGCGGGTCGGTGCACCCCTACATTCGGCGGCGCAACGGCCTGGACCCGGTCGTCTACGACCACCCGTCCATGGAACCGGCGCTGCGAAAGACATTGGGGGTGCCGCTCTTTCAGGAACAGTTGATGCAGCTCGCCGTCGACTGCGCGGGCTTCTCAGCGGCCGAGGCCGACCAACTGCGGCGCGCGATGGGCTCCAAGCGTTCGGCCGAGCGGATGCGGCGGCTCCGGGGCAGGTTCTACGACGGCATGCGCGCGCTGCACGGCGCCGCCGACGAGGTGATCGACCGCACCTACGAAAAGCTGGAAGCGTTCGCCAATTTCGGCTTCCCCGAAAGCCACGCGTTGTCCTTCGCGTCGCTGGTGTTCTACTCGTCGTGGTTCAAGCTGCACCACCCGGCGGCGTTCTGCGCGGCGCTGCTGCGCGCGCAGCCGATGGGTTTCTACTCGCCCCAGTCGCTGGTGGCCGACGCACGCCGGCACGGCGTGGTGGTGCGCGGCCCGGACGTCAACGCCAGCCTGGCGCACGCCACCCTCGAGAACGGCGGCACGGAGGTTCGCCTCGGGCTGGGCGCCGTTCGCCACATCGGCGACGACCTCGCCGGGCAACTGGTCGAGGAACGAAAAGCCAACGGCCCGTTCGCCTCCCTGCTGGACTTGACGTCCCGGCTGCAGTTGAGCGTGCCGCAGGCCGAGGCGCTGGCCACGGCCGGGGCGCTGGCCTGCTTCGGCATGTCCCGGCGCGAGGGACTGTGGGCGGCCGGGGCCGCGGCCACCCAACGCCCGGACCGGTTGCCCGGCGTGGGGGCCCACGGTGCTGATGGGTCGCACATTCCGGCGCTGCCGGGGATGAGCGAGCTGGAGCTGGCCGCCGCCGACGTGTGGGCCACCGGCGTCTCCCCGGACAGCTATCCGACGCAGTTCCTCCGTTCGGATTTGGACGCGCTGGGCGTGGTGCCCGCCGAGGCACTGCTTTCCGTGCCCGACGGCGACCGCGTGCTGATCGCCGGCGCGGTGACCCACCGGCAGCGGCCCGGCACGGCCCAAGGGGTGACGTTCCTCAACCTCGAGGACGAGACCGGGATGGTCAACGTGCTCTGCACGCCGGGGGTGTGGGCGCGGCATCGCAAGCTGGCCAACACGGCGGCGGCGCTGCTGGTGTGCGGCCAGGTCCAAAACGCCAGCGGCGCAGTCACCGTCGTGGCCGAGCGGTTGGGCCGGATCACCCTGAGCGTGGATTCGAGGTCCCGCGATTTCCGTTAGAAACGTGAATAAGAAACCAAATTGATTTCCGTTGCCCGAGTTGACATTGCTGATCCGCCGCATCGTAGACTGTCGAAAAGCGCGTCGTAGCCTCTCGAAAAGACGGTTGCGCCTTACAGACTGGTGCGTGAATGGCTGCTCTTGATCAGAACGAACCGGACTCCAGGTTGCTCTCGAAAAGGTTCGTCCGCCTGCGCCTCATGGCCGCGGCTCAGCGTTGGTTCAATGTTTCAAGGGAGGCCGAATGAAGTTCACGCTCGCTCGTTATGGCGCTGCGGCACTGGGTTGTGCTGCGGCGCTTGTTCTTTCTCCCGCGGTTGCCAGCGCTGATCCGCCCGACCCGCACATGCCGGACATGACGAAAGGCTTCTGCCCGGGTGGTCGCTGGGGTTACGGCAATTTGGCCGTGTGCGACGGCGAGAAGTACCCCGACGGGTCGTTTTGGCACCAGTGGATGAAAACCTGGCTGGTCGGCCCCCAGTTCTACTACGACTGCGTCGGCGGCGACGAACCCCTCCCCGGCCCGCCGCCGACGCAGTCGTAGTAGAACTGGGGGCCGACCAGCCAGGTTT